>JAFUEP010000039.1 GCA_017470345.1 Prevotella sp.
GACAAAGTTTTGTCTAGGAGAAACTTCCCTCCTGGACAGCATGGCAATAACCGCCGCCGCAAGCAGTCGGAGTATGCTGTCATGCTGGCAGAGAAGCAGAAAGCCAAGTACACCTACGGAGTGCTTGAGCGCCAGTTCCGCATCCTCTTCGAAAAGGCAGCCAAGGCTGACGGCATCACCGGTGAGGTGCTGCTCCAGAACCTTGAGAGCCGACTCGACAATGTGGTGTTCCGTCTGGGCCTCGCTCCCACCCGCGCAGCTGCCCGTCAGCTCGTCGGCCATCGTCATATCGTCGTCGATGGCAAGGTGGTCAACATTCCGTCGTTTGCTGTCAAGCCCGGTATGATCGTCGGCGTTCGCGAGAAGTCGAAGTCGCTCGAGGTCATCGCCGATGCACTGGCCGGATTCAACCACAGCAAGTACCCCTGGATCGAGTGGGATGAGCAGCAGAAGGCAGGCAAGTTCCTGCATCGCCCCGAGCGCGCTGACATTCCTGAGAACATTAAGGAGCAGTTAATCGTTGAGTTGTACTCTAAGAACTAAAAATCATTTAAATTAATGGCGATATTAGCATTTCAAAAACCCGATAAAGTGGTAATGTTGGAAGCCAACGACCGGTTCGGCAAGTTCGAGTTCCGTCCGTTGGAGCCGGGCTTTGGCGTGACCGTCGGCAATGCCCTGCGCCGCATACTCCTTTCATCGCTCGAGGGTTATGCCATCAACACCATCCGCATTGCCGGTGTTGAGCATGAGTTCTCCTCGGTCCCTGGTGTGAAGGAGGAT
Organism: Prevotella sp.; assembly: GCA_017470345.1. Lineage (GTDB taxonomy): Bacteria > Bacteroidota > Bacteroidia > Bacteroidales > Bacteroidaceae > Prevotella. The sequence goes on from JAFUEP010000039.1 coordinate 784, forward strand.
GTCACCAACATTATCTTGAACCTGAAGCAAGTCAGGTTCAAGCAAGTAGTAGAAGAATTCGAGAACGAGAAGGTCAGCATCACCGTCGAGAATGCCACCGAGTTCAAAGCCGGTGACATAGGCCGGTATCTGACTGGATTTGAAGTGTTAAATCCCGATTTGGTGATTTGTCATCTCGACTCAAAAGCTTCCATGCAGATAGACCTGACGATCAATAAGGGTCGCGGCTATGTGCCCTCGGACGAGAACCGCGAGTTCTGCACCGACGTCAACGTGATCCCCATCGACTCTATCTACACCCCCATCCGCAACGTCAAGTTCGCCGTCGAGCCCTATCGTGTCGAGCAGAAGACCGACTACGACAAGCTCGTCCTCGAAGTGACGACGGACGGTTCCATTCACCCGAAGGACGCCCTCAAGGAGGCCGCCAAGATCCTCATCTATCACTTCATGCTCTTCTCCGACGAGAAGATCACGCTCGAGAACACCGAGAACGAGACCAACCAGGAGTTTGATGAGGAAGTGCTGCACATGCGTCAGCTGCTCAAGACCAAGCTCGTCGACATGAACCTCTCCGTTCGTGCCCTCAACTGTCTGAAGGCTGCCGACGTCGAGACGCTCGGTGATCTCGTGCAGTATAACAAGACCGACCTCCTGAAGTTCCGCAACTTCGGTAAGAAATCGCTCACGGAGCTTGATGATTTGCTCGAGAGTCTGAATCTGTCGTTTGGAACCGACATAACCAAGTACAAACTGGACAAGGAGTAAGTGAATTACGAATTGCCCAATAACAAGTAAAAAACAACAATGAGACATAACAAGAAATTCAACCATCTCGGTCGTACTGCTGACCATCGCCGCGCCATGCTTGCCAACCTGGCCAAGTCGCTGATCCAGCACAAAAGAATCACTACGACCGTCGCCAAGGCAAAGGAACTCAAGAAGTACGTCGAGCCCCTCATCACGAAGGCTAAGGACGACTCCACCAACTCACGCCGCGTCGTGTTCAGCTACCTCCAGAACAAGGAGGCCATCAAGGAGCTCTTCGGCCCCATCGCCGAGAAGGTCGGCGACCGCCCCGGTGGCTACACACGCATCATCAAGCTCGGCACCCGTCAGGGCGATGCAGCATCCATCTGCTTCATCGAGCTCGTCGACTTCGACCCCGAAATGGCCAAGACCGAGGGCAAGAAGAAGGCTACGCGCCGTTCGCGCCGTTCCGGCTCCAAGGCAGAGGCTCCCGCCCAGGAGGCTCCCGCAGCCGAAGAGGCTCCCGCAGCCGAAGAGGCTCCGGTGGCTGAATAAACCAGAGACAACTTGTCTGAATATAACTCGAAGAGACTCCCGCCACACCGTGGCGGGAGTCTCTTTTTTTGCGCCTTTCTCTATTTAGACTGACAATTATTTTGTTAACTCGGAAAATATTCATATCTTTGCACACGAACCAATATCCATAAATATGACGACAGTAGCATTGAATAACCTTTGGTCATATCTGCAAGGACTATCCCTTTCGCAGAAAGACCGCCAGTGGTTGGCTTCTAAACTCGTTGAGCCTGTCGACCATACTAAGACAGCTCAGCAGCAGGCTTATGTAAAAGAAACATTGACTCGGGCACTGGATGAATACGACGATGCTCGTCGGACAGGCCGCAGGCTACAGACTGTCGATGAATTCCTCCAGGAACTAAAACAAGAGCTATCCAAATGAATGTAGAAATTCACGTCCTTGATGAGTTCAAACGTCAGTTCCGTCGGCTTAGCAAGAAGTACAGATCGTTGGCCGATGACCTCGAGGCCTTCCAGAAAAGTCTGATCGAAAATCCGTTCCAAGGCTCTGACCTTGGCGGCGGGGTTCGAAAAGTCCGAATGGCAATAAGCTCAAAAAGGAAAGGTAAGAGTGGGGGCGCGCGCGTGCTTACACTGAACCTATTGGTGAGCAGTGATGTGGAAGTGACCCTGCTGACGATATACGACAAGGAGGACGTCGCGAACGTTTCTGACAACTACGTCCGATGGCTCATCACGGAAGCGAAGAAATAAGAACGACTTGTCTAAAAATAACACGGAATGACTCCCGCCGCTTGCCGGCGGGATTTTTTTATGTATCTGCAAAAAAAATAAGCGAGAAAATTTGGTAGATTAGGAAATAGTTCGTAAATTTGCAGAGAAATATATAGTGTTTCGGCTAAAATGGACATATTTAGTGAATTTATTAACATTAAACAAGTAATTATATGAAGAAGACATTACTTTTACTCGCACTTTGCGCAGGTAGCCTGCTCAGTGCAAATGCAGACGACCATCTGACGGCTCTTCTGAAGCCCGGCGATGCTGTTCTGGGAATCCAGCTGAAGAATGCCGATGCCTACACCGCATTCCAGATGGACATTGCTCTGCCTGAGGGAATGACTCTTGTGGACGCTACTGATGCCGTCACGCTGCAGCGTCAGGACACTGAGGCCCCTCAGGTCGTGGAATCTAACATGGTTGATGGCAAGCTGAGAGTCGTTGCTTACTCTTACAAAGAGGATGGCACGACGAAGGTCGGCAACAAGAGTTTCACGGACACAAAGGGCGACGTGCTCCTTCTCAAGGTCAATGTTACTGAAGCTTGCGTGGCAAACGCTATCGAATTAAGCAATGTCGAGTTCGTTAAAACCGACGGCCTGACAGCTACGGCTCTTGGTGTGACTGCTAAGGGTAAGTTTGGTGATATCAATGGTAATAATGAAGTTACTACAGATGATGCAACAATGGCTATCAAGCATTTCCTAAAGAAGATTACGCTGACTTCAGAGCAAATTGAGTTAGGCGATCTTTCTGGGGATATGGATATTACCACAGATGATGCCACCAGAATTATTAAAGTATTTCTTAAGAAATTTTAAATACATCGTATAATATGAAAAAGCTATTTTTTACATTAGCGGCAACAGCCATTTGTGCAATGGCTTCTGCACAAACTGCTTCAATTGCTGACATTGATATCATGCCGGGTCAGACCGCTTCATTTACAATTGTTGTAAATGTAGGTGATAATGAGTTCTCTGGTATAGAATTTACGAAGATGCAATTACCAGAAGGCATTACCATGGTTGAAAATGGTGTAATTCCTAACTCTGATTGGGATAAGACAGCATATTGCGATTTCGGTATTGATACAGATGGTACCATCATAGGTGCATTTAATTCTCAAAAAGATATTGCTATCCCTCAGAATCAGGATTTTGCTCTTGGCACTATGGAGATCAAAGCTGCTGCTGATCTTGAAATCGGAACTTCTCTTACAATTACGATTCCTGCTGGTAAGTTAAAGTTCGTACCTGGAAGTATTCCCGTTGAGAATGAAATTTCCTTTAAGGTGAATGTTACCAATACTGTTACCCTTGATGAGAATTCCACCATACTTCCTGTAGCTACTACTGGTGTGAATGTAGCGGTTAAGCGTACCATCAATGCTAATGAGTGGAGTACGATCTGCCTGCCCTTCGCTATGAATGCTGAGCAGATGGCAAAAGCATTCGGTGAGGGCGTGCAACTTGCTGAGTTCACTGGTTGGTCCTCAGAGAAAGATAACGACGCTATAGTAGGAATAACTGTCAATTTTGCATTGGCTACTGAAATGGAGGCCAACTATCCTTACATAATAAAGGTCGGCTCTCCCATTTCTGAATTTACAGTCGAAGGTGTTGATATCGAACCGGAAGAGGAGCCATATATTCGAGTTGGCAATAAGTCAGCTGAACGCGGCTGGTTCTATGGAACAAATGCAGTTACTACTGTTCCTGAAGAGAATGTATTCCTAAGCGAAAACAAATTCTGGTATTCGACAGGTGCAACAAAGATCAAAGCATTCCGTGGATACTTCAAATTCTATGATGTGCTTGATGCATACTTTGATGCAGAAGCAGGAGCTCGCATTAAGATGTCCTTTGACGATGAGACTACTGGCATCAGCGGTGTGAACATCAATGTTGATGGTGAGTACTACAACCTGAACGGTCTGCGTGTTGAGACGCCTGCTAAGGGTATCTTCATCAAGGACGGCAAGAAGGTCGTTGTGAAGTAATCGTGAGTTCAAATTCTATATTGACTAACTAAAAGAATGAGGAATAAGAAAATGAAAAAGAACTATATAGCCCCAAGCTCAATGGTCTCCTTCCTTGAGTTGCAACAGATGATTGCAGCCAGTGATCCCGGTGTCAGAAGTGCCGGCGACGTGACGGACATCACCTACGGTGGCGTCGATACTGATGGCAAGAAGAATCCTTCATCCCGCCACGGCAACGTCTGGGATGATGAGGAACTCGAGGAAGAGGAATATTAATCACTTGACCGAACGTCAGGTACGACGTGCCTGACACGACACATAGCAAGACAGCAGCTACGACCGCGCGGTGCGTAGCTGCTGTTTTTTTGTGAGCTATCGTGTCGGCTTTTCTGCCTGCGGCGCTACATGTAATATCCATGAATGGCCCAAGTAATGATTCAAAAATAATACATGCCCTATTTTTTAGAAAGAAATTGGCAAGAATTAGGATAAATTATTTCCAACAATTATAAATAAAATATTCTTTCTCATTGTTGAGGGAAATTATTTTTAATTCTTGCTCATTTCTTTCAATAATATCTTTTTCTGCCTGCGGCGCTACATTTAATATTCATGAATGGCCATGAATGTTTCATAAATATTATATGAGTCATTCGTGTCTAATTCATGTGCATTACATGTAGTGTCGCAGACAATACCTTTTCATTTTTGCCTGCGGCGCTACATATAATATCCATGAATGGACATGAATGGTTCAAAAGAATTATATGAGTCATTCGTGTCTGATTCATGTGTATTCATGTAGCGTCGCAGACAAGAGAGAAGAGAATTTCTGCCTGCGGCGCTACATGTAATATCCATGAATGGCCATGAATGGTTCAAAAATATTATATGAGTCATTCGTGTCTAATTCATGTGTATTTGTGTAGCGTCGCAGACAATACCTTTTCATTTCTGCCTGCGGCGCTACATATAATATCCATGAATGGCCATGAATGGTTCATAAATATTATATGAGTCATTCGTGTCAGATTCATGCGCATTACATGTAGTGTCGCAGACAATAAAAGGCGATAGTGGTTTTGCGGGTCATGTGATGTCCTAGAATTTGGAATATACTTTACATTCGTGTCGCGTCAACCGGAGAAGGACCGCTTCTCGCATCAAGAAGCGGTCCTTTTCGAATGGAAAAGCGGCACTTCTCTGGCCTAAAAGCGCCGCTTCTCTACGACGCAAGTCTGCTATAGCTGATAATCAATGACTTGTGATTTCTTGACATCTGATTTGAATTTAATTGACAAATCATGGAATTGTACAGATGACGTAGGAGGTGTAATTAGAAACAAATTTGCACTAATTAGGGAAAAAAAAGCTGCGGTGATGATAGGAGTGCCGCGTTGTTAATTTCTTTCCAAAAATACTTCAAGATTTTTTCTTTTGCCTGCGGCGCAACATGTAATATCCATGAATGTCCATGTAATGCTTCAAAAATATTATATGTCAGATTACATGTCCAATTCATGTGTATTATATGTAGCGTCGCAGACAAGAGAGAAGAGAATTACTGCCTGCGGCGCTACATGTAATGTGCGAGAATGGTCCATGTAATGAATCAAAAATATTATATGTCAGATTACATGTCCAATTCATGTGTATTATATGTAGCGTCGCAGACAAGAGAAAACAAACTGCCTGCGGCGCTACATGTAATATCCATGAATGTCCATGTAATGTTTCAAAAATATTATATGTCAGATTACATGTCCAATTCATGCGCATTATATGTAGCGTCGCAGACGAGAGAGAAGAGAATTTTTCCCTGCGGCGCTACATATAATATCCATGAATGTCCATGTAATGAATCAAAAATATTATATGTCAGATTACATGTCCAATTCGTGTGTATTATATGTAGCGTCGCAGACAAGAGAAAACAAACTGCCTGCGGCGCTACATGTAATCTGCGAGAATGATCCATGTAATGAATCAAAAATATTTTGCTTTTTTCTCCATAACCCTTTGCACTTTCGATTTTTAATTGTAACTTTGCACCTGTATAGACGACGTGGCCCGACGGTGCCACGCGCCGCATTGTACCCGATAACTAATATCTTAAAGAATAACGGAACAACAACAATTTAATAACAAAACAATTATGATCAAACAATTACGTTATTTTTGCACGCTCCTGCTCATAGCAGTGGCAAGCGTGGCGTGGGGTGACGAGGTGACTGAAACTATTACATTCAGTGAGCTTGGCTACGAAAATGCAGCTGATGTTACTGAAGTAGAGGGTACAAATGTTGTCTTGGCATTAGCGAAAGGCACCAACACCCAGAATGCTCCGAAGTATTACACGGCGGGATCAGGAGTTCGTCTCTATAGTGGTAATGCCATGACGGTGACTTCAACTAAAGATGGATATACTATTTCCAAGGTTGTCTTCAATTTTTCTGCCAATAATTATACCATGGGAAACGCAACGGTTACAAGTGGTAGTTATTCAACAAGTGGTGCTGTTGGCACATGGACAGGCAATATCTCGGAATTTACCATCACTTCTGCGGCAACATGCAGGTTGCAGTCCATGGAGATAACCTTGACAAACGTTCAGTTTAAGGAGAGTGACTTAACAATTACTTCGCCTTCCGTAGTGTCTATTGCTCCGGAAGAGACAACAACTATTGCCTATAGTTCAAGTTCGACGGGAGATGTCTCTTGGTCAACTAACAATCCCAATGTCGCGACTGTAGAGGACGGAGTAGTGACAGGCGTGGCCACAGGAACAGCAACTATTACGATCTCGCAGGCAGCCGATTCTCAATATGAAGCAGGCCAGCAAACGGTCATTGTTAAGGTTGTCGCAGCTGGCGAGGGTGTCTGGAATGCTGGCTATGTCACGGCTGTGACGAGCCCTGATACAGGTTTCAAGCTTGATTTTAATACAGACGATATTACGGCCTATTATTTGAAGGCATCATCTTCAAACGATCCCGTTTCAAATTCTTCGGAGATTCGCGTCTATACAGGTGCTCAGCTCACCTTCGCAGTTCCTGACGGCTACGAGATGACGGAGATCGTCTTTACCTGCACTTCAGAGAGCTATGCAACTGCGTTAGCAGCGGGGAAGGCTGATACAGGCACTTTGCAGGCCAATGGCTCTTCTGTCTCATGGGAAGGCGTTGCGTCGTCAGTCATTATTGACAATAGCAGTGCCCAGACGCGTATTAGCAAGATTGTCGTGACCTATGGTCCGGCTTCGGTTAAGCACCCTTCGGACTTTACGATTACCAGTCCGACGACTGTTGAACTCGTTTTGCCCGATACGCCAACGGCTACAGTCACCTATACGACCAGCTCCACGGGTAACATCACCTGGAAGTCGGCCGATGAGACGGTTGCAAAGGTCGAGAACGGTGTTATCACGGCTGTTGCAGCCGGCACGACGACCGTCATCGTCCGTCAGGATGCTGATGCAGACTATGAGGCTAGCGAGGAAATTGAGATCACGGTGAACGTGACGGGCGAAGCTGCGGCCTTAGAGAATATAGCCGCACTGACGGCTCTGACTGATGCCGGTGAGTATAAGGTGAAGTTGGCGGATGCCCTCGTGACCTACGTAAATGGAAAGTATGCCTATATTGAGGATGCCAGCGGTGCTGTGATGCTTTATGGTGAGGCAGCTGTCGGCGACCTCATTGCGGGTGATAAGATTACGGGTGAGGCTACTGTAACTTATGCACCCTATCATAATCTCCCCGAGGTGACTGCTATGACACTTGCCGAGGGCTATACTAAGACCACAGGCAATAAAGTGACGCCTACTGTTGTGACGTTGGCCCAGATGGATGAGAACTATGAGAGCTACATCTCGCGCTATGTGACAATCGAGAACGCTACCGTCGTCAGTGCTTTTGCAAACAAGAACTCTACTATCCAGCAGGGTGAGGCGAAGATCGTGCTGCGCGACCAGAATAGTGCGGCCACGCTCGAGACGACGGTCGACGATATTGTGACGGTGACTGCTCATCCCGCTATCTATAACACCACGAAGCAGATAGCTGTCTATGAGCAGAGTCAGATTGTCGTGAAGCAGGATGACCGCGCAGATGCAGAGATAGCCTTCTCGTCTGAGACACTGACTATTACGCAGGGCGATACAGATTTTACTGCACCTGAATTTATTAATCCCAATGATATCGCAATGGGTGAAATCACTTTTGCCAGCACAAATGCGAACGTCGCAAGCTGGGGTGCGAGCGGACTTGTCATCGGTACTGAGGTCGGTACGACTAACATCACGGCTACATTTAATGGCAACGAGGCATACAAGCCTGCCACAGCCACGCTCGTCGTGACCGTCAATGAAGATCTCAACTTTGCTGAGGTCACCATCGGCAGCGGCATTTATAAAGAGGTTACATCCGCTTCCGAACTGGAGGCAGGCAAACGCTATCTGATCGTTTATAATGATGCAGTTGCCGAGGATGCTTATATTTATGCTGGTATTAATACTGAAAAGCATATCGGAAAGTACGTAATAGGTCAAATCTCAGATAATAAGATTGATATAAACAATGTTGAGAATGCAGTTCCTATTGTACTTCAGAAGAGTGATGAGAATTGGTATTTGTTGGATGGAAATAATTTCCTTGCATATACTAGGCCGGTAAATACAACGAGTAATAATTATTTGTATTATGCGTCAACCAACGTTAATGGTACGGAATGGGCCATTACTACTAGTAGTATTTCAAATGTGTGGAATTCTGAAAGGAATCTACGCTTTAATACAACGTCAGGCCAAGAACGCTTCTGTGCTTATCTTGCTACAGGCTCCCAGCAGGATGTCGTCCTTTACAAAGAAATTGCTGATGCCATGGTTATCCCCGGCGACGTGAACAAGGACGGACAGGTGACGGTGGACGACCTGGAGGCGCTGGTGAAGATCCTGCTCGGCACGAACACGGCAGAGGATGACTACAACATGGAGGCTGCCGACGTGAACGGTGATGAGGAAATCACGGTTGCTGACGTGAGCGCCCTGGTGGGCATCCTGCTCGGCGGCGAATAATCCCGTCTTTTGGAATCACTAAATGAATAAAGAAAATAAAAGAATGGAGACAACACTTGTATTACTGAAGCCCAGCTGCGTGCAGCGCCAGCTGATCGGCGAAATCGTGAACCGCTTTGAGCGTCGCGGCCTCCGCATCTCAGGTATGAAGATGATGCAGCTGAGCGACGAGATCCTGCGTGAGCACTATGCCCACCTGGTCGACCGTCCCTTCTTCCCCTCGCTGGCCGCCTCGATGCAGGCCTCGCCCGTGGTGGCGCTGGCCCTGACGGGCGTAGACGCCGTCCAGGTGGTGCGCACGATGACGGGTGCCACTAACGGCCGCGAGGCAGCGCCGGGCACCATCCGCGGCGACTACTCGGTGAGCAACCAGCAGAACATCGTCCACGCGAGCGACTCGACGTCGAACGCCGCCATCGAGCTGCAACGCTTCTTCCGCCCGGAGGAGATCTTCGACTACACGGGCGCCACGCAGGCCTTCATCTATGGCGACGGCGAGTGCTGAACAGTAAGCCGGAAAGATATCGGATAAACGACTGATAGGAAAGAAATTTCCGTAATTGACGTAATTACACTGCGATTTACGTCAATTACGGAAATTCTTTTTTGCCTTAGCCGGCGCACTCATTGCGTCATCGTGGCTATTGGGGCATCCGCCCCTGCCAGAAACTTATTTTTTGACGTCAGGGCCGGATGAGCAGTGAGCCGACGGCAGATGCGTCGCCAGCCATCTGTACGGCGTAGACGGCATCCTTCTTCAATGCCGGCATGTCGATGGTGTATTCCTGCTGACCGCCGGCGAGGCTTTGCCGGGCGACGATCTGCCCCGAGAGGGCGTAGACCGTCAGGCGCAGGTCGGCCGTAGCTGTTCGGGGCAGGCTGAGACGCCAGCGGCCCTCGCCGAGGGGTGTCAGCTGTGCTGCCGAGGGCTCACGTGAGATGGCCTTGATGTCGGAGAGTCCGAGCAGGTCGAGCAGTCCGGCATAGACGTCGATCTCGCCGTAGCCGTCGTAGTTGTTGGGATAGTCGTGGTCAGGGTCGTTGTGGCGGCAGGTGCGGCTTAAGATGCCGATGATGTCGTCGGGCGAGAGGGTGGGGCAGGCCTGGAGCCATAGGGCGATGGCTCCGCCCACGGCGGGCGACGACATCGACGTGCCGCTGTTGGCATTCCATGCGTAGGTGCGTCCGCGGAAGTCGAAGTGCTCGACGTCCCAGTTGATGTCGTTGGCGTTAGGATGGTTCTCCAGATAATAGCTGCTGTAAGACGAGATGACGTTAGTGCCCGGAGCCAGGACATCGGGCTTGATGCGCCCGTCGTAGGTGGGTCCTATGGAAGAGTAGGATCCGCGGTATGAGGGCGTGAACGATCCGTCGTTCTGTTTCCACTTACCTTCATAGTTCTCTATGCCCCTTCTGTAGCCCGATGCCCCGACGCAGACGACGCATGGCGCCGTGGCCGGCGAGAGCACGCTGTGGCTGGCTTCGGCGACGAGGCTGGGGTTGATGGGGTTGGGCGGGAAGATGCCCGTGACGCGGTAGCCCTCGACGTCGGCCTTCTCGCCGACCGCCTCGAGCGACATGCTCGGTGCGATGCCTACCTTGCCTTGGGCGGCCGTGACGGTGACGTCGTAGCAGGTCTCCTCTGGGTTATAGCATGAGGGGTAGGCCTCGATGAGGATGTCGAACACCTGCTCGTCGATGTTGACGAGCTGCACGGCGAGCGTCGAGTCCTCCTGCGCCAGTACGTCGCGGATGGGGACGGTGAGCGTGTCGCCCCGCTCGATGTATGAGACGAAGCGGAGGTCGAAGTCGTCGTCGGCCTTGAGTGTCACCATCATGCTGGGCTGGTTGTTGGAGATGAAGACGCCGGCCGAGGCCTGTCCCGCGGGCTTGTGGAACCAGGTGGGGATGATGCCGTTGTTGCCGGCCGACGAGACGATGATGCGGCCTGGGCCCGTGAGGCTGTCGAGCATCTCGTAGTAGAGCACGTCGTAGCCCCAGAAGTCCTGTCCGGAGCCTTCGCTGAACGAGATGACGCAGGGCTTGCCCTGACTCTCGGCGTAGTCGAAGATATACTTGAATCCCAGTGCGTCGGTGGCGAAGGTGTATTTGTAGACGTCGGCCGAGTCGATGTAGACCAAGTCGTCGCTGACGGCGTTGGCCACGATGCAGATGTCGCTCTCAGGGGCCATGCCGACGTACTTGCTGCCGGCGCCGCTGCCGGCGGCAATGCCCAGGGTGTGGGTGCCGTGCGTCTGGTCGAGGCCGTCGCGCGAATGGCCGAGGGCCAGCAGCTCTTCCGCGCCTTTGTAGTCGCGTCCGACGTAGAACGGGCTGCCGATGGTGTCGGCCGACAGCATGTCCCAGAACGAACGGATGCGATACGCCGTGGCGTCGGCATTGTAGAAGTTGGGGTGCGTCAGGTCGAAGCCGATGTCCATGATGCCCATGACGACGCCACGGCCCGTGAAGGCCTGTGGCAGGTCCTCACCGGTGTAGGCCTGCGTGGCGTTGATGTAGATGGCCGTCGAGTCGGTCAGCACCTGTCCTGACGGCCGTGCCTCGATGCGCTCGACGCGGTGGTCGGCAGCCATCGGGCGCAGACGGCTGACGGGTATGTCGGCGATATAGAGGTTGCCGAAGCGGGCCAGCTCGCGGCAGCCGTTCTCGCGGAGCACCTGCTGGCCGTCGTCGTCGGTGCGGATGAAGGCGCACACGCGCCGCTGGTCGTTGGCCGGCGAGCGGAAGGGCTTCGGCGTCGTCTGAGGTCGTGTGATCTGTCGCAGCCACGGCGACAACTTGGCCGTTGTCTGGGCCTTGCCGAAAGCGGTGATGAGGCTGAGCAGACATGCCAGTGCGTAGATTCTCTTCATCGTTACTGTTGGGGGATTATGTGAATGGGGGTGAATAAGGTCAGAAGGTGACCAGCCGCGAGCCGTCTGCCTGCTCCTCGATCCTGACGCGGACGGCATCGTCGGGCAGCAGCGATTCGATGAGCTCCGGCCATTCGATGAAGCAGAGGGCTCCCGAGTAGAAGTAGTCCTCGTAGCCCATGTCGTAGACCTCCTCGAGGCGCTTGATGCGATAGAAGTCGAAGTGGAAGAGGCTTCCCTCGGCGTTGCTGTACTCGTTGACGATGGCAAAGGTGGGCGAGGTGATGACGTCGTCGACGCCCATCTCCTCGCAGACGGCTTTGATGAAGGTGGTCTTGCCGGCCCCCATCGATCCGTAGAAGGCGAAGACGCGGTGCTCGCCAATATGGTTGATAAACTCGCGGGCCGCCTCGCGGATGGTCTCAATATTCTGTATCTTTATTTCCATAAGTCTTATCTCTTTTTCCCGGTCATCGTGATCAGCGGGATGATCATCTCCTCCATCGAGATGCCGCCGTGCTGGAACGTGTCGCGATAGTAGCTGACGTAGTAGTTGTAATTGTTAGGATAGGCGAAGAAGGCGTCGCCCGTGGCGAAGACGTAGCTCGTCGAGAGGTTGGGCTGCGGCAGCTGCGCCTCCTGCGGGTTGCGGATGACGAAGAGGTCCTTCGAGTCGTAGCCCAGGTTCTTGCCCAACTTGTAGCGCAGGTTGGTGTTCGTGTTGCGGTCGCCCACGATCTTGACCGGCTTGGTGCAGCGGATGGAGCCGTGGTCGGTGGTGACGATGACGCGGCATCCGGTCTGCGCCAGTGTGCGGAAGAAGTCGGCGATGACCGAGTGGCGCAGCCACGACAGGGTGATGGACCGGTAGGCCGACTCGTTGTTGGCCAGCTCGCGCACCATGCGGCTCTCGGTTCGGGCATGCGAGAGCATGTCGATGAAGTTGAAGACGACGACGTTGAGGTCATACTTGCCCAGGTTGCCCAGCTGTCCGATGAACTTCTCGGCCTCGGCCGACGTATTGATCTTGTGGTATGAGAACGTGTCGTGGCGGCGGTAGCGGTCGAGCTGTGTCTGGATGAGTGGCGCCTCGTTGAGGTTCTTGCCCTCCTCCTCGTCCTCGTCGACCCACAGGTCGGGGAACATGTCGGCCACCTGGCGCGGCATCAGCCCCGAGAAGATGGCGTTGCGGGCATACTGCGTGGCCGTCGGCAGGATGGAGCAGTAGAGGTCCTCGTCGATGTCGAACTGGTCGCCGATCTCCTGAGCCAGCATGCGCCACTGGTCGTAGCGGAAGTTGTCCATCACGACGAGCCACACCTTCTCCTTGCGGTCGAGCAGGGGGAACACGCGCTCCTTGAACACGCGGTGAGAGAGCAGTGGGGCGGGCGAGGGCTTGCCGGGCCTCACCCATTCCAGATAGTTCTTCTTGATGTATTTGGCGAATCCCAGGTTGGCCTCCTCCTTCTGCATGGCCAGCATCTCGGTCATCTGCGAGTCGGTGCTCGACAGCTGCAGCTCCCAATGCACCAGTTGCTTGTACACCTCCACCCAGTCTTGCCACGTCTGGCAGTCCATGATCTGCATGGCGAGCGACTGGAACTGCTGCTGATACTGCGTCTGCGTCACCTCGGTCTCAATCTCGCGGCGGTGGATGTTCTTCTTCAGCGTCAGCAGGATCTGGTTGGGGTTGACGGGCTTGATGAGGTAGTCGGCAATCTTCTGGCCGATGGCCTGCTCCATGATGTTCTCCTCCTCGCTCTTGGTCACCATGACCACGGGCGTGGCCGGCGCTATCTGCTTGATGCGCTGCAGGGTCTCCAGGCCCGACAGGCCCGGCATCTGCTCGTCGAGCAGTACGAGGTCGAAGGATCGCTCCTGGCAGAGGTCGATGGCGTCGGTGCCGTTGGAGACGCAGGTGACCTCGTAGCCCTTCTTCTCCAGGAAGATGATGTGAGCGCGTAGGAGCTCCATCTCGTCGTCCACCCAAAGTAGTTGTCCGTTTATCGTCATAATCGTGTCACACACAGGTTAGAATAAGTCGTCGAAGAAGTCGTCGACAGCATCGTTGCCGGCGGGCTGCCCGGGAGCGCCGTCATCGCCGGCCTCTTCGGTCGCGTCGTCAGCCTCTTCGGGCTGCTCGATGGCCTCGGGAATCTGCAGCAGTTCCTCGTTGCTGATCTTCAGCGGCTGGAAGTAGCGGTCGTAGAAGTCGTCGTAGTCCTTATAGCTGTAGCGCGTGCCGATGAGCGCGAGGTTATGGTCGCTGATGATGAGGCTGCGGCAGGGCTTGAGCAGCTCCTTCATGGGCTCGGCGGCATAGAGCTGGTTGGCATATTGGCGTGCCTCGTCGTAGTTGAGGAATCCGCTGATGGTCATGCGGCTGACGCCGGGCTGCCGCTCGATGTTGAGGTCGAAGTTGCGCACGAGGAAGTTCGAGAAGTTGAATCGAGCCATCTCGTAGAGCAGCTGGTTCTCGTTGATGGAGTCAGGCTGATAGACGAGCAGGAAGAGGAAGGGCACGTCGCGGTCGACGCTGAGCGTGTCGGTCGACGTGGAGTCCTGGGCGAGGGTCATGTCGCGGCGGTTCCAGATGTCGTCGAGGTCGAAGGTGCCGCCGTATAGCTGTCGTCCCTCCTGCACGCCCTTGATGATCATGCCTGCCAGCTCAGAGACCTCGCTCTGCGGATACTTCTCGACGACCGTCTTGAGCTTCTCGGCGCAGCCGGGGGCATCGCCCTGGTTGAGCAGGCTCAGTCCGTGGATGAAGAGGAACTTAGGTCGGTTCTCGCCCAGCGGGAACCGCTCCTCGGAGAGGCGGGCGTTGGTCGCGATGATGTCGTGCTGGCCTTTCTTGAAGGCCTCGTAGGTGACGCCGTAGATGGAGTCCTCGATGTGCTCGCCGAAGCGCTGGTTCTCAGCGAAGTAGGGGTCGCTGAGCAGGGTGGTCCACTCGCTGTCGGGGAATCCGTTCTTCAGGCTGTCGATGCACGATGCTGCGACGTCGTGGCGGCCCATGCGCGAGTAGAGCAGGAACAGGTGATACCAGACGAGGTCCATCTGCTCATAGTCCGGATATTGGCTGGTGAGTCGCTTGAACTGCTTCTCGGCCAGGGGCAGGTTGTCGAGCTTGTCCTTGAAGATGACGCCCGAGTTGTAGAGGCCGTCCTTGATGATCGTGTTGCTGGCCTCGACGGCCTCCTCGGTGAAGGGTATCTGGGCCAGGTAGTACTCGCGGTTGTGGGGGTCGTTGGCCAGTGTGTCGGCCTCTTCGCCTTCGGACCCGGCGACGGAATCGCCGGGCACACTGCCGTCCTGCGAGCTGCCGTCAGCCATGAGGCTGTCGGCGTTTTCGGCGAGGTCAGAGCCTTCGGCTGACTGGTTAAGGTTGACCACGGTGCGGTTGTTGCGCTGCCAGTCGTCGACGTTTTCGCGCTTGCCCCACTGCCGCTGGAAGGTCTGCTTGCCCTGGTTGACGGTCATCGGGTTGTAGAAGTACCACGAGCCGTCCTTCGACTGGGTCGGGGTCTGCGGCGTGACGTTCCGGTTGTTGCGGTTGCCCACGGCGTCGGCTTTCTTTTGCGCCTCCTCCACCTCGGCCTCGCGCTGCTTGTCGCGCTCCTCCTTCTCCTTTTTCTTCAGAGCCTCGATGACGCGGTCGATGGCCTCGAGCCGCTCCTTCTCAGGCATGCGGGCCAGCTCCTGCAGCGAGTCCTGCAGGTGGACGGCGTCAGTGAAGGGCACGAGCTCGTCGAGCACCTTCGAGCGGTGGCTGAGCTCCTCGTAGTCAGGGCGGTCCTTGTCGAGCAGTCCGATGGCCTCGCCGTAGCAGCGCTGTGCGTCGTTGTATTTCTCCAGCTCCCAGTAGAGGTCGCCCAGTCGGAGCAGCAGCACGCCCTTCTCGATGCCCGAGCGCGTGCCCTTCTCGTTGCCCTTCTCGTAGGCCGAAATGGCCTGCGTGGTGTCACCCTGGGCCAGATAGATGTTGCCGATGGCGTAGTAGACCTGATCCAGATAGTCCTTGTTGTTGTCCGAGCGGGCCATGCGCTTCAGTCGGCTGATCATCTTCTTGGCGTTGCCCTTGGCCATCACCTCGGTCTGGGCGATGCGGGCGTTGAACTCGAGCTCGTAGGGCGGGTTCTGGCGGACCACCTTCTGGTAGGCCTTATAGGCCATCTGGCGCTCGCCGAGGGCTGCCTGCACCTGTCCCATGAGGAACCACTCGCGGGCTTTCTGCGTCTTGCGGTGCTCGCGCTTGATGACGCGCCTGAGGTAGGGCACGGCCTCCTTCAGGTCGCCGTTGCGCAGGTAGTAGTTGGCGTATGTCGCGTCCCATTCGCTCTGGGAGCGATAGTGGATGGAGTCGCGCTTCATGTTGCGCATGACGTCCTCGGCGTCGTAGAGCCAGTCGAGCTCCGTGTAGCAACGGGCCAGCCAGGCGCGGGCCAGGGCGTTCTGCATGGGCTGCGTCTGATAGAGCCGGCTCATGTAGGCGAAGGTGGCGGCGGCCTCGTCGAAGTCGCCCTTCTGGAACTGGGCCTTGCCCATCAGCAGCCATGCCTTCCAGAGGAAGGGGTTATATTCGCGGCGCGAGAGCCACTCGATGTCCTTCTGCGTCTTGCGGCGGCTCTTGTTCCATTCGGGCTTGGCCTTGATGCTGTGCTGCTTGATGGTCTTCTCCATCTTCTCCACCGTGCGCTCGAAGTTGCCCTTGCCCAGTGTGCGGCTCTGCTTGTTGCCGACGGTGAAGAGCGGCAGCTGCTCGGTGTAGTTGTCCTTGTTGCCCTTCTCCTTCTCGAGAGCGCCGTCGATGTATGCCTGCGAGCCGTTGAAGTAGGTATTATATTTTGCGGTGAACGACTGCCAGAAGCGGCTCTTGCCCGTGTTCTTGTGCGCAGAGCATCCGGCCATCAGGATGCTGACGGCTACGATGTATATATATATGAGGTAGTTTTTTCTGCGCATTATAATAATAACTCCGAAATGCACGATTTATTGTGTCGAAATACTTTCGCGTCGTTTCTTCTCTTCCATGAGGCAGCCGATCTTGCATTCGCCGCTGGCCACACTGCTACATGTCGAGCAGTCGTGAGCCTCGACGACAGGGGCGTCAGTGCCCCCCTTGGTCAGCATGGAGGCCAGCGCGGCCACGATGCCGAGCGCCGCGAGTGCCCCGATACAGATAAGCGCAAACTGCATAACTATGAACTATGAACTATAAACTATGAACTCTGAACTATGAACTCTGAACTCCTCAGGTCGTCCCAGTAGCGGGGATACGACTTCGAGACCACCTCCGGGTCGTTGATGGCGATGGGGCGTCGCAGGGCCAGCGGGGCGAAGCTGAGGGCCATGCGGTGGTCCTTGTAGGTGTCGATGGCCGTCGGGGCGTCTGCCTGTCGGGTCGTCGGGTCAATCATGGTGCCGTCCCATGAGAGCTGGTCGTCGGCGTCGACGTGCAGGTCGTAGCCCAGCTTGCCCATCTCGGTCTTGAGCGCCTGGATGCGGTCGGTCTCCTTGATACGCAGCGTGTGGAGCCCGCGGAAGCGGAAGGGCACGCCGAGGCCGCAGCAGGCTGCGACGACGGTCTGCGCCAGGTCGGGCGCATTGACGAAGTCGTACTCCATCCGTGGCACGCAGTGGCCGTTCTTGCGCAGGGTCACCGTCGTGGGACGTCCCGGCTCCTTCGATGCGAAGGTGGTGCGGACGCCCAGCAGGCTGAAGATGTAGCGCACGGAGGAGTCGCCCTGCTTCGATCCGTCCATGAGTCCGTGGAGGCGCACCTCTGCCTCGGGGTCGTTCGAGAGGGCCACCATCTCATACCAGTAGCTGGCCGCGCTCCAGTCGTTCTCAATCAGATAGGGCCGCGTCCGGTAGGGCCTTGGGCTGACGCTGATCGTGTCGACGTCGGTCCATTCGGCGTCGGCGCCGAACTCGCGCATGGTCCATAGTGTCAGGTCGATGTAGGGGCGCGAGATGATGTCGCCCGTCAGCCGCAGTTTCAGCCCGCGCGTCAGCATGGGGCCGATCATGAGCAGGGCCGAGATGTATTGCGACGAGACGTTGCCGGCTATCTCGACAGGCCCGCCCTCGAGCTGTCCGCCGCTGATGCGCAGGGGCGGATAGCCCTCCTCGCCGACGTAGCTGATGTCGGCCCCCAGCCGCCGCAGGGCGTCGACGAGCAGTCCGATGGGGCGGTGCTGCATGCGCTCGGTGCCCGTCAGGACGTGCTCGCCGCAGTCGGTGGCGGCCTGCAGGGCGGTCATGAACCGCATGGCCGTCCCGGCGGCCCCGATGTCGATGGTCGGGGGCATGTCGCGCAGGGCGCGGATGATGACCTTCGTGTCGTCGCAGTCGCTCAGGTTGTCGGGCAGCAGGCATCCGCCCGAGAGGGCACAGATAATGAGGGCCCGGTTTGAGATGCTCTTCGATGCGGGCAGGGTGATGTCGGCTCGCAGCCGCTCGGGAGCCGTAATCTGGTATGTCGTCATGTCGTGTTCTTTAGATGTTGCAAATGTAATGAAAACTTGCGACATGACCAAATCTGGCGTGCTAAAATATCTTTATTCTTTTTTATAAAACTTTCGGCACGCCGTGACGCCATGACGTCACGCCGTGACGGCATGAAATCACGTCGTGACGGCATGCCGTCACGACGTGACGAGAGTTTTGCCGGCAGCCGCGCAGACGTCAGTCGGCCGTCGGCAAGGGGGAGGGGAAGGGCATCAGACCTGGTCGAGCGCCTGGGCGAGGTCGTCGATGAGGTCGTCGATGTGCTCGGTGCCGATGGAGAGGCGCACGGAGGCCGGCGTGATGTGCTGCTGGCGGAGCTCCTCGGGCGTCATCTGCGAGTGGGTCGTCGTGTAGGGATGGATGACGAGGCTCTTCACGTCGGCCACGTTGGCCAGCAGCGAGAAGATCTTGAGGGCGTCGCAGAAGCGCCAGGCCTCCTGCTCGCCGCCCTTCACCTCGAAGGTGAAGATCGATCCGCCGCCCTGCGGATAGTATTTCTCGTAGAGGGCATGGTCGGGATGGTCGGGCAGCGAGGGATGGTTGACCCGCTCCACCTTGGGATGGTTAGCAAGAAACTCGACCACGCGCAGGGCGTTGCTCACGTGGCGCTCCACGCGCAGCGAGAGCGTCTCGAGACCCTGCAGCAGGATCCAGGCGTTGAAGGGCGAGATGGCAGCGCCCGTGTCGCGCAGGATGACGGCACGTATGCGCGTGACGAAGGCTGCCGGTCCGGCCACGTCGGCGAAGACGGCGCCGTGGTAGGACGGGTCGGGCTTGGCCAGCGTCGGATACTTGTCGGCATACTGCTTCCAGGGGAACGTGCCGCCGTCGACGATGACGCCGCCGAGAGACGAGCCGTGGCCGCCGATGAACTTCGTGGCCGAGTGGACCACGATGTCGGCGCCGTGCTCGATGGGGCGTATGAGGTAGGGCGTGCCGAACGTGTTGTCGATGATGAAGGGGATGCCGTGGCGATGGGCCACGCGGGCGACGGCCTCAATGTCAGTGACGTCGCTGTTGGGATTGCCGAACGTCTCGGCGTAGATGGCCTTCGTATTGGGCTGGATAGCAGCCTCGAGGGCCTCGAGGTCGTTGATGTTGACGATGGTGTTGGTGATGCCTTGCGTCGTCAGCGTGTGGGTGATGAGGTTGAACGAACCGCCGTAGAGGTTGTCGGCCGCCACGATGTGGTCGCCCGCCTGGCAGATGTTCTGCAGGGCATAGGTGACGGCGGCGGCGCCCGAGGCCACGGCCAGTGCGGCCACGCCACCCTCGAGAGCGGCCACGCGCTGCTCGAAGACGTCCTGGGTCGAGTTGGTCAACCGGCCGTAGATGTTGCCCGGATCGCGCAGGGCGAAACGGTCGGCGGCATGCTGTGAATTACGGAACACGTAGCTGGTGGTCTGATAGATGGGCACGGCGCGGGCGTCGGTCGTCGGGTCGGGCTGTTCCTGTCCTACGTGCAGTTGAAGGGTCTCGAAGTGAAGTTTTTTCTGTGCCATATCTTTGAAGTATTATTGGTTGGTTTCCGGGTGCAAAGTTACGAATTTTAGAAATATCTACCAAATGTTTTTGTAAATTCGGAAAAAATAGCTAACTTTGCCGCGAATCGCAAAATATCCGTCTGACGGCGGCCCCGATGCGGCCCCCGCGCAGAATTTTATTCCAAGCCCGACGTATGGAACAACTCGACCAAACCGACCTGCGGATCCTCCGCACCCTGCAAAACGACGCAAAACTGACCACCAAGGAGCTGGCAGCGGCCGTCAACCTGACCCCGACGCCCGTCTTCGAGCGACTGAAACGGCTGGAGCGGCAGGGATTCATCCGCCGCTACGTGGCCGTGCTCGACGCCGAGAAGCTCGGCCAGGGGCTCATCGTCTTCTGCCACGTGAAGCTGCGCCACATGAACCGCGACATCGCCTCCGACTTCGAGCGGCGCATCAAGGAGATCGCCGAAGTGACGGAGTGCTACAACACGAGCGGCAACTTCGACTATTTATTAAAGGTACATGCGCGCGACATGAAGCAGTATCAGGAGTTCGTGCTCAACAAGCTCGGGGCCATCGAGTCGCTCGGGTCGCTCGAGAGCACCTTCGTCATGAGCGAGGTGAAGCACACCTACGGCATCAATATCTGACGTCTGCGTGCATAATTATCCGAACGACTTATCATTTCTGTAAGTTTTTTCGGATTTTTCTTTGTCGGTTGTAAGTTTTTTTGTAACTTCGCGCCCTACAAGACTTAATTAACACAAAAAAAGATCTGAGGGTAACAATGAAACAAAAGACTTGCAAATGGAGAACGCTGGCCGTGCTGATGGCTGTCTTCAGCAGCGTGGCCGCCATGGGGCAACAGCAATCGTCGGCTGACGACACCGACTGGATGAAGAACCTCACCAGCCGCATCATGTTCAACGGCTATGCCCAGGCGGGCTGGTCCTGGCAGGACGCCGGCGGGGTGAAGACGAACAGCTACAACCTGAAGCGCACGCTGCTATGGGCCAAGGCCCGCATCACCGACCGATGGTCGTTTCTGTTCATGCACGACTTCTCGAGCGTCGTCCAGGAGTTCTACACCGACTATCGCCTCACGCGCGACCGCTCGCTGAGCGTCCGCTTCGGACAGTTCAAGCACTCTTATACCATGGAGAACCCCCTCTCGCCGACCGCCCTCGAGCTCATCGACGTCTATTCGCAGGCCGTGCTCTATCTGGCAGGCGAGGGCCCTGACCCCCTGAACGGCGTCAACTACGGCCGCGACCAGGGACTGATGGTCTATGGCGACCTGCTGCGGGGCATGCTGCACTACGAGCTGGCGCTGATGAGCGGACAGGGCATCAACCGCCGCGACCAGAACAATCAGAAAGACTTCATCGCCAAACTGGAGGTGCGCCCCTTCGACGGACTGCGCATTGCCGGCTCGGGCTACGTCGGCACGGGCTGCGCCGTCGGCACGGCCGCATGGAACCCCGCCGTCCAGGTGGGCGACAACTACAGGCGCAACCGCTACGCCGTCGGCGCGGAATATAAGACGGCGCCCTATGCCGGCAGCCAATTCAAGGAGGCCCGGCCGGTCAGCATCCGCGCCGAATGGCTGGGCGGACAGGACGGCGACGTGGGCTCGCGCGGCGGCTACGTGACGGCCTGCGTGCCCGTGGTCGACGCCCTCGACGTGGTGGCGAGCGGCGAGACCTTCGACCGCAACACGACCACCGACGGCTGGGAGCAGACCAACCTGACAGTCGGCCTGCAGTACTGGTTCTACAAGAAGTGCCGGCTGCAACTGCAATACACCCGCTGCCTCTGCGGCGACATGGTCAGCCCGGGCGGCGACTACAACTGGCTGCAGGCGCAGGTGCAGGTGGCGTTTTAAGCCCCTCCCGGCCTCCCCGAAGGGGAGGAGGGCCTGCGGGGCTTGATGACAGATATTTTTGTATTTTAAATATGGTGCCTCCATGAAGCCCGTGAGGCACTCCTCCCTTTCGGGGAGGTCGGGAGAGGCTTTATGATTATCAAGGTAGCACTGACGATCATCTTCCTGGCCGTGATGATCGGCGTGGGCGTCTATACGCGCAAACAGGCCAGCAGTGTCGACGGATTCGTGCTCGGCGGACGCGCCGTGGGCCCATGGCTGACGGCCTTCGCCTACGGCACCTCCTATTTCTCGGCTGTCGTCTTCGTCGGCTATGCCGGACAGTTCGGATGGAAATACGGCCTGTCGTCCACATGGATCGGCATCGGCAACGCCCTCATCGGCTCGCTCCTGGCGTGGCTCGTGCTGGGACGTCGCACCAAGCTGATGACGCAGCACATCGAGAGCCGCACGATGCCCGACTTCTTCGGCACACGCTATGCCGACCAGGGCCTGCGCGTGACGGCCTCCGTCATCGCCTTCGTCTTCCTCATTCCCTACACGGCCGGCGTCTACAAGGGCATCTCGACGCTCTTCGAGATGGGGTTCGGCATCCCCTACGAATACTGTGTGGTCATCATGGCCGCACTGACGGCCGTCTACGTCATCCTGGGCGGATATAAGGCGACGGCGGTGAACGACTTCATTCAGGGCATCATCATGCTCTTTGGCATCGTGGCCGTCATCGTGGCCGTGCTTAACGTGCAGGGCGGACTGGTGGCGGCCGTCGGCAAGCTGGCCGAGATGCCGGCCGACGACAACCCGGCGGCGAATGGTGGCTTCGCGACGCTCTTCGGGCCTGATGCGTGGAATCTGCTCGGTGTCGTCATCCTGACGTCGCTCGGCACGTGGGGACTGCCACAGATGGTCGGCAAGTTCTACTCCATCACCGACGAGAGTGCCATCCGGCGCGGCACGGTCATTTCGACGCTCTTTGCCCTCGTCGTGGCTGGCGGATGCTATTTCCTCGGGGGATTCGGACGACTGTTCGGCATGCCGCCCGTGCTGCCTAACGGCCGGCTGGCCTTCGACTCCATCGTGCCCTCGATGCTCGTCACGCTGCCCGACGTGCTCATTGCCCTCGTCGTGCTTCTGGTGCTGTCGGCCAGCATGTCGACGCTGGCCTCGCTCGTGCTCACCTCGTCGAGCACAATGACGCTCGACCTCATCTATCGCGACAAGAAGTCGCTGCCGGGCGAGGTGGAGGAGGGGACGATCGACGACATGGTCTCAGAAAAAATAGAGCACCGCAAGGTCGTCGTCATGCGGGTGCTCATCATGTTCTTCATAGCTATCTCGCTGCTCATAGCGCTCAACCCGCCGACGTTCATCGCCCAGCTCATGGGCATCTCGTGGGGCGCACTGGCCGGAGCCTTCCTGGCTCCCTTCATGCTCGGGCTCTACTGGCGCGGGGTGACGCCCGCTGCCGTCTGGGCCTGCTTCGTGTGGGGCGTGGGCCTGACCGTGGTCAACATGCTGCTGGGCAACCCCATCAACCCGATCAACTGCGGTGCCATCGCCATGGTTGGCGGATTCCCGGTGGTTTGGCTCGTCAGTCTCGTGACGAAGAAGATGCCACGACGACAGGTGGAACAGATTTTTGAGTGCTATCAGTAGAGAATTTGGGTAGTTTAGGAGTTTTAATGTTCCGCCAGTTGAGGCTGCGCGATCTCCCGGCCACGGCAGAAGCGGTGGGCGATGTGGCGGTCGTCGCCGATGTAGATGAAGCGCTCCAGGCGCTGCAGTAGCGTGTAGTCGTCGGGGTAGAGGCTGTCGTCGTCGATGACGAGGGCATCGAAGTCGTAGCCCTGCTCGAAGCTACCCACGCGGCCGAAGAGGCTGCCGCCCACCTTCGTCGCCATCCAGAACGCCTCGGCCAGCGAGAGGAAGGCCTGCCGGTGGTCGCTGCGCTGATAGTGCATCTTGCTCACCTGGATGGCATAGACCATCGTGCGGAAGATGCTCAGGTCGTGACCGCCGCTGATGTCGCTGCCCAGGCCCACGCGGATGCCCTCGTCGAGCATGGTGCGGACGGGGGCCATGCCTGAGGCGACGTTGAAATTCGACGTGGGGCAGTGGGCCACCATCACGTCGCCCTCCTTCATCAGCCGCCGCTCGTCGGCATCACTCCACACGCAGTGGGCCATCACCGTCGGCGTCTGGCCGAAGAGTCCGTAGCGGCGATAGGCATCGCCATAGCCACGGCTGTCGGGCTCCAGCTGCCGCACCAGTTCTATCTCGGACAGGTTCTCCGACAGGTGCGACTGGACGGGCAACGCATAGCGCTGGGCCAGCTCGCCGCAGGCGCGCAGCATCTCCGGGGTGCACGAGGGGATGAAGCGCGGCGTGACGATGGGGCGCACCAGGGCGTCGGCATCGTCGCTGGCCGCGATGAGCTCCTCCATGCCGCTGACATAGTCGGCCACGGATTCCTGCAGCGTTGCGGGACAGTTGCGGTTCATGCCCACCTTGCCCACCAGCGCGCCCATGCCGGCCTCGCGAAAGAGGCTCATCAGCCGGCGGGTGGCGTCGGTGTGGATGGTGGCGAAGACGGCCGCGCGCATCGTGCCAACGCGCCACAGGTCGCGGACGAAGCGGCGATAGATGCGCTCGGCATAGTCGGTGTCGCTGAACTGCGACTCCTCAGGGAAGGTATAGCGCTCCAGCCACGGCAGCAGCTCCAGGTCCATGGCAATGCCCTGGTTGTGATACTGGGCCGCATGGACGTGAACGTCGTTCATGGCCGGAATGAGCAGCCGGTCGCCGAAGTCGATCACCTCGGCATCGGGGCAGCCCAGTGTCTCGCGGCTGTCGGCCACTCCGCTGACGCGACCATCGTCGCCGACGGCCACATAGCCGTTCTCGATCACCTCGAAACGCTCGCGCTGCGGCGTATGGATGATATGTGCTTTATATATTTTCATTGCAGTTGCTTGATCAGTCATGATGGGGCATCATTTGCCCAGAGCCTGGCTCTCTTATTAATAATTAAAGGCCCCTCTCAGCCCAGTCGCCTCTATCCAGATTCCTATATCCGATGGCCTCGGCGATGTGCATCGTCTGCACTTTCTCTGAGCCGGCGAGGTCGGCGATGGTGCGGGCCACCTTGAGGATGCGGCTGTAGGCGCGGGCGGAGAGCTTCAGACGCTCCATGGCCATGCGCAGCATGTCGAGTGAGGCAGCGTCGGGCTCGGCGAACTCATGCAGCATCTTTTCGCTCATCTGGGCGTTGCTATGGATGCCCTTGAAGGGCTTAAAACGCTCCTCCTGAATCCTGCGGGCGGCAATGACCCGCTCGCGGATGACAGCCGACGGCTCGCCGGGCTGCATCTGCGAGAGTTGGGCGAAGGGCACGGCCTGGATCTCGCAATGGATGTCGATGCGGTCGAGTAGGGGACCGCTGATCTTGTTCATGTAGCGCTGGATCTGGCCTGGGGTGCAGACGCAGTGGTGCGTCGGGTCGCCGTAGTAGCCGCAGGGGCAGGGGTTCATCGAGGCGACGAACATGAAGGAAGCGGGGAAGTCGATGGTGTATTTGGCTCGGCTGATGGTGATGCGGCGGTCCTCCAAAGGCTGACGGAGCACTTCGAGGACGGAGCGGTTGAATTCTGGCAACTCGTCGCAGAAGAGCACGCCATTGTGGGCCAGCGAGATTTCGCCGGGCTGGGGATTGGTACCGCCGCCGACGAGGGCCACCTGCGAGATGGTGTGGTGGGGCGAGCGGAAGGGACGTTGCGAGATGAGGCTGGTGTCGCGCGACAGCTTGCCGGCGACGGAGTGGATCTGTGTGGTCTCGAGGCTCTCTGAGAGCGACAGCGGTGGCAGGATGCTGGGCAACCGCTTGGCCATCATCGACTTGCCAGATCCCGGCGGACCGATCATGATGAGGTTATGCCCGCCAGCGGCCGCCACCTCCAGCGCCCGCTTGACGTTCTCCTGGCCGCGCACGTCGGAGAAGTCGAGGTCGTAGTGGCTCTGCTGTTCGTAGAATTCGCGCCGTGTGTCGATGAAGGTGGCTTCGTAGGGCTCGCCGTTGAGGAACCTGGCTACGTCGACGATTGACTCCATACCATAGACCTTCACATTGTTGACCACGGCGGCCTCGCGGACGTTCTGGATCGGGACGATGAGCCCCTTGAACTTGTCGGCACGGGCTTTGATGGCGATGGGCAGCGCGCCGCGGATGGGCTGCAGGCGTCCGTCGAGACCTATCTCGCCGACGAGCATGTAGCCGTCGAGCATATCATTGTTCACCATGCCGCTGGCTGCCAGGATGGCCATGGCGAGCGGCAGGTCGTAGCTGCTGCCCTCCTTGCGGATGTCGGCGGGTGCCATGTTGATGGTGATGTCGGCCGACGGGAATCGGAATCCTGTGTTGCTGAATGCCGCACGGATGCGGTCGATGCTCTCGCGGACGGCTGTGTCGGCCAGTCCCGACATGTGGAGGTCGGTGCCGTGAGCAATGCTCACTTCGACTGTCACGGTGGTAGCTTCGAGACCCATGACAGCAGCGCAATAGGTCTTTACTAACATAAGCTTGCTGATTTATTTTAGAAGGTCTTCAATCTTGGCGCGAAGATCCTGATTCGACAGGTTGCGGCCTACGATGTTGCCGGTCTTGTCGGTGACGATGTTGTCGCCAACGGTCGTCATGCCGAACTTGGCCAGCAGGGGCGACTGCCATAGCTCGCCGTCGCAGATGTTGGGCCATGTGATGCTGTCGCGCTCGAGCGTCGAGCGGCCTTCGGCGGGTGTGGCGTCGACGCAGATCGTGACGACCGACAGCTTGTTGCGGTTGTCCCTCTGCAGCTGCCGGATCTGCCGAAGGGTGTTTTGGGAGTCATAGTCCCACGAAGCCCACAGGTAGACGACGTTGACCGTCGCGTTGAGCTGTCGGTTCGTGATGGTGTCGCCCTTGGTGCTGACGGCCTTGAATCGGGGCAGACGGCCGCTGCTGCGCTGATGGCGCAGGTTTTTCAGTTGCTGGTGGATGCGCACCAGGGGAATGTTGGTTGGCTGGGCTTTCAATAGCGAGTCGCACAGTTCGAACGACTTCGCGTAGTCGGTCGCCCCCGACATGAGGAAATAGCGGCGCAGCAGATAGACGGCGACGGGCGAAGCCGGCTTCTCGAGTATCAGCCGCTCTGCCTCGCTGACCACCTCGGGGGGCATCATGTCGCTGGTGCGCAGGCGGAATGAGGTCATCAGCTCGTTGTCCTTCGTGCCGCTGATCTCAGTCTCCTTCAGGTGCGAGACGTCGCCGTTGATTTTCACCTTGGCGCCCGGTGTGGCAAAAATAGGCACCTCGGAGAAATTCGGGAAGAGGAGCGAGTAGATGACCGTGTCGCGAAGCATGTTGGCATACACGAACCGGCCGTCCTTCGCCATGATGGTGTCGACGGTGCCTTCGTCGAGGTTATAGAGATAGAACTCGCCCTGATTCAAGTTCTTGAAGCGACCCTCCAGCCGGAATTGACCGCCGGAGTTGCCACACGAGACCAGAATCAGGGCGAGCGTTATGTAGCCTAACAGCTTGTTCATTCAGAGGTTTACTTGCTGACGTTCAGGAGCTCAAGGTCCTTGGCAGCATATTCTGCCAGTGAGGGATCCTTAGCCACGGCAGCCTTCAGGGCCTGGGCAGCGGCGCTGTTGTTGCCCTGGCGGGCGTTGACGATGGCCATCAGGTAGTCGGTGACGCCGTCAGCGTTCTTGACGTTCTTCAGCGTCTGGGCAGCAGCCTGATAGTTGTTGTTGAGTAGCTGTGCGAGGGCAGCCGAGTTGGTTGCCATCTTGCCGAAGTCCTGCTCAGCCTGGGCGAACTTGCCCTGAGCGAGGTGCAGGTTGCCCAGCACTTCCTGCAGGCCGTTGGCGCCGTTGGCCTTGGCGATGTAGTTCTCAGCCGTCTGGGTGTCGCCCTGGAGCAGCGAGAGCAGGCCGAGGTTGGCGTTGGTCTCAGGCAGGTTCTTCACGTTGGCGGCCTTCTTCAGCCAGTTCATGGCCTCGTCGTAGTTGCCCTTGGCATACTCGATCATGGCGATGTTGTTGTAGGCGCGGGCGTCGTTGGGATAGATCTCGACAGCCTTCTTATAGGCATTCTCAGCGCTGTTCAGGTCGTCGCCATAGAGGTTGCCGGCGTAGAGGAGCTCCTCGACGCTGAGCTGCTTGGCATCGCTGCTGAGCTGCTCCTTGATCTGGTTGTCGTCGCGGCCGACGATCTCGTAGTTGATCGTCATGCGCGAACGGCGCAGCTGGGGCAGGATGCCGTCAGCCAGCTCACGGAAGGCGCTCGAGATGCTCTTGATCTGAGCCTCACGCTCCTCGGGATCCTGATACATGGAGAGCACGCGCAGGATGACGTCCTTGTCCTGGATGTTGGAGGCGGCGACGAGCTCCTTGAAGCCTTCCCAGTCCTCGGCGGTGTACTTGGTGTCGAGGTTGGTGTCGACCTTAGCCTTCTTCAGCTCCTTCTTCACGTAGTCGGCAGCGACGTCCTGGCGCTTGCCGGCCAGACGCTCGTTGATGTCGTAGCCACCATCAGGCGATGCATAAGCCGATACCTCGATGTTGTCGAGCTTCAGGCCTTCCTGATCCTTGGCAATCTCGCCGAGCAGACGGACGAACTCCTGCACCGAGTTGTTCTGCAGCTCGCTCTTGCGCAGGTTAGCCTGGCCGATGAGGAACTTCACGTTGGCCTCCTGCTTGTTGTTGATGATGCGCTGGAAGGCGTCCTGAGCCTGGGCGGCCTGGGCGCTGGTCAGGGTGCGCTTGTAGAGCTCGCTCGTAGCGACGACACCCGTAGCCACCTTCACCTCAGGCACGCTGACCTGCTTCTTGCCCACCTTGGCGTCGAAGGTCAGGTAGAGGTCGCTCTGCTGCATCTCGGGCACATACTTGAAGTTGGTCTTCATGGCGTAGCGGCCGCCCACCTTGTAGGAGATGGTCTGGTCGTTGCCCTGCACCTTCTCGCCCTGGAACGTGGCGCTCTGGCCCTTGACGGCCTGTCCGTTGAAGCGGAGCTCAGGCGTGACGGTGACGACGGCCTTCTTCTTCATATACTTCTCTGGGAACACGCCGTTGATCGTAGCGGGCACCTCGCCCACCTGAGTCTCCAGCGGATTAGGATTGACGGTAAAGTTGTCTGCCGAGAGAGCACCCAGCTTTCCCGAGCACGATGTCAGTGCGATAGCGGCAGCCGACATCAAGAGAATCTGTTTTGTTTTCATAACGTTATTGAAAAAAAAGTTTTAATTTTGATAGTCACGTGCCTCGAGCGGGACTCGAACCCGCACAACCATTCCTGGTCAAGGGATTTTAAGTCCCTCGTGTCTACCATTCCACCATCGAGGCTGGTTGTCCTAAATAAAAAAGCGGTGCAAAGGTACTAAAAAGTTTGTACTTCGCAGTTGAACTATCGTGTTTTATTGTCGATAGTTTATAATTTTTAACAAAAGTGGGCGGCCGACAATCGCTTTTCAGTTGTGGACGTAAAGGCGGCCCTCGGCCGCGTTGTAGCTGACGCCGCGATACTGGATGAGCAGGCGGTCGCCTTTCTTGCCGTTGCTGACGATGGTGCCGTCGTCGTTGTCCTGATTGTAGACGCGATGGCAGCGGGCGCACTCCAGATAACGCCCGTCGTCAGTCCACTGCAGGGGCGACCGCGGAGCGCCCAGCTCGTCGAGACAGTTGGGGCACTGCAGGTCGTAGGCCTTCAGTCCGAAGAAGTTGCTGTGGCCGATGATGAGGCCGCGCGCGGCGCCCATGCTGGCGTAGGAGAGGCGCTCGTTGCCGATGGCGGTGCGCATGGGGAGGTCGATGTCGCTCTGTGCCCACGTGCCGTGGTTGGGGCGCAGCTTGAGGTGGACGACGCCCTGCTCCGTCTTCGGCTCGACGATGCAGAACTCGCCAGGGTTGCTGACAGCCCTGGTGAGTGCGCTCGTGGGATAGATGTTGGTGAAGAACACGAAGTTGCAGGGATACTGCGTGTTGTACTTCGTGTCAGCTTCGCAGGCGGCCAACAGCATGAACGCCAGGCAGATGCCGAGCCGCCTCAGCAATGGCTTATTCATAGGGAATCTTTGACAGTGCCTCGGCAATCTTCTCCAGACCCTCCTGCAGCGGACCGCTGACCATGCCCTTCAGCATGAAGGGGATGTCGGCGTCGACCGTCAGTTTCATCTTCGAGGCGTGCTCGCCTGCGGGCAGCACCTGGAT
This sequence comes from Prevotella sp., assembly GCA_017470345.1. Lineage (GTDB taxonomy): Bacteria > Bacteroidota > Bacteroidia > Bacteroidales > Bacteroidaceae > Prevotella. The sequence goes on from JAFUEP010000039.1 coordinate 30,923, forward strand.
CCACACGTTGAAGGGCACGGGCGACTGCTGGCTGCCGAACTTGACGCACTTGGGCTCCTCGCGCTCCACGATCTGGACGGCAATCTGGCCCACCATGGGCGCGTTGACCGACACGGAGTCGCGGTCGAACGTGAAGTTGCCGACCTTGTCAGCCGGGATTTTGTCGCGCACCCGCTCCAGGTTGCTCAGGTCGCTGATGTGGCGATAGACGGCCTCCTGCGAATAGGGTATCTGCTTGACGCTGCTTTCGTATTTGCTCATAGTCCTCTTATGCCTCCTCCTTTCTCCATTCTGCGGGGTTCCGGCGCCACTGGGCCAGCACCTCGATGTCGCTCTCCTTGATATATCCCGTCTGGGCGGCCTGGGCCAGCACGGCCTCGTAGTCGCTCAGGGTGAACAGCTGCACGCCGGCCTCGCGGAAAGCCTCCTCGGCCACGGGGAAACCGTAGGTGAACGAGGCCACCATGCCGACCACCTCGACGCCATAGGCGCGCAGGGCGGCCACGGCCTTCAGCGAGCTGCCGCCCGTGGAGATGAGGTCCTCGACGACCACCACCTTGGCCCCTTTCTTGATCTCGCCCTCGATCTGGTTGCCCATGCCGTGGTCCTTAGGCTTCGGGCGCACGTAGCTGTAGGGCAGCCCCAGCTCGTCGGCCACGAGGGCCCCCTGTGCGATGGCGCCTGTGGCCACGCCGGCCACGGCCTCAGCCTCGGGGAAGTGCTCCTGTATGAGATGACATAGCTCCAGCTTGACCAGCGAGCGCAGCCGTGGGAACGAGAGGGTCTTGCGGTTGTCGGTGTAGATGGGTGAGCGCCATCCGCTGGCCCACGTGAAGGGATTCTCGGGTTGCAGCTTGACGGCCTCCACCTCAAGCAGCTTCGATGCGAATAGTTTCTTGATGTTGTCCATGATGATAATATGGTTGAATCTATCGTGCAAAGTTACTAAAAAGGATTAACATGGCCGACGAACCGCCCAAAGAATTAAGAAAAATTCATGATTCAGGCCAGCCAGAGTAACTATTCAGCGAATCGCGAATCGAACCGCCTTCGGCGGGAAATTTTTCAAAATTAAAATCAAAATTGAACAAATTGACAAGCATAATTGTACTAAATGAATAATTTCGAATTAAATTTTCATCTAGTGCGTTTAGATTTGTCATTTTGTTCAATTTTGATTTTAATTTTGAAAAATTTCTTGCGTCCCTTCGGTAGCAAGCGAGCAGAGCTCGAGCGCCAGCCGAAGGCTGCCGTCTCTCCAAGTCAGGCCAGCCGCGACGGCTGGACCACGGCCAGCGAGAGGAGGCTGAGGCGCAGCCCCTCCACCTGGCAGAGCTGCCGCCCGCAGGCCGTCATGGTCGAGCCCGTGGTGACGACGTCGTCGACCAGCAGCACGCGGCGGCCGCGCAGGTCGTCGGCGTGAGGGGTCAGGCGGAAGACGGCCTCCACGTTCTCGCGCCGCTCCTGGATGGTCATCTGCGTCTGGCTGGCGCTGAAGGCGACGCGCCGGACGGCCTTCCTGTCGACGGGGATGCCCGTCACCTCGGCGATGCCGCGACAGATCTCCAGGCTCTGGTTGTAGCCCCGCTGCCATTGGCGCCGCCGGGTCAGGGGGACGGGCACGAGCACGTCGATGCCGTCGAAGAATCCCTCGCGCTGGAACTGGCGGGCGGCATAGGCGCCCATGCGGCGGGCCAGTCCCGGCTGCTGGTGATACTTCATGTCGTGGATCATGAGGGCCACGTCGGTCTTGCGGTGATAGAACATCAGGGCGGCCGCACGCTCCACCGACAGCTGGCCCCAGAACAGGCGCGCCATTGGGTTGTCAGCAGGGTGGGCGGCATAGCCCGTGGTGGGCATGGCCAGCTGGCACGAGGCACAGACGACCGACTCCGTCGGCGCCAGGCGCCGGCCGCAGAGGGCGCACTGGCGCGGCGCGATGAGGTCGAGCAGCTTACTCAGGTAACTCGCTTTCATCGTCAACCTCCATGCACTGCCGGATGATGTCCATCGTGAATCCGCGGCTCATCGCAAACTTGATCAGCTTCATCGTCAGCTCGTATTCGCTCGCAGCCTTCGTCGAGCGTCGCTTCTGGCGCAGCATCGGGCGCAGGATGCCGACGTAGGTCTGGTCGTCGATGGCGTCGAGCGCCCGCTGGCTCGTCTCGCTGTCGATGTGCTTCATCCAGAGGGCCTGCTCCACCTTCCGCCGGCCCCATTTGTTATAGGTGACCTTGTCGCGCACGAAGGCCTGCGCATAGCGCTCGTCGTCGACATATTTCTCGCTGACGAGGCGCGCCATCACGCGCGCCTGCGCCTCCTCGTCGACGCCCCACTGGCGCATCTTCTCCAGCATCTCGTGCTGGCAGTGCTCGCTGCGGGCGCAGAGGGCGGTCAGCTTCTGGTAGGCTTGCTGTTCGGTCGTCTCTCGTTGGGTTTGCATGCTTTTGTCATTCTTTTCTTTCCGTATTGGTCGGCCCGCGTCTCAATGGCGGTCAGGCCGCAGTTGGCCAGCAATGCCTCCAACTCGCTGGCATACAGCGGGTTGATTTCGAAGTAGAGGCATCCGCCCGGCCGCAGGGCCCCGACGGCATAGCGGGCTATGGCGTCGTAGAAGCACAGCGCGTCGTCGTCGGGCACGAAGAGGGCCGTATGGGGCTCGTGGCTGACGACGTTGGGCGCCATCAGCGACTGCTCCGAACGGCAGATGTAGGGCGGATTGCTCACGATGACGTCCCAGCGCTCGCGGTCGGCGGGCGGACGGAGGGCGTCCTGCCTCACGAGCGTCACGCCGACGCCTGTCCTGCGGGCGTTGTCGGCGGCCACGCTGAGGGCCTCCGTGCTGATGTCCCATGCCGTCAGTCGGGCCTCCGTCAGCTCCGCCGCCAGCGTGCAGGCGATGCATCCGCTGCCCGTGCCGATGTCGAGCATGTCGCCGCGCTGATGCTCTGAGATGATCCACTGGCACAGCTCGAAGGTCTCGGGGCGGGGGATGAGCACGCCCGGCCCGACGCGAAACGTGCGCCCGCCAAACTCGGCCACGCCCAGCACGTACTGCACGGGCTCGCCCGCCGCCAGCCGCTCTCGCAGGGCCGCGAGGGCGGAGTGGGAGAGGCGGTCGACGCCGTCGCAGAGGATGTCGGTCATCGTCAGACCGTAGCCCACCTCCATCACCATGCGTGCGATGGCCTTCGCCTCGCCCGCATCGTAGAGGCTGCACAGTGGCTGCCAAAACTCGTTGTAGGTCATAACTACGTGCAAAGATAATTCTTTTTTCGCGTACGGCCAACATTTTCCGACGAAAAAAAGCATTCCCGCTTTTCCCCTTGCCCGACGTCATCAAACTTACGTCACGTCGTGACCGCATGCCGTCACGTCGTGATTTCATGCCGTCACGCCGTGACGCCATGCGGTCACGCCGTGACGCGAGTTTCCCGAACTGCCCTCTCAGCCCCTCCGGACGGGCGCCCGACGGGCCTTGCGGCGGCTGATGGTGGGAAAAAGTAGGGCCGGTTTCTTTGTCGGCTCAGATTTTATTCGTACTTTTGTAGCGCAATAGTAGGAGGCGACATGTCTCACGTCGCAACAAGCTGCTGGATTGCGACGTGAGACACGTCGCCTCCTGCTGCAAAGCGGTGTAATAACCATTAGTTAATAGAAGCCGATAAATATAAGAGGTATGATGACCATCGATGAACAATACATGCGGCGATGCCTGCAGCTGGCCGCCAACGGGCGGCAGGACGCGAAACCGAACCCCATGGTGGGGGCCGTGATCTGTCTGCCCGGACAGGACGGAAGGATTATCGGCGAGGGCTACCACGTGCGCTGCGGCGAAGGCCATGCCGAGGTGAACGCCTTCGCCTCGGTCAGGGCTGAGGACGAGCCGCTGCTCGGCGAGGCTACGATGTACGTCTCGCTCGAGCCCTGCTCGCACTACGGCAAGACGCCCCCTTGCGCCGACCTTATAATAAAGAAAGGTGTGCGGCGCGTCGTCGTCGGCTGCCAGGACGAGTTTGCCGAGGTGCAGGGCCGCGGCATCCGCAAGCTGCGCGACGCCGGCATCGACGTCACCGTCGGGGTGCTCGAACGGGAGTGCCGCGCGCTCAATCGGCGCTTCTTCACCTTCCATCGGCTGCACCGCCCTTACATCATCCTGAAATGGGCGCAGACGGCCAACGGATTCATCGACGACCACGGACGGGCGCTCGCCATCTCGTCGCCCTTCACGCAGATGCTCGCCCACAAGCTGAGGGCCGAGGAGGACGCCATCCTCGTCGGACGCGTGACCGACGAACGCGAGCATCCGCAGCTCAGCGTGCGCCACTGGGCGGGGCCGTCGCCCAAGCGGCTGGTCGTCGACCGCCAGCACCCGCTCGACCTGGAGAGCCTCTATCATCAGAACGTCCAGTCGCTCATCGTCGAGGGGGGCCGCCGGACGCTCGAGTCGTTCCTCCTACGGGGGCTGTGGGACGAGATCCGCGTCGAGACCAACCTGGGCCTGACCGTCAGCGACGGCACGCGCGCCCCGCAGCTGCCCGCCACGGCTGTCGTCGCCTCCACGGCGCGCTATGGCGACAACAGCATCGTCAGCTATGAGCACCTCATGAAGTGACAGAACGTTTTTTTCATTAAGTGACCGTTAAGAAATACTTGATACGATTTAGGAGGTCACGTGTCCTCACGTGACACTTGCGGTAAGTGCGACGTGGGGACACGTCGCCTCCTATAGGGGCCGCCAAATTGTACCAATATATATATTGCATTAACTAAGGACCACGAATTAAACGAATTTTGGGGACAACGAATCAGGGGTCGTGCGCTCTGTGTGCAGCCAATTCGTGTCATTCGTGGTAAGAAAAAGAACAGAGGGTACGCCAAGCAATTTGGCATACCCTCTGTTCTGTATGAACCACCAGGTGGCGGCTGTGGATTATTTCCGGCCGAAGTCGGCGGGCACCTCGCCCCATTTCGATGTCTCCCACTTGACGATGGGGTTGCGATAGTCGTGCGTGCGTAGCCATGCCTCCGCCCGCTCGATGATGTTGTAGAGGGGCTCCGTCTGCGGCGTGCGCTCCAGCTTCGTCTTGCACTGCCGCTTGCGCACCCACAGGATGGCGTTGTAAGAGTCGGAGTAGATGGTCTTCTCTGGCAGACCCCGCTGCCAGCAGAGGGCCAGGGCATGGACGATGGCGAGGAACTCGCCGATGTTGTTCGTGCCGCGCATCGGGCCGAAGTGGAACACGCGGGCGCCCGTCTGCAGGTCGATGGCCTGATATTCCATCGGCCCGGGGTTGCCCGAGCAGGCCGCATCGACGGCCCACGCGTCGGCCGTCACCTCCATGGGCAGCGGCAGCACCGTGTCATGTCGCCATTCCGGCGGATTTAAATTCTCAATTCCCACTTCTCACTTCTCACTTTTCACTTCTCACTTCCCCTACATTCTCTCCGGCACCTCGATGCCGAGCAGCGACATGCCGCAGCAGATGATCTTGGCCACGTTGCGGGCCAGCACGAGGCGCACCTGGCGCTTCTGGGCGTCGGGCTCGTTGAGGATCGAGTAGTCGTGATAGAACTGATTGAAGACCTTCGTCAGCTCGTAGCAGTAGTTGGCGATGCCCGAGGGCGAATAGTCCTTGCCGGCCTGCTCGACGGCGGCGGGGAATTCGTTCATCTTCTGGATGAGCTCGATTTCCTTGTCAGACAAAGCCCCCCCTACGGCCCCCGAGGGGGCTTCTATAGTTTTGCAGGCGGCTTTGTCTATCGTGTCCCCCTCGGGGGACGACAGGGGGGCTTTTCTCAGGATCGAGCGGATGCGGGCGTAGGTGTACTGGATGAAGGGGCCCGTGTTGCCGTTGAAGTCGATTGACTCCTCGGGGTTGAACAGCATGTTCTTGCGGGCGTCGACCTTCAGGATGAAGTATTTCAGGGCGCCCATGCCGACGATGCGGGCTATCTCGCGGCGCTCCTCCTCGGTCATGTCGTCGAACTTGCCCAGCTCCATCGACGTGCGGTAGGCATCGTCGACCATCAGCTGCATCAGGTCGTCGGCGTCGACGACGGTGCCCTCGCGGCTCTTCATCTTGCCGTTGGGCAGCTCCACCATGCCGTAGCTGAAGTGCACCAGGTCCTTGCCCCACTTGAATCCCAGGCGGTCGAGCAGCAGCGAGAGCACCTGGAAGTGATAGTTCTGCTCGTTGCCGACGACGTAGATCATCTGGTCGATGGGGTAGTCCTCGTAGCGCATCTCGGCCGTGCCGATGTCCTGCGTCATGTAGACCGAGGTGCCGTCGGAGCGCAGCAGCAGCTTCTGGTCGAGGCCGGCGTCGGTCAGGTCGGCCCAGACCGAACCGTCGTCCTTGCGGAAGAAGAGACCCTTCTCCAGACCTTCCTCCACCTTGGCCTTGCCGCGCAGGTAGGTCTGCGACTCGTAGTAGATCTTGTCGAACGAGACGCCCATGCGGCGGTAGGTCTCGTCGAAGCCGGCGTAGACCCACGAGTTCATCTTCGCCCACAGCTGGCGCACCTCGGCGTCGCCCTGCTCCCACTTGACGAGCATCTGGTGGGCCTCCTTGATGAGCGGCGCCTCCTGCTTGGCCTGCTCCTCGTCCATGCCCTGGGCCACGAGCTGCTTCACCTCCTCGCGGTAGTGCTTGTCGAAGAGCACGTAGTAGTCGCCGATGAGGTGGTCGCCTTTCTTGCCGCTGGACTCGGGCGTCTCGCCCTCGCCCCACTTCTGCCACGCCAGCATCGACTTGCAAATGTGGATGCCGCGGTCGTTGACGATGTTGGTCTTGACGACGCGGTTGCCGTTGGCCTCCATGATCTGGGCCAGGCTCCAGCCCAGCAGGTTGTTGCGAACGTGGCCCAGGTGGAGCGGCTTGTTCGTGTTGGGCGATGAGTATTCTATCATGACCAGGGGCGAGCCCTCGGTGGCGGCCTTCGTGCCGAAGTGGTCGTCATGGTCGATGGCCTCGAGCAGCTGCAGCCAGGCACCCTGGCCTACGCTGAGGTTGAGGAATCCCTTCACCACGTTGTATTTGCTCACGGCCGCACAGTGGGCCACGAGGTAGTCGCCGATCTCCTGGGCCGTCAGCTCAGGGCTCTTGCGGGCGGCCTTCACAAAGGGGAAGACCACGAGGGTCAGGTTGCCTTCAAACTCGCTGCGCGTCTTCTGCAGCTGCAGCATCTTCTCGCTGGCCTCCATGCCGTAGAGCGCTTGGACGGCCTCGCCGGCGGCCCGGCTGATGAGTGTCTCGATGTTCATTGTCTTCTGATATTCTGTTCGTTTTCAGCCTGCAAAGGTAATCATTTTTCTCCGATTACACAAATATTCGTCTCTTTTTCAATCCCATGGCGCGCTGTCACAACCCGGCGGATGCATCAGTCCCGGTCGATTTCTGTTGATTTCATGCTCAAAATATACAATAATGAACAAAAACGTGAAAAAAATTGAAGAAAATGTAACAACTTATTATTTTTTTTCTTATATTTGCACGGAAATAGCTCAAGAACTTAACTTTATTTTTTTATTAACAAAAAATTAAAAGCGTATGAACAAGAAACTTATCTCTTTCATGGCTCTGCTGGCAGCTCTCCTGCTGGCCGTGCCCGCCAATGCCATGACGTGGCAGTGGCAACAGGCGCCTCAGTATGATTTCCTGCAGGGACTGCCAGGACATCAGAGGTTGTCGAAAGTGACACCGTTCGTCAAGGCAGAGAAGCTCACACGTGAGCAGCTGGCTAACGGCGTCAGACCCAACAAGCCGTACAAGACCATCTCGGCCGAGAAGGCTGCCATGCTCAAGTCAAGGCCTGTCTTCAAGGCCCAGCGCCGCCCGTTCAAGGCTGAGGCCGGCTATGCCACCGTCACGCTGACCGCCGGCGATGTCTGGGGCGACGGCTCTGGCTACCAGATGCTGCTCGACGCCGATGCTACAGCCTATGGCGACATCATCCCTGAGACTGGTGGACTGACCGCATCTGGCGATGCCTCTGAAGAGGTCTACGCCCAGTTCGAGTATAAGATACCCGAAAACGCTGACGGGTCGCTCACGACAGAGAATATCGTCTTGAATAGCTCGGTCACCATTGAGGTGCCTGCCGGCACGTACGACTGGTGCATCACCAACCCCACGGCGGACGACCGCATGTGGATTGCGTCGCAGAATGGCACCGTGGGCGGTCGTCAGGACGACTATGTCTTTGAGGCCGGACACGAATACGAGTTTGTCGTATCACTTGGAGGACAGAATGACCAAGTCGACCTCTTTATTGATGGCGAATCAATCGGTCCTGACCCCGTCGAGATTACTCCCATCGACGAGCTGCCATACAGCAACAGCTTCGACAGTGAAGAGGAATATACCCAAGTCTCAGTCCTTGACAGCAATGAAGATGGGTATACCTTCGATCTTATGTATGAAGATGAAGAAACGACAAACGTTGTGGCTTATCTCCGATATAGCGCAGCTGGAAATGACAACGACGACTGGCTCTACTTCCCTCCCATCTGGATGGAAGCCGGTCGTGTCTATAGCATCAGCTTCGACGCAAGAACGCTTGCTGCCAATTATCCTGAGACGTTCGAGGTGAAAGCAGCTACCAGTGCGGATGCTCTGCCCAATGGACTGACGGTGCTGGGAGAGACCGTAGTTGAAAGCAAAAGCTTTGAGAATTTCGTAAACCCGGAGTTCGTAGTCAAGGAGGATGGCTACTACTACATCGGCATCCACAACTACACCGTGTTTGACAGAGCCTATTACTTCATCGTCGACAACTTCCTCGTCGAGGACGTGACGCCCGAGGCTCCTGAGTTCAACTATGAGGCAATTGCCATCGACCCGTATCCGGGCGAAGTGAAGGAGCTTGAGGAGTTTGTCATTACCTTCGGCGACCAGTCCGTCACCATCGACGAGGATGCCGTGGTCACACTGACAAAGCCCGGCGACAGAGAAGGTGAGTTTGAAATCGTCGCCGAGGGACTGCTGGAACTCCGCAAGGAAGGAGGCGTGCTGGTCGTCCTGTCCGACAAGGTGACCGCCAGCGGCGTCTACACGCTCAACATCGACAAGGGATCTATCTTCTACAACGGTGAGTCGCTCGTCCCACTGAGCTTCGGCCCATACCGTATCGCCATGCCCGACTGGACCATCAACCCCGAGGAGGGCACCTATGACAAGCTGGAGACCTTCACCATCACCTTTAATAATTATATGGTGGAAGGAACCGACGGCGACGAGGTCATCGTAACGTTCGCCAATCTTGAGACCTCACAGGAACAGAACCTCACAGGCTATGTCATCGGCGGCAAGTCGCTGTACATCACACTCGGCGAGGAGTTCAACATCAACGGCAACTATGCACTCACCGTGCCCAAGGGACAGCTCCGGAAGACGCTCGACGGCGAGGCCGTAGCGGAGCTCTACTTCGAGTACACCATCGAGGGCGGCGTTGATCCCGCTGCTGAGGAGGCGCTCGTCGTGCTGCCTGAGGGTGTGGAGCCTGAGGACTGGACCATCGAGGGACAGTATAAGACGTCATGGGGCAGCCAGGATGTGCTGCAACCCACGAAGGTGGCCTTCGACGGCAACGACGTCTATGTGCAGGGTCTCTTCTTCGACTTCCCCGACAGCTGGGCCAAGGGCACCATCACTGATGGCAAGGCCGTGTTCGCCCCGCAGCTCATTGGCGACTTCCCAGAATATGGTGAGAAATACTATCTCGTGGGTTCCGAGGACGGCACGACTGTCTGCGACATCGTGTTTGCATACGATACCGAGGCTCAGACGCTGATACCTGAGACACCCTACGTCTATCTCAACTACAACCAGAAGGATGCTGTCAACGAGGAGTATCTGTCGTGGTGGGAGCACCTGAAGCTCTATGCCGGCGCACCCATTGCCGAGGAGCCTGTCACCCCGCCCGCAGACCTCGTCAGCGACACGTGGAAGTTCCGCAGCGTCATCTTCTACTCGGCCGACGACTCTGAGGAGTACGACGCCAACGTCAAGGTGGGCTTCGACGGCGACGATGTCTACATCCAGGGCATCGCACCCAACGCTCCCTCTTTGTGGATCAAGGCTACGAAGAATGCCGACGGCAAGTATGTCGTGACCGCTCCGCAGTTCATGGGTGAGACCAGCGGCTGGTTCAAGACGAAGTACTACTTCGCTGCCACCGACGGCACCGCCTCGCTTGAGGATGTCGTCTTCAGCTTCGACGCCGAGACCAACACCATCACCACCGAGCAGTGGCTGGTGCTCAACCGCGACAAGTACGCGCTGAACTACATCCAGATGTTCCAGGGCGCTACCTTCTTCCTGCCCGCACCCGTCGTCATCGACGAGCTGCCCTATGCTAACAGCTTCGACAACGCTGACAAGCGCGACGAGATGAAGATCATCGACGCCAACGGCGACAACGTCACATGGCGCTTCGAGGAGGCCAGCGCCAGCTACGGCTGGCACGGCACGAACAGCGGCGACGACTGGCTCGTCACGCCGATGATCCATCTGGAGGCCGGCAAGACCTACAGCTTCAGCATCGACGCATGGCGCTCCAACACCTACGGCACGGAGAGCTTCGAGGTGAAGCTGGCCAAGGAGGCCACCGCCGAGGCCCTGGCCACCGGCGTGCAGGTCATCGAGAACCAGAACGTGGAGCCCACCGAGGCCGAGAACTACTCGAACATGACCATCACGGTCGAGGAGGACGGCTACTACTACTTCGGCATCCACTGCACGTCGCCTGCCGACCAGTACGGCATGTCGGTCAGCAACCTGCTCATCGACGAGGTGCCCGTCTTCAATCCTGAGCTAATCGCCATCGATCCGGCTGAGGGCCAGGTGGAGGAGCTCTACAACTTCACCATGACCTTCGGCGACCAGGAGGTCACCGTCAAGGAGGACGCCGAGATTCAGCTCCTCGACATCAACGACGAGGTCGTCGCTGAGGCCGGCATCGAGCTCAACGAGGACGGCTCGGTCAGCATCGGACTCGAAGAGGCAGTCACCGCCGACGGCGTCTACTGGCTCAACATCCCTGACGGCGCCATCTGCTTCAACGGCGCTGGCATCGGAGCCCTCTCGTATCGCTACTTCATCGGCGACGCCGAGGCCAACATCGTCATCGATCCCGAGGAGGGTGAGGTCGATGCACTCGGCATCTTCCACGTCATGTTCAAGGGCATCGTCATCGACCTCGCCGATCCTGAGGCTGAGGTCAAGGCAACGCTCGTCAACGAGGACAGCGGCCGCGAGTACACCGCCAACATCCTCGTCATCGCCAACCGCCGACTCTACGTGCCCTTCACCGACGTCACCGAGGCTGGACACTACACCATGACCATCCCCGCCGGCACGGTCGTCAACGACCTCACCGAACAGGTCTTCGGTGAGCTCACCTTCCACTACGTCATCAATGGCAAGCCTGACTTCAATGTCAACGAGCTCGTTGAGTTGCCCGATGGCATCGAGTCTCAGACCTGGACCATCGAGGGTGTCTACACTTCCCCCGATGAGTATGGCAATAATGAATCTGTCGACGTCCAGCATGTCACGGGCGTGGCCTTCGATGGCGACTTCGTCTACATCCAGGGCCTGGCCTACTACTTCCCCGAGGCATGGGTCAAGGGTAAGCTGGAGGGCAACACTGTCACCATTCCCGTCTGGCAGTTCGTCGGCGAGGATGACTATGGCCGCGAGTATCTGGCCGGCACTCAGAATGGCAGCGCCGTTGAGGACATCGTCTTCATCTACGACGCTGAGGCTCAGACGCTGACCATGCAAACGCCGTTCATCCTTGAGAACGACGGCAACGAGGAGGTCGGATTCTGGGGCTACTGGCATAGCGTGATCCTCTACGCTGGCGAGCCTCAGGTGCTCGAGCCCGTCGAGGCACCTGCCGACCTGGCCACCGAGACCTACATCTTCAAGGCCAATGCCGTCGAGAGCGGCTATGAGGACGAGGGCGCTCAGCCCTATGAGGCTCAGGTGAAGGTGGGCTTCGATGGCGACGACGTCTACATCCAGGGCCTGTCGCCCGACATGCCCGACCTGTGGGTGAAGGCCACGAAGAACGAGGCCGGACAGTATGTCATCCCCGCCAACCAGTACATGGGTGAGCTCTCATTCTGGGGCTACACCTTCCCGTACTTCTTCACGGCTGTCAATGATGACGACACGCTCGCCGACGTCGTCCTCAACTACGACCCCGAGACCAGCACGTTCACCACTGACCAGATCGTGGCCCTCAACGGCGACAAGAAGTCGCTCTACTACTACCTGCTCTTCGGCAACGTAGTCATCACCAAGATGGAGGAAGTGGCTGCCACGCCGGCCGACCCGACCTTCGAGGAATTCAATATCTCGGAGACGGTGGGCTACAGCACCATCTATGCCAGCGTCCCGGCTGTCGACACCGAGGGCAACAGCCTGCTGACCGACAAGCTCTACTACATCGTATGGGTTGAGAAGGACGGTGTGGCACAGCCTTACACCTTCACCACCGACCTCTACAGCGCTGACTTCTCCGAGGATGTCACCGAGGTGCCCTATACCCACGACGGCTACGACATCTATCGCGGCGGCGAGGTCATCTATCTCGAGGACGAGATTGAGGAGCTCCAGAGCTGGACCAAGGTGGGCATCCAGAGTGTCTACTACGGTGCAGACGAGCGCAACGTCTCCAACATCGTCTGGAACGACGGCTCGTCGACCATCACCACCGGCATCGACGCCATCGCTGCCGACAGCGACGCCCGCTACTTCGACATGCAGGGCCGCGCTGTGGAACGCACGCATAAGGGTCTCGTCATCAAGCAGACCCGCGACGCTAACGGCCTTATCCAGACCCAGAAGGTCGTGCGCAAGTGAGCGACCGCCTCTCTGCGTAGGTTCGCGACAAAACCCTACAGTTTTCAGGTGGAGGCTTGCCCCGTCGGGGGGCGAGCCTCTACTTTTTTGCCTGATTCTTTGGCTGTTCCGTGGAAAATGCGTAACTTTGCCAACGATATGAAACAAACTATACTTACTATGCTTATGATGCTCCTCAGCCTCGGCTTGCAGGCTCAGGAGGAACACAACGTGATCTATGATCAGCCCGACGGCGAACTGCGTATCTACAACCGCCAGGGCTATGTCGTCAACCAAAATGAGGAAACCGGCGAGGTCAGCGTGCGGCAGCAGGCGGGCACCATCAGCATCGTCTATGCCCCCGACGGACAGCACGTCTACCTGCAGGACCCTGTCTCGACCTACACCTACGGCGGGTCGTGGGTCGAGGGCACGCTGAGTGCCGACGGCCGCTCGCTGAGCGTGCCGACGGGCCAGTACGTCGACTACACCCGCTCCTTCGACTTAGGCTATCAGATGCAGGTGCTCGACTACGACGCAACGACCGATGCCTATGTCGTCGACAGCGACTGCACCGAGATTGTCTACACCATCGGCGACGACGGCATCCGCCTCAGCGGCACGTCGCAGCAGCGCATCGTGGGACTCATCATCCGCACCTTCGGCAACCCCCAGGGGTCGGCCATCGGACAGGACTTTGCCTATCTGAACGGCGTGTGGCTCGGCTCGGGCGACTTCGAATCGGTCTACACCGAGGCCGACTTCGAGGTGCAGCAGCCCCCTTATGGCCTGCCGACGACGGCCTGCTATCTGACGACGGCCCGTTACGACGGCGCCGAATACCTGCCCTATGAGGGCCGCACCAATGTGGGCCTCGACGAGGATGTCGAGACGCTCTGGATTCAGGGTGTCACCGACCTGATGCCCTCCGCATGGGTGAAGGGCCTGCGCGACGGCGACGGCACGGTCACGCTCAAGTCCGGACAGTTCCTCGGCACCATTGACGGCATACCCCTCTATCTGCATGGCGCCAGCCTTGGCAGCGACAACTCGTTCACCATCAAGGACATCGAGCTGCAGCCGACGGCCGACGGCTACCGCACCACCGACTTCGTCTTCGTCACCGTCAGCGAGACGGCCCTCGAATATGTCCTCTTCTATATGGGCATGACCATCGCCAACCATCCCGACGCCCTCGTCGAGGTGCCGGCCGGACTGGTCGCTGAGACCTACACCCTGACCTGCCGCGAGAGCGCCTCGGCGCCCGTCGACAGCCGTGAGGTGACGGCCGCTGCCGATGGCGACGCCTTCTACGTGAAGGGCCTGTGGCCGTCGCTGCCCGAGGCCTGGGTCGAGGGCCGCATCGAGGGCAGCCAGGTCGTCTTCACCCTGCCTCAGTATCTCGGCAAGTTCGAGTCCGACGAGGTGGACTATCCCATGTTCTTCACCGCCTTCGACGCCCAGACGGGCGAGCTGCTGCCCAGCCTGACCTTCGCTTACGACGCCCAGGCCGGCAAGCTCAGCGATGTGTCGGCTCCTGTCAGCATCGGCATCAACAAGACGGGCTATCTCTCCGTGCAGGACTATTTCGACCTCCAGCTGGCCCGCGTCAAGGACACGTCGACCATCGTCAGCACGCCCGACGTGGCCACGGCCACGGGCGCCACATTCCACGACCTGCAGGGCCGCCGTCATCAGCAGCCCGTGCGTGGTATCAGCATCGTGAATGGGAAAAAGATCCTGAAGCGGTAATATTTTAGAGACAAACGGCGCCGCTCACCACGGCAGAAACTCCAGCTCCAGCTCCCTCCATTCCTGACGGGGCTGGAACTTTTTTTCGACGTCGCCCACGGAGCCCGACACGCCCAGACCCAGCAGGCGGACGGCATGGGCCGGCGAGAGGTCGACCTGGGCGAGCAGCTGGCGCGACAGGGGCAGCAGCTGGGCCACGGTGCGCAGCGGCTGGTCCTGGGTCAGGCTGCGCGTGATCTGCTGGAAATCAGCATACTTCACCTTCAGCGTCAGCGTGCGCCCCTCGAAGCCGCTGCGGGCGATGCGCCGCTCCAGCTCGGCGGCCGTCGTGGCGAGTACCGCCTCGGCCTCTGCCGGGGTGGTCAGGTCCTCGGCAAACGTGCGCTCACAGCTGACCGATTTGCGCTCCCACTCCGAGACGACGGGGCGCTCGTCGATGCCGCGCGCGAAGTCGTAGAAGACGCGCCCCATCTTGCCGAACTCGCGCGTCAGGTGGGCCAGCGACGCCTGCCGCAGGTCGCGGCCGGTGAAGATGCCCATGCGGTGCATGTGCTCCATCGTCTTCTGGCCCACGCCCCAGATGCGCTCCACGCGCAGCTGGTCGATGAACGTCTGGGCGCGGTCAGGATGGATGACGCAGAGGCCGTCGGGCTTGCGATAGTCGCTGGCTATCTTGGCCAGGAACTTGCAGTAGCTGACGCCGGCCGAGGCCGTCAGCTGCGTTTCCGCCTTGATGCGCGCCTTAATCTCGCGGGCGATGTCGACGGCCAGGCTGATGCCCCGCTTGTTCTCCGTCACGTCGAGGAAAGCCTCGTCGAGCGACAGGGGCTCAATCAGGTCGGTATAGTCGTGGAAGATGGTGTGGATCTGTGCCGACACCTCCTTGTAGGCATGGAACCGTGGCTCCACGATCAGCAGGCCCGGGCAGAGCCGCTTGGCCGTCTGGATGGCCTGGGCCGAGTGGACGCCGAAGTGGCGCGCCTCGTAGCTGGCCGTCGCCACCACCCCGCGCGGGGCGTCGTGCCCGACGGCCACGGGCCGTCCGCGCAGCTCAGGGCGGTCGCGCTGTTCCACGGCGGCATAGAACTGGTCCATGTCGATATGTATGATGCGTCGCAATTCACTCATTTCAGCAGGCAAATGTACGATAAATAATTGAAAAACGACGTTCCCGCCCGTCAGTTTAGCGTTTGTTAACGTGTTCGCTTTGCCACGTATGATGATGTCGCCCGCGGGCAGTTGTTCTTGCGCTCTGTCGTCGATTACGTCGTCTGCCCACTGTTTTTTTCTACTTTTATCAGCAAAGTGTCGGGAGTTTGCGGAAAAAACTTTAACTTTGTAGCCAAAATAATACATAAGCCAACCTTCATGAAAAGGAAAGCTTATGTCATATCTTTGTGGTATCAACAAATATCGGAGTAGTTATGAATAGAAAAATCTTCGTCACGTTAGTGCTCGCCCTCACCACGCTGGTCGGACAGGCACAAGTGCAGCCTACAAGCAAGTTGGTGGGCGACTGGTCAGGAAAACTCAATGTGTTCGGCATGTCGCTGCCGCTCGTTCTCCATCTGGAGCAGGCCGACGGCTATGTGGTCGCTTCGCTCGACAGTCCCGACCAGGGGGCGAAAGGCATCGGATGCTCAAAGGAGTTCCTGTCTGACGATTCGGTTGCCGTGAAGGTGGTGATGATCAATGCCACCTATCGGGCCCGGCTGCAGGATGGCAACCTCGTCGGTTCGTTCACGCAGAACGGAATGACCTTTCCGCTGACGATGGAGCCCGGCGTGCAGACGCCCAACCGCCCTCAGACGCCGCAACCGCCCTTCCCCTACACGGAGGAGGAAGTAAGCTTCCAGAACGATGGCTTCACCTTTCACGGCACGCTGACCCTGCCCGAGGGCTGCAGCCGCAAGACGCCCGTGCTGGTGATGGTGACTGGCAGCGGCCAGCAGAACCGTGACGAAGAACTGATGGACCATCGGCCCTTCGCCGTCATCGCCGACGCACTGGCCCGACAGGGAATAGCCACCATGCGCTTTGACGACCGTGGATGGGAGGACAAGTCGTTCCCGTATATGGACTACAACGTCGGTCACCACAAGACTGACGCCGAGGCCGGCGTGCGCCTGATGCGTCAGCGGTTCGCCCGTGTCGGCATCATCGGTCATAGCGAGGGCGGCACCATCGGCCTGATGCTTGCCAGCGAGAGGAAGGTGGACTTCTGCGTCTCACTGGCCGCCATGGCCGTGTCGGGCCGGGAAACGCTGTTAGAGCAAAACCAGACGATGCTCACTTCTCGCGGTCTTTCAAAGGAGATGGTCGACGCCTATTGCGGAGCGCTGGCAAAGGCCTTCGACGCCTTAGCCGCTGACAAGCCTGTAGAGGAAGTGGACGACAGCCAGGTGCCGCCGGTGATGAAAGCCAATTTCAAGGCTGCCCTCGGACAGATGCAGTCGCGCTATATGCGCGATTTCCTGAAGGTTGACGTCAGCCAGTCGCTGCGCAAGGTGAAGTGCCCTGTGCTGGCGCTGAATGGCAAGCGCGACACGCAGGTCAATGCTGCCGTCAATCTGGAAGCCATTGACAAGGGCTTGACCCGAAGCCGTCACGAGGTGGTGGCCTACGACGGGCTGAACCACTTGTTCCAGCATTGCACGACGGGCCTCCTCAATGAATATCGCACCATCGAAGAGACCATCGCCCCGGAAGTGCTGTCGAAGATAGCAGAGTGGGTCAACTCGCTACGCTAAGGAGTGAGAGGCTTCGAGGGCGTGATTTGTCATAAAAATTCGCAATATTTAATTGTAAGTTTGTAAACGCCTGATTGATAGCTGTTTGCATTTTACTAAAAAGAGAAGCGGCACTTTTCGATGAGAGAAGTGCCGCTTTTCGGGTCGAGAAGTGCCGCTTTTCGATGAGAAAAGCACCGTTTCTTTTTCCTGGAAATGCAAATTGTCAAGAAAAGTGACAGTCGGAGGAATGGAAAGAAATTTTCATAATTAACGTAATTTGCAGGTATTTCGCATTGAATATGAGCATTCCCGATGAGGGTGTGTCAAAATGAAGCGGATAGAAAAGAAAAATCCGGTTTCCTTTTGCATTTTTCTCGCTTTTTCGTAACTTTGCAGCCGGCTTCCGGAATCGGGGGAGGGGTTACTTACTTTATATCACGCGTACAATATTAATAAATAATACGAATCAAAATATAATAGGAATCATGACAAAGCGAATCATTCTGACGGCGCTGCTCGGCCTCATGCTGGCCGTGCCTGCCACCGCGCAGTCGATCGTGGCGCACCCCTGGCAGGGACGTCGCGTGGCTTACTTCGGCGACTCCATCACTGACCCGAGAAACAAGGCCTCGAAGAAGAAATACTGGGGCTTCCTCCAGGACTGGCTCGACATCACGCCCTACGTCTACGGCGTGAGCGGCCGACAGTGGAACGACATCCCGCGCCAGGCCGACAAGTGTCATGCGGAGCACGGCGACTCCATAAACGCCATCATCATCTTCGTCGGCACCAACGACTTCAACCACAGCGTGCCCATCGGACAGTGGTATGAGGTGCGCGAGGAGATGGTGGAGGCGGCCGTCGGACAGCCCAAGCAGCCCGTCAAGCGCCTACGCCGCACGCCCGTGATGGACGCCTCGACCTATAAGGGACGCATCAACATCGCCCTCGACCACGTGAAGCGGCTCTACCCGACGAAGCAGATCGTCGTCCTGACGCCCATCCACCGCTCTGGCTTCTATCCCAACGACCGCAACTGGCAGCCGACGGAGGAGTATGCCAACGGCTGCGGCGAATTCATCTCGGCCTACGTCGAGGCTTCGCGCGAGGCAGCTGACGTGTGGGCCGTGCCCGTCGTCGACTGGGCCGCGCTGGGCGGACTGTTCCCCCTGATGGACGAGCACGTCGTCTATTTCAACGACGGCGCCACCGACCGTCTTCACCCCAACGACGCCGGTCATGAGCGCCTGGCGCGCACGCTGATGTATCAGCTGATGGCCCTGCCATGTGTGTTCTAAGGTTAAATAAACTTAAAAGTTTGGTCCGCCATCGGCCGTCGTGCATGCTAAATGAAGAAAAAGCAGTACCTTTGCAGTCCGATTATTCGGGGAGAGTCTTAGAATCCCCAGGAGCGTCGTGTAAATAGCGTCTGTCTTTGGCCGGACAGCGTGGTTTGTGAATCGGCGTTCTACATGATTAAACCAAACTTTATAAAGTAAACAAAAAACTGTTTTTTAGTAAATTATGAACACTTTAAGTTACAAGACCGTCTCCGTCAACAAGGAGACAGCCAAAAAGGAGTGGGTCGTCGTCGATGCTACCGATCAGGTCGTCGGCCGACTGGCTTCGAAGGTCGCAAAGCTGATTCGTGGCAAGTATAAGCCCAGCTTTACCCCGCACGTCGATTGCGGCGACAACGTCATCATCATCAACGCAGCCAAGGTGAAGTTCACCGGTAAGAAGGAGACCGACAAGGTCTACACCCGCTATACTGGCTATCCCGGCGGTCAGCGCTTCAACACGCCTGCCGAGCTCCGCAAGAAGCCCTTCGGCGCAGAGCGCATCCTCCGTCATGCCGTCAAGGGCATGCTGCCCAAAGGCCCCCTCGGCCGTCATCTGCTGACCAATCTCTACATCTATGATGGCACCGAGCACCAGCACGAGGCTCAGCAGCCTAAGGCTATCGATATCAACCAGTACAAGTAAGATTAAAGCAACAAAGGATTATCATGGAAGTAATTAATGCATTAGGTCGTCGTAAGAGCTCGATTGCTCGCGTCTACATGTCGGAAGGCACTGGCAAGATCACGATCAACAAGAAGGACTTAACCGAATATTTCCCCTCAGCTATCCTGCAGTACGTGGTGAAGCAGCCGCTCAACCTGCTCGAGGTAGCCGAGAAGTATGACATCAAGGCCAACCTCGACGGTGGTGGCTTCACCGGCCAGAGCCAGGCCCTGCGCCTCGCCATCTCGCGCGCACTGGTGAAGATCAATGCCGAGGACAAGAAGGCCCTGAAGGACCAGGGATTCCTGACCCGCGACAGCCGCGCCGTCGAGCGCAAGAAGCCCGGTCAGCCCAAGGCCCGTCGTCGCTTCCAGTTCAGTAAGCGTTAACATACTGGACGGTTTAGTATCTAAACTCCTGAGACTCCTGATCGGGGGACTACTCGGGAGCTGATCTAATCAAAAGATTAAAAAGAAGGTAAACACAAATTAAGCATTCAAAGCAAAAATGGCAAGAACAAATTTTGACCAGCTGCTGCAGGCCGGCTGCCACTTCGGCCACCTGAAGCGTAAGTGGAACCCCGCTATGGCTCCCTACATCTACACCGAGCGCAACGGTATCCACATCATCGACCTCCACAAGACCGTCGTCAAGATCGACGACGCCGCCGAGGCCCTGAAGAACATCGCCCGCCAGGGCAAGAAAATCCTCTTCGTAGGTACTAAAAAACAGACTAAAGAAGTGATTGCCGAGAAGGCAACCAGCGTTAATATGCCTTATGTCATCGAGCGTTGGCCGGGCGGCATGCTCACCAACTTCCCCACCATCCGCAAGGCAGTGAAGAAGATGGCCAACATCGATAAGCTCATGCAGGACGGCACCTACAGCAACCTGTCGAAGCGCGAGCTGCTGCAGATCACCCGCCAGCGTGCCAAGCTCGAGAAGAACCTCGGCTCTATCGCCGACCTGACCCGTCTGCCCAGCGCCCTGTTCGTCGTCGACGTGCTCAAGGAGAACATCGCCGTGAAGGAGGCCAACCGCCTGGGTATCCCCGTGTTCGCCATCGTCGACACCAACTCGGACCCCAAGGACGTCGACTACGTCATCCCCGCCAACGACGACGCCAAGGACTCGGTTGAGGTGATCCTCAACGCCTGCTGCGCCGCCATCGCCGAGGGCCTGGAGGAGCGCAAGGCCGAGAAGGCCGACGAGAAGGCTGCCGAGGCTCAGGCTGAGGCTGAGGAGGGCGAGGAGAAGCCCCGCCGCCAGCGTCGCGCCCGCAAGGACGAGGCTGCCCAGGAGGCTCCCGCCGCTGAGGAGGCTCCCGCCGCTGAGGAGGCTGCCCCCGCTGAGGAGGAGGCTCCCGCCGCAGAGTAATAATTAAAGGTAAAAACAGAAAAAACAAAAAGACAATGGCAATTTCAATTGACGATATCAAAAAGCTTCGTGCTATGACCGGTGCCGGTCTGGCCGACGTGAAGAAGGCTCTGACCGAGGCCGAGGGCGACTTCGACCGCGCCAAGGAGCTGCTCCGCGAGCGCGGACTGGCCATCGCCGCCAAGCGCTCCGACCGTGAGACCTCGAATGGTTGTGTACTCGTGAAGAAGGTCGACGGCTTCGCCGCTACCATCGCACTGAAGTGTGAGACCGACTTCGTGGCCAATGGCGCTGACTTCATCGCCCTGACCCAGAGCATCCTCGACGCTGCCGTCGCTGCCCGCTGCAAGACGCTCGACGAGGTGAAGGAGCTCGAAGTGAACGGCCAGAAGGTGCAGGACGCTGTCACCCAGCGCTCGGGCATCACCGGCGAGAAGATGGAGCTCGACGGCTACCTCACCCTCGAGGGCGCCAACGTCGAGATCTACGACCACATGGGCAAGCACACCCTGACCACCATGGTGCAGCTCAACAAGGAGAACGCCGAAGTGGGCCACAAGCTGGCCATGCAGGTGGCTGCCATGAAGCCCGTCGCCCTCGATGCCGAGAGCGTCGACCAGAAGATCCTGGACGAGGAGTACAAGACCGCCGTTGAGAAGACCAAGCTCGAGCAGGTTGAGAAGTTCGTCGAGATGAAGCTGAAGAAGGCTGGCATCAACCCCAACCTCGTCGACAGCGAGGACCACATCGAGAGCAACATGTCGAAGGGCTGGCTCACTCAGGAGCAGGCCGACGAGGCTCGCAAGGTCATCGCCGAGGCTAAGGTCGAGGGCGAGGCTCAGCTGAAGCCCGTCATGATCGAGAACATCGCCAAGGGCCGCGTGCAGAAGTTCCTCAAGGAGAACTGCCTCGTCGACCAGGAGTTCCAGTTCGGCGATGGCGACAAGGCTACCGTTGCCCAGTGGCTCAAGGCCCAGGACAAGGAGCTGCAGATCTGCGCCTTCCGCCGCTTCACGCTCGTGGCAGAGTAAGTCCGTAGGCTTAATTAACATAAAAAATGCCGGATGCCTCAATGGTTTCCGGCATTTTTTTTGTAATTTTGTCGCAAAATAGTGGCTGTATGAAGATATTCGCTGTCGGAATGAACTATGCCGAGCACAATAAAGAGCTCGACGGTACGTTATATAAACCAGAGGAGCCCGTGATCTTCACCAAGGCTGACTCTGCACTGCTGAAGGACCACAAGCCGTTTTTCATCCCCGACTGGTCGTCGAGGGTCGACTACGAGACGGAGATTGTGGTGCGCATCTGTCGTTTGGGCAAGGGCATACCCGTGCGCTTCGCCCATCGCTACTACGACGCCCTGACCGTGGGCATCGACTTCACCGCGCGCGACCTGCAGCAGCGCGCCCGCCAGCAGGGCCATCCCTGGACGATCTGCAAGGGCTTCGACGGCAGTGCAGCCATCGGCCAGTGGATCGACAAGACGGAGCTGCCCGCCGTGCAGCAGCTGCACTTCCATCTCGACATCAACGGGCAGACCGTGCAGCAGGGCCGGACGGCCGACATGCTCTACACGGTGGACGAGCTGATCAGCTACATCTCCAAGTTCTTCACCCTCCGCACCGGCGACCTCCTCTATACGGGAACGCCCGTCGGCGTGGGGCCTGTCAGCATCGACGACCATCTGGAGGGCTGGATAGAAGACCGCAAGGTCCTCGACTTTAAATGCAAATAGACCACGTGAAAAGAATATTGACACTCATCGGACTGCTGGCCGTCGTGCTGGGAGCATCGGCGCAAGAGTTCTTCAATCTGACGGCTGACGACGTCAGGATCGACTCTCTGCTGCCGACCTTCTGCTATTCTGTCGATCTGCCCCAGGGCTATCAGGACTCCGTCTACCAGGTGTCAATAGAATACCCCGAGTTTATCGACATGGCTCCGGCTGACGTGCTGTTGTATGACAGCATCTCGGGCGAACAGCTGCCTGAGCTGCCCGAGGTGCAGACCTATGTGGGCACCTCGCGCAAGGAGGGGACGCTCTACGCCTCGTTCGTGCCGCTCGTGCAGCGTGGCGGGCGCTATCAGAAGCTGGTCAGCTTCATGCTGCGCGTCGAGGCCCAGCCCGTCGCCAAGAGCCGCCGGCGCGCTGCGGCCGCCAGCGAGCGCTATGCTGACCACTCCGTGCTGGCCACGGGGCAGTGGGCCAAGATCAGTGTCCCCGAGACGGGCATCTATCAGATTACCGATGCGCTCGTCAGGCAGGCGGGCTTCTCCAATCCCGCCAAGGTGAAGATCTACGGCTATGGCGGCAACCTGCAGCCAGAGGTCCTGCAGGGCGACTATCTCGCTGCTACCGACGACCTGAAGGAGGTGCCGACATGCACCATCGGCGGTCGGCGCCTGTTCCACGGCGTGGGCCCCGTCAGTTGGAGCAGCAGCTCGACGACCACGCGCACCCGCAACCCCTACAGCAACGAGGGCTGCTATTTCCTCACGGAGAGCGACGACGAGCCCCTGCGGGTCGACAGCGCAGAATTTGTCAGTAGCTTCTATCCCACGAACAACGATTACCACTCGCTTTACGAGGTCGACGACTTCGCCTGGTATCACAGCGGCCGCAACCTCTATGATGCCACATGGAAGAGCGATCTCGACAACAAGTACGAGCTGGCGGCACATAGCGCAACGGGCCAGCTGACCGTCACCCTGACCTCCGACAAACCCTGTGAGGTGTCTGTCGTGGTCAATGACTCCGTGATCGGTCAGATCACTAACACGCAGAAGGCTAAAGACGATAATAACCCTATTGCCAAATATGATGAGGCCATCATCTTTACGGGCAACTTCAAGCTTGACAACCTGAAGGCGAAGAACGTCGTAACCCTGAAACAGACCTCAGGCACGGCCAATATCCATCTGGACTATATCGCCCTGACGTTCCCGACGCCGGCACCGATGCCTTCGCTCTCCAGCACGTCATTCCGCTCGCCGCGCTTCGTCTATCGCATCACGAATCAGGACCACCATGCCGACGAGGCGGTTGACCTGGTCATCATCATTCCCACCAATCAGAAGCAGCTCGCCCAGGCCCAGCGGCTGAAGGAGCTGCATGAGACGAAGGACAGCATGACGGTGCGCATCGTGCCGGCCGACGAACTGTTCAACGAGTTCTCGAGCGGCACGCCTGACGCCACCGCCTATCGCCGCTACATGAAGATGATGTACGACCGCGCCGAGACGGCCGACGAGGCACCCCGCTATCTGCTCCTCTTCGGCGACGGCGCCTGGGACAACCGCATGCTGAGCACCGACTGGCGCATGTCGTCGCCTGACGACTACCTGCTCTGCTACGAAAGCGAGAACTCCGTCAGCGAGACCCGGAGCTACGTCTCCGACGACTACTACTGCATCCTCGACGACGGCGAGGGCGCCTCGCTGCAGACGCGCGACAAGACCGACATCGGCGTCGGCCGACTGCCGGCCGTCGACGCTGCCGAGGCGAAGATCATGGTCGACAAGATCGTCAGCTACGTCAACAACGAACATGTCGGCAGCTGGCAGAACGTGGTCTGCTTCATGGGCGACGACGGCAACAACAACGTGCACATGAGCGAGGCCGACGCGGCTGCCACGGTCGCCGAGTCGGAGTATTCCGGCTATATGGTGAAGCGCATCTTCTGGGATGCCTATACGATCGCGTCGACGGCCAAGGGCAAGACCTATCCCGACGTGACCAAGCAGATCACCCAGCTGATGAAGAACGGCGCCCTCATCATGGACTATTGCGGACATGGCGCTGCCTACTGCCTGTCGCACGAACAGGTCGTCGTCCGTAAGGACTTCGAGGTGAGCAGCCAGGGCCGGCTGCCCCTGTGGGTGACCGCCTCGTGTGACATCATGCCCTACGATGCACGTGAAGATAACATCGGCGAGACGGCCATGCTCAACCCGACGGGCGGCAGTGTCGCCTTCTTCGGGACGACGCGCACCGTCTGGACAAATCATAACAAGCAGGTCAACGTCGGCTATATCAGGAATGTTCTCGCCACCGTCAACGGCCGCCGCAACACGCTTGGCGACGCCGTCCGGCTGACGAAGAACGCCATCAGCGAGACGACGGAGCCCTATTCCTATAACAAGCTGCATTACACGTTGCTGGGCGATCCGGCCATGACGCTGGCCGCACCGACGAAGACAATCGTCGTCGACAGCATCAGCGGCGTCTCGCCCAGTCAGTCGACCGTCGAGCTGCATGCCGGAACGGAGATTTCCGTGAAGGGACATGTGGAGAATGCGGCCGACTTCAACGGCATCCTTAGCCTGACCGTGCGCGACGTCAAGGAACATATCGTCTGCAAACTCAACCAGAATGAGGACGGCAATGACGTACACTATGAATTCGACGACCGCCCCAACGTGATCTATCAGGGCAGCGACAGCGTTGCCAACGGGACATTCAACATCCGTTTCGTCCTTCCGCGTGACATCAGCTACAGCCAGGACAATGGTCTCTTCACGCTCTATGCCTACAGCAACGACCGGCAGACGCTGGCCCATGGCGAGAACGGACAATTCGTCTATGGGCAGGGTGTCGACGTGGCTAACGACGGCATCGGACCCTCCATCTATTGCTATCTGAACAGCCCGTCGTTCAGCAATGGCGGCAAGGTGAACTCAACGCCTTACTTCTATGCAGAGCTCTCCGACCGCGACGGCATCAATGCCTCGGGCAGCGGTGTGGGCCACGACCTGCAGCTCGTCGTCGACGGACAGATGCTGATGACCTACAACCTGAACGAATATTTCCAGTATAGCTTTGGCGACTATCGCAGCGGCACCGTCGGCTTCAGCCTGCCCGAACTGGCCGACGGCGAGCACTCGCTCGTGTTCAGAGCCTGGGACGTGCTTAACAACTCCTCGATTGCCGAACTGAAGTTCCAGGTGGTGCGCGGGCTCAATCCCCAGTGCTTCGACGTCATCTGCACGCGCAATCCTGCCACCACGACCACCTCGTTCATTGTCAGCCACGACCGTACGGGCAGCGAGATGGATGTCGAGCTCGAGATCTTCGACATGTCGGGACGCCAGCTATGGAGCCACAAAGAGACGGGTCAGCCCACGGACAATACCTACACGCTCGACTGGGACCTGACCGTCGACAGCGGCAGCCGCCTCGGCACGGGCGTCTATCTCTATCGGGTGCTCATCAGCACCGAGGGCAGCAAGAAGGCTTCGCAGGCCCGCAAATTGATTATCCTGAATAAAAACTAAAGCAATAACGATATGACCAGAATCCGCTTCACGATGCTCCTGCTTCTCGCCCTGGCAGGCTTCAGGCAGGCATCAGCACAAGAGTTTGTCAATCTCACCGACGAAGATCTTCGTGTCGTCGATGCGCTCCCCGTCTATAATTATTATCGTGAGTTGGGCGCGGCCTATGCTGACTCTGTCTATGAGGTGAGCATCGACTATCCTGAGTTCGCCGACATGACGCCCGACGAGGTGCGAAGCCTTCAGCGTGTCCTGACGGCCCCGCTGCCGGCCATGCCCACAGTCTGTCAGGCCATGCAGACGGAGCGTCGCAAGGGCACACTGCAGCTGTCGCTCATGCCCCTCGTGTTCCGCGACGGCAAGTATCAGAAACTGGTCAGCTTCAAGCTCTCCGTCGTCGGCCGCGCCGTCACGAAGGCAGCCCCGGCACGCGTCATCACGCCTGACCAGCGCTATGCCCGCCACTCGGTGCTCTCCGACGGCAAGTGGGTCAAGATCCGCATCCCCGAGTCCGGCTTCTACGAGCTGACGCCTGAGCTCCTGGAGGAGGCCGGCTTCAGTGAGCCTGCGAAGGTCAGGGTCTATGGTTATGGCGGAGCCCGCCAGCCCGAGAAGATCTCGGCCACTTATGTGGCCAACCATGACGACCTCTCCGAGCTGCCCACCACCATCGTCAACGGTCGCCGCATCTTCTACGGCGTAGGTCCTGTCAACTACGTCAGCGAGTTGTCAGAGACCCGCGAGCGTAACAACTATTCCACTCATGGCTATTATTTCCTGACCGAGGGCGACTCGGAAGCCCTGGTCTACGACTCGCTGCTCTTCGTCCAGCAGTATTATCCCTTGCCTAACGATTATCATCAGCTCTACGAAGTGGATGACTACAGCTGGTTCCATGGCGGACGAAACCTCTACGATGCCGAGCCCTTCACGAGCGGCACTGAGCGCAGCTATCAGATGCCGGCCGCCGGTAAGTCGGGCACGCTGACCGTCCAGATGAGCTATAACTTCTATAGCGACATGCTTGTCATGGTCAACGGCGAGGAGGTGGGACACATCCTCATCGACAACTATACCACACGGCCCCAGGGAGGCAAGCCCGGCGTGAACAAGGTCGACACCAACCGCTACAGCAAGGCCGTGGTCGACACATGGACATTCAATGTCAAGGACATCCTGACCGACACCACCACCGTCACGCTGCGCGAGCTGTGGGGCCACGACATGCACCTCGACTACATCTCGCTTCGATGCAATGAGCCCCGCCCGATGGTCGACCTCGCCACGGCTGCCCTGCCGGTGCCTGAGGTCGTAGGGATGGTGCCCAATCAGGACCTGCATGCCCACGAACAGGCCGACATGGTCATTATCGTGCCGAGCAGCAGGGCGTTCCTGGGCGAGGCCGAGCGTCTGGCCCAGTTGCACAGGGAGCAGGACGGCATGCGTGTCAACGTCGTCGTGGCCGACGAGCTCTTCAACGAGTTCTCCAGCGGCACGCCCGATGCCAATGCCTATCGCCGCTACATGAAGATGCTCTACGACAGGGCCGAGCGCGAGGAGGACGAACCCCACTACCTGCTCCTCTTCGGCGACTGTGCCTGGGACAACCGCATGGTCATCGCCGACTGGAAGAATCAGTCGCCCGATGACTTCCTTCTGAGCTATGAGAGCGAGAACTCCATGAGCGAGACCGAGTGCTACCTGAGCGACGACTATTTCTGCATGCTCGACGACAACGAGGGCGGCGACATGCTCAACAACCTCTCCGACGCAGCTGTCGGACGCTTCCCCGCCCGTACGGTGGAGGATGCCCGCACCATGGTCGACAAGACCATCCGCTACCGTCTCAACGAGGATGCCGGCGACTGGCAGAACACAGTCTGCTTCATGGCTGACGACGGCAATGCCAATCTCCACATGGAAGATGCCGAGGCCGTCATCGACTCCGCAAAGATTGCTGCCTACCCCTTCCGTCTGAACAAGATCTACTGGGATGCCTATCCCTCTGAGTCGTCCTCGGTAGGGCGCACCCTGCCCGCCGTGCGTCGCGCCATCCTCGACCAGATGCGTAGTGGCGCACTGATCATGAACTACACCGGACACGGCAATGCCGGCAGCCTCTCACACGAGGAAGTCCTCTTCCGTAGCGACTTCGCTGAGAAGACGTCCGGCGGACTGCCCCTCTGGTTCCTGGCTGCATGCGACATCATGCCGTTCAACACCCAGGACGCCAACATCGGCGAGACGGCCCTGCGCAACGACCATGGCGGTGCCGTTGCCGTCATCAGCACCGTCCACACCGTCTATGCCCAGCTCAACCGTATCCTCAACAAGTATCTGACGCGCAACCTCCTGGGCACCAATCGTGACGATCCCACCGTCTACACCCTCGGCGAGGCCCTGCGGAAGGCTAAGATCTCCTATTTCTACGAGAAGCGCAGCGGCGGCACGCTCGAGAGCAACAAGCCCAACCACCGCCAGTATGCCCTCCTCGGCGACCCCGCCCTACGCCTCAAGGTCCCCTCACTGCCCATCGCCATCGACCGCATCAACGGCCTCGACGTCAGCGAGGGCGCACAGCGACTGGAGGCCGGCTCTGTCGTGACCGTCGAGGGCCATGTCGTCGACCGGCCTGACTTCACGGGTAAGGCCTCGCTGACCGTCTGCGACGTCGAGGAATACGTCACGGGCCGCAACAACGCCGAGGAGACAGCCGATAAAGACCACTGGAAGCCCTTCAGCTGGTGGCAGCGCTCGACGGTGCTCTACAATGGTTCCGACAGCGTCGTCAACGGCCAGTTCCGCTTCACCTTTGCCGTGCCCAAGGACATCACCTATTCCGACAACAACGCCATGCTCTATGTCCACGCCGTCAATGCTGACAAGACGCTCACGGCCCATGGCAACTTCAGCGACTTCTCGATGGGCAGCGGCGACGAGCCCCTCGCTACCGAGGGCGGGCCGGAGATCTATTGCTATCTGAACAATGCCCTCTTCCAGGACGGCGACCTGGTCAGCGAGTCGCCCTACTTCTACGCTGAGGTCTACGATCCCGACGGCATCAACGTCTCCGGATCGGGCATCGGCCACGACATGGAGCTCATCATCGACGGCAAGATCAGCACGACCTACAACCTCAACTCCTACTTCGAGTACGTCTTCGGCGACTATTGCCGTGGCAGCGTCGGCTATCAGATTCCGGCCCTCACGC
Source organism: Prevotella sp. (assembly GCA_017470345.1). GTDB lineage: Bacteria > Bacteroidota > Bacteroidia > Bacteroidales > Bacteroidaceae > Prevotella. The sequence goes on from JAFUEP010000039.1 coordinate 60,133, forward strand.
CCGGCGAGCACGTGCTGATCTATCGCGTCTGGGACGTGCTCAACAATTCGTCGTTCGCCCAGCTCTCCTTCGTCGTCGACGACGGCTCAGGCCTGCAGCAGGCTGAGGCATCGGGCGTCAGCACCATCACGACCCCGACGCCCGTCGAGCGCGAAGTCTACAATGTCAAGGGCCAGAGCGTCAGCCGCCAGCAAGGCCGTGGCGTCTATCTCTACCGCACCGCAGAGGGCGCAGTGAAGAAAAAGGTGATAGGCAGACAATAAACACGTGCTTTTCGCCGTTAATTAAGACGTATGAATAAGAAAATGAACACATCCCGTGGCGGCCTGGCCGTTGCTGCCTGCCTTCTGGCCATGGGCAGCGCCAAGGCCGATGACGGTAAACTGACGACTTTCAACCCCGTGGAGCATGCCGTCATCTCGCAGACCATTGCCCCCGATGCACGCTCGGCCGGTATGGGCGACGTCGGTGTGGCCACCGATCCTGACGTCAACTCCCAGGCATGGAACCTGGCCAAATATCCCTTCTGCATCAGCCGGGCAGGCGTGGCGCTCAACTATACCCCCTGGCTGCGCCAGCTGGTCAACGACATCGACCTGGCCTATCTTGCCGGCTACTATCGCATCGGCGACTATGGCGCCCTGTCTGGTTCGCTCCGCTATTTCTCCCTGGGTGAGGTCTTCACCAGCGACGACAGCGACATGACGGTCAATCCCTACGAGATGTCGCTCGACGTGGCTTATTCGCGCATGCTGAGCGAGACGTTCTCACTCGGCGTCGGTCTGCGCTGGATCTACAGCGACCTGCGCTACGACTATTCGGAGGACTCCAAGCCCGCCTCCGCCTTTGCGGCCGACATCGCTATGTATTACAATAACTATGTGATGCTGGGCAGCCGTGAGTGCCAGCTCGGACTCGGTCTGACGCTGCAGAACCTGGGTAGCAAGATTTCCTACTATGGCGACGAGGAGAGCCAGTTCATTCCCGCCAACCTCCGTCTGGGTGCCTCGCTGATGATTCCTGTCGACGAGTACAACCGCTTCTCGATTGCGGCCGATGCCAACAAGCTGCTCGTGCCCACCGTGCCCCTGCAGGAGGTCGACGAGACCAACTCTGACTATCAGGACCGCGTGCGCCGCGAGTATAGCGACGTGTCGAGTATCAAGGGTATGTTCCAGAGCTTCTCCGACGCCCCCGGCGGTTTCAAGGAGGAGATGGAGGAGATCCAGTGGAGCGTCGGTGCCGAGTATGTCTACCACGACAAGTTCTCGCTCCGCGCCGGCTATCACCATGAGTCGGAGTCGAAGGGCAACCGCAAGTACTTCACCGTCGGCGGCGGATTCCGCATGAGCGTCTTCTCGCTCGACGTCGGCTACGTCATCTCTACGGCCCAGTCGAATCCTCTCGACCAGACCCTTCGCTTCACCCTGTCGTTCGACATGGACGGCATCAAGGACCTTTTCAGGAAGTAAGAACGCTCACCACTTACCCCTCCCCCAAGGGAGGGGCATTTTTGTATAGATTTGCTTATGACTATTCGTGTAGGATTCGGATATGACGTCCATCGCATTGTTGAGGGACGCGAGTTGTGGATTGGAGGCATCAAGATTCCATTCAATCTCCCCTCCCATGGGGAGGGGGTGGGGGTGGGCCTTGGCCTGCTGGGCCACAGCGATGCCGACGTGCTGCTGCATGCCGTCTGCGACGCCCTGCTCGGGGCCGCCAACATGCGCGACATCGGCTATCACTTCCCTGACACCTCGGACGCGACGCTCGGCATGGACAGCAAGATTATCCTGCGCCGCACCGTCGAGCTCATTGCCACGAAGGGCTACCGCCTGGGCAACATCGACGCCACCATCTGCGCCGAACGGCCCAAGATGAACCCGCATATTCCTGAGATGCAGCGCGTGATGGCCGACGTCATCGGCTGCGACCCCGACCAGATCTCCATCAAGGCGACGACCACCGAGCGCCTCGGCTTCGTCGGCCGTCAGGAGGGCATGGCCGCCTATGCGACGGTGCTCATCGAGCGCGACTAATCGGCGGCAAGGCCTGCGCTCATGCTCAGCAGGCGCGGCTCGCCGCGGCTCTCGAGGATGCGGATGCGCAGGCGGCTGGTCTCAACGGCCGGAAAGCGCAGGATGCGCTTATAACCAATAGTAGTGGTTTCCTCCTCCACTGGGAGAGGGAGCCACTTTTTTTTGTCTTTATACTCCACGGCGAAGCGCGCGATGCGCTGGCCCTGGCGGATGTCCTCCTGAAGGGTCAGGCGGTTCAGACGCTGGCCGCGGGGCACTTTGATAGTATAGGAACGGTCCTTCGACGCCTTCAGCGGGCCGTCGTGTGTGACGCACGGGGCCATTTCGCTGTCGATCAGCTGTCGGAAGGCGACGAGGTTAGCCGAGTCGGTAGGGTGGATGAGGCCGTCGCGATTGACGGGCACGTTGAGCAGCATCAGCCCGTTGCGGCCCACGCTCTGGTAGTAGATCTCGGCCAGCCGTCGGGGCGACTTCACCAGCGAGTCCTCACTCTCATGATAGAACCAGCCCGGACGGATCGACACGTCGCACTCGGCCGGCGTCCACTGGTCGCCGTCGCGATGGCCCTGGGGCAGCTCCTCGGGGTGGTTATAGCCGGGATAGACCTCACGGCCGCGCAGCAGCGACCAGCTGGTCGTCGCGCCCTCGCCCCGCTCGTTGCCCACCCATCGGCAGCCCGGTCCGCCGTCAGAGAAGATGATGGCCTGTGGCTGCAGACGGCGTATGAGCGCGTAGATGCGGTCGAAGTGATAATAGGTGCGGCGGTCGATCTTGCGCTTCTCGCGGGCGCCGCCATAGTAGCCGTCGCCACCGTTGGCGCCGTCGAGCCACACCTCGAAGATCTCGCCGTAGCCGGTCAGCAGCTCCTCCAGCTGGCGGTAGTAGTAGTCGACGTACGCCTCAGTGCCATACGTGGCCTGATGGCGGTCCCAGGGCGAGAGGTAGATGCCGAACTTCAGCCCGTGGCGGCGCGCGGCGTCGCTCACCTCGCGCACCAGGTCGCCCTGCCCGTCGCGCCAGGGCGAGCGGCTGATGTCGTAGTCGGTCCAGCGCGAGGGCCACAGGCAGAACCCGTCGTGGTGCTTGCACGTCAGGATGACGCCCTTCATGCCGGCCGCCTTGAACGTCCGCATCCACTGGTCAGCGTCCAGTCGGGTGGGGGCGAACACCTGCGGGTCGGCGTCGCCGTAGCCCCATTCCTTGTCCATGAACGTGTTGGGGCCGAAGTGTACGAACGCGTTCGTCTCCATCGCCTGCCACGCTATCTGTGCCTCTGATGGCAGCACCCGGCCTTCCGCCGTCGTCGCCGTCTGTGCGGCAGCCCCTGCGGCCGTCAGCATGGCTGTCAGCACCATTGTGCCGATTCGTCTGATGTAGGTCATGATATAGTTCCTTCCAATTGTTTCGCTTCTATATGACTAATGGTTATTCCACCGCTCTGCAGTAGGAGGCGACGTGTCTCACGTCGCAATCCAGCAGGTTGTTGCGACGTGAGACAC
>JAFUEP010000040.1 GCA_017470345.1 Prevotella sp.
GGTCGCCCAAAGTGACAAAAACATCACCCAAATGATGATAAAACAGCGGAAAACGCAATGAAGGGAAGGCTGAAGCCAAAACGTGCCATGGGCAAAACCTCATGCCAATCCATACAAGAAGAATTAAACGACAATTCCTATTTATTATGCGCAAGAAGGGCGGCTACATCGTGGCGCCCAATCATCATCCCGACACGGAGTGGGGCTACGTCTTTCGCGATAATGTCATCACTGCGCCGGGCGATGCCATCGAGACTCAAGTCTTTCTGGGTCGTCCGTGGCATGCGCAACCGAAAGTGGCCTTCATCAACACTAAGGCCGAGGTAACCGTCTACCCCGAGGGCTGGCGCAACCACATGGGCGGTCTGCCCACACTTTTTGCTGAGTATGGCACCACCGACTGGCAGGGGCATCGCCTGGATCTATCGCACCGCTGCTCGCGCTACTGGGTAGAGAACGAGCAGAAGGACACCATCTGGTGTACGTCTAAGGCCGTCATCACTGCCGACGAGGCTGCCCTCTATACGGTCGAGAATGTGCTCTCGGGCACCGATGGCTGGCAGCCTCGCCAGGTAATGACGTCCTGCCCCCAGCCCGTGGTCGGCATTGTTGGCAAGTACCTTATATGGCAGCCCGTGGCCGATGCCGTGGGCTATGTGGTGACCGTCAACGGACAAACCAAGCGATTTACCACCGACTGCCGCACGCCGTACAACAAAAAGAACACCTACCGCGTGCAGTCCGTCAGCCGGTGGGGAGCACTGAGCAGATGAATATTTTCTGGAGTTAAAGGTGTTAAAGACAATAGCTTTGCTATGGATTTCACCCCTGAGACAAAGGCCGCCGTTTATCTAATGACGATTTTTTGCCCGTTCTGGATGTAGATGCCGGGACGGGCATTGTCGTTTACCCGCTGGCCTGAGAGGTTGAAGAGTGGCGATCCCACAGTGTCATCCAGTCGGTGTATGTCGTTCACTGCAGCCGCTGCCGTCAGGCTGATGCGTATGTTCTTCACGTTGCCCGTGTACTGCCCGTTGCTGCTGAGCCAGGTCATGGTGAGCTGTTTGATTCCAGCGGTCAGGTCGGCATCGAAGGTGTAGGTGCGATAGGTCTGCCATGCTCCAGTGTTGGCAATGGCCTGCGTCTTTGTGCCCTCAGTGCGTCCGCTCTTTTGGTCGGCAAGGTCGAATCGCAGTCTGAAGTCATTGCGTGTGGTGGCAGCGGCGTAGGTGAAGGTGTAGGTGCCGGCCTCCTTGCAGTTGAGCAGGAAAACGGCCTGGTCGTTGTGGCTGAAGCTGTCGAACGAGTCGTTGAGCACCTTGGCCGCCTTCTTGCCGCTGGGGTCGGTGATGATGCTGGCCTTGTTCAGGTCGAGTGCCTCAGTGGGTATGGTCAGCGCGCCGGTGAGGTCTTCCTCCGTGGCCTCCTCGGTATAGCCCTCAACGGTCCCGCCAATGTTCTGGGCGTCGGTAATGTCGGCAACGAGCTGGTTCAAGTAGTTCTCCAACATGGTGTAGCCCCTTTCGTCGCGAATCTTGCCGTCGGTGGCATCGGCGGGGTCCAGGCCTTGGCTCGTCTCCCATGCGTCGGGCATGCCGTCGCCATCACTGTCGGCAGGAGCCTCCTGAGTGTTCAGCGCGGGCCATGGACTCTCATCGCCACCGATGCCGGCAGCCACGTCATTCTGTGAGTTAATGAATCCTTTTCCCAGCCCAGTGCCGGTGTAAGTGGCCTGGCCGTTGCGGGTGTCGCTGATGATGATGTTGTCCAGCTGGTCGCGGTGAAGCGAGGCACCGGCATAGCTCAATACGCGCTCGTATGCTTGCTCAGCTGCGTGTGTGGTGACACAGGCAAAGGGTATAGGCTCCGTGATGCGCATGGTGTCCTTGGTGGCCTGCGTGTAGGTATAGTCCACGCCGCTGCCATTGGTGATCTGGTTGTACATGCCATAGGTCCAGTTGTCGCGTGTCACCTGGCTGTATTGGGTGTTGACGTTGCCCTCGACGAAGTACTTGCCCCAGACGTGCCACATGGGATACCATCCGTTCCATGTCCCGTCGCTGTTCGTGCAGTAGTCGGTGGTACGGATGCCGATGCCGGCAATGCGCATGCCCTTTGTGCCGGTGGGTGAGCCTGGTCCGGGCTTGTAATAGTTGTTGACGATGTTCACGTTCATGCCCTCACCACCGTAGCACCCGTTGCCTCCGAAGTTGTAGATGACGTTGCAGCGCATGTCCATCCGTTCGTCGGTCTGTGTGCCCTGTCGTGGGCCTAAGCGTGGCGTTCGTGAGGTGTGGTGTGCAATAAGGTTGTGGTGGAACGAGGCTCCGCTGCCACCCCAGTTGCCGCCGTATCCATGCGAGCCTTTCGTATGTCCGCTGTTCACCAAGCTCTGCGACACGAGGCACCACTGCACGGTGAGATTCCTTCCGCCATAGACGGAGAGACACTCGTCGATGCTCCACGACACGTAGCAGTGGTCGACGATGATGTTGCTCTCGTCAAGCGAGCCCAGTCCGTCGCCCTCGTGCTTGTCCACATGTCGATTGCCGAGACGGAAGCGCATGTAGCGCACGATGACGTTCGAGCCGATGGTGACGGGATAGTCGGCCAGGCAGATGCCGTCGCCGGGAGCCGTCTGCCCAGCCACAGTGGTGTTGGATGCGAACTTCAGTGCTGACTTCAGGTAGATGGTCCCGCTGACGTCGAAGACGATGGTGCGCGGTCCTGGCTGGGCGTTGGCCCATCTGAGCGAGCCAGTGCCTGAGTCGTTGAGGTTGGTCACGTGGTAGACGTTGCCGCCGCGGCCTCCCGTCACATAGCGGCCAAAGCCCTCTGCCCCAGGGAAAGCAGGCGTTTTCTCGTTTTGTGCCGTGGCCGTCAGCTGCAGGCAAAGCAGCAGGGCGGTGGCCGCGGTCTTCAGGATATTGTGTTTCATGAGCTTGTTTCGTTGATTGTGTTAATTCAAGTTGACGTGCAGTGTCTGCAGGTCGGCGTTGGCGCTCGAGGCTCCCACCATCACGTCGTACTTACCGGGCACCACGCGCATGGTGTTGGTCTCGCTGTCCCATACCTCAAAGCGCTCGCGAGGCATGCTGATTTCCACCTGCTGCTGCTCGCCGGGTTCGAGGGTCACGCGGGCATAGCCACGCAGCGACTTCACGGGCCCCTCAGTGTCGGCAGGCCGACGCACGTAGACCTGCACGATTTCTGTTCCCTTGCGTCTGCCGGTGTTTTTCACGCTGACGGTCACCTTGCCGTTGGCCAGTCGGGCCTTGCCGTATTCGAACGTGGTGTAGCTCAGCCCGTAGCCGAAGGGATAGAGCGGTTTGCCACGGAAATAGCGGTAGGTGCGGCCCTCCATGCGATAGTCGTCGAAGGGGGGCAGCTGAGTGTCGTCACGATAGAAGGTGACGGCCAGCTTGCCGCTGGGGTTGTAGTCGCCAAAGAGGACGTCGGCCAGCGCGTGGCCTCCCTGCTCACCGGCGTACCAGGCCTCGATGATGGCGTCGCAGGTCTCCTCCTGCTCCTGTGCCAGGCCTACGGCGCTGCCGCTGCAGCACACCAGCACCACCTTCTTTCCGTCGGCGTGGAGGGCCTTGAGGATGTCGCGCTGCACCTGCGGCAGCTCAATCGAGGTGCGGTCGCCGCCGTCGAATCCCGGTGCGGTGACGCGTGCCTGCTCCTTCTCGAGGTTGGGCGAGATGCCGCCCACGAAGACAACGGTCTCCGCCTCGCGGCAGGCCTCCAGTATCTCGTCAATGGTGTAGGTCTTCTCACCCATTTCTTTCATCTGCAGGGTGGTACTGCCGTCGGCGGCTTCTGCCTGACCGCCCACAGCCATCTCCTTCACCGTCATGTCGGTGATGCTGCATGCCGTGAGATACTTCACCGGTCCCGCCTTCGCCTGAATGCCCTCCAGTGGGGTGACGGTGTGGGCGGGCTTTCCGAAGTAGATGCCCCACAGCATGGTGGAGTCGGCGGCGTTGGGGCCCATGACCATCAGTCGGCTGCTGGCCGATGTGCTGTTGTCTAACGGCAACACGCCGTTGTTTTTCAGCAGCACCATCTGTTCGCGTGCCATCTGGCGTGCTATCTGCCGGTGCTCGGCCGACGAGACCACACTCATGGGAATCTGTGCCCAGCCCACCTGGTCGTCGCTGTCGAAGTCGCCCAGCTCAAAGCGGCCGCGCAGCAGTCGGCGCACGCTCGTGTCGACGTCCTGTTCGCTGATGTCGCCGCGGGCAATGGCCTGTGGCAGGCTCTTGTAGGTTGAGCCACATTCCACGTCGGTGCCGCTCAGTATGGCCTTTGCGGTGGCGGCTGCCGAGTCGGCCGACACCTCGTGGCGGTGGGGCTGATAGAAGTCGTTGATGGCCCCGCAGTCGCTGACCACCAGCCCCCGGAATCCCCAGTCACGACGCAGTATTTGCTGCAACAGGCGGTCAGAGCCGCAGCAGGGGTCGCCCTCGAAGCGCTGGTAGGCACACATCACCTGCTGCACCCCGCCTTGCTGCACCAGGGCTTTGAAGGCAGGCAGATAGGTCTCCCAGAGGTCGCGTTGCGGCAGGTCCTCGACGTTGAAGCTGTGGCGCAGCTTCTCCGGTCCGCTATGCACGGCGAAGTGCTTGGCGCAGGCGTGCAGCTTCAGGTACTTGTCGGAGCGGCGCACGTCGAAGGCCGACTGCCCCTGCAGGCCGCGCACCACGCGCAGCCCCATTTCTGCATTCATGAAGGGATCTTCGCCGTAGGTCTCCTGGCCACGTCCCCAGCGGGGATCGCGGAAGATGTTGATGTTCGGCGTCCAGAACGACAAACAGCTGTATTTCCCCACCTTGCCCTCGCGTCGGGCCTTGGTGTTTTTGGCGCGTGCCTCATCGCTCACGGCCACGTAGATGCGCTCGATGAGTTCGTTGTCGAACGAGCAAGCCATGCCGATGCACGAGGGGAACACCGTGGCCAGGCCGTTGCGCCCCACGCCGTGCAGAGCCTCGCTCCACCAGTTCCAGGCCGGGATACCCAGACGCTCAATGGCTGGTGAGCCGTTCATCATCAGTTTCGTTTTCTCCTCGATGGTGAGGCGTCCCAGCAGGTCTTCCACACGCTCGTCCACGGGGCGCTGTGCATCCTGATAGGGCAGCGTCTGGCCCGTTGCAGTCAGCGAGGCTGCAAGGGTCAGACAGCACAGGGTTAGTTTCTTTCTTCTCATAGCTGTTGTTGATTGCTTTTCTTGTTTCTTTTTCTCCGTGCAAAGTTAGTCATTCTTATACGATAGCATGTGCACAATTTGTTGTTTAGGGGGGCTTTTCGTGCGTTCTGCGCCTTGACTGCATAGAAAATCCACCAGAAGGAGGAAAAAAATGCCCCTCAATGCCAGGAAAAACTGATTTCAGGCATCATTTCCAAAATAATCAGGATTCGTTTTGCCGTTTCAAAGGAAAACAGTATCTTTGCAGCCGTGTAGTATAAAGCAACACTACGATATGCGATGAAGAGAACCATTTTTTCGCTGTTCGCTGCTATCCTGACGGTGCTGACCGCACCGGGTCAGCCCTATTGCAGCGTGAAGCAATTCAACCTGCGCGACGGTCTGCCCTCCAACGTGCTCTCCAGTCAGGTGCAGACCTCCGACCAGCTCTTGTGGTTTGCCACGTGGAATGGTCTGACCTGCTACGACGGCTATCGCTTCACCACCTACCGCGATGTCCCCGTCGACGGACGTCCGCGCGTGCTGACCACCAACCGCCTGTTGGCTATCAACACCAACAGCGCGGGCGACATCTGGTGTATCACCTACGACCTCAACGCCTACCTCTTCAGCCGCCGCAGCTCACAGTATGTCGACATTGCCAGCCGCATCAACCAGCGCTTTGGCATCACCTTCCACTGCGCGCGCGCCATAGCCCTGAAGAACGGCTACACATGGCTGCTGAGCAGCGAGACGGGCGGGGTGGCTGTGCGCGTCGACGACCGTCGCTACGACGAGGAGGACGGGCTGGAGGTCGTCAGTCCTGACGACGAACGGCTCGGAGCCAGCGAGATTTTCTGGGCCTTCATCGATGCCGAGGGCCATGAGTGCGTCTTCACCGACCGGGGGGTGGCCCGCTTCGACGGCAGCTTCCGCAGCGACCTGCCCTTCCGACAGGTGCAGACGGTGGGCGGCATCACCTTCTGGGGCACTAACGACGGCCGCATCAGCCGCTCCGAGCCGAGCGCTTCGCAGCCGAAGCCGCTGGCCGTGCCTGCTGCCGTCAAGGCGCTGAGCCGCCTGCTGGCTGTCGGCGACGATCTGCTCGTCGGCGGCACCAACGCCGGACTCTACGTCTACGACGTGCGACGGGCCCGTGGGCGCCTGGTGAGCCTGCCCGCCGGCGTCGATCCGCTTAAGAGCGCGCTCACGGCCTACGTCGACAGCCGCCAACGCCTGTGGATGGGCTCCGATGGGGGCGGCATCGTCTGCGTCGACCCCTCCAGCGGCCAAGCAGAACTGCTGCCGACGGGCGACGCCATGCTCCTGCTGCGCCAGAGCAACCGCACCTTCTTCCACGAAGACCGCAGCCACACGCTCTGGGCTGCCACGGAGCAGGGCTTCTTCGGCTACTACGACGAGCGTGAGCGACGGTTCGTGGCGTGTCCGCTGCGCACCAGCCTGACCCAGCCCGTCGTCGACCGCTGGCTCTTCGATGCGCAGGGCAACCTGTGGTACTCAGGCGAACACAACCTGTCGATGGTCAGTTTCGGACAACGACACACGGTTCAGGTGACGGGCATGACCGAGGTGCGCAGCATCATGTTCGACCACCAAGGACGCATCTGGGCCGGCAGCCTGGGCGGCGACCTCGCCATCTATGCTGCCGACGGCACCCTTCAGGGCTATCTTGACAGCCGAGGCCGGCTCACATCCCGCCATGTGCGATTCTCAACCCACATCTACTGTCTCTATCAGGACCGCCAGCAGCGCATCTGGATTGGCACCAAGGGCGACGGCCTCTACCGGCTCGACCCCGACGGGCGCCTTGTGCACTACGCCCTTGGGCAGCTGCCCAGCAACCAGGTCTACGACGTGCACCAGGACCAGCAGGGCCGCATCTGGGTGGGCACCTTCGAACGCGGCATCTGCCTCTTCCAGCCTGCTGAGGCCGCCGACGGCGAGGACGACGTCTTCCTCAGTGCCCCTGAACAGCTGAAGAACTACCCGATTGACAACTTCCACAAAGTGAGGCGCATCACGGAGACCCCTGACGGCACCATCATCGTCTCGGCCAGCAACGGCCTCGTCGCCTTTTCCGAGCATTTTGCCGACCCACAGGCCATCGAGTTCCATGCCCACAAGCACGTGCCTGGCGACAGTGCCTCACTCATGACCAGCGACGTGATGCAGGCTCTGGTGACCAATGACCGACAGGTCTACATAGCCACTGTCGGCGGTGGCCTGCAGACGGCCGATGCCTCCAGTCTGCTCAGCGAGCCGCTGCGCCTGCACTGGGTGAGCGGATTCAGCGATCAGGGCACGGTGCTCACACTGCTGCAGGACCTGCGCGGGAATATCTGGATGGGCCGCGAGAACAGCATCGGCATGCTCCATCACGACACCCACCAGCACTGGCAGTTCGGCCCCAACAACATCAGCGAGGACATCGAGTTCACTGAGGCCAAGCCGGCTTTCAACGCCGTCACGGGTCAAATAGCACTGACGACCACCGACGGCTTCGTCCTTTTTCAGCCCGAGCTGTGGCAGGAGGACAGCTTTGTGCCCCCGCTGGTCTTCACCGGCGTTCAGCTGCACGGCCGGAAGGGCACGCCGCAGATGCTGCTGAACGACTCGCTCGAGCTGGAGTCTGACCAGCGCAACCTCACCATCCATTTCGCTGCCCTCGACTATCAGGACAACTACCTCATCAACTATGCCTATCGTCTCGAAGGCATCGACCACGAATGGAACACACTGGGTGCCGAGCACTCCATCACCTTCAACAACCTGCCCCCCGGGCGCCATCGCCTGCTGGTGCGATCCACCAACAGCCACGGGGCATGGGTGGACAACGAGCACGCCCTCTTCATCTATGCCCACCCCACCTTCTGGGAGTCGGGCTGGGCGCGCCTGCTCTATGTGATCCTGGCCCTGCTGGTCGTGGGAGTGGCCATTTGGATATATCGGCTCTACGTGCGCAACTCCATGGAGCGAAAGCTCAACGACCTGAAGACCCGCTTCTTCACCGACGTCAGCCATAAGCTACGCACCCCGCTGACGCTCATCGGAGGGCCCGTGACGCAGGTGCTCGAGAGCGGCGGACTGACCGACACGGCCCGTCAGCACCTGGAGATGGTGAGGCGCAACGCCCACAACATGCTGAACCTAGTCGACAAGATGCTCACCTACAGCAAGGAACACCCCACTTATATCAGCCCGCTCTCAACGTCGGCTTCGAACGCAGAGGACGTCGGCACCGCGGGCACTGAGGCCGACGGCCAGCTGCCGCTGGAGCAGACCGTCACCGATCTCGACGCTTCCCGCCCGCCGCAAGCGACGACCGCCGACGAGCGCCTGCACCTGCTCATCGTCGAGGACAACGACGACCTGCGACAGTTCCTGGTGAGCATTCTGCAGAGCGACTACGACGTGAGCGCAGCCTGCAACGGACGTGAAGGTCTGGAGAAGGCTGAGCGCGAACAGCCCGACTTCATCCTCACTGACGTGATGATGCCCGAGATGGACGGCCTCACCATGGTGCACCGCATCAAGGACAATCAGGACATCTCGCACATCCCCATCGTCATCCTTTCGGCCAAGGCCTCCTTGGATGACCGCATAGAGGGCCTGAAGGCGGGTGTCAACGACTACATCACCAAGCCTTTCTCGGCCACCTACCTGAAGCAGCGCATGCAGAACATCATTCAGAACCAGCGCTTGCTGCAGCAGACCATTCTGGCCAGCATCAAGCCCGACATGAAAGGCGTGTGGACGGAAGAGCCGGCAGCGACAGGGGAGGCGAAGACCGTCGAGCCTGAAACGGATTTAGAAGAGGGGCAGACGCTCAGGCTGAAAGCTACTACCATCGTCGACACCGACAAACAGATGATGGAGCAACTGTTGGACTACATCGAGACAAACCTTTCAAACTCAGACCTGCGCATCGAGGACATTGCCTCGGCCCTCTGCCTGGGACGCACCGTCTTCTACAACAAGTTGAAGACGCTCGTGGGCATGAGTCCCGTTGAGCTGCTGCGCCACATCCGCATTCAGCATGCCGAAGACATGGTGGCCAAATCTGCCATGCCTTTCTCGCAGATTGCCTATACCGTGGGCTTCAGCGACCCCCGCTACTTCGGCAAGTGCTTCAAGAAGCAGACAGGACTCACACCCTCGGAATATCGCGAACGTGTGGCTAACCACTCCGACTGATTGCCCTCCTGTCAATTGTCAACAACGAATTAAAAAAAGGGGAGAGACCAGGCGGTCTCCCCTCTTTTCGATTGTTCGCATGTGATTCATGCTCATTTCACCAGCACTTTCTTGCCGCCGATGATGTAGAGCCCCTTCGTAGGCTTCTCTACCTGAACGCCTTGCAGCGTGTAGACGCGCTGTGAGCTGCGGTCGTAGCTGACGTTGCTGATGCCGGCAGGATCAGCATCCTGGAACTTGATGCTGTAGATGTTGCCCACCCAGTTGCCGGCAGCGGTTTCGCCATAGAGCAGCAGGCGCACCTTGGCCTTCGGCAGGTTCATGGTGAAGATGACGTTCTCGTGGTTGCCCCATCCGCCCGTGTTGGGCACGTCCTTCACCTCGTTGTAGATCTCATTGCCGGCTTGCGTGACCGTGGTGCGGACGGAACCGCCCTCAGCGGGATTCGACATTTCGAGCACCATGTCGTAGGCCTTGACTTCCTGCACATCGATACAGTACTCCACGCTGCCACCTTGGTAGCCGTAGCCGATGTTGCCGCCGCCCTCTACCTGCCAACGGTTGAAGGCGCCCTGCTTCAGGTCGAAGGGATTCTCCTCAGTATCAGGGATGACCTGCCATACAATCTCCTTGATGCCTGCCATGTTGGCAATGGCCGTCTCGAGTGCCTTGTAGGCGTTGGCCTTCTCGGTCAGCGTCTCAGCATTGGCCTGAGCGTCGCGGGCGTTGTCGAGGGCCGTCTGCAAACTCACCACAAGCTGCTGCTCGTAGACGTCGGGGTCGCCATACTGGGCGATGAGCGCCTCGGCCTGCTCGTAGAGTGCTGCGAAGCGGTCGTCGCTGTAGAGCACCTTCAAATCCTCGTAGGCCTTCTCCACGGCCTGCTGGCCCTGGCCCTCGGTGCCCTCAATGGGGGTGAGGACGAACGCACGGGGGTTGCCGGCGTAGCTGGCATCAATCTTGCATGAGAAGCGCAGCGTGACCAGACCCTCGGGCATGGCGGGGATGGTCATCGATTTGGGCTCGAACACCTGCCAGCCGCCGGTGCCGGGCATCGGCTCGCTCTCGGTGACGCCAATCTCGAGGGTCTCACCCTGATATTCCACCATGGCAGTGGCGACGAACGTCAGCTCGGCGCTGTTGGCCGAACCGAACTCAAAGTCCATCTTGTAGGCTTGGTCCTTGGTGTTGTAGATGGTGTACTCCACCCAACCGTTGTTGCGGAGATTGTCAATCTGGGTGATGCCGCCGTCAACCTTCGTTCCGGCATTGTAGATGTTGCTGTACCAGTTGAGGTTGAACGGAGTCTCCTCGGTGGTAGGCAACACGTTGTACTTGGGAGCCGCTTCGAGCTGGGCGATGGCCTCCTGCAACTGATAGTAGACGTCGGTGATGATTTCGGGGTCGTCGTCTTCCACCAGTTCGGTGAAGGCGTCGATGGCGTTCTCAAGGGCGGTCAGCAGATCCTCGTTGCCGCCAATCATATAGTGCTTAACGCCTGTCCCGTACTGGGCCAGGAGGTCGTTGGCCTTGTTGCTCAGTTCCTCGGCTTCGGCATAGGTGTGCTGCTCGCGCGTGACCTGCTTGACGGTGATGCCGCGGAAGTTGACGTAGTTGTCGATATGCATGGTCATGAAATAGGTGGCGCCGGCCTCGGCCTCAAACTTGTAGATGGTGCTGTTGACGCGGTCCTCATAGGTCTGCCAGGCTCCTGTTCCGCCGTCGATGTCCCACTGGGGCATCATCTTAGTGACGCTATCGGCGGCAAGGATGTTGACATGGAACATGTTGTTGTTGGCAGCGGCAATCTTGAACTGCGGATAGTAGACGCCAGCCTCGGTGGTCACGAACTTGTAGACCAAGTCCTTGTTGTTGGTGTATTCGAAGATGACGGGAGCATCCTCATAGTAGCCGCGCTCGTTCTCGCAGATGCCATCAGTGGCGAAGTGATAGAAGGGCAGGTCGAAGCTGGCATTGTCGCCGCCGATCATCTGGCCGGTGACATGGCGCAGGTTGTTCTCAATCTTGTCGGTGGCCTCGATGTCGGCTTTCAGGGCGTCGGCACTGACACTGTAGTTTGCAGCAGCGACGGCAGCGTGCAGCGTCTCATAGTTGGCGTTGAGCGTGGCATTCTCTGCAGTGCTCATCTGGCCGAAGTTCTCCTTCATCCAGATGCGGCGCGTGGCCTGTTGCAGCACAGTGGCGGGGGTAGCAGCCTCTTGTGGCAGCACCTTCAGGCTCTTCACGTAGAAGCCCAGGATGCCGCCGTCGGCCGACGTCATGTTGCTGTCGTCGTCTAGGAAGTGGCGGCTCAGCCAGAAGGTGACGTAGTTGTGGCCCTCCAGGAGGTCGACGGTGGTGTAGATGGTCTCCCATTCACCCTCGCTGAAGGCATAGCTGGTCTCAGTGATGGCAGGGCTGAGGATGTTGCCTTCCTCGTCGAGCACGGCGGGTTCAATCTCGGTGGTCTCAGCTGTCACCTTCGAGAGTTTCAGTGCACGGGCATACTGCTCCCACTCAGGTGCTACGCTGATGGAAGCACGCTCAGAGGCGTCGAGACTGGCTGAGGTGGAGAAGGCCACCTGCCAGTTGTTGGTGGTGGAGCGCACCTGCACCTCGACACCGTACTTGCCGGCAGCGGGGGCGTTGATCTCGAACACGGCATACCATGCGCGGGGATCCCATTTGCCGTTGATACGGTTCTGGTCGTTGGTGTTGACGGCAGCCCAGTTGTTGAGCTCTGTGTCGGTGCTCAGCTCTGGAGCTACGAGAATGCCATAGTCCTCACTGGCTACGAATGAGGTCACGGCATCGCCCACGTTGAAGGTCTGGGCCTGGGCTGTGAAACAGCCCGTCAGAAGGGCCGCAGCCAGGGCGGCGCGCTTCATGCCAAAGGTAAACAAATTCTTCATACTGAATGTCGTTTTAATGATTAATATTTAGTTAGTAAAGTAAAAATATTCAGTTTAATGGTTTATTGGAAACGTTTGATGTACTTTGTGCCACCGCTGATGAACAGCCCGTGGCGACGTTGAAAGCTGGACGCCGGGTGTTGAGTGTCGAGGCGGCGCCCCTGCAGGTCGTAGACGCCATCGGTCTTGCCGGCTACCGGGGCCAGGGGTGTGGCGACGTGCGACGGCTGGCTCAGGTAGGTGCCCTTCACGGTGGCTGCGCCGGTGGTAATGGTGGCGCGCAGGCGGATGTCGGCCGACGAGGCACCGACCATCACGTCGACGATGCCCTCCTCCACGTCGAAGGTGTTGGTCACGGGGTTGAAGTAGGTCAGCTGGTCGTGGCTCAGAGACAGCTCCACATGGCGCGTCTCGCCTGCGGGGATGCTGATGCGGTCGAAGCCCTTCAGCTCCTTCAGCGGCCGCTCTATCTGACTGCGGGCGTGGGTGTAGAGCTGCACCACCTCGTCGCCGTCGTGCAGTCCGGTGTTCGTCACGTCGAAACTCACGGTGAGCGTCTCACCCTGTGCCAGGTGCTGGCGGCTCAGCCTCAGGTTGCCATACTCGTAGGTGGTGTAGCTCAGGCCGTAGCCGAAGGGGTAGAGAGGCTCTTTGTCGTAATACATATAGGTGTAGTGATGGCTGCGGATGTCATACTGCTGCATGCCGGCAGGCAGGTCGGCCAGTGCGCGATACCACGTGCTGGTGAGCTTGCCCGAGGGGTTGTAGTCGCCGTAGAGCACGTCGGCCAGTGCGCGGCCTTGCGCCTGACCTCCGTACCAGGCCTCTACGATGGCTGGCACGTTCTGCTGGGCCCATGAGATGGTCATCGACGAGCAGGTCTGCAACACCAGCACCACGTTCTTGTTCACCGAGCACACCTCCTGCAGCAGCTGCTGCTGCCCGCCGGGCAAGGTGAGCGTCTTGCGGTCGCGGCCTTCGTCGCTGCTCTCGAGGTCGGTGCCCAGGCAGATCACCACGACGTCGGCCTTGGCCGCAAACTTGCGTGCCGTGGCATAGTCGTTGGCCTTGGTGTCGTTGACGTTGCAGCCACGCACGTAGTAGAGCGGCCCGTTGCTCTGCAGGGGGTTGGGGTCGTCAGGGTTGTAGAAGTGGAACCAGTCCATGTTGGCCCCGTAGGTGTTGCCGGTGAAATAGAACTGAAAGTACACTTTGTGCTTGCCGTTGAAGACGGCCGGGTCTACGTTGAAGGTATTCTGCTGGTATGTGCTCCAGCTGCCCGTAGGGGGCAGCGAGACCTGCAGGTCGGGCGTGCTCTTCACGCGGGTGTCGAGGTTGATGCGCACCACGGTGGGGTTGCTGTTCTGTGCGGCAGCGTTGATGGTGAGCTTGCTCACGCCTTGGCCGAAGTCTACCTCCGAGAAGCTCACCCAGTCGGCATTGTGGATATAGCCTAGGTTGCCGCCTGAGCCGTTGGCTTCGATGACGAGGTGGTTGTTGCCGTGGGTGCTCATGTCGTCGCAGTCCTCAAACTCTACACGGCCGTCGCTGCTGCTGACGCCCATCTTCTGGGCAATGCCGTCGAGGGGAGTGGTGAGGGCCGTGGGAGAGCCGCTGTATCCGCCCAGACTGACAGTACGGGCCAAGGGGCCAACGACGCACACCGTCTGCCCCCGTTTCAACGGTAGCAGTGGTTCTCCGCCCTCAGCAGGGCTGTCGTTCTTCAGCAGCACGATGCTTTCCCGGGCGGCGCGCAGGGCCAGCTCCTTGTGGTGCTGACAGTTGAGCATCGTGTCGGGTGTCAGCTGCCAGCGCACCTCTGAGGGGCCGTCGAACTCGCCCACCGAGAAGCGGGCTTCCAGCACGCGCACCAGTGCGCTGTCCAGCTCGGTCTCGGTGAGGTAGCCCTTCTGTATGGCCTCTTTGCAGTATTGCTGGAAGGTGCTGCCGCAGTTCAGGTCTTCACCGTTGCGCATGGCCACGCCCGATGCCTCGGCACCGGTGCTGACATACCTGTGGTTCTGATAGATGTCGTCGATGGCGCCGCAGTCGCTGGTGACGAAGCCCGTGAAGCCCCACTCCGTGCGCAAGATGTCGATGAGCAGTTCGTGGTTGGCGCCGCATGGCGTACCATTCAGGGCGTTGTAAGCCGACATGATGCTGCGCACGTTGGCCTCGCGGACGCACATCTCGAATGCAGGCAGATAGTATTCACGCAGGTTGCGCGCGTCCATGTCCGACGAAGTACTGTGGCGCCCGCCCTCATAGTTGTTGGCGGCGAAGTGCTTCGCCGTGGCGATGGTTTTGAAGTATTTGGGGTCATCGCCCTGCATGCCCTTCACATATTCCACGGCGATGCGCCCGCATAGATAGGGGTCTTCGCCGTAGTTCTCCTCGTCGCGCCCCCAGCGCGGGTCGCGGCTCATGTTGATGGTGGGACACCAATAGACGAGCCCCTTGCCCTGCTTGTTGTTATATACGCGGGCCTCGTCGCTGGTGGCGGTGGCGCATTGGAAGACCAGCGGCAGGTCCCAGGTGGCCGACATGGCCTTCGACACGGGGAAACTGGTGGCCAGCCCGGAGCGGGCCACGCCGTGCAGCGCCTCGCTCCAGTAGTTGTAGCCTTTCAGCCCCAGGCGGTCGATGGAGAGGGTCTGATGGCCTACCTGGTTGATTTTCTCGTCTAATGTCATCTGGGCTACCAAGGCTTTGGCGCGTTCGTGGAATCCCAGTGAGTTGTCTTTCCACGTCGGCTGTGCCTGTGCTGACAGAGCAGCGAAGATGGCTATCATGACGGTTTGAAGTGACTGCTTCATGGTGTTCTTTCTTTTGATTTGATTTGCGCTGCAAAGTTACGTCAAAACGCTTTCCGTCGGGGGCAATAATTATCACTAAATGGTGATATATTGACGATGTCGTGTCAAAATTGACCTTACAATCACAATGAGCGGATAACCGAAAACATTTCTCGCGGCTCCTTCGACTCACCTCCAAGGTTAGAATCCGTGCCAACACCTTCATTTATCGACAGCAAAGGGCAGGTACCAGGTGGCAGGGTCGAGCAGATTGGCGGTGATGCCCGAGGCTGCGCCCTCGCCTCGCCGAGCCAGGATGCGTCGGGCCAGATAGGCAGGGTCGTTGCGGCGAAGGGCCACGCGCATAAGATCGTAGAAGCGTTGGCCCTCGAAGGCTAACTCTAGAGCCTCCTCGTCGACGATGAGGTCTTCTACGGCTTTTATCTGCTCGTCAAGGGAGCCATCGGGCATTGTGTAGAACTCGTTGCGCTCGGTATAGCCACAGCCGCGTGAGTGGATGCCCAGAGTGGTGTAGCCGGCGGGGTCTTCGGTGCGCAGAACGTAGTCGGTGTTGCGGAAGTCAAACTGTGCCAGGTAGGTGCTGTCAGCGGGGTATTGGTGCTGCATCTCGGCAATGACACGGTTGTTCACTCCCGTTGAGAGGAAGCGGAAGGCCAGCTCGGGCATGCCGGCACGGTTGAGCGCCTCAGCGAGATGGAGGTAGACCATGGCCCGTCGCCAGATGTGCACGTTGGTGCTGTAGAAGTATTTCTCGAGCCGCTGCTGCGTAGGGCGTCCGGTGGTGGTCGAGAGTCCGCCTATATTGTAGTTGTAGGTGTGATAGACGGCCGAGAGGCGTAGGTCACCAGCGCGGTTTTCGGTGAGGTTTGAGGGGGCGTAGCCCACATCGCCGGTGGTGGTGAGGTTGCAGTAGACCTGTCTGGCCGAGAGCTGGCGCAGGGCCTCTGAGGGGAGAAGCGAGTAGTAGCCGTCGTTCAGCGTATTAGTATTGAACAGGCTGGGCAGGGAGCTGTAGTTGGGCGAGGTCGGGATGCTGTCGCCGGGTGTCATGGAGATCAGTTCTCCGGCTTCGCTGTAGTGCTCGGATGTCGGCCCGAAGGCTTGCAGCGACCATGCGTCGGTGTATCGCTCATATTTGCCGTCGTCGCGTGTCCACTCCAGCCGCATCGAGCCTAAGGGCCAGGCGGTGTTGGTGCCGTTGCGTGTGGATATGTAGTGATAGTAGCAGAGGGCTGCCTCGCGGTAGTTGCCGGCCCAGAGGTTAAGCTCTCCCATCAGGACATGGATGGGAAAATACGTGAGTCGCGACTCCACGTTGCCGATGGTGCCGTAGCCAGGCATCTCGGTGGTGGCCCAGGGGGCGAGGTCGTCGATGAAGTAGCTGCAAACTTGCTGAAGGCTATACAAGGGGAAGCTCGTCTCGTCGATGTTCATGTCGAGCAGGGGCTCAGTGACGAAGGGCACCTGTCCGTAGATGAGTGCGAGTTGGAAGTAGGTCCAGGCGCGGTAGGCTTTCACTGCGGCATATTCCTTCTCGAATATGCGGCGCCCCTGACTGTTTTTCAGTGTGGTGTCGGCCTTGGCCAGGAAATAGTTGCAGTTGTTGATGACTGCATAGTAGTCGCGTGGCCTGTTGTAGCGATTGGCAGTGCCGATGTTGAACAATGCCACGTCGCGAACGTCGGCTGGTGCATAGTTGTTGACATCGACCAGGTCGCCGCGCACTTCGCCCAGCACGATGGTGCGGTCGGCCAAGGCTTGCATCTGCTTCATGATGCCCGTCACGTTGTAGATGGAGTCGGTGGCTCGGCTGAGCATGCCCTCGTCGGCGAAGCGCACCATGTCGGAGTCTTGGTCGAGCATGTCGGCGCATGAAGTAATCATCATGCTAAATGCTAAATGACAGATGATAAATGACAGACCTGTCAGTCGTCCTTTGCTTATCTTTGTAATCATAATTGCTATTTTTATTACAGGTTGATCTTAATTCCCGCCACGACGGAGCGGCTGTGTGGCAGCAGACCGATGTCGATGCCCTGTCCGATGACGTTGCCCGTGACGGCCGTCTCAGGGTCGCCGCCCAGATAGTTTGAGAAGGTGAGCAGGTTCTGTCCTTGGAGCCAGAACTCCAAACCCTGCAGGAACTGCGTATTGAGGGGGAGACGATAGCTCAAAGTGACGCTGTGGAGCTTCAGGTAAGATCCGTCCTCAATCCAGCGGTCGCTGAATCGGCCGTTGCCCATGGGGTCTTGGAAGGTGATGCGGGGTATGTCGGTCTGGTGACCCTCGCCATGCCAGCGGCGCGTCATGGCCATGGTTTGGTTCATGAAGCGCTGTCCACCCTCGAGTTGCGAACGCTGGTAGTTATAGATGTCGTTGCCCAGCGAGTAGGTCAAGGCAGCATCAAGGCTCCAGCGCTTCCAGTGCAGGGCGGTGGTGACAGTGCCGTAGGCGTCGGGATTGGGATTGCCGATGACGGTGCGGTCGCGCTCGTCGATGACACCGTTGTGGTCGAGGTCGGCAAAATGTATGTCGCCCGCTCCGAAATAGACGTGGTCCACACCATTGTCGGCCAACCTGTAGAGGCTGGCGGCATTGGCCTCCTCAGTAGTAGCGAAGACACCCTCGGTGCGGTAGCCGTAGAATACGTTGGCGGCCTGGCCCACAGCCGTGCGGATGGTTGCACCGTAGCATTCGGTGTCGATGGTGCCGCCGGGCAGTTCGGTCACCTTGTTGTTATAGTGGCCCACGCTGGCCCCCAGTTCCCACTGCCAGGAGGGAGTGGTGACGAGACGGCCTAGCACGTAGAGGTCGAAGCCCTTGTTGGTCAGTGTGCCGCCGTTGTGCCAGTTCGACTCCAGTCCGGTGAGGTAGCTATGCTGTTGCAGGGTGAGCAGATGGCAGGTCTTGGCACTGAAGAGCTGCAGTCGCACGTTAAGGCGGTTGCGGAGGAAAATGCCGTCGAGGTCAAGGTGCAGGCGGCGGGTCGCCTCCCACTGCAGACGGCTGTTGCCGATGTTGCCCAGGCTAAGACCGAGGATGGCGTCGAGGTAGCGTTGGGAACTGAAGTAGCTCTTGGCAGCGAGGTGGCTGATGTCGCTGTTGCCGGCGACGTCGACGCCAGCATCCAGACGCAGGTAGTCGATGCCAGGCGTGTGGGCAAACCAGGGCTCGGCTGTCAGCACCCAGCCTGCCTGCACGCCGGGGAAGATGCCCCAGCGCGTGCCGAAGGCCTTCACACCGCTTTCTGCATCCAGTCCGAAGTCGGAAGAGGTCTCAGCTGTGAGATTGAACTGCAGGAAATAGCGCTGCCGATAATCGTAGTTGGCCTGTGCATACCATGCTATCGAGGTCCATGAGGCACTGTTGCCGTCGACACTGGAGTTAGGTCCGCTTTGGATGAAGGGGGTCTTGTCGTTGCCGGTGTCGTAGCCCAGTTGGCTGTCGAGCGAGTAGCTCTCCCAGTTGATGCGTGCGCCCCCAAAGATGCCGATGCTGTGGTTTTGGTAGCGTTGGTGCCAGTTGAGGCGGGTGTCGCTCATCACGGAGTTTTGCTTGGAGAAGAGCGAGCGCACCTCGTTTTCTCGTGTGGATGCCAAACGGTAGACGTAGTAGTCGGGCACACCGTAGATGGGAATGTAGTATTTCTCGTTGGTGCTTACAAGATTGTAGCTGAAATGCTCGCTGATGTTGAGATGCTGGCTGAAGTCATAGCGAGGTGTGACGGCTATGTTGAGCATTGAGTTCTGGAAGTGGTTCTTGTTCTCAGCATCACCATAGATGTTGAGGGCATAGGGATTCCCGAGTTTCCAGTTGTAGGTGGCATAGCCCAGCAGAGCCTCCTCCAGATAGGTCTCGTCGTTGACGTCGAGGTGGTTGCTTTGCTTCCCGGCAGCGAAGGCATAGGGGCTGAGGAAAGGACTCTTCGCATAGGCCAGGAACGAGGGTGAGGAGACGGGACCGTCGTCATAGCCTGCCGGTGTGCCGTCGTTGCGCAGGTTGCGGTTGAGGTTGGAGAAGGAGGCATCGAAGCGCGTCTTGAAATGCGTCGAGAACTTGATGTCGGTGTTGAAACGAATGTTCAGCCGGTTCATGGTGTTGAATTCGAGCGTGCTCTGGGCGTTGGCATAGCCAAGTGAGAGATTGTAGTTGGCCACGTCGTCGCCACCCTCTACGTTGATGCCGTAGTTCTGGGTGAAGGCCGTGCGGTAGACCTGATCCTTCCAGTCGGTGTTGTTGTGATATTGGTTGTAGTAGTGATAGTTGGGATCTTCGTTGAGGAACTTGAAGTCGCTCACGGTGGTGTTGGTCGAACGGAGCAGTTCGCTGGCGTAGCTTCGATACTGCTCGACGCCCATCATGTCGATGAATTTGGGCTCAAGCGTGATGGATGCCGAAAGCGTGGCGGTGATGCGCGTAGCCATCGACTTGTTGCGACGTGTGTCGATGAGAATGACTCCGTTGGCTCCCTTGGCACCGTAGAGCGACGTGCCGTTGCGCATGACGGTGACGCGCTCAATGTCGGCCGTGGAGATGTTGGCCAGGACATCGTTGTAGAAACCGCTGTGCATCATTTGCCTGCTACGCTGCTGGTCGAAGACGAAACCGTCGACAACGATAAGCGGCTGGGCGTCGGCATGAAGGGAGTTCAGCCCACTCATGAACATCACGCTGCCGATGGCGGGCGTGCCACTGCGACTGACGGTGTGGACCTGCGCGCCAAGCTGCCGCCGGATGTCGTCGCCGATGGTGAGCGAGGTGGTGTAAGGGCTGACGGCGGCCGTGGCGTCGGCGGCGACGGCGAATGGGGTCAGCGAGGCGGGCTGGAGCGCCGCGTCGGGCATCTCTTCATGGCGACCTATGCCAAGAAGCGTAGTGTTGAAGTCGGGGGCACTGATGCTGAGCACCGAGCAGTAGTCGGGCACGCTGATTTCGTAGCAGCCATCGTCGCCGGTGAGGGCACTGAAGCCTTCCGTCTGGTCGCTGCTGACGATGGCGCCCGCCAGCGGTTGGCCGGAAGCAGCATCGAACACGCGTCCGCGTAGCACTCGCTGTGCAGCTGCCGGGGCGAAGAATGAAGCGAGAAAGAAAGTCAGGCAGAGCGAAACCAGGACGCAGCTTCTCATTCTGCCTCTATCAGTTGTATGGATGGTTGCTGTTTTCATGATTCTATTGTTTTTTCTGTTCATTCTTACTCTTCTTCATGGGGTCTGAGGATGATGCAGTCAAGACGCAGCGTGCGGGTATAGCGCGAGGACAGGCTGTTGGTGACGTTGCTTTGCACGCGCAGCGTGACTTGCGGTTCGTCGAGGTCGAGGGCGCAGGTGGGGAACTGCAGGTTGGTGGCCACGAGGACGGTGTCGACGACGTCGGGCCGCGTCTCGTAGTTGACTGAGTTGTCGGCGGGGCGCCGCAGGGTGGTGCTGACAACGGAGTCGGCCTGGTTGCGGTAGGTCAGCGTGAAGCGCACGCGACAGGGCAGGCGGTCGTCGTCGGAAGCATTCTCGTTGTAGGCAATGGCCGGCACGAAGACGCAGTAGATGTCGTAGCCGATGTTGGAGAGTTGGTCGGGAATGTTGTAGGTGACGCTGGTCGACGAGCTGGTGGTGAGGGGTTGTGCCTCGACAAAGCTGTTGTCCGACACTTTGCCGTAGAAGGCGTTGCTCACGGGAACAGCGCGCTGGCTGAGCGGCTCACGGGCCTGAACGATGGTGTCGATGTAGTGGGTCTGTTCGGTCTCCACCTTCACCTGCTGGAAGAAGGTTTGGCGCTTGTCAATGTTCCACTTCGGCTCGACGAGCACCTGCCCGTTGCTGCACTCCACAGCCTCGGCTCCGCTGAGTGCGCCTCCGTCGGCATAGGGATGGTAATAGACGTAGTATCGCTCATCGGCATAGTTGGGGCGGTTGCGGTAGAGCGTCTGATAGGCCGTGGAGATGAGCGAGTCGGCCGGCGACGGCTGGGCGTTGAGGTTGAAGATGGTGCCGTCGGCGATGGCCCGGCGGGTGTGGGTGAGCACCATCGAGTCGCGCTTGGAGGTGGCGTTGGTG
The DNA here is from genome assembly GCA_017470345.1 of Prevotella sp. GTDB lineage: Bacteria > Bacteroidota > Bacteroidia > Bacteroidales > Bacteroidaceae > Prevotella. Next base: position 21,182 of record JAFUEP010000040.1, read on the forward strand.
TAGTTGAAGTAGTGGATGTATTCATCGTACATCCGCCGCCACGCTTCGTCAGTGGGCGCGAGAGCCAGGTAGTTGGAGTCCTCGCGGTTGATGTTGCCATACTCGCGCAGCAGGGAGTTGGTGAGGTGGAAGACGGAGTCGAGATAGACCGTTTTGCCGTCGACGATGTCGCCGGCTACGCTCTCGGCAGCGTCGAACTCGTAGACGTTGTAGCTGCTGAGGAAACGATAGAGCGAGTCGGTGCGCCCTGTCTGCGAGAGGGCCTCGAAGACATTGGCGAAATAGGGCTCAGGCTGGTCGATGGTGTAGAGCACCCCGTTGGCAAAAAACTGGTTGCTGCTCAGCAGACGCGAGTTGCCGAAAGCATCGTGTGTGAGCACCTCATACTTGCCGTTCATCATCTTCACCGAGTCGTTGGTGAGCGATGATACGCTGCGGTTAAACAGGGCGATGTGGTTCTGAACGAACTGGCGTATCACCTGGTTGTCGGCGTCGCGAGTGCCGTCGGCCTTCTCCTTGCTGTAGCGACTGGCGAGCGTCTCGGCCTCCGCGGCCGTGAAGTGGGCGTTGGTGGGTGCGAAGACTGTGAACATCTGGCTGCTGGCCAGGCGGGCGTCATAGCCCACGGCCTCGACTACACGGCAGAAATTAGTCAACTCGGGATTCTGCTTCATGGCTGTCCATAGCGTGCCGCTGAGCTGAACGTCTTCAGCGTAATGGTCATCCCACTGATCTGAGCAGGAAGCGGAAAACAAAGAGGATATCGTGAAGCAGGCGGCGCATAGCAATAGCGCGGCCATTTTCTTAGCTTCCTGTCCTGCGTTGTCAGACATTTTATTCTTGGATTTCATAATTCTTCTGTTCATGCGATGGCAATTCTTTTCTTTCTCTCTCTTACAAGTCATCCTCAGGTTCTCCCTCGTCGGTGACGCCGTAGACACTGCGCGGCACAATCTCGATGAAGTCGAGCATCAGCTCGCTGGAGCCATTGTTCGAGACGTTGCGGAAGCGCAGGAAGTGGTCTTCGTCGGGACTGATGTGAACGGTGCAGACTATGCGCCGCACGCTTTGGGAGTGTAGTCCCAGGAAATAGTGCGAGCCGCCTTGAAGCATGTAGGCACCCATGGGGCCGCGGAAGTATCCCTGATTCTTGAGGGCCTTGCGTTCAGACACCTTCTCGTCCTTCGAGAGCAGGCTGTAGTTGCTGGCCAGCGGCACGCCAAGGTCGTTGAGCGACTTGGTCATGTCGATAGGTATGCCCTGAGGCTTGTCGTCGAAGTAAACCTGGCCAATGCCACGGGTGTCGCTCGGGGCATAGCCCAGACGAATCTGATACTCGCCCTCGGAAGGCACGGGAGGCAAGCGGAAAGTGACGTCGTAGTCGCCCTGCAGATTGATCTCGTCGCCCTGGAAGCAGCGGTAGTGGTTGTGGGGACGACGGTAGAGCAGGTAGCCGTTCACCTTCACGCCCTTGAGGTAGCCCTGCGGGAAGTAGTAGTTGCGGCCGTAGTGCTCGGCCTCGTCGTGTCCGTGTGTGGGGTCGCCGTTGAGGCGTATGCCGTTGGTGATCATCTCGGGGAAGAGGGTCGAGAAGTCCATGCGAATACGTCGGTTCTGCACACGGTCGCGTGTGTCGACATCGAAGGCCACGATGTCGCTGACGTAGAAATAGATGCCGTTCATGGCTGAGCTCTTGTAGCCAGTCACCTTGTCAACGCGCTGCCCTTCGTACTTCCACTGCTCGTCGTAGCGTCGGTTCAGGTAGTGGCCATAGCGTGTGCCTTGCCCCAGGTATTTTCCGACGGTGAGCTTCTGGGCGTTGACCATGGTGTGGGAGAGCAACGTCTCGTACCAGTCTTCGGGGTTGTTCTGCGTGGTCTCAATACCGATGTCGACCAGACCGTTGCTGTTGAGCACGTTGTAGGGGGTGAGCTTCTCCTTGCTGAGCACGTTGCAGCCCAGAATGTGGTAGCTGACAAAGCGGTTCAGGGGGTTGCGGCGGTCGGTGAGCTCGCTGAAGGCATGCCAGGGCTGGGCTACGTCGTCGGGGTAGACGGGATCGTAGATGTCGCAGGCCTTCTGATAGAGCTGCTCGAGGGTGGTGATGCCATATTTGGTGTTATAGACGCTGTCCGGCTCGGCAAAGACGGTGAAGCCGTAGAGCATCTCCTCGGGCACTGTGGCGCTCTCGGAGTTGATGTCGCTGGAGTAGTACCATCGCGGATATGGCTTCGGATCCCAGTTCACATCTTTATATAGGTATAGCGAATCGGCCATGCCGGTTTGCATGAGAGCCTCAACGAAGAGCGAGACGTTGGGATTGAGCTTCATCAAGTCGACGACCATGCGATTGGAACTCTCAAGCACCTGATTGACGGGCTGCATGATGCCATTGTCGACAGAGTCGTCCTGCAGCTCGTAGATGATGTGAGCATCGTCGTTGAGGAAGACGACGGAACGGTCGAACTCGTCGGTGCCATGGCTGATCTCGAGGTAACGGTGGTTCATGTTGGCCGTGGCGAGCACGCCGTCGCCCATGGCAGCCGTTGAGAAACTGTTTTTCACCAGGTGCGTGCGGGCGATGGTGTCGCAGTCGGCATCGGTGAGCTGGCTGATGTCGCTCAGGCCACGGCGGTGCAGATAGGTGTCGACAGCGTCATTGGTGGGAGCGAAGCAAGTGTAGGTGCCGTAAGCGGAGAGGAGCTTCATCAGCCCTGCACGCTCCACGATGGCAGCGTACTGGCTGAACTGCGTGTTCTGCTTGAGGTAGTCGCTCATCGTCTGTCCGGTGTAGGTGTAGAAATGCTCGGCATCAGGCTCGTCGGAGCAGGAGGTGAGGCCCACCCCCGCCCCTCCCCAAGCGAGGGGGGGTAAGATAGCACTGAGCCACAGAAGCGATGTCTTTACTATTCTTTTCATTGCTACAATAATCATAACTCTTTTCTACTTTTTTATGTACTTAACGTCTGTAAGTCTATTCGCTAATCTCAAAAATCGACTTGTCGCCGCTTCCGAAAGCAGAATTCTGTACGAGGTGCTTGTTCACCTTCAGTTCTTCTTCGTTGTAGGGCCAGAAGATGGCATCGAGGAGCTTCAGCCGACTCTCTGCGGCTGACTTGTTGTTGGTATACTTGCGTCCGGCCTGGCTGACAAGGTAGTTGGTGTTGCCTTCGCGCATGGAGCGACGGACAAGGTCGAACCACCTCTTACCCTCGAACATCAGCTCGCGGTTGCGCTCGTCGTAGACCAGGTTGAGCATGGATGTCTTGGTGGTATAGCGGCTGTAGGTCAGCGCCGATGTGGTCAGCGAGTTGCCGTATGAACGACGGTTGACGGCATCGACCAGGGTGAAAGCCTGCCGAAGCAGCGCCAGACCCTCGTCTCCGAGTGTGCCGGAGTTCGTGGAATCGGCCATGAGCGTGAGGGCTTCGGCCTTCATCAGCATGACGTCGGTGAGCCGGTAAATGATCCAGTTGGCATGGCATCGCTCCTGGGGCCAACGCTGTCCATAGTAAGCAGTGTAGGGGTTGGTGGTGATGTTTACTGTGGCATCTTGACTGGCGTATTTTGCCACCACCTGCGATGTGGCGTTGCGTGAGATGCACTCCCAGGAACGGGCGTCGTAGCGGTTGAGGTAGATAGCGAATTGCCCGTCGCTGATGTCGTTGGCCACAATGTCAGAAGGGCATAGCGTTCCGTTGCCCTTGTCCTGACTGCCGAAGCGCAGGCTGATGCTCTTGTTGGGAAAACTGGACTGGTTGTCGTCGAAATAGAGTTCGAAGATGCTTTCGGAGGAGTTGCCTGTGACGAAGATGTCGTAGAAGGCGCGTCCGTAGTAGTTGCCTGTGGCCATGACATCACTGATAAGCGGATAGCCATTGATGAGGCGGTCGACGCGTCCTGAGGAGACGCCTCCCACCCGCTCTGCCTCCTCGTTGTAGGCGCGCAGCTTCGACTGTAGGACGGCATCGGCGTGCTCGACAGCGCGTTCATAGTCCTGTTTCCAAAGATACATGTCGCAAAGCATGGCATGGATAGCATCCTGCGTGATGCGGCTGGTCTGATAGACCGGCTTGGTTTCCGGGTAGAAACGTACGGCATCGTTGATGACGCGCTCGAGGTCGTTGGTGATGGAGTCGAGCACCTCATGGAAGGGCGTGGCAGGCAGATCCATCGTCTGCGTATCTTCGATGAAAGGTTGGGTGGAGAAGGGCACGTCGCGGAAGGTACGTATGAGGTAGAAATAGCAGAGGTCACGCACTGCCGAGGCCTCGGCGATGGTGGCGCGCAATTCGCTTTGTGTGTAGTTGGGATCGCGCTCTGCCACCTTCGGCGCATAGAGCAGAATGGTGTTGCAACGGTTGATGACGTCGTAGAAGGGCGCCCATGTGCTGTAGGCATTGTAGGAGTTGATGTTCTCTTGGACAATGTTGCCCATGTTGGTGTCGTCGCTGATGCGCTCGCCGCCCATGAGGTTCTCGCTGCGTGCCTCTCCCCAAATGATAGCGCGGTCAATCCACTCTTGCGACTGCATGGCGAGGTAGCAGCCGGCCATGACATTCTCTACGTCGCTCTCCTCGTCCCAGAAATTGTCGAGCACAATCTGGTCAAGCGGCTTAACCTCCAAGAAATCGGAGCAACTGCAGAAAATTAAAAGATTAAAAAATGATAAGATTAAGATATTCTGAAGTTTCATAACCCTTGAATTCTTTAGTTTTTAGTTTTAAAAATCTATCGTCGCACCCAGTGTGTAGGACTTGGCGCGTGGCGTTTGTGCCTGGTCGATGGCGGCGCCATAGCTGCTATAACTGATTTCGGGGTCAACACCGGTGTATCTAGTCAGGCAGAACAGGTTGTTGGCACTGAGGTAGAAGCGCATTCCGTGCAGCCCTATGCGCTTGGCACTCTTGTCTGGCAGCGAATAGCTGATCTGTGTGTAGTTCAGACGGAGGAAGGAGCCGTCTTCGACGAAGCGGTCGCTGACGAGCGTGTTGTAGTTTGACGAAGAGCCGTACATGGCGCGTGGGATGGTGGTGACGTCGCCCTCCTTGCGCCAACGGTAGTTGACGGCCTGGCTCTGGTTGTTGTTCGAAACCATGGCTTGGGCGTCGAGACGTGCCAGGTTGAGAATCTTGTTGCCTAAGCGATAGTTGAACTGCGTGTTCAGGCGCCACCGGCCGTAGTTGAGCGTGACGCCGAAGCCACCTGTGAGCTTGGGCAGCGAGCTGCCGAGGTAGACAATGTCGAGCTCGTTGATGTTGCCGTCGTAGTTCAAGTCTTCGTAGATGGCATCGCCACCCTTGAAGCGATAGTTCTTGCCGGGCAGGTCGTCGCTGCTGGAGAAGGTGTACATCATGCGCAAAGGCATGTCCTGATCGTCGTAGATGACAGTGCCGTCGTCGGCGATGGCCACGGGGGCCGTCTTGCCGTCGGCGATGAACTGCTGCTGCTCCTGGCGCGTCATGGCGGCGAAAGTCGAATATTGGTACTGGTAGACACCCTTGAAGCGGAATCCGTAGATGGCGCCGAAGGGGTTGTTCAGCTGAACGCGCTGCAGAACGCTGCGGTTCTCTTGGGTGAACTTGATGTTCATGGTCTCCAGAGTGGTGGGGTCCATGGTGAGGATCTTGTTGCTGTTGTTGCCGAAGGTGGCATTGAAGTCGGCCGTGAACTTGCCTGCCTTGATGATACGGTTGGTGTTGACGTTGAACTCCCATCCCGTGTTGCGCATTGAGCCCACGTTCTTGTAGGCCAGTTCGCTGAAGCCGCTGTTGGTGGGAATCTTCACGGGCATGAGCATGTTGCGGCGAGTGGCCGAGTACCATTCGAGGGCGATGTTGAGACGGTCGTCAAGGAAATGGATGTCGGTGCCGACGTTGTACTGCTCGTTCGTCTCCCACTGCAGTCCGCTCAGACGGATATTATTGGGATACATCACGGCCATATCGACATACTGATAGTTGGCAGGCGAGTATTTGCTTTCGTAGAGATAGTCGGCTGAGGGCTGGTTGCCCACGCGGCCCCAGCTGGGCCTGAACGAAAGCATGGACAGCCAAGAGCGCACGCTCTCCATCCAAGGTTCGTCGATGATGTTCCAGCGCAGCGAGACGGCAGGGAAATAGCCCCATCGGCGTTCGGGGCCAAATTTGGTGGTGCCGTCGGCTCGGATGCTGAAGTCGGCCATATACTTGCCCTTGTAGGCATAGTGGGTGGAGAAGGTGTAGTACATCGAGCGCCACTGGCTGAAACTGGACGAGGGTGCCCCGTCGATGATGCCGCCCGAGCCAGTGCTGGTGATGCCGCCCGAGGGCAGACCGTAGGTAGAGGTGGCCTGACTGGTCGATTCTCCGCTGACGAGTTCGAAGCGGGCCATCATCATCAGCGAATGGTCGTCGTTGTTGAAATGGGGGATGACGGTCAGCGTCTGCTTGGTGTTGAAGGCTACGCTCTTCGACGAGCCGGTGTAAGCCTTGTTCACACCCGAAGTCCAAGCCGTGGTGACGAGCTCTGAGGGGTAGTAGCGATTGGTGAAATTGTTGAAGATGTTCATGTTGGCGCGGGCCTCCCAGTTTAGCTGCCATTGGTCGTCGTTCATGCCAAGGAGCTTGTACTTCAGGATGAGCTCGGGCGTGATGTCGTAGGTGCGCTCATGGTTGCGTGCCAGGTTGGCTGAGGCAACGGGGTTGACGAGCGACATCTGGTTGCTGCCACCGCCGAACACGGAGGAGGCCGTCTGCAGCATCTCGTAGTAGTTGGCGGTGGCCTGTCCGTCCTCGTCTTCCTCGTAGATGGCCATGTTTGGCATTTTCTTGTAGGCGATGGCGAGCAGTTGGTCGTAGTTCTTGCGGTTCTTGGTATAGGTGAGCGAGAAGTTGGTTGAGATGGTGATGCGGTCAGAGACATAGTAGTCGAGCGCCACGCGTGTCGACATGCGCTGCAGGCGCTGTTTGATGACCGAGCCGGTCTCGTTGTCGAAACCGCCGGAGATGCGGAACGTGGCCTTCTCGCCGCCTCCGCTGACGACAAGGTAGTGATTCTGGCGCAGGCCCCACTGCGTGACGGCATCCACCCAGTCGGTGTTGTTGTTGTACTGCTGATATTCTGAGAATGTCGGGGCGTAGTTTATCTCGTCAATGTCAGAGGCCACGTCGCTTTGCCTGGGGTTGAAGTAGCTCTCCTTGAGCAGCATGGTGTAGTCGTCGCCGTTGAGCATTTTGTAGCCTTGGGGCTGATAGGTGCCCGTCAGCCGGAGCGAATAGCTCAGCCGCGGCGCACCTCGCACACCGCGTTTGGTGCGTATCTCGATGACGCCATTGGCACCGCGCGAGCCGTAGATGGCGGTGGCGGCGGCATCCTTGAGAACGGTGACGTCCTCGATGTCCTCGGGGTTGACATTGAGCAGCTGGGCGAACTTCTCGTCGTTGGCAGTAGAGACGTCGAAGTCGCTCATGTCAACGTTCCACTCGTTGCCGTTGACGACGATGAGAGGATTGGCATCGACGGCACTCGAGATGGAGGCGGCACCACGGAGGCGCATGGTGCTGCCAGAGCCGAGGTTACCGCTGTTCGAGACGATGTCGAGACCCGAGATGCGTCCCTGAAGGGCTTCGTCGACGGTGGTGAAGGCCATACCCTCTACGTCCTTCATTGAGAGGCTCTGCACGGCCATCGACGCCTCGCGCTCGGGTATGGCCAGTCCGCCGCCGTTGACGCGTCTCTTGGCCTTGACGGTCACCTCCTGGATGGTGGTGGCCGAAACCAGCTTGATGTTGTAGGTGCTGCGATTGATGGCCAGCACCTGCGACTTGCATCCTACGTAGCTGAAGCGCAGCTTGTTCTTCTGGTCTTTAACCTTCATGGAGAAATGACCGTTGAGGTCGGTGGTGGTGGCGTTGATGATGCGGCCCGTGGCATCAACCTCGCAGACGGAGGCTCCCATGACGGGGTCGAAGTCGTCGCTCACCGTGCCGCTGACGCTGGCGACGTTCTGCGCCTGTGCGCAGAAGGATGAGTGGAAAATCATGATTGCTGCACACAGCAATATCTTCGTCATCGTCTTAGCTCTCAATCCTATATAGTCTGACATGATTCTTTTTGGCTTCATAATACATTTCGTTAATGTAGTCGGAAATTGGCTTACTCCCCCAGAGGGGTGCTCTTCACTCTCCACTCCCTATGCCTCCACCGGGGGTCCAGTCCATGGGTTTGAGCTGGTCGGCACTGTAGAACAGCGGCCGGTCGATGAGGTGCACCACGGCGTAGGACGAGCTGTAGAGGTTGCCCGAGGCGGCCGTCTCCGGGTCTTTGCTGGTGAAGAGGTATTCGCGACACATATTATTATATAGTGCGGCATCCGAGGTCAGCACGGTGCGCTCGTGGTGCAGGGCGTCGGTGATGCTGATGTGGCTGTTGTCGGCATCAACCTGAAGCGAGAAGAACTTGCGGTTCTCGGGGTTAAGCTTCGATGTCTCATAGCGTCCGTTGACAGGCCCTTGGCCCATGTAGACGGAGAAGTCCTGGATGTGGTAGCGCAGGAAGTCGAGGATGCGTTGCCGTATCTGGTAGCGCATATGCTTCTTGGCGTCGCGGTCGCCGCCCCAGGCCTCGTCGGTCTGTGCCTCAAGGTCTTCCCAGTAGGGCAGCAGGTGGGCGTCGTGCAGGGAGTCGAGGCTCTCGTTGGTGGGCACCCAGATGGTATAGTGGTAGTTGTCGAAGAGGCGTATGTTGAAGTCCACGCACGAGTAATTGTCATCGATGACAGAGGTGGTGAGGTTATACTGTGCCGAGTCGGGATCACCGCCGCGCAGCAGGTCGAAGAAGCGGGCATACTCGGGATGCTCACTCAGCGTCTTGTAGACCGACTTCCGGCTTGAGTTGGGCACCTCGCTCTCCACGACGTAGGCCTTGCCATTGCCGTTTTTCGTCTGGTCGAAGATCTGAGTCACGCCGACCGGTCGCTTTTGCTCTATCTGCAGTCCGCCCTCGATGGTCATGCTGCCCGCAACGCCGCTCTGGCTGACGCGGATGGTGGCACCGCCCTTAGTGCGATAGTAGAGGTTGCCGTCCTCGACATCACCCACGACGATGAGGTTGTCGAGCACGTCGCGCAGGCGGTTCTCCACCTGCGAGGACGTCGCGTCGCTGAGGGCGTCGCCCACGGTGTTGGTGTCGATGTCGTAGCGATAGCGGTGGGCGCTGACGGTAGCACGGTCGTAGTTGTAGTAGAACTCATAGAGCACGGTCTGCGACGAGCCGAAAGAGCAGGGGTCAACGTAGTGCAGCAGACTCGTGTTCGTGGGCACAAAGAAACTGTAGTATGAGTCCATAGAGTTCAGGTAGGGCTTGAAGCCCAGTTTGTCGATGCCCCAGTAGATGATGTTCATCGTCTCAGTATGTACCAGTGCGGGGAAGGCCACGCTCGAGTAGGTGGCCGGTGCGAAGACCTTGTTGGTGAGATAGACCACACCGTTGCAGCCCATGAAGCATGAGTCCACGTCGCTCTTCTTCACTCCCATCGTCACCTTGGCGTCGTTGACGATGTTGTCGAACTTCGAGGGCACGGTGCTGATGAACTCGGGCACCATGTTGACGTTGAGCAGCTCGACGAGCACCTGGTCAGGCACGTTCGCCCACTCGTGGTACTGGTCTTGCAGGGCCAACCCGTCGTGGTTCCACCAGTCGTCGAGGGCTTGGTTCGAGGGAACGAGCATGGCACCGCAGTCGTAGTGCAAATCCTTGCCTTGGGTGTTGGTGTACATATAATGGTTCATGCCCGGGTCGAAGGACAATAGTGCGCTGACCGGCTGGCGGCTAGGATCGCGGTCCAGCTCCTGACGGTTCTGCGAGCTGAAGTATCGCAACACGAAGACCGAGTCTTGCCCATTGCCGTTGCCGGCAAGGCGGTTGTAGGTGAGCGTAGCCTCCTCGCTGTAGTAGGGCGCGCAGAAGCGGTCGATCAGCGTGCTCCATTGACTCATTGAGGGGTGGTCGCGCAGTATCTGGGCCATGTTGTCGCTCGAGAGCATCACGCCCTCCATGCGCTGTATGTAGCCGTTCTTGCAGGTGATGTCGCGCTCCACGATGCGCTGGCCGTTGACCCATGCCTCCTGGCGCGAGGTGGCTTGCCCGTTAGTGAGCATCTGCAGGTCGTCGTCGGTGATGTTGTTGTACTGCATGAAGCGGGGCAGGAAGTGAATCATGGGCTGCGCCTCGTCGTCCCTGAGCAGCACGATGCCTTGCGGCTTGTGGCGGTGGGCATCCCAGTAGCGCGTCTGGGGCATCTGCGACGGCATCCAGCGGGCAACCGAGTCGTAGGGCGTCAGCGACGACTCGCGGCGCATGCACTGGCCCTCCAGGGGGTCAGGCGAGGCCTCGACGTTTGAGAGCAGCTCCACGAGATAGGCATTGTTGATCATAGCCGAGTTGAGCAGCAGCTTCTTCTGGGCGGCCGAGAGGGCGGCGTAGCTGCTGACGCCCCAGGGGTTGCTTGCAAACCAGCGGCTGAAGGCCTCGTCGTCGGCAGCGAAGAGGGTCTTCGACCCCGTCTGGCGCATCACCTGGTCGTAGCCCAGGTCGTCGATGAGCGAGAGCATCGTCTGATAGTTGCCAGCCTCTTGCAGCCGTTCGTAGATGGAGTTGCCCAGCCATTCGGGCTGCCCCTCCAGGTCCTTGTTGTCGCACGACAACAGCGAGGCGATGGCTGCCAATAGCATGGCGGGCGAAAGAAAAATCAATTTGCAGAATCTACGGTACATAATTATTTTAGTTAGCTTTTAAATTGGTTGCAAAAGTACACAAATGATATGCTGTCAACGTGCAATTATTGTTGCTTTTGAGGGAAAAATTGGTCAGTGGCAGGAAAAAACGAGGGACATCGCGGATTGGGGCAATAAATGATGCCCTTCATCGTGGTCACGTTATCCAGCCCAGCCATGCGCTTGCGCTCAAGCCTCTGTCCTATACAGTTTGGTTATAGCCTAATATGCATCTGACTTCATTGATATGTCACCTCTATACTTTTTTAATCGTATTGATTTGCGATTATAATCTTTGATTGGCTTCCTGCAATACACTCTTCATTCCGGAATAGATCTACGATTCATCCCAAATTCGTGCTTTTCTGGTGGGGAAAATGGGGCTCACTTTGCACGAATCCTTGCAGATGTGGGGAAAATGTGGGGAATATTGAGAAAAGAAAAATCGCTAAATCTCTTGTATTCAGAGGTTTAGCGATTGCTTCCGAGCTTAACTCGTACCCAGAGCCGGGGTCGAACCGGCACGGGTTGCCCCACTGGTGTTTGAGACCAGCGCGTCTACCGATTCCGCCATCTGGGCATTGAAATGCGGCTGCAAAGTTACGAAGTTTTTTTGAATTAGGCAAAAGAATCTCCTAAAAATCTTAAAAATACTTGGAAATCTCAAAGATATTGCTTATCTTAGCAGCCGAAATCTTTACATCCGGATATATTAGCATGAACCTATCAAACAAAAATTATTGTCTTATATTAGCTGGCGGACGTGGAAAACGCCTGTGGCCGTCGAGCCGTTGGGAGTGTCCTAAGCAGTTTGCTGACTTCTTCGGGACGGGTCGCACGCAGCTGCAGTCGACCTACGACCGCATGTCGACGGTCGTGCCTGCTGAGAACATCCTTGTCTGCACGAGTGCGGACCTGGAGGAGATGGCGCGCCAGCAGCTGCCGCAGCTGCCGGTGGAGAACCTTCTGCTGGAGCCAGTCAACCGCAACACGGCGCCTGCCGTGGCATGGGCGGGCCGTCGCATCAACCAGCGCTGCGAGGACGCCCGTCTGTTGGTGGTGCCCTGCGACCAGCTGATCATCGGCGACGAGGCTTTCCGCCGCAACGTGCTGCAGGCTCTCGACTTCGTTGCTGATAACGACATCATGCTGACGATGGGCATCAGGCCGACGCGTCCGGAGCCTGGCTACGGCTATATTCAGATTGGCGAGCCGACGCTGTCGACGGGCATCTTCAAGGTGAAGTCGTTCACGGAGAAGCCTGAGCGCGACTTTGCGAAGATGTTCATGGAGAGCGGTGAGTTCTTCTGGAACACGGGCATGTTCGTGGCCAACGTACGCCACCTGCGCGACTTCTTCCTGAAGTCGTTCCCCGACATCCCGAACCGCTTCGACGCCATGCCTCAGGAGGCCACGCTCGAGGAGGCCGTTGACTACGTGAACGCCTACTACTCGTCGTATCCGAACATGTCGATGGACAAGGCAACGCTGGAGAATTGGGACGGGTCGTACGTGATGTGCTGCGACTTCGGCTGGGCCGACTTGGGCACGTGGCACTCCATCTATGAGTGCATGCAGAAGCAGGAGGGCGACAATGTGGTGATCGACTCAGAGGTGATGCTTGAGGACTGCAAGGACAACATCATCAAGCTGCCGCACGGCCATGTGGGTGTCATCAACGGACTCGACGGCTACATCGTGGCCGAGGAGGGCGACGTGCTGCTGATCTGCAAGAAGGGCGACTCGTCGGCGCTCATCCGCAAGTATGTCAACGAGATTGGCATCAAGTACGGGGAGAAGTACATCTAAGCTCCCCACTCCACTGCCAATCAAAAAAGCCTGCGCGAAACGTTTCGCGCAGGCTTTTTTAATTCTTCAATCATCTTTATTTCACCAACACGTTGGTGGCATGACCATCGACGACGACCAGATACTGGCCGGCGGCCACGGGGACGACGGCGTCGCCCTTGCCCTTGAAGCAGAGCTGGCCGGCGAGGGTGTAGACGGCGACCGTCATGCCCTTGGCCCCGCTGACCTCGATGGCTCCCTGACGGGCGGCAATCTGGACCTGGCGTCCGCTGACGTCCTTGATGGCGTTGACCACGGCGACGGGTGCGGCGTTGCTCAGTGCCGACTCGCCCTCGTCGTAGAGTGCCGTGACGTGATAGGTGTGCAGTCCGGTCGAGAGAGCGCCGACGTTGTGCTCATAGGTCTGTGCCCCAGCCTCAGCCGTGCCGACGAGCTGTCCGTCGCAGTAGATGTTGTATCCGCGCAGGGTGAGCGCCTTGCCCTCATAGCTGATGTCGTCGAGCATGAAGACACCGCCGTTCTGCGAGTTGCAGTGGATGGCGAAATACTTGGCGCCGGCGGGCAGGTTGGCACGGAAGCGGCCGAAGTAGCTCTTCGGGGCCTCATATTCGTTGACGAGGTTGTCGGCCTTGAAGTCGTTGACCTGGTTGCCCTCGGTGGAGTAGAGCACCTCGAAGGTCTCGTTCCATACGCCGGCGAGGCTCTGGGCGAAGATGGTGACGGTCTGCTCCTCGCCTGACAGCTCCGGCGAGACGAGCCAGTCGTTGTTCTTGTTGCCGGGGGCATTGTTAGCCTTGAAGCAGGCAAGGAACTGCGAGCCCGTGTTAGCCTCGAACTCGGGATGATCCTTCATCTGAGCCTCAGTGACGCCAGCCTCGCGGAAGTTGAAGGTCAGGAAGGCCTGCGGCTGGTTCATGCCGGGCCACCAGAGGCCGTTGATGCCGGCCGTCTCGGTGCGGTCCTGATCGTAGTTGCCCCACTGTCCGAAGGACGTCGAGAACGTCTCGTAGCCCTCGAAGCTCTCGGTGACCGAGTTCTTGCCCGTGACGGGCGTCCACTGTAGCAGCGACTTACCGTCGGCCGATTCGGCGACGAGGCCCGTGACGGCCTCCAGCTGCGAGGCGACGATGCGGAGGGGCTGCTCGGCGGTGGTGTTGTCGTCCTCGTCGAGGTCATAGTCGTAGCTGACGACGGCCCACACGCGTGACTCGGCGGGGTCGGTGGCCACGGTCTGATAGTCGAAGGCATAGCGTGCGCGGTCGAAGGAGGCGAGTGCGCCGTCGGCCTCGTAGGTCTTCACGTTCTGCCCGTTGACGAAGACGCTGACCTGATAGCCCTTGGCCTCGCGGTCGCCCACGTTGTGGACGGTGACGTCGACGTGAGCCTTCTGTCCGGCCGTGGTGCGGCTCTGCACGTCGGCATAGACGGCGAGGTCATACTGGTTGACATTGCGGAAGTTGACGTCGTCGATGGCGATGAGTCGCAGCTGCGGGTCGTTGAGCTCGGCGACGAACGATGCCGTCACGTACTTGGCCTCCTTATAGGCCGAGAGGTCGATGCTGCAGACGACGAAGGCCTCCTCCTTCTGGTCGGCGAAGTTGAGCGTCATGACGGTGTCGGCCTGGGCCTCGCCGTTCTTCTGGATGGCCACCTTCAGAACGTTCTTCGAGCCCGGGTCGCCATAGGCGGCGAAGACGAGCTTCGGCGTGACGGCGCCAGCCATCGTGACCTTGCCCGAGGTGAGCGTGGCCACGGCGCCTATCTTCTCCGACTCGACAGCCGTAAGGCAGTTGTCGCCGTCGGACGACATGCCAGAGTACATGCGCCACGACGTGCTGGCGTCATTCGAGCGCGTAGCCCAGATGCCCTTGAGGCCGCTGCTGAGGAATCCCTCCATGAAAGGCAGCGTGTAGGGAGCGCCGTGGATGAGCGGCGCAGCGAGTGCGGCGTTCGACTCGCCCAGCTCGTTGACGGCCGAGACGCCGTAGATGGTCTGTCCCTGAGCGCCCGTCTGCGGTAAGCCGCTGACGGTGTAGGTCATGTCGGTGACGTCACTCTTCACCTTCGTCAGCTGGTTGTTGATGACGCCATAGACGTTGTAGGTCAGCTCCTCCGTGTCGACGTAGCCGCCGTTCTGGCCATGCGTCGGAGCCTGCCATGAGAGCGTGGCCGTGCCGTCGAGGTTGTCGGCCAGCGCCACCTGCTGAGGCACGGCGGGTGCATCGGTGCCGACGTAGACGGAAGCCGTGGCCGTCAGTCCGGCGCCAGCCTCGTTGTAGGCCGTGACGCCATAGACGACCTGGCCGTTGACGGCATCCTCGTCGACGACGGTGTAGTGCTGTCCGGGCACGACGTCAGTCAGCGTCGCGACGAGGTCCTGCTGCTCGCCGCGGGTGATGACGATGCGCGAGAGACTCTCGAGCTGTGTGCCGTCGTTGGCCACGGAGGGTGCGTCGAAGTCGATGGTGACGATGAGGTCGCCGTCCTGAGCTGCCTTGAGTTGCAGGTTCTTCACGCTGTCGGGCGTGATGAGCAGCTGTCCGGCCGAGACGCTGAGGTTGTCGATCATGAGGGCGTTCTGCAGGGCGGGGCTGGTGCAATGGAAGGCGAAGTGATAGTCGCCCGTCTGCTTCACCTTGATCTCGCCCGTCATCTCTATCGGGCTCTGGTGGTTAGTGGTCGAGACGACCGTCTCGGGAATCAGCACCTCGTAGGCCGAGGGATCCTCGCCGATGCCGCAGGCCACGGCCAGCCGCTCCTTGAAGGCCGGCGAGATGCTGTTGGCCAGGAACTTCACCTCGTAGGCGATGCCCTCCATGAGGTGGATGGGCGGCGTGAGCACCCAGTCGTCGGCTGCCGTGTACTTGGCGTAGCTGTAGCGCATGCGACCGCTGGTGGAGTCGAAGTGGATGAAGTCCCATGAGGTGCCGTCGCCGTTCTGGTCGATGACGGTGTAGCCCGTGCCGGCATCGGCGTCCTCGAAGTCGTCCGTGAAGGGCACGTCGTAGGGCTGTCCCACCTTGATGACGTCCGACGTGGCGCTGACGCCCTCGACGTCGTCGCGGAAGGGCACGATCTTATAATAATAGCCATTATACTTCATGTCGGCCAAGGACTCCGTGAACGTGGTCTTGGTCGTGGCCGAGGCCACCTTCACCTCGCCCGGCATGCGATAGACGTCGTAGGTCAGGGCATCCTTGACGAAGCCGCCGTGCTGGCCGACGTTGCCGGCCCAGGTCAGCGTGGCCTCGCCGGTCTCCTCATTGTAGGTCAGCTGGATGTTGGTGGGCATGGGCGTGTCAGTGCCTACCCACCCTACGGCCACGTTGCGGCGACCCTCATGGCCACCGGCCGTGAGCACGACGACCACCTTCTGGCGCCAGTCGCCCTTGGGGTTGACGATCTTGGCCACGTAGTCGCCGGGCTGTGCATCGCCCTCGATGGGGTTGGCATCGTCGTCGTTGAACGTCAGCACGTAGTGGACGGTGCCCGTCAGGGGCTCGCCACTGACGGTCGTCTTGGGGATGGTGAATCCGGCCAGTCCGACGCCGGTACCCACCTCCGACGGGAAGCTGACCATCATCTGCTCGATGTCGGCCGGGGCCTCACCGTCGGGCTCATAGAGCACGTTCAGGCAGGTGTATTCCTCGACCTCGGGCAGGTAGGCGATGAGCTCGGTGCGGCCCGTCGTGACGTCGACCTCGCAGAGGCGTCCGAGCATCAGCTCCTCCTCCTCGTCGAACTCCGTGGCCTGCATGTAGAGGCGGTCGGTCTTGCGGTCGAAGGTCATGCTCTCGAAGACGGCGGCGAAGGGGAAGTCGAGCGTGCCGATGTAGGTCAGTCGGCCGCTCTGCTTGTCGATGGAGCAGAAGCTGCCGTTATCGGTGACGCCATACATCTGGCCCTTCGAGTTGATGGCCAGCATGACGATGGTCGAGTCGCTGGTGGTGACAATCTCGCGCGACATGTTCTCATAGTCTATCCTGAGGAACGAGTTGCCGCTCGAGCCGTCCTGCTTCCATCCGTAGCAGATGCCGGTGGTGGGGTCCCAGTCGGCAGCCTTGACGATGAAGTTCTGGGCGTTCAGGGTCGTGCCGTGCATGCCCGTGGGCTCCCAGGTGTCGGCGTCCCATTCGCAGTAGGTCCACCTGCCGGCGCCGGTGTAGGGCAGGTCGATGCTGGCCACGCCGTGCAGCTTGTGGTTATAGTAGGCGCCGCGGCCGTTGAGGTCGAAGTCGACGTCGGCCATCGGCTCGCGCACGAAGCCGTTCGACTGGCTGAACTTATAGAAGCCATACTCCAGGAGCATGCGGCCCTCGACCTCGTTATACTGCAGCATGCCCGAGAACGTCAGCGGCTTCTCGCCCTCGGCCACGGGGCGCACGTAGCTGCGGTGGCCGGGACGGAGGCGGCGCATCTTCTCCTCGGCCATGGGCAGCTTGATGCCCTCGGCCTTGAGGCGCTCCACGAGGCGGTCGCCGAAGGACGTGCCTTCGGTCGGGGCGTTGCTCACTGGCTGGCTCAGGTTGACGATGGCGGTCGTCGGCTGGGCCTTCAGCTGCTGGCGTACGGTCTGTGCCTGGGCCGTCGTGGCGGCAAGCATCATGGCCGATGCCAGAAGGAATTGTGTCAATGTTGTTGTTTTCATATCGTTAAAGTTTAATCCGTAAGTTTCAGCCGATGTTTAGTCGAAAGGACAATGTGCGTGCAAATATACGCATTATTTATGAAAACGGCAAATAAATGAAAGGAAAAAAAACGTCGGACAAAACTAAAATCACAGTGTGACGAATTAAAATCCCAGTGTGATTTTAATAAATCTCAGTGTGACGAAATAAAATCACACTGAGATTTTAGTTTTGGACGACGTTTCCCGTACGAACTTGTTCCCCTTGCAATGGCTTTGCTCAGCGGACCACGACCTTGCGGCCGTCGCTGATGTATATGCCGCCGCGCGCGGGCTGGTCGACGGGTCGGCCCTGCAGGTCGTAACAGTTCTTAGTTCTTAGTTCATAGTTCATAGTTTGGATGCCCTGGGTGGAGGGGTCGGCGTAGTCGATACTCCTGAGCATGGCCGAGGCGGCGGGCCCGACGGTGATGTTGAAGACGAACGTGGCCTGGGCATACTCCTTGGGGTTCTTGCGATAGCGGAGGGCCTGGCGGATGGTGTAGGTCTTGCCCTCAGTGCACTTGCCGGGATACTGGCCGAGCGAGAAGGTCAGCGACGAGGGCTGGAACTCGGAGAAGAGCATGCCCGAGCTGTACTGGCTGACGTTGCCTGCGGCCGTGAACCAGTGGCCGTAGCCGTTGGCGGTGCTGCCGCTCTGGACGAGCTCGCCCGTGGGTCGGACGGCGTAGAACATGATGCGGCCGTTGGCAGGGCCCTGGCTCGACCACTCCTGCATCTTGGTGTTGATGCTCGAGAGCTGCAGCTGGAAGGCGGTGCCGAGGGTGGCGGCAGCCTGTCCGCCGACGCTAACGGTGGTGCCGGTATAGGCGGTGGCGTCGCGGGGGAAGGTGACGTCGTAGGTGAAGGTGGCGTCGGCGATGGGTCGGCCGTCGAGGGTCGGGTTGGCATAGACGAGTGCGCGTGCGCCGATGTCGGTGCCCTCAAGGCTGAAGCGATAGGGCCACATGTCGTCGTGTTCGATGGTCTCGTCCCACTTATGCTGGAAGTAGGTCTTCAGGGCGGGCGCGACGACGAGCCAGAGGCGGCTGACGCCCTCGGGCACGCGGAAGGCATAGTCCTCGGTGACGAGGCGCGTGCCCTGGCAGTAGACGCTGTCGGCCGCGAAATACTGGCGCGAGCCGTCGTCCATCAGTGCCACATAGCCCATACGGAAGCCTCGCGAGGCGCGCGGTCCGCCGTTGACGTAGTGGCGGTTGTCGGTGGTCGACGTGCCGGTGTCGCCGTTGAGGTATTCGCCCGGGTCGGCATCGAGTAGGGGGGCGCCGACGGCCAGGCCGGTCAGGTGGGTGACGACCTCGGTGCCGGCAGCGGGCACCTGGAGGGGGATGATGTTGAAGCCCGTCGACTGCGGACAGCTGTAGTGGGCCACCTGATATTCGCCCTCGTCGGTCAGCACGCAGCGGTAGGTGAAGTCGCCGATGTAATTATTGCGGTAGGGGGCGCAGGCGTCGAAGTCCCACGTGGCGCAGCGGCAGGCATAGTCGAAGTAGAGACGGTAGAGGTCGCGGGGCGACAGCTGCTTGAGGGCCATGAGCGACTGGTTGAAGTCGACGGCGCCCGTCATGGGCTGGCGCCACACCTGGGCGACGGTCGTGATGTCGTCGTAGTGCTGGCAGAGGTAGTAGTGGAACCAGTAGGACTGATAGCGGTGCCACTCGTGGCTGAAGGCATAGTTGTGGCTGTTGCGGAAGACGCCGATGCTCTGGTTGAACATCTCGGCGGGGTACGACTGGTTGGCCTGCCACTGGGCCGTCTGCTCCCAGATGGTCTGTCCGTTGCCGACGGCGAGGTGGAAGCCGGTGCCGATGGTCGTCGACGACTGGTGGTTGTGGCCGCAGGCGGCAGCATAGCACATGTAGTGGAACGAATGGCCAACCTCGTGAGCCACCGAGTGGCCGACGGGATGGCAGGGCTGGGGGTTGACCCACAGGGCGTTGACCTCGAAGTCGTAGCCCGAGCCGTAGCAGCTCCACTCGTCGGTGTGGAGCAGCAGGACCATCATCTTATACTTGTTGAGATTGGTCGTCAGCGTGTCGACGAAGCCCAGCTTGCGATACTCCAGGTCGTAGAACGACTGGCACTTACGCATCAGGTCGTCCAGGTCGATGTAGTAGAAGTCGCTGCGGGGCAGCTCGTTGGGCTTCGTGGTGTAGCCGTTGTCCCAGAAGATGACGATGTCGTCGTTCTCCACCGAGCGGCTCTTCGACCAGGTGTGGGTGCCGTCGGGGTCGCTCTCGGCGTAGAGGCTGCTGTTCCAGCGCCACTCGTCGGGGATGTAGACTTTCTTTTGTGCAGCTGCCGTGGCTGCGAAGGCTGTCATCAGACAGACGATGTAGAATAATCGTTTCATATTTCCTTGATGATTTTTTTATTAGAAACGAATTAGCACAAATTTTGAAAAATTCTTATTTGGGGTTTTCCGCAAGAATTTATCTTAATTAGTGCTCATTTGTTTCCATCTTTTTATTGTTTAAGTGTTTCTTTACCAATCCCAACTATAGTTGATCGTGAAGTGGACGTCGACGTTGACCTTGAGGAGGGTGCCGGCGTGGGGATAGCGGATCTGCATGGTGACGTCGTGGGCGTCGTCCCAGCACTGATACTGGTAGAGGCCGCAGTTCCAGTTCCACAGGTCCTGGAACACCTCGATGTAGACGTGGCCGTTGGCGTAGGGGCCGGGGTTGCCGTCGGCGTCGAACCATCCGCCGAAGACGCCGTTGGTGCCGTTGATGCCCTCCGAGCCGTCAGTGCAGAGGGGGACGATCTCGACGGCCGCCTCGCTCAGCTGGCCCTCCGTGAGGCCCATCAGCCGCAGCACCTCTGCCTTGTCGACGTGGACTTGGGCGGTCTGCGAGTAGCCGAGGTCCCAGTCCATGGCGACGTCGACGTCCACGGTGCCGCAGACCTTGTCGTCGCCTATGGGCGTGGCGTCGGGCATGGGGATGTTCTCAATCAGCGTGGTCATGAAGTCGCGGCGGCTGAGCAGCCACTGGTGCATCTTCCTGACCTCGGTGTTGAAGTTCTTGCCGACGATGGTCCAGCGACGGTCCTCGCGCTCTGTCGCCCCTCGGTTGAGGTTGGACACGTGCTTCAGACACTCATCCCATCCGGCGCTGACGATGGAGTCCTTGACAGCGGCCCACTGCGCCTTGTAGGCTTCGACGAACGCGGGGCAGCCGAAGAGGTCGGTGAAGAACTGCGGCACGGCGTTGTACTGGCCGTTGCGCTTCAGGGGGTTCGAGCCCATGACGGTCTCGTGATAGTCGGTGAAGAAGGTGTGGCCGGTGTACATGTTGCCCCAGTCGAAGTCGTAGCCACCGTCGAAATCCCACAGCGGACCCATGACCCACTTGCCGTCGCCGTCCTTATGCATATAGACGGAACGGGGAGCCGAGAGCTCGACGTTGTAGACGAACTCCTGGATCTGCAGATACTTGATAAACGAGGGGATGTCGAGCAGCTGCTCCACCTGCCCGTAGTCGCGGTCCTTGATGGCTTGCTCCAACTGGGCAAGCTCGGTGCGGACGGAGTCGCAGGTGTGGTTGGTGAAGCGCTCGTCGTCAGGATACTTCACACAGACGGGCATGCGATAGACCTTCGAGGTGAAGTTGTCGGCGGCATAGGGGCTCTCGGCCGGGCCGTCGTCGACGTCGAGGGAGATGAGGATGCCGCGGTCGTCGCTGACGGCCACGCGGTTCTTGCCCTGCTGCACCTGCTCGGTGAGCTGATAGAGGCCGCGATAGTCGCCGTTGAGGAAAAGCTCGACGTAGCGGGTGTGGTTGGTGTAGGGCAGTCCGAGCCAGCGGCCGACGGCGAAGACGTAGGTGTTCATCAGGTCGGTCACGTCGCGATAGTTGGCCAGCAGCACCCAGCTCTTGGCCTTGGCCAGGCCGAGCATCTTGTGCTTCTCGAGGAGCTTCAGGCGATAGGGCTTCTTGTCGTACCAGAGGAAGGAGCTGTTGCCGCGGCCGCGGATCTGGGCGTCGGCCGAGAAACTGGTGAACGCGCCGCGGGCGCCGAGCGAGAGGTGGCACGGGGTGTAATAGTCGCGCGAGGTGACGTCGCTGCCGTCGTTGGTCGTGATGTAGAGCTGGAACACCTCGTAGGGGTCCTTCGTCTCCACGGCGGGCTCGTCCCCGATGGTCAGGCTGTCGATCTTGGCTCTCTCGAAGGGGACGGCCGCCCCGCTCGTGACGTTGAACAGAATCTCCGCCATGTCGTCGCTCAGCGTCATGTCGCGGATGCTGTCGACGACCACGGGGAAGTCCCACTGGGCGCCGCGGTCGGTCATGTGGACATGCATGCGCTGCTGTGCCCCGGCGCGGTTAATGAAAAACGGACTATGAATCATGAACAGCGCCAGCAATAGTAGCCATCGGCTTCGCATCGTCATCACCCTCCCCCTCATTGTACATTGTACATTGTTCATTATACATTGTACATTACTCATTGACCTTCCATTCCAAGACGCCGCCCGACTGGCCCTGCTGCAGCTTGGCCAGGATCTTCAGGCCGCGGGTGACGACGGGTTTGAAGTCGACGCTGTTGTAGCAGTCCTTGCTGACGGTGAAGGGCGTGTGCTCCTCCACCTCGCGCCACTGGCCGTCCTGAGTCTTGTAGTAGAGCGTCCACGACTCCGGCACGCGGAACGAGCCGTCGTAGTGGTCGAAGTCGAGCCAGTAGACCTGCACGTTGCTCACCGTGTAGTCGCGGTCGAACTCATAGCTGATGGCCTCCGTCGTGCCGCGCTTCAGCCACCAGTAGTGGTAGGGCTTGCTCGTGTCCGACGACGCGCGGGGCTCCCACTGGTCGTTGACGCCGCCGGCCCAGCCGTCGGTGGGGGCCGTCTCGGGGGCATCGTTCTGGATGGGGCCGCGGTTGCTGAAGGTCTGGGCGCGGGAGGCGATGGTCTCCTCGGGCGTCGGCACGGTCTCGACGGGCGTGCGGGCTATCCACACCTCCATGGCCTGCGCCCCGCGGTTGTTCCATGTGGAATAGGGGATGGCGCGCAGCGTGGTCTTCACCACCTCGCCCGAGCGCTCCACCTTGCGGGCCTCGCCGTCGAGGACGACGACGCCGCCCAGCAGGTCATGCTCGAAGTGGGCCGTCAGGGCCGACGCGTCGAGCAGGTATTTGTCGAAGATGGTCTTGTCAGGCTGGTCGCTGGCTTCCAGGCAATAGACGACGGGGCCGCGCTCCAGGGCCACCTTGCCGCGCAGGTCGGCGGCATTGTCGTTGGCCACGATGCGGCGCACGTCCATCGGCAGGTCGAGCTCGATGACGTCGCCCCGCTTCCAACGGCGGCTGATGGTGTAGTAGTCGTGGTTCTCGGGCTTGAAGCTCTCGCCGTTGACGCTGATGCTGTAGGGCTTGGCGCGGTCGGCATAGCGGTAGAGGTTGTTGTTCGTGGGCGAGGCCTTCAGCCACGAGGGGATGCGCAGCTTGATGGCGAAGCGTCCGCCGCCCTTCTTCACCGTGATGCGCACCTTGCCGTCCCAGGGGTAGTCGGTCGTCTGTTCCAGTTCGACCTTGCCAACGCGGGCCGTGCCCTGGGCATAGAGGTTGACGTAGATGTCGTCGCCCTCGGTGGCATAGATGTAGTTAGGCACGGAGGCGATGAACCGCGTCACGTTGCCCGGACAGCAGGCACAGCCGAACCATCGCTGGCGCTCGTGCTCGCCGCTGCTCTCGAGGGGGTTGTCGTAGAAGAAGCGGTCGCCAGAGAGCGACACGCCGCTCAACACATTATTATATAATGCCCGCTCGACGACGTCGACGTATTTCGACTCGCCCGTGGCCAGGAACATGCGGTGGTTCCAGTAGACATTGGCGATGGCGGCGCACGTCTCGCAGTAGGCCGTGTGCGAGTTCAGCTCATAGTTGGGGCCGAAGCCCTCGCCCTGTGCGCGGCTGCCGATGCCGCCCGTGATGAAGAGCTTCTTGCTTGACATGTTCTGCCAGATGCGCTCCAGGGCCCGGCTGTAGGCCGTGTCGCCCGTCAGCGCTGCCACGTCGGCCACACCGCTGTAGAGGTAGCCGGCGCGCACGGCATGGCCCACGATCTCCTCCTGGCGGAGGATGGGCATGTGGTCCTGCGAGTATTCGCTGGGATGATGGCCGTCGGTGCAGCGGCCCGTCTCCTCGACGAAGTAGCGGGCGCCGTCGAGATACTTGCGGTCGCCCGTCACCTTATAGAGCTTGCAGAGCGCCATCTCGATGATGGGGTGGCCGCCGGGGCGGTGGATCTGTCCCTCATTGGGGCCGAACGTGCGGCAGACGAGGTCGGCATTCTTGATGGCCACGTTGAGGAAGTTCTTCTTGCCCGTGGCGCGATAGTGGGCCACGGCGCTCTCGATGAGATGGCCCGAGTTGTAGAGTTCGTGCGAGTTGATCTTCTCCCACTTCGACCGTCCCCACCAGCCCGAGAGGCGGTAGCACTTGTTGGTGACGCAGGTGGTCAGGTAGCCATCGGGCTCCTGTGCCCGGGCGATGAGGTTGATGACCGAGTCGAGATAGTGGTCGAGGCGCTGGTCGTAGTGGACGGCCAGGGAGTAGCTGGCGCCCTCGATGACCTTATAGGGGTCGGTGTCGTCGAAGGAGAAGTCGCCCTTGTGCTCGCCCTCAATGAGCCCCGCGGCCAGTGCGAAGTTGTCGAAGCGTCCGTTCTTCTCGCACTCGCGGAAGGCCGACGGGATGCTGACGGTGCGGTTCACCTCGATGCGCGGTGCCCAGAAGGCGTCGTCGAGGTGCACCCGCGTGAAGGGCACCTCCTGTATCTGTGCCTCGATGGCCAGCGCGACGAGGACGCCGGCACAGGCCGTTAGGAATCTCTGTTGGTTCATCTTCTTTTGTTGTTTGTTTGGTTAGTTTGGTGCAAATTTAGTAATTATATAAGAGAAATGATAAAAGAATCGTCCATTTGTACAATTTTTGCATGTTTTTTAAAGGAAAATGCTTAACTTTGTGGCTCGTACTAATAATTATCAGACCGATGAAACATGTCAGACTACTAACGCTCTGCCTACTGCTTTCACTGACGGGCAGCGTCGCCAACGGGGCGAAGAGCTACACCCGCAAGTCGCCCAACGGCCGCATCACGGCCACGGTCAGCGACCACCGCCGCATCGACGTCGCCCTCGACGGACGCCAGCTTGTCAGCATCGACGCCGCCCTCAACGGCCTGCGGCCCGAGGTGCGCGTCTATGACGAGGGCGTGGCCTATCGCTTCACGACGAAGGAGAAGGGCGAGACCATCGTCCGCAACGAGGTGGCCGAGTTCCGCTTCCCTGCCGACGCGAAGGCGTGGCTGGCCTATAGCACCAATAAGGAGAAGCCGTTCGCCATGGCATTCCAGAACACCTACAGCGTGACGGCGCTCAGCGACACCGTCGCCACCGACCGGCTGGCCTTCCTGCCCGCCACGGTCGAGGTGGGCGGCGGCACGAAGGTGACCATCCTCGAGAGCGACCTGCGCAGCTATCCCGGCATGTTCCTGCGGCCCGGGCGGTCGACGCTCACCGCCGTCTTTCCCCCCTACCCCAAGCGGATGGACTACTACCGGTGGCGCGGCATGTCGTATGTGGCCGAGGCTGAGGACTATATAGCCAAGAGTAGCGGGGCCCGCACCTATCCCTGGCGCATCGTGGCCATCACCGACGACGACCGCCAGATGCCTGTCTGCCCGCTCGTCGGACGGCTGGCCGAGCCCAGCCGCATCGCCGACACGTCGTGGATCCGTCCCGGCAAGGTGGCCTGGGACTGGTGGAACGACTGGAACCTGCGGGGCGTCGACTTCCTCGCCGGCATCAACACCGCGACCTACCGTTATTACATCGACTTCGCCGCCCGCTACGGCCTGCCCTACGTCGTCCTCGACGAGGGCTGGTACGACTCCTCGCGCGGCGACCTGATGCACCCCATCGCGGCCATCGACCTGCAGCAGCTCATCGACTACGGGCGCCAGAAGGGCGTCGGCATCGTCCTCTGGACTGTCTTCAACGTGCTCGACGAGCACCTCCAGGAGGCCTGCGCGAAGTATGCGGCCATGGGTGCCAAGGGCTTCAAGGTCGACTTCCTCGACCGCAACGACCAGACGGCCGTCGAGATGGCCGAGCGCATTGCCGACGCCTGTGCGCAGCATCGGCTGATCCTGGACTATCATGGTTTCTACACGCCCACCGGACTCGACGTCACCTATCCCAACATCCTCAACTATGAGGCCGTCTTCGGCATGGAGGAGTGCCGATGGGCCAAGAAGACGACCGACATGCCCCTCTACGACGTGACGTTCCCCTTCATCCGCGGCATGGCCGGACCCGTCGACTTCACGCCGGGCGCCATGCGCAACGGCACGCGCAGCAACTGGACCGAGTGCTACGAGAAGCCCGTCAGCATGGGCACACGCTGCCATCAGGCAGCCTGCTACGTCGTCCACCGCTCGCCCTTCACGATGCTCTGCGACGCCCCGACCAGCTACGAGCAGGAGCCTGACTACACCCGCTTCATCGCCTCGGTGCCCGACGTGTGGGACGAGGCGCGCGTCCTGCAGGGCGAGATGGGCAAGTACATCGTCGTGGCCCGCCGCAAAGGCAGCACATGGTACGTCGCCGGACAGACCAACTGGGACGCCCGCGACGTGACGCTCGCCCTCGACTTCCTCGGCTCGGGCTCATGGCAGGCCACCCTGCTCACCGACGGCATCAACGCCAACCACAACGCCGAGGACTACCGCTTCACCCACGCGAAGCTGACCCCCGCCGACCGCCTGCCGCTCAGCATGGCCTCGGGCGGCGGCTTCGTCGTCAAACTGGAACAAGAATAACAACCAAATACGATCAACAGACATGAAAAAGCTCATCCTTTCGTTTTTCATCGGTGCTTTGGCCGTCAGCCATGCTGCGGCACAGAGCGGCTACCCCATCACCCCCGTCTCGTTTACGGCCGTCAAGGTCGCTCCCGGCACGTTCTGGGGCCAGCGACTCGAAGCCTCGCGCAAAGTGACCATCCCCCTCGCCTTCTCCAAATGCGAGAGCGAAGGCCGCTACAGGAACTTCACCAACGCGGCCGAACACCTGAAGGACCCCTCGAAGGTGTTCAAGGTCAACGGCGTCGGCTACTCCTTCGACGACACCGACCCCTACAAGACGCTCGAGGGCGCGGCCTACATCCTGCAGACCTATCCCGACAAGAAGCTCGAGGCCTACTGCGACTCCGTCATCGACATCATCGGCTCGGCACAGGAGCCCGACGGCTACCTCTACACCGCACGCACGCAGAACCCCGCCAACCCGCACCACTGGGCCGGCGACCGCCGATGGGTGAAGGAGGAGGACCTCTCGCACGAGCTCTACAACCTGGGCCACATGATTGAGGGCGCCGTGGCCTACTGGCAGGCGACGGGCAAGCGCAAGTTCCTCGACATTGCTTGCCGCTATGCCGACGTGGCCTGCAAGGAGGTAGGCCCCGGACCGGGACAGATGTGCGTCGTGCCCGGCCACCAGATTGCCGAGATGGCCATGGCCCGCCTCTACCTGGCCACCGGCCAGAAGCGCTATCTCGACTTTGCCAAGTTCCTGCTCGACTATCGCGGCAAGACGACCATCACCCACGAATACTCGCAGGCCCACAAGCCCGTCGTCGAGCAGGACGAGGCCGTCGGTCATGCCGTCCGCGCCGCCTACATGTATGCCGGCATGGCCGACGTGGCCGCGCTGACCGGCGACCAGGACTACGTCAAGGCCATCGACGCCATCTGGGACAACATCGTCTCGAAGAAGCTATACATCACCGGCGGCATCGGCGCCACCTCCAGCGGCGAGGCCTTCGGCAAGAACTACGAGCTGCCCAACATGTCGGCCTACTGCGAGACGTGCGCCGCCATCGGCAATGTCTACGTCAACTACCGCCTCTTCCTGCTCCACGGCGAGGCGAAATACTACGACGTGCTGGAGCGCACCCTCTACAACGGACTCATCAGCGGCGTCTCGCTCGAGGGCAACGGATTCTTCTATCCCAACCCCCTCGAGTCGATGGGCCAGCACCAGCGACAGGCATGGTTCGGCTGCGCCTGCTGTCCGTCGAACATCTGCCGCTTCATCCCCTCGCTGCCGGGATATGTCTATGCCGTCAAGGACCGCAACGTCTACGTCAACCTGTTCCTCTCGAACAAGGGCAGCCTGAAGGTGGGCGGCAAGAAGCTGACGCTCAGCCAGACGACGGACTATCCCTGGAACGGCGACATCACCATCAACGTCGACCAGAACGCCGCCGGACAGTTTGCCATGAAGATCCGCATCCCCGGATGGGTGCGCAATCAGGTGGTGCCCTCCAACCTCTATCAATACACTGACAACAAGCGCCCGACGGTCTCCTGTCAGGTGAACGGCAACACCGTTGCCGTTACCCCCGGCGCCGACGGCTACCTGACCATCGACCGCCGCTGGAAGAAGGGCGACCGCGTCCAGATCCACTTCGACATGGAGCCGCGTACCGTCCGCGCCAACAACCGCGTGGCGGCCGACCGCGGCATGGTCAGCATCGAGCGCGGACCGCTGGTCTACTGCGCCGAGCATCCCGACAACAGCTTCGACGTGATGAGCGCCCTCATCAACCAGGCACCGCAGTTCCAGCTGGGCCAAGGCGAGATTGCCGGCACGCCCGTCGTCACGCTCACGACCGACGCCCAGACGCTCCACTTCAACAAGCAGGGCCGGCTGGAGACGCAGGACCAGCGCCTGACGCTCATCCCATACTATGCCTGGTGCCATCGCGGCAGCGGCAAGATGCGCGTATGGCTGCCGCAGGACCTCAACGCCACCAACCCCTCGCAGCCCGCCACGCTGGCCAGCGAGAGCCGCGTGACGAGCTCGTCGCAGGTGCCGGCCCTCTCGGCCATCAACGACCGTCTGGTGCCGAAGGACGAGAACGACCGCTCGGTGCCCTACACCCACTGGTGGCCTAAGAAGGCCGTGACGGAGTGGCTCGGCTACGAGTTCCCTGAGGAGGCCACCGTCCAGTCGGCCACCGTCTACTGGTTCGACGACCGTCCCTGGGGCGGCTGCCGCGTGCCTAAGTCATGGCGCATCCTCTATCAGGACGCTCAGGGACAGTGGCAGCCCGTCAGCGGGCCCGACGCCTACCCGACCGACCTGGGCGCTGCCTGCACCGTCAACTTCGACCCCGTCAAGACCCGCGCCGTCCGCCTGGAGGTCGTCCTGCCGGATGAATTCGCCGCAGGACTGTATGAGTGGATCGTGAAGTAGAAAAGATAATACCTTTTAATAAAGATAAAGTTACAGACCCCACCCCCAACCCCTCCCCTTGCTTCCTATGGAAATTTGCAAGTGCATTTAGTTAATAAATTCTAATGGAGCGGACATTTTCTGTTCGCTCTTTCTTTTCATCCTGAGCAGCTCATGTTCCTGTTCGTA
>JAFUEP010000041.1 GCA_017470345.1 Prevotella sp.
GGGTCCCACCTCTTCCCATTCCGAACAGAGAAGTTAAGCCCGCCTGCGCCGATGGTACTGCAATGCAATGCGGGAGAGTAGGAGGCCGCCATCTTTTAAAGAGGAGAGTCTTGCTGTCGTAACAGACGGTGAGACTCTTTTCGCGTTTATGACCTTTTCGTATTTTTTTCTTTCTTTCTTCTTTTGTTTGGATTATAATGCTTACCTTTGCATGACGTAAAAGAAAAAGAATCATGACGAACAGAACTAAATTGACTGACAGGCAGTATGTGGTGCCCTTTGTGCTGATCACCACTTTGTTTTTCCTCTGGGGATTTGCCCGCGCCATACTTGACGTGCTGAACAAGCATTTCCAGGATGAACTGCACATATCCATCGCGCAGTCGGCCTTGATTCAGGTGACTACCTATTTCGGTTATTTCCTGATGGCTATTCCCGCCGGATTGTTCATCAGCCGCTGGGGCTATAGGCGTGGCGTGGTCTTCGGACTCATCTTATTTGCCTTAGGTTCCCTGGCTTTCATTCCCGCGACGGCGTTCGGGTCGTTCCTGGCTGCGCTGTTTGTGATCGGCTGTGGCTTGACCTTTCTCGAGACCGCTGCCAATCCCTACGTGACGGAGCTGGGCCCGAGGGAGACGGCTTCGAGCCGTTTGAACCTCTCGCAGACGTTCAACGGCATGGGCTGCTTCATGGCCACCTTGCTCGTAGGTCAGTTCCTTTTCAGCGAAGGCTCGTCGGGCGATGTCTCCGTTCCTTATGGCATTATGGGCGTCGTCGTCCTTCTCATTGCGCTCATCTTCTCGAGAGTGAAGCTGCCGGAGATTGTCGTCAGCCCTGTCGATGACGACGCTGCCGCCACGGGCAATGGTCTCTCCGAAGTGCTGAAGAACCGCTTGTTCCTCTTCGGGCTCCTGGCCTTGTTGGCCTATGAGGTAGCAGAGATTTCCATTAACAGCTATTTCGTCAATTTCGTCACCGGCACGGGCTGGATGGACAAGCTCTCGGCGTCGCGTGTCGTCTCCCTGGCACTGGTCATTTTCATGGTCGGCCGTTTCCTCGGCAGCTGGATCATGCGCAGCGTCCGGGCCGAGCGCATGCTGCTCTATTGCGCCGTCGGCACGGTGGCATGCATGCTGTTGACAATGATGAACCTGGGCACGGTGTCGCTCATCGCCCTTATCCTCAACTATCTCTTCGAGGCCATCATGTTCCCCACCATCTTCTCCCTAGCCGTACGCGACCTCGGCCCACGGCAGAAGAAGCGGGCTGCCTCGCTGCTGATGATGACGCCTATAGGCGGATGTGCATTCCTGCTGATGGGCTACATGGCCGACCATGCGTCGCCCTTCGTGCCTTTCATCATCCCTCTGCTGGGCTTCTGCATCGTACTGGCCTTTGCCTGGCGTCTGTCAAAAGCTAAATAAAAAAAGAAAAATCCGCATTTATTTTAAAAATAATGCGGATTTTTTTGGCTGTTATCTGATTAATGCTTATTTTTGCAGTACTTTTCTATATACATAACAAATAAAAATACGATTATGATGAAGAGTTTCTACCTTACAGTTCTGATGGCTCTCTTTGCTGTGCTGGCCAGTGCTCAGCCGAAAGAGGGGAGTGTGAAACGAACAGATCTTCGCACCGTGGCGACGAAGTATCAGATGCCTATGCGCCGTGCGGTGGCCAAGACGCCTTCGCTCGACGACATTATCAGCGAGCAGCCTGCCGGCACGCTGAAGCAATATCTGCGTACGGGCATGGCCATGATTGGCGATGACTGGGACGTCTACGAGTTCGAGCAGAACGGTTCCATCGCCAAGGTCGTCTTTGGCGACGACGGAAAGAGCGTCTACTTCTACATGCCTTTGTCGCAGATCACTTATCCCGCCTGGGTGAAGGGTACGCTGAGCGACGACGGCACGACCATCACCGTTCCCGCCGGCCAGCAGGTGCTCTACGACGTCACCGATCCGGATCCCTGGATGGACGACCCCGGTGGCGAGATCTATGCCTTCCGCCTGCATCTGATGGAACTTACGGAACTCGACAACGGCTCCTACACCTATAACATAGCCGAGGGCGACCCCGACATCGTGTGGACGGTCGACAAGGAGACCGGCGCCCTCAGCCTGAGCAGCACCGACTTGGATGGCTATATGATCATGGGCATTGTCTATGACACCCCCGACGACCCCGAGGCCGACGGCCAGTGGAACGGCTATGCCGACTATGCCACGGTCTATGTCCCCTTCAATGACGAGCCGCTGGCCGTGCCTGACGGCCTGAAGACAGAGACCTACTCCATGACCTACACCAATGAGAGTGGCAATGTGCAAGGAAAGCTGGTCGACGTGGCCTTCGACGGCGATGACATCTGGATCACGAATTTCTCCAAGGATTTCCCTGATGTGTGGATCAAGGGCACTATCGCTGACGGCAAGGTCGTCTTCTCGCGCCAGATGCTGCTGATCGACGAATACTCAGACGTCGTCTACTTCCAGGCCTACAAGGCCAATGAGGTCGTTGAGGAGTGGGGCAGCTATTTCGAGTATGAAGCCCTCACGGACGACATCGTCTTCAACTACGACGCCGCCACGCGTTCTTTCGCTACTGACATGAATTGCAACGTCAACGCCTCGGCCATCCGATTCTCGGGCATGGAGATGTTTGGCCAGCCTTCGTTCAGCCCGTACACTGAGGTGGCAGCCACACCGGCCGACCCCATTATCACCTATTTCGACGGCTATGAGGGCGAAAAGGGGTACACCTGCTTTGCCGACTTTACCATCCCGACGGTCGACGTCGACGGTAATTTCATCGACCCGGCCAAGCTGTCGTACTGCTTCTACACCTCGGAGAACGAGCTTTACCACTTCGTGCGCGACAATTACATACGCACTGAGGAGACCGACGGCTGGGACTTCGAGCCCGCATGGACCGACGGCATGACCGAGATCCCCTATACGATTGTCGACGAAGGTTACGACTTCTCCAAAGATCGTGCCTATTTTCGCTATGGCGAGATGAGCCGTCTGGGCATCCAGAGCATCTATCGCGGTGCAGGCGTGGAGCGTCGCTCGAACATCTATTTCTACGACGAGGGCATCTACGAACCGACAGGCATCCGTGAGATGGCCGTCGAGTCACGTCCCTCTGAGATCTACGACCTGCAGGGCCGCCGCGTGGCCCAGCCCACTCGTGGCCTCTACATCGTTGACGGTCGTAAGATGATCAAGAAATAGCGTGTATCCTTATCTGCAATTAAGAAAATTGGCTCATGCAATGGCGTTTCCATGCATGAGCCAATTCTTTTTTTTCCCTTGCCCGTCGTGAGGCTTCTTATCTCATCACCTTCAGGCCCTTGCTGACGGCGATGCCGTGGCGCGCCGGCAGGAAGCGCCGGCCTTGCAGGTCGTAGCTTTTGCCCACAGAGGCCGATGTGCCCGTGCGGGCAGACTTGATGCCGGTGGCGTGGCTGATGTACTCCTCAGGTGAGGCGACGAAGTTGATGTCGTGGATGACGGCCACGCCCGAGGCCGACGTCAGGCCGAAGATGGTCTGGCCCATGCAGACGTTGGGGCGGTCGCCGGAGAAGTTCTCATAGATGCCGCTCGTCGACATGTTCCATGCGATGAGCTGCTCCTCCGTGTCGCCGACGGTCACGGTCTTTGATACTTCCGGGGCCACCTGCGTGCCGTGGTTCGAGCCGTTGAGCCACCAGAGGTAGCTAAGGTTGCCTGACGAGATGTCGAGGCCCGTGCCGCGCACGATGAGGTAGGTATGGCTCTTGTCGATGGTGTAGTCAGTGTCTTGCCAGCGTAGCATCAGGCAGACGTTGTTCTGTCCGGAGGCGCGCACGGTGAGCGTGCCCTGCTCGTCGTCGGCAATGACGTTGCTGGCCGAGACGCGGCCGGCATCGCCCGTGGTCCATTCCGATGGCACGAAGCGATAGGCATTGGCCGCCGGGTTGTAGTCGCGCATCAGCCGGACGTAGTAGATGCCCGGACAGAGCGTCGTGCTGGAGGCTGTCAGCCTGACGACGAACTTGTCCTTGCCCTTTGCCAGGTCGGCCGGTATGGGATACTCCACGTTGAAGAATCCGTTGGCGTCGCTGCCCTTGAAGGCGTTGGGAATGGTGATGTCGGCAATCTGGACACCGTCGACGGTCAGCGTCGCGCGGCGTCCGTGGTCGGCCAGCTGGAATCGCAGCATGATGCTCAGGTTCTCCTCCACACCGCTATTATTATATAAGGTATATTGGATATATCCGTTGGCGCGGGCATCGCGGTAGCGCTCCGAGTTGTAGAGACCTGTCGACGAGTCCGACGAATAGTTATACTCGTGTCCCGCCTCGCTCTGCTGCTCGCCCGGCGCCACGAAGTCGAGCGTGCGCTGGGCCAGTGCCTCGCGTTCGGCCTCGCTCTGCGCCATGCTCGAGTTGGCATAGTTCTCAGCCGTCTGCTGATACCAGTAGCACATGTAGCGGTCGTGGTGAATCTGATAGAAAGGCTCCAGCGTCAGCGGCTGCTGCCACTTGTAGGTGCTGACGCCAGGCCGGCTGGCGTCGATGGTGAACTTCAGCGTCGCGGGCGTGCCGGGCATCGGGTCGCCCAGCTCGTTCATGTTGGTGATGCGCGAGAGCACGTCCGGGCGCTCGCCGATGAGCAGCGGCGCGTCGGTCAGGTTCTTCGACGTGGCGCGGCTGCCGGGAGCGTGGTCCATGCGTCCTTCGCCTGCATATTCGTTCTGCAGCTGCTCGTCGCCGTTGGTGGTGCGGGCGCCGAGCAGGATGGGGCCGTACTTGAAGGCGATGTAGTCCTCGTAGCCGGGACACACCTCGTAGCGCAGCTGCATGGGCAGCTGGACCGTGATGACGTCGCCCACGGCCCATGTGCGGCTGATTTCGATGTAGCTGGGGGTGCCGGGCTCGACGGCTGAACCGTCGAGCACACTGCCGTTGACGGAGATTTGATAGCCGCTGTCGGCCCACTGCGGGTGGCGGATGGCGATGGTGTAGGTGCCGGCCTTGCCGACGGTGAGGCGGGCCTGCTGGGCATTGGGGAAGTCGGTCTCCTGAGTGACGACGAAATCGTCAGCCGCGAGGCGTGAGGGCGTGAAGAGGTTGACGTAGAGCGTCTTGCTGCCGTCGTGGGTGTAGATGAAGTGGCCGTACTTCGAGTGGTTCTCCATGCCCGTGCCGACGCAGCACCACATGCCCTGGTTCACCTGCGAGTAGATGCGATAGCCCTGCGGCCGCAGCGTGGTGAAGTAGACGTAGCCGCCCGTCTCGGGATCCTGCGTCGAGAGGATGTGGTTCCACATCGTCTGCTCGTAGAAGTCGGCATAGCGGGCATCGCCCGTGCGGTCGAACATCATCTCCGAGAGCTTCAGCATGTTGTTCGAGTTGCACGACT
This sequence comes from Prevotella sp., assembly GCA_017470345.1. Lineage (GTDB taxonomy): Bacteria > Bacteroidota > Bacteroidia > Bacteroidales > Bacteroidaceae > Prevotella. Next base: position 5,412 of record JAFUEP010000041.1, read on the forward strand.
CGGGGCCGTCCAGCTGGTCGATGTATCGGTTGGCGTTTGTGCGGGCCAGGAAGTGCTCGTTGACCGAGTTGCCGCCGATGCAGACGGTGCGGTTCGTGGCCACGTCCTGCCAGAAGTTCTCGGCCGCCTTGAGGTAGTTGGTGGCCGTGGCGTCCTCCTCGCCGATGCGCTCCATGCCGATGTACTTAGGCACCTGCGTGTTGGCATGCTTGCCGTCGAGGAAGGTCGTCGAGAGCGTCTGCATGCCCTGGAGCATCGTGCGGTGCGTGTATTTCTTCGCGGCGTCGAGGTATTTCTCATCGCCGAAGAGCTGGTAGGCGTCGAGCATCGACTCGTTCATGCCGCCGTGCTCCGTGTCGAGCACGCTCTGCATGTTGGCGTCGCTCACCTTGCTCACCAGGTTGACGCTCCAGTCGGCGAGTTTGCGGAACAGCTCGCGGGCCACCTCGCTCTGGCCGTAGACGTAGGCATCGCGCAGTCCGGCCAGGATCTTGTGCTCCACATAGAAGGGCACCCATCCGCCGTGGCTCTTGTAGGGCTGGATGTTACCCTTGTAGAGGGCGGTCCAGTCCGAGTTGATGGGCTGTCCGCCGATGAATCCGTAGAGGCCCTCGGAGTTTTCGTCGAACTGGTCCTGACAGTCCTTCATCACGTTGACCATATAGTCCATGCGCTCCTTCAGCCGCGCCTGCATGGCCTCGTCGCGGCAGGCGGCACAGGCCAGGGCGAGGGCCGACAGGTAGTGGCCGCCCACATGTCCGCTGAGGTCGAAGCTGGAGTCGCCCCAGTTCGAGAAGTTAGGGTGCCGCGTCAGCCACTGGTAGTAGGGCGATGCCGCGTCGGTGGTCTGCGCCAGTCCGGCCTGCCGCACATAAGGCGCCAGCAGCCGGTCGACGTCGTACTGCATCAGCACCTCGAAGTTCTTCTCCATGGCCGTCTTCATAGGGCCGTCGAGCAGCGTCACCTCCTGCAGGTCAAAATGTCTGGGGTAAAGTCGGCTTTGGGCCGTTGCGCCGATGCTCACCGCGAGCATGGCAAGGAGTAAGATTTTCTTCATGATTGTTTGGTTGTTAGTTTATTTATGTTAACGCGCGCATGTCCTATTTTATTGTATGAATCTACTTAAAAGTAGTCACATGTTTATTGTAAGAATCCACTTTAAAAGTATTCACATGACGGAAATACGGTGCGCAGCCGCTCCCCTCCCCTTGGAGGGGTCGGGGGTGGGGTCTCTAACTATTTCCGCGTAAAGAATATACAGACCCCACCCCCAGCCCCTCCCCTTGCTTCCTATGGAAATTTGCAAGTGCATTTCACTAGTGTCCACTAAAAATGGACGAGTTTAAAAATTAAATAAATTAGGTTCACCTGAACCGCTTCGGTCTTTGTCATTTATGAATATAGTTTTGTCGAAGAGATCTCTCAGATGCGTTGTGTCAGTAAGTGACATGCTGA
>JAFUEP010000042.1 GCA_017470345.1 Prevotella sp.
ACTTTTCAATCCTGCAAATGGTATTGTGGTATTGTGATACTGTGATACTGCGTTAGTTGTATCATATTGAAAGTAGGCTGTCCTGAACGACGTTGCAAAGTGTCATTGGCGTCAAGAAGGCGGGTGACACTTTGACGGCGGCGCCCTGCAAGTCGGTGACAATCTGATTTCCGCGTTTTTCGTGAGACACATGGCTCCTGTGTCTTATGCGCAATACAATTGCCGTTGCAATCGAAGCAGTGAGCCAGAATGTCGGGACCACGCTGGCACACAGACACGCAGGCACACAGCACCATTTGATACCCCCCAAAAAAAAGGGAACCAGTTCTTTTAATGCTGTGTGGGTGCATATAGATGTGACAGCGTTGTCTCGCCAGCGCTACTCTTCCATCAGCTTGCGATAGCGGGCGCGTCGGGGCTCGTCCAGTCCGAGGCGCAAGGCCTTGTTGGCTTCATACTCCGAGTAGTTGCCGTCGAAGAAGAAGGGGGCGTCGCCTCCCTCGAAGGCCAGGATGTGGGTGCAGATGCGGTCGAGGAACCATCGGTCGTGGCTGATGACGACGGCGCATCCGGCGAAGGCCTCGAGTCCTTCCTCCAGTGCCCGGAGCGTGTTGACGTCGATGTCGTTGGTCGGCTCGTCGAGGAGCAGCACGTTGCCCTCCTGCTTGAGTGCGAGGGCCAGCTGCAGTCGGTTGCGCTCGCCGCCTGAGAGTACGCCGCACTTCTTCTCCTGGTCGACGCCAGTGAAGTTGAAGCGCGAGAGATAGGCCCTCACGTTGACGTCGCGTCCGCCCATGCGGATGGTCTCGTTGCCTTGTGAGACGACCTGATAGACCGACTTCTCGGGGTCGATGTCCTTGTGCTGCTGGTCGACATAGCTCAGTCGGACGGTCTCGCCTACGGAGAACGTGCCGGCGTCGGGCGTGTCGAGGCCCATGATGAGTCGGAAGAGGGTGGTCTTGCCGGCTCCGTTTGGTCCGATGACGCCGACGATGCCGTTGGGCGGCAGGACGAAGTTGAGGTCCTTGAAGAGTGTCTTGCCGGGGAAGGCCTTGGCAACGTGCTGGGCCTCGATGACCTTGTTGCCCAGGCGGGGCCCGTTGGGGATGAAGATCTCGAGCTTCTCCTCCTTCTGCTTCTGCTCCTCGTTGAGCATCGTCTCGTAGGAGTTCAGTCGGGCCTTGCCCTTGGCGTGGCGGGCCTTGGGCGCCATGCGCACCCACTCGAGCTCGCGCTCGAGGGTCTTGCGCCGCTTGGAGGCCGACTTTTCTTCTTGCGCCAGGCGCTGGCTCTTCTGCTCGAGCCACGACGAGTAGTTGCCCTTCCAGGGGATGCCCTCGCCGCGGTCGAGCTCGAGGATCCATTCGGCGACGTCGTCGAGGAAGTAGCGGTCGTGGGTGACGGCGATGACCGTGCCCTCGTATTGCTGGAGGTGCTGCTCGAGCCAGTCGATGGACTCGGCGTCGAGATGGTTGGTGGGCTCGTCGAGCAGCAGCACGTCGGGCTTCTGCAGGAGGAGTCGGCAGAGGGCCACACGGCGCCGCTCGCCGCCTGAGAGGTCCGTCACGGGCCATTCGGCGGGGGGGCAGTTGAGTGCTGCCATGGCGCGCTCGAGCTTCGAGTCCATGTTCCATGCGTCAGTGGAGTCGATGATGTCCTGCAGCTCTGCCTGACGGGCCATGAGCTGGTCCATCTTGTCGGGGTCCTCGTAGTATTCGGGTAAGCCGAATTTCACGTTGATGTCGTCGTATTCAGCCAGTGCGTCGTAGACGTGGCGCACGCCGTCGCGCACGTTTTCCATGACGGTCTTCGTCTCGTCGAGGGGCGGGTCCTGTGGCAGATAGCCGACGGAATAGCCCGGGCTCCACACGACGTTGCCCTGATACTGCTGGTCGAGCCCTGCAATGATTTTCATCAGGGTCGACTTACCTGCACCGTTGAGTCCGATGATGCCAATCTTGGCGCCATAGAAGAAACTGAGGTAGATGTTCTTGAGCACCTGCTTCTGGTTCTGCTGGATGGTCTTGCTCACTCCGACCATCGAGAAGATGACTTTCTTGTCGTCGACTGTTGCCATAGTTATTCTTTGGGTTATTACATTTTTCGCAAGCTTTGCTTGCTGGGAGTGAGGGGGAGTGAAAAGGGAGTGAGGGGGAGTGAAGGAGACGTCAGTTCTATCGCCAACATCATGCCTGGGAGTAACGTCCACTTCACTACCCTTTCACTTCTCTTTTACTCCTCTTTTACTCCTCTTTCACTTATAGGTTATAGCTTGATGGTTTTCTTCGCGGGTTTGCTCTCGTTCTGGAGGCGGTCGAGGGCGGTGATGACATAGGTGTACTTGTCTGAGCCTTTCTGATACGGCAGTTTCAGATGCGTCTGCGATGTGACGCAGAGGATCTTTGAGGCGTCAGAGGTGTTCACCTTCTCGCCCTTGGCAAAGCGATAGACGACGTAGCGTGTGGCGACGTCGCCCCACTTCTTGCCCTTCGGCGCGGTCCAGAAGAGGATATAGCCGTCGCTGGTCCAGACGGGCTTCACGCGGCGGGGCTTCTTGGGGGTCTTCTTGTCGATGAAGGGCATGAGGGGCTGCAGTGCGGGCGTGCGCCAATAGGTCTGACGGAGGGCGGTGGCGTAGTTGCCCGTGTTGTCGACAGCGGCCTTGGCATACCACAGGACGGTGCCGTCGACGTTCTGCATCTGCTGGTGGAGGCGTTGCTTGGCTGGCTGCTGGTTGAGGCTGGGGTTCTGCAGGTCGGCGGCCTTGACGGTGCGCTCGATGTCCTCGCCGATGAAGAGGGGGCGTCCGGCGGCATGCTGATTCCACCATCGGATGAGGGTCTCGTAGTCGGCCGACTTGTGGCCTATCTCCCAATAGATCTGCGGCACGCAGTAGTCGAGCCATCCGTTGTTGATCCATAGGAGGACGTCGGCATAGAGGTCGTCGTAGTTCTGCAGGCCGTTGGTGTCGCTGCCAATGTCAGCGGAGCGCTTGTTGCGGTAGATGCCGAAGGGCGAGATGCCCACCTTGACCCATGGCTTGGCCTTGTGGACGGTCTCATAGAACTGCTTGATGAAGAGGTTGACATTATAGCGGCGCCAGTCGCCACGGTCCTTGATACCGTTGCTATAGAGGCGATACTGGGCGTCGTCGGGGATGGTCTGGCCAGCGGCGGGATAGGGATAGAAATAATCGTCCATGTGGATGCCGTCGACGTCGTAGCGGGTGACGATGTCGCGGGCCACCTGGCAGATGTAGTCGCGGTTCTCGGGGATGCCGGGGTTGAGGATGAGCAGGTCGTCGTAGGAGAAGCAGCGCTCGGGCTGGCGCACGCCGATGTGCTTCGACGAGAGGGCCGTGGTGCCTTTGGTCTTGGCGCGATAGGGATTGATCCATGCGTGGAGCTCCATGCCGCGACGATGGCACTGGTCGATCATCCAATGCAGGGGGTCCCAGTAGGGATTGGGGGCCTTGCCCTGCTGGCCGGTCAGGAATCGGCTCCAGGGTTCAAGATTGCTCTCATAGAGGGCGTCGCACTCGGGCCTGACCTGGAAGAAGATGGCATTGACGCCAGTGCGCTGCAGCTCGTTGAGCTGATAGATGAGCGTCTCCTGCATCTTCTGGGTCGACATGCCTTGGAACTGTCCGTTGACGCATTGTATCCAGGCGCCACGGAATTCTCGCTTGGGCTGTGCGCCAATGGTCAGCGCCAACAGCATCATGAGGGTTGATATGAAGATCCGTTTCATAGATAGTTGTATATTTCTTGTGTCCAGTCTGATCCGTTCTCTGGGCAGAACGTGCGCATGCCCAGCTGAGAGGCGGCGGCCACGTTGCGTGGCCCGTCGTCGACGAAGAGGCAGTCGGAGGGTGGCGTCTGCTCCCGGATGAGCAGCTGGCGGAAGATGGTCTCGTCGGGCTTCATCAGCTGCATCTGATAGCTCAGATAGAGGGCGTCGAAATAATAGCCGACGGGATGGCCATGTCCGTCGAAGCGCGTCGAGCAGCACCACTCCATCATGTAAGGATTGGTGTTGGAAAGCAGCAACAGCCGGTAGCCCTCAGCACGCAGGCGTGTCAGGGCGTCAAGGTTGCGCTGGGGCAGCTCCTTGGCATAGCCCTGCCAGGCATAGCAGCACTCCGCTGCCGTCACCTCGCGGCCTACGAGCTTGCTGAGCTCCAGTCGGAAGGTCTCGGCATCGATGCGTCCGCCTTCCAGGTCGCCGAAGATGCCCTGCTGGGTGTAAGGGTCGAGCCGGCGGTCAGCATCCTGCAGGCCTAATTCCTGGAAGCGTCTGACTGACTGCTGTTGGTCGAGCGTGATGACGACGCCTCCCAGGTCGAAGATAATGGTACGTATCATAGTCCAGTATTCGTCGTTTAAAAGAGATTCAGCTTGTTGCGGCGGGCTTCGTCGAGCGACAGCAGCTGTTGCTGCTCCTCGTCGTATTGCTCTCGCAGATGCTCATATTCACATTCCAGTTCCTTGGCGTAGTCAGGGCCATCGGCTATCAGGCGCTGAGCCGCAATAGGATTCTGCGAGGCATCCTTCATCCACACCACTGGGCCGCCATAGACGGGGGCAATCTTCAGCGCCACGTGCAGGGCGCTCGTCGTGGCTCCGCCGATCATGATGGGAATGTCGAGGCCGGCCTGACGGAGGGCCTTGGCCACATTGACCATCTCCTCGAGACTCGGCGTGATGAGCCCCGAGAGGCCGATCATGTCGACGCGTTCGGCTATGGCCTTCTCGACAATCTGGCCAGCCGGCACCATGACGCCCATGTCGATGACCTCATAGCCGTTGCAGGCCATCACCACGGCGACGATGTTCTTGCCGATGTCGTGGACGTCGCCCTTGACCGTGGCAAGGAGGATCTTCTTGCGGGGAATTGCGACATTGTCGCAATTAACGGGGACGGGATCGTCATTCACAGCGGCGGGGGCGCCATTCTCTGGGGCGGGGGCGCCATTCTGGGGAGCGTTGGCGGAAGGGGCATTGATGAAGGGCTGGAGGATTTCGACGGCTTGCTTCATCGTGCGGGCCGTCTTGACCACCTGGGGCAGGAACATCTTGCCCTCGCCGAAGCGGCGGCCCACCTCGTTCATGCCAGCCATCAGCGGCCCCTCGATGATGTCGACAGCACGCGGATACTTAGCGAGAGCCTCGCGAAGGTCGGCCTCGAGCGTAGTGGCGACGCCACGGATGAGGGCCTGCTGAAGGCGGTCCTCCACGCTGGAGGTTTGCTCTGAGACCACTTCCGCATGCTGCCTGCCCTTGTCAGTCTCCACATTCATCGAGCCGGCATATTCGATGAGCCGCTCGGCTGCGTCCTTGCGACGATTGAGCACCACGTCCTCAAGGAGTCCGAGCAGGTCCTCTGGTATATCATCATAGGCCACCTTGGCCGAAGGATTGACAATGGCAAAGTCCATGCCTGCACGGATGGCATGATAGAGGAAGACGGCGTGCATCGCCTCGCGGATGTAATTGTTGCCACGGAAGGCGAACGAGAGGTTCGAGACGCCGCCGCTGACGTGCGCCCCAGGCAGGTTCTCGCGAATCCAGCGGGTGGCCCTGATGAAGTCGAGGGCATAGCTGTCGTGCTCCTCCATGCCCGTTGCAACGGCCAGGATGTTGGGATCGAAGATGATGTCATGGGGATTCATGCCCACCTGTTCCGTCAGCAGGCGATAAGCCCGCTGGGCAATCTCGATGCGGCGCTCGTAGGTCGTGGCCTGCCCCTGTTCATCGAAGCACATGACGACGACGGCGGCCCCAAGCCGCTTCACGTCGCGGGCATGGCTGAGGAAGACGTCCTCGCCCTCCTTGAGCGAGATGCTGTTGACGATCGACTTGCCCTGGACGTTCTTCAAGGCGTCGACGATGACGTCCCACTGGCTCGAGTCGACCATCACGGGCACGCGGGCAATGTCGGGCTCGGCGGCGACGAGGCGCAGGAAACGGGTCATCTCCTGACGGGCGTCGAGCAGGGCGTCGTCCATGTTGACGTCGATGACCAGCGCGCCGTCCTCCACCTGACGGCGGGCTATCTCGAGAGCCTCCTCGTAGTTGTGCTCCTTGATGAGCCGCAGGAACTTACGTGAGCCGGCTACGTTGCAACGCTCGCCTACATTCACGAAGGAGCGGCACTCCAGCACGTCAAGGCCCGAGAGCCAGAGCACATCGGGGCGCGGAGCCGGCTGGTGCGGGCGCTTGCCTATGGTCAGGGGCACATAGCGGGCTATGAAGTCAGGCGTCGTGCCGCAACAGCCTCCGACGATGTTGACCAGCCCCTCGTCGATGAACTCCTGGATCTGCGGAGCCATCGAGGCCGGCGTCTCATCATAGAGGCCCAGCTCGTTGGGCAGCCCTGCGTTGGGATAGGCACTAATATAATAAGGTGCGCGACGGGCCAGCTCGCGCAGGTATGGCTTCATCTGGCGCGCGCCGAACGAGCAGTTGAGTCCTACGGAGAAGATGGGGTAAGAGCTGACGGAGGCCAGGAAGGCATCGAGCGTCTGGCCTGAGAGCGTGCGCCCGGCACGGTCGCTGATGGTCGCGCTCAACATGATGGGGAGTCCGAAGCGCGAGGCGGCGTCGATAGCCACCTTGGCATTGAGCGAGTCGAAGATGGTCTCAATGAGAAGCAGGTCTGCCCCACCCTCGACCAGGCCCTCCATCTGCTCGATGTAGGCGCTGAGCAGTTCGTCGTAGCTCAGCTCGCGGCGAGCGGGGTCGCTGACGTCTGGCGACATCGAGCAGGTCTTGTTGGTCGGCCCTACGGAGCCGGCCACGAAGCGGGGCTTGTCCGACGAACTGAATTCGTCGGCACACTGGCAGGCAAGCCTCGCGCCCTGCTTGTTTATTTCTCGAGCATAATCCTGTAAGTGATAGTCAGACTGCGAGATACGCTGCGCATTGAATGTGTTGGTCGTGATAATATCGGCCCCTGCCTGGAGGTAACGCCTGTGTATATCGGCGACGACGTCTGGACGCGTCAGACAGAGCACATCATTGTTGCCCTTGAGCTGTCCGGGAAGGCTGGCGAAACGCTCACCACGGAAGTCCTGCTCATCGAGGTGATACTCCTGGATGAGCGACCCCATGGCGCCGTCGAGCACGAGCACCTTATCCTGAATAATCTCTTCTATCCTCATACCTTATTTATATATCTTCATGGCCCGGTCCATCTCGCGGCGGTCCTCCTTCTCCTTCAGCGTCTGACGCTTGTCGTAGGCCTTCTTACCCTTGCAGAGGGCGATGTCCATCTTGGCGCGCCCGTTAGCGTCAATCCACACCAGGGTAGGCACGATGGTGTAGCCCGTTTGCTTCGTAGCGCTCTCGAGGCGGTTGATCTCGCGCCTGGTCAGGAGCAGCTTGCGGTCGCGCTTCTGCTCATGGTTGTTGTAGGAGCCATAGAAATAGGGGCTGACGGACATGCCCTTGACCCACATCTCGCCACGAATGATCGTGCAGTAGGTGTCGACGAGCGAGGCCTTGCCCGCACGGATTGACTTGATCTCCGTGCCAGTGAGCACAATGCCGGCCGTGAACTCCTCGATGAAGAAGTATTCGAACGCTGCCTTGCGGTTCTTTATCTGTACGGGGCTCTTCTTGCGGAGCTCCTCTTGTTGTTTGTTCATACGACAGTAGCAAAATTCTCGATGTTGTTATCCACATAGCGTGCGACCTGAGCCGTCAGCTCCTCCTCGTTCTCGACGAACCAGTCGTCGTAGTCGTCGAACTCGGGATGCAGCTCAAAGAGCGCCATGAACTCCTCGTCAGTGCAGTCGCGCTCCAGCTCCTCACGCGACTGGAGCCACAGCGTGTGGACCTCATAGAGCCGTTTGCCGAGCTCGCGAATGCCCCAAATCTTGTTGAGAACCTTGGCAAAGGGATTCTTGAAGATGAGCGGGCCATACCCATTGTGTATCAACTGGATAAACCCTCCGTCCATCACTTCCTCATGAAGCGTGTCCCAACAGAGCAGCGTCACCTGGTCGACGCTCAGTTCGGTGATATTCTCACTGGTCAGTTCGCCTCCGATGGCCTCACGCAGGGCCTTGATGAAGACGGCGAGAAACTCGTCCATCCCCTCCATGGCCGCCTGGCTCAGGTCTTGGTCTTTAATCGTTATCTGTATCATTGCGAGTGCAAAGATACAACAAATAATCGTAACCACCAAATAAGTCAGTGATTTTGCTCACGACAAAGTACCCCTTTGACTGCATCAAAGGACCGCTTTGAGGGTCATAAAGGACCGCTTTGCCCATGTCAAAGGACCGCTTTGCCAAAACCGCCGCGACGGCCCCTGCCAAACGCTATAATGTGTTAAAACGACACTACTCACGAAAAATAGTTAATAAAACATTTGGCCAATTCGCCAAAAAGTGGTAACTTTACACCCAAATTAGAAACATCAATAACTTTAAACTATTAAACAAAACATTCATGAAGACAAGAAAAGCATCTTTACTCGGCGCTGGCGCTATCATGGCCCTCGCCCTGGCTTCGTGTGACGGCCAGTCTGGCCAGCAGCTGACACTGTCGGGTCTCGACGCCGCAAAGTTCGACACAGTGATTAACGAGAAGCCCGTAGGACTCTACACCCTGACCAACGAGCAGGGCATGGAGGTCTGCGTGACCAACTTCGGCGGTCGCGTGGTGAGCATCATGGTGCCCGACCGCGACGGCAAGATGACTGACGTCGTGCTGGGCTACGACAACATCGCCCAGTATGCCGACGCAGCCAACTTCGGCAGCGACTTCGGCGCCTCGATCGGCCGCTATGCCAACCGCATCAAGAACGGACAGTTCACCCTCAACGACAGCGTCATCCAGCTGCCCCAGAACAACTTCGGCCATTGCCTGCACGGCGGTCCCACTGGATGGCAGTATCAGGTCTATGAGGCCCAGCAGGTAGATCCCCAGACGCTGAAGCTGACCCTCGTCTCGCCTGACGGCGACAACCAGTTCCCTGGCCAGGTGACTGCCACAGTGACCTACACGCTGACCGCTGAGAACGCCCTTGACATCAAGATGGAAGCCGAGACAGACGCGCCCACGATTGTCAACATGACCAACCACTCGTATTTCAACCTGAACGGTGATCCCACACAGCCCGCCATGGACATGGTGATGTATATCAATGCTGACAAGTTCACGCCTGCCGACTCAACGTTTATGCCTACAGGCGAGGTGCGCGACGTCACGGGCACGCCCATGGACTTCCGTACGGCCCACGCCATTCAAGATTCGCTCCGCATGGACGACGAGCAGGTGCGCTTCGGCAACGGCTTCGACCACAACTGGATTCTCAACACCAACGGCGACGACACCCAGGTCTGCGCCTCGCTCTATTCGCCCAAGACGGGCATCCTGCTTGAGGCCTTCACCAACGAGCCCGGCATGCAGGTCTACACTGGCAACTTCCAGGGCATCGACGGCGAGCAGGACAAGGTGCGCAAGGGCGGCCTGAAGTATCCGCAGCGCCCCTCCGTCTGCCTCGAGAGCCAGAAGTATCCCGACTCGCCCAACCATCCCGAGTGGCCCAGCCCCTATCTGAACCCCGGCGAGAAGTACTATAGCCACCTGGTTTTCAAGTTCTCAGTTAAGTGATTGAATATTGAATATTGAAAATTGAAAATTAGCTGCGCATGGAGACTGGCAACAAGATCCTGGATCTTTCAAAGGCTTATGCTATCCGCATCATACGTTTGTACCAATTTCTTAATAATGAAAAGCGAGAGTACATCTTGTCGAGACAATTATTAAGAAGCGGTACAAGCATAGGAGCTAATGTCAGGGAGAGTATCAATGCGCAGAGCAAATTAGATTTCATCAATAAATTAAACATCGCCTTAAAGGAATCGAACGAGACTGAATACTGGCTGGAGTTATTATACGAAACTGATTACATTGAAGAAACTATGTTTTCTTCGTTTATAACAGATAATCATAACATCTCCGGCACACTGGTCAACATTATAAAGACTACAAAAAACAATTTAAATAACAAAACACTTAACCCAAAGATTGAAAGTGAGAATGGTGATGACGGCGCAGCCTAATCTTCAATATTCAATCTTCAATCTTCAATAAAAAAATTATGAATTGGAGTTCGCATGAATTTATCTGGCTCGACTGGGTGGTCCTCGCCCTCGGCCTTTGTGGAGTGGTGGCAGCCGTGTGGTATGCCATTTGGAAAGACAGGAAAGCCCAGAAGGGCGAAGACTCGTCGGCTTACCTCTTTGGTAAGGGCGAGCCCTGGTATGTGATTGGTATGGCCATCTTCGCCGCCAACATCGGATCGGAGCACCTCGTCGGCCTCGCCGGCACTGGCGCCAAGGACGGCGTGGGCATGGCCCACTGGGAGATGCAGGGCTGGATGATCCTCATCCTCGGCTGGCTCTTCGTCCCCTTCTATCAGCTGCTCATCAACAAGATGGGCAAGATCATCACCATGCCCGACTTCCTGAAGTTCCGCTACACCCAGCGCACGGGCTCGTGGCTGTCGATCATCACGCTGGTGGCCTACGTGCTGACGAAGGTCTCTGTGACGGCTTTCACGGGTGGCATCTTCTTCAAGTATCTGCTCGGCATCCCCTTCTGGTATGGCGCCATTGGCCTGATTGCCATCACGGCCGTCTTCACCGTCTTTGGCGGCATGAAGGGCGTGATGACGCTCTCCAGCATCCAGACACCTATTCTTATTATCGGTTCGTTCCTCGTCCTGTTCCTGGGTCTCTCGACTCTCGGCGACGGCAGCATCACCCAGGGTTGGGCCAACATGATGGCCGCCTGCAACGCTGCCCACGACGGATTCGGCACCACCCACATGTTCCACACCGACCCGGCCGACCCGATGTATCCCCAATTCCCGGGCTACGTCGTCTTCCTTGGCGCATCGATCATCGGCTTCTGGTACTGGTGCACTGACCAGCACATCGTTCAGCGTGTGCTCGGACAGGTGCCTGGCGAGGACAACGCCGAGGTCATCAAGCGCGCCCGCCGCGGCACCATCGCTGCCGGCTTCTTCAAGATCCTGCCCTGCTTCATGTTCCTCATCCCGGGTATGATTGCCTATGCACTTTCGCTCAAGACGGGCAGCGGCATCGAGATGGACATCACCAACCACGAGTCGACTGACGGCGCCTTCGCCATGATGGTGAAGAACATCCTGCCTGCCGGCATCAAGGGCATCGTCACCATCGGCTTCGTCTGCGCACTCGTCGCTTCGCTGGCCGCCTTCTTCAACTCATGCGCCACGCTCTTCACTGAGGACTTCTACAAGCCCATGAAGAAGGGTAAGTCGGAGGCTCACTACGTCTTCGTAGGCCGTATGGCCACGGTCGTCGTCGTGCTGCTGGGTCTGGCCTGGATGCCTATCATGATGAACATGGGCAACCTCTACTCCTACCTGCAGGACATCCAGTCGCTGATTGCTCCCGCCATGGTGGCAGTCTTCACGCTCGGTATCTTCTCGAAGAAGATCACTCCGAAAGCAGGCGAATGGGGCCTCATCGGCGGCTTCTGCATCGGCATGTTGCGTCTGGTGACCAACGTCATCACCGACTCGGGTAAGGCCGTGATGGAAGGCGGCTTCTGGGATGCCACCTCATGGTTCTGGCAGACCAACTGGCTCATCTTCGAGTGCTGGCTCCTGGTGTTCATCATCGTGCTGATGGTCGTCGTGAGCTGCTTCACGCCTGCTCCCTCGAAGGCACAGGTCGATGCCATCACCTTCTCGGCTGACTTCAAGAAGAGCATCCGCGAGAGCTGGGGCGTCTGGGACATCGTCGGCACACTCGTTGTCATCGGTCTCTGCGCCTGCTTCTATGCTTACTTCTGGTAATAAAACAGTACATAGTTCATAGTGCAAAGTTCATAGTCGAACTGCGCATTATGAACTATGAACTACGAACTGTGAATTATGAACTTCTATAGTGAACACGCGAAAGTCTGGGTGTCGGTCGATGTCATCATCTTTGGCTTCGACGAAGGTCAGCTGAAGATTCTCATCGGCCGACGCCAGATGGATCCCGGACGAGGACAATGGAGCCTCTATGGTGGATTCGTCGGCACCAGCGAGAGCATCGACCAGGCAGCAGAACGCACCCTGCAAGAGCTCACAGGCATGCAGCGGCTCTATATGCGCCAGCTGGGAGCTTTCGGAGCCGTCGACCGCGACCCTGGCGAACGCGTCATTTCGATTGCCTACTACGCACTCATCAACGTTGCCGACTACGACGAGAAGCTGCGTGCGCAGTACGGGCTGGAGTGGGTCGACGTCAACCATGTGCCGCAGCTCTATTCCGACCACAACGAGATGGTGGCCATGGCGTTGAGCAAGATGAGGCAGAAGATCAAGTCCGAGCCCATCAGCTTCCGGCTGCTGCCTCCGCTCTTCACCCTCACCCAACTGCAGCACCTCTATGAAGCCGTGCTTGGTGAGGAAGTCGACAAGCGCAACTTCCGCAAGCGCATCAAGGACATGGACTTCATTGAGAAGACCGAACTCATCGACAAGACCTCGTCGAAACGCGGTGCTGCGCTCTTCCGCTTCAATCGGAAGGCCTATAAAGAGGATCCGAACTTCAAACTATAAATAACCAAAACACACTATTACTATGTTAGAAGAACTCAAACAGAAAGTATTCCGTGCCAATCTTGACCTTGTCAAGCAGGGACTGGTCATCTTCACATGGGGCAACGTCTCAGGCATCGACCGCGAGCGTGGCCTCGTTGTCATAAAGCCCAGCGGTGTCAGCTACGACGAAATGAAGGCGGACGACATGGTTGTCGTTGACCTCGAGAGCGGCAAGGTCGTCGAGGGCGACCTCAACCCTTCGAGCGACACCCCCACACACCTTATATTATATAAGGCATTCCCCAACATCCAGGGTGTCGTCCACACCCACTCCACCTATGCCACGGCTTTTGCCCAGGCTGGCCGCGACATTCCCAACATCGGCACCACACATGCCGACTACTTCTATCAGGACATTCCCTGCACGCGCGACATGACCGAGGCTGAAGTGAAGGGACAGTATGAGCTGGAGACGGGCAACGTCATCGTCGACGAATTCCTGAACCGTCGGAAGATCAATCCGGACCACACCCCTGGTGTGCTGGTGAAAAACCACGGCCCGTTCTCGTGGGGCACGTCGCCCGACAACGCCGTCTACAACGCCAAGGTGATGGAGCAGTGCGCCAAGATGGCCTTCGTCTCCTTCGCCGTCAACCCCAACACGACGATGAACCCGCTGCTGGTCGAGAAGCACTACATGCGCAAGCATGGCCCCAACGCCTACTACGGCCAGAAGGGACAGAAGCACTAAAACATATATCATATAACTTAATATCTTAAAACTTAAAAACTCAAGACAATGAAAGCATTTGAAAATTTAGAGATTTGGTGGGTGACTGGTGCACAGTTGCTCTATGGAGGTGATGCAGTCGTAGCCGTTGACGGTCATTCGAAGGAAATGGTCGAAGGACTGAACAACAGCGGTATCATTCCTATCAAGATCGTATATAAGGGCACGGCCAACTCGTCGAAGGAGGTCGAGGCCGTGATGAAGGCTGCCAACAACGAGGAGAAGTGCGTGGGCATCATCACATGGATGCACACCTTCTCGCCCGCCAAGATGTGGATCAAGGGTCTGCAGGCCCTGCAGAAGCCTCTGCTCCACTTCCACACACAGTACAATGCCGAAATCCCCTGGGAGACGATGGACATGGACTTCATGAACCTGAACCAGTCGGCCCACGGCGACATCGAGTTCGGACACATCTGCACCCGCATGCGTGTGGCTCGCAAGGTGGTCTGCGGCTACTGGAAGGACGAGCAGGCACAGAAGCAGATTGCCGTCTGGGCCCGCGTGGCTGCCGGTGTGGCTGATGCTCACAACGTGCGCTGCCTGATGTTCGGTATGAACATGAACAACGTAGCTGTCACCGATGGCGACCGTGTCGAGTTCGAGCAGCGTCTGGGCTACCATGTCGACTACTATCCCGTCTCCAGCCTGATGGACTACTTCAAGAAGGTGACTGACAAGGAAGCCGACGAGCTCGTCGAGGAGTACAAGAAGCTCTACACCATCAAGATCGACGAGTCGGGCGAGCAGGTCTACTGGGAGAAGGTGCACAACGCCGCCAAGGCTGAGATTGCCCTGCGCCGCGTGCTGAAGGATGAGGGCGCCACGGCCTTCACCACCAACTTCGACGACCTGGGCGACGCCGACATCGACGCACCCGACTTCTGCGGCTTCGACCAGATTCCCGGCCTCGCCTCGCAGCGCCTCATGGAAGAGGGCTACGGCTTCGGTGCCGAGGGCGACTGGAAGACGGCCTGCCTCTACCGCACGCTGTGGGTCATCTCGCAGGGTCTGCCCACGGGCTGCTCTTTCCTCGAGGACTACACGCTGAACTTCGCCGGCGACCGCTCCAGCTGTCTGCAGAGCCACATGCTCGAGGTCTGCCCCCTCATCGCCGTCGACAAGCCCAAGCTGGAGGTTCACTTCCTCGGCATCGGCATCCGCAAGCAGCAGACCGCCCGTCTCGTCTTCACCTCGAAGACCGGCCGTGGCATCAAGGCCACCGTCGTCGACCTGGGCAACCGCTTCCGTCTGATTTCGCAGGAGGTGGAGTGCATCGAGCCCAAGCCCATGCCCAACCTGCCCGTGGCCTCGGCCCTCTGGGTGCCCCAGCCCACGTTCGAGATTGGCGCCGGAGCCTGGATTCTGGCCGGCGGCACTCACCACTCAGCCTTCTCCTACGACATCACCGAGGAGTACTGGGAGGACTTCGCTGAGATGCTCGGCATCGAGTATGTCAAGATCAACAAGTCGACGAAGACCTACGAGTTCAAGCAGCAGCTGCAGAACAACGAGATGTACTACATGCTCAGTAAAGCCCTGAAGTAATTATGAATGCAAAGCAAGTAATAGAAAGCGGAAAGGCCATCCTCGGCATCGAGTTTGGCTCTACCCGCATCAAGGCCGTCCTCATCGACCAGGACAACAAGCCCATTGCCCAGGGTTCTCATGAGTGGGAGAACCAGCTCGTCGACGGACTCTGGACCTACAGCATCGAGGCCATCTGGTACGGCCTTCAGGACTGCTACGCCGAGTTGCGTAAGGACGTCTTGAAGCAGTATGACTGCGAGATCGAGACGCTGGCCGCCATCGGTTTCTCGGCCATGATGCATGGCTATATGGCTTTCAACGAGAAGCAGGAGATTCTGGTGCCCTTCCGCACCTGGCGCAACACCAACACGGGCAAGGCAGCCGCTGAGCTGTCGAAACTGTTCAATTACAACATCCCCCTGCGCTGGAGCATCTCGCACCTCTATGAGGCCATCCTCGACAACGAGGAGCACGTCCATGACATCAAGTATCTGACCACGCTGGCAGGCTATGTCCACTGGCAGGTCACTGGCCAGTTCGTCCTCGGCGTCGGCGATGCCTCGGGCATGATTCCCGTCGACCCCGAGACCAAGACCTACGATGCCGGAATGGTGCGCCAGTTCGACGAAATCCTTGCAGCCAAGGGCCTGCCCTACAGTTTGAAGGACATCCTGCCCCGCTCGCTCAACGCTGGTGAGAACGCCGGCTTCCTCACACCTGAGGGTGCCAAGAAGCTCGACGTCAGCGGTCATCTGAAGGCTGGCATCCCCGTCTGTCCCCCCGAGGGCGACGCCGGCACCGGCATGGTGGCTACCAACGCCGTGAAGCAGCGCACGGGCAACGTCTCGGCCGGCACGTCGAGCTTCTCGATGATCGTGCTGGAGAAGCCGCTCTCGAAGCCCTACGAGCCCATCGACATCGTCACCACGCCCGACGGCTCGCTCGTCGCAATGGTCCACTGCAACAACTGCACCTCGGACATCAATGCCTGGGTCTCGCTCTTCAAGGAGTACCAGCAGCTGCTCGGAGTGCCTGTCGACATGAACGAGCTCTACGGCCGTCTGTTCAACAAGGCCCTTGAGGGCGACGCCGACTGTGGCGGTCTCATCTCATTCAACTACGTCTCCGGCGAGCCCGTCACGGGACTTACCGACGGCCGTCCCCTCTTCGTGCGCTCTGCTAACGACAAGCTCAACCTGGCCAACTTCATGCGGGCTCACCTCTACGGTGCCATCGCCGTGCTGAAGTTCGGCAACGACATCCTGCTGAAGCAGGAGAACGTCAAGGTCGACCGCATCACAGGCCACGGCGGCTACTTCAAGACCGCCGGAGTAGGTCAGCGCATGCTCGCTGCAGCCCTCGGCTCCCCCATCTCCGTGATGGAGACGGCCGGCGAAGGCGGTGCCTGGGGCATAGCCCTGCTGGCCGGCTATCTGGTCAACAACCCACAGAAGCTGTCGCTGGCCGACTATCTGGAGCAGGTTGTCTTTGCCGGCAACACCGGTGTCTCGATTGCTCCGACAGCCGCCGATGTAGAAGGTTTCAACCGCTACATCGAGAACTACAAGCGCTGTCTGCCCATCGAGAAGTGCGCCGCTGAGACCAAGAAGTAAACTAAGACTGGACGAGCAGGAGGGACAACAATCCCCTGCCCTGTCCCCCGACTATGAGAAAGAGGGTGTGTCAAGGGGCGACCCCATGACACATCCTCCTTTTTTTTAATCAGTAGTTGTTATCAAACTAACAGCCGAGACACAATGGAGACCATCAACGACTTCTTCGCCTCGCTCAGCTCCCTCCTCTGGGGCTGGCCCATGATCATCCTCCTGCTAGGCACCCACATCTTCCTGACCTTTCGCCTGCGCTGTCCGCAACGCAAGCTGCTGACCGGCATCCGGCTCTCCGTCAGGAAAGACCCTGGGGCCAGCGGCGACGTCAGCCAGTTTGGTGCACTGGCCACGGCCCTTGCCGCCACCATCGGCACTGGCAACATCGTCGGCGTGGCCACGGCCGTCGCGCTGGGCGGTCCTGGAGCAGTGCTGTGGTGCTGGCTGACCGGCATCTTCGGCATGTCGACCAAGTATGCCGAGGGCCTGCTGGCCGTGAAGTACCGCGTCAAGGGCGCCAACGGCCGCATGTACGGCGGTCCGATGTATGCCCTCGAGCGCGGACTGGGCATGAAGTGGCTGGCCGTGCTCTTCGCCGTCTTCACGGCGCTCGCCTCCTTTGGCATCGGCTGCACCGTTCAGGCCAACTCCATCGCTCTGCTGGCCAACGAGACGTTCGGCATCCCGACGTGGGCGGTTGGCCTGTTGGTCTGTGTCCTGACTGGCATCGTCATCCTTGGAGGCGTCAGGATCATCGCCCGCGTCTGCACCTTCCTCGTTCCCTTCATGGCCCTCATCTACGTCGTAGGCTGCGTCGTCATCCTCTGCATGAACGCCTCCTTCGTCGGGCCGGCCATCGAGCTGATCGTCCGCTCGGCCTTCAATCCCGAGGCTGCCGGCGGCGGCTTCGTCGGCAGCACGGTGATGATGGCGGCCCGCTACGGCATCGCCCGCGGACTGTTCAGCAACGAGAGCGGCATGGGCTCGGCACCCATCGTCGCGGCCGCTGCCCAGACACGCAACCCCGTGCGCCAGGCCCTCGTCTCGAGCACCGGCACGTTCTGGGACACCGTCGTCATCTGCGCCCTCACCGGCATCGTCCTGGTGAGCAGCATCCTCGCCTACCCTGACATCACCTACGCCGACGGCGCAGCCCTGACCAAGGTGGCCTTCTCGAAGATTCCCTACGTCGGGGCTCCGCTTCTCACATTCGGCATACTGACCTTCGCCTTCAGCACCATTCTCGGTTGGAGCTACTACGGCGAGAGTGCCGTCGACTATATCGAGGGCACCCACATGAACCGCTTCTATCGCATCCTCTACATCGTGGCCCTCTTCTTCGGCAGCATCATCAACCTCGACATCATCTGGAACATCGCCGACTGCATGAATGCCCTGATGGCCATCCCCAACCTCATCGCCCTGCTCCTGCTCAGCGGTGTGGCGGCCCGTGAGACGAAGAAATACCTCTGGGCCAACCGTCTCGACGACGAGATGGACGACAACGAAACAGACTAACCAACCATATCAAAAAAGTAATGAAGAAACTATTTGCATTGACCACCTTAGCGCTGGCCATGACCACATCGACCATCGCTCAGGACGCCACCGTCAGCATCCATGCTGACCAGGGGCAACAGAAGATCTACAAGGAAATTTACGGACAGTTTGCCGAACATCTCGGCACCTGCATCTATGGCGGCCTGTGGGTGGGCCCCGAATCGCCCATCCCCAACGTCGACGGCTATCGCAAGGACGTCCTCGAGGCCCTGAAGGCCCTGAAAGTTCCCGTGCTGCGCTGGCCGGGCGGCTGCTTCGCCGACGAATACCACTGGCGCGACGGCATCGGCCCCCGCTCAGAGCGGCCGAAGATGCAGAACAACAACTGGGGCGGCACCATCGAGGACAACTCCTTCGGCACCCATGAGTTCCTCAACCTCTGCGAGATGCTGGGCTGCGAGCCTTACATCAGCGGCAACGTCGGCAGCGGCACGGTCGAGGAGCTGGCCAAGTGGGTGGAGTACATGACGAGCGACGGCGACACCCCGATGGCCAAGCTGCGGCGGCAGAACGGACGCGACCGTGCCTGGCGGGTGAAGTTCCTCGGCGTGGGCAACGAGTCGTGGGGCTGCGGCGGCAACATGCGTCCCGAGTACTATGCCGACCTCTATCGCCGCTACCAGACCTACTGCCGCAACTACGACGGCAACCATCTGTTCAAGATTGCCA
Organism: Prevotella sp.; assembly: GCA_017470345.1. Lineage (GTDB taxonomy): Bacteria > Bacteroidota > Bacteroidia > Bacteroidales > Bacteroidaceae > Prevotella. The sequence goes on from JAFUEP010000042.1 coordinate 18,751, forward strand.
GCGGCGCCTCCGACTACGACTACAACTGGACGAAAGTGCTCATGCACAACGCCGGCACGCAGATGCAGGGCCTGTCGCTCCACTACTACACCGTCTCGGGATGGAACGGCCCGAAGGGCTCTGCCACCAAGTTCGACGCCGATGACTACTACTGGACGCTCGGCAAGTGTCTCGAGATTGAGGACGTCATCCGCAAACACAAGGACATCATGGACAAAGAAGACCCGAAACACCGCGTCGGACTGATGGTCGACGAATGGGGCACCTGGTGGGACGAAGAGCCCGGCACGGTCAGAGGCCATCTCTATCAGCAGAACGCCATGCGCGACGCCATGGTGGCCGCCCTGACCCTCAACGTCTTCCATCGCCACACCGACCGTGTCCGCATGGCCAACATCGCCCAGGTGGTCAACGTGCTCCAGTCGATGATCCTCACCGACCAGAAGGACGGCGGACACATGGTGCTCACGCCCACCTACCACGTCTTCCAGATGTACACGCCCTTCCAGGAGGCCACCTATCTGCCGCTCGACTTTGAGTGCAGCGAGATGCGCGTGCAGCACGACTGGAAGAAGCCTGTCAACCCCTCCGACGCTGGGCGAGGCTATCGCACCCTGCCCCTCGTCTCCGCCTCGGCAGCCAAGACCGTTGAGGGCGACATCGTCGTGTCGCTCGTCAACGTGAGCCTCGACAAGGCTCAGGACATCGCTTTCAACATCGACGGACTGACGGTCAAGAGCGTCAGCGGCCGCCTGCTGACCTGCCATCGCGTAGACGACTACAACGACTTCGCCACGCCCGACCGTATCGTCCCGACCGACTTCAAGGGTTGCCGACTCGACAAGAAGGGGCACCTCAGCGTCAAGTTGCCCGCCAAGAGCATCGTCGTGCTGCGTATCAAGTAAAAACAACCCCATGGGCAGAATCAAAAGAAATAATCTGAAATGCTTGCCGTTTCAGATTATTTTTGTATCTTTGCATCCAAATCGTGATTATCATTTAACCAAAACACTTTTATGAACGACAACAAAGTAATGAACCGCGCAGCCGACAACATCCGAATCCTGGCTGCCGCAATGGTTGAAAAAGCAAAGAGCGGACACCCCGGCGGAGCCATGGGTGGCGCTGATTTCATCAACACTCTCTACAGCGAGTTCCTCGTCTACGACCCTGAGAATCCCGAGTGGGAAGGCCGCGACCGCTTCTTCCTCGACCCCGGCCACATGGCCCCCATGCTCTACAGCCAGCTCTGCCTCATCGGCAAGTACAGCCTCGACGACCTCAAGCAGCTCCGCCAGTGGGGCTCCGTCACCCCTGGCCACCCCGAGCGCGAACTGGCCCGCGGCATTGAGAACACCAGCGGACCCCTCGGCCAGGGCCACACCTTCGCCGTCGGTGCCGCAATCGCCGCCAAGTTCCTCAAGGCCCGTCTAGGCTCGGTGATGAACCAGACCATCTATGCCTACATCTCAGACGGCGGCGTGCAGGAGGAGATCTCGCAGGGTGCAGGCCGCATCGCCGGCAACCTTGGCCTCGACAACCTCATCATGTTCTATGATGCCAACGACATCCAGCTCTCCACCCGCACCGACGTCGTCACCTCTGAGGACACCGCCCGCAAGTATGAGGCATGGGGCTGGTATGTGCAGAAGATCGACGGCAACGACGTCGACCAGATCCGCGAGGCCATCCGCAAGGCTCAGGCCGAGAAGGAGCGCCCCAGCCTCATCATCGGCCACTGCGTCATGGGCAAGGGTGCCCGCAAGGCCGACGGTTCCAGCTATGAGAGCAACTGCGCCACCCACGGCGCCCCCCTCGGCGGCGATAACTTCGTACAGACGATGAAGAACCTCGGTGCTGACCCCGAGTACCCGTTCCAGATCTTCCCCGAGGTTGAGGAGATGTATGCCCGCCGCCGCGAGGAGCTGAAGAAGATTGTGGCTGAGCGCTACGCCGAGAAGGCCGAATGGGCCAAGGGTCACCCCGTCCAGGCCCGTCAGCTGGAGGAGTGGTTCAGCGGCCGTGCTCCCCAGATCGACTGGTCGAAGGTCGAGCAGAAGGCCGGTGCCGCCACGCGCGGCGCTAGCGCCACAGTGCTTGGTGTGCTGGCCGAGCAGGTGCCCAACATGATCTGCGCCTCGGCCGACCTTTCTAACAGCGACAAGACCGACGGCTTCCTCAAGAAGACCCACGACATCGTGCGCGGCGACTTCACCGGAGCCTTCTTCCAGGCCGGCGTCGCTGAGCTCACCATGGCCTGCTGCTGCATCGGTATGGCCCTCCACGGCGGTGTCATTCCCGCCTGCGGCACCTTCTTCGTCTTCTCAGACTACATGAAGCCCGCCGTCCGCATGGCCGCCCTCATGGAGCTGCCCGTCAAGTTCATCTGGACCCACGACGCCTTCCGCGTCGGCGAGGACGGACCCACCCATGAGCCCGTCGAGCAGGAAGCCCAGATCCGCCTCATGGAGAAGCTCAAGAACCACCACGGCCGCAACTCGATGCTTGTCCTGCGTCCCGCCGACGCCGAGGAGACCACCGTCTGCTGGCGCATGGCTATGGAGAACACCACGACGCCGACGGCCCTCATCTTCAGCCGTCAGAACATCGAGAACCTGCCCGAGGGCAACGACTACACGCAGGCCGCACGCGGCGCCTACGTCGTCGCCGGCAGCGACGCCGACTACGACGTCATCCTGCTCGCCAGCGGCTCCGAGGTCTCCACGCTCGAGGCCGGCGCCAAGCTGCTGCGTGAGGACGGCGTGAAGGTGCGCATCGTCAGCGTTCCCTCCGAGGGTCTCTTCCGCTCGCAGCCCGCTGACTATCAGCTGAGCGTTCTGCCCACAGGCAAGAAGAAGTTCGGCCTCACCGCCGGACTCCCCGTCACCCTCGAGGGCCTCGTCGGCTCCGACGGATGCGTCTGGGGTCTTGAGAGCTTCGGTTTCTCTGCGCCCTACAAGGTGCTCGACGAGAAACTCGGCTACACCGGCCAGAACGTCTACGATCAAGTCAAGAAACTCCTTGCTTAAGGCATGTGAGCTACCGCCATCCTGCTGGGAGCTCCCATATAAAAAAGATACAGGGATTCACGCATGTGGAGCCCTGTATCTTTTTTTTAGCCTTCTACAGATTATGGCGTGGACATGCAAACTTTAATATTGAAGCCACGTCCCACACAGATTGTAGTAGGATGAAAAATGAGAAATAATTGTGATTTTCCGAAAAATCCAGAGAAGTGTCATTTTGATACCAATTTTTAACATTTCAGAATTACTTGATTTACAACGTGTTGCGAAAAAGTTACAAAATCACCTTAAAAAAAATCGAAAAAAAAGTATCATCGTATTGAAAAAATGCCTACCTTTGCATCGTTTTAATAAACTAATGATTGTTTTACAGATTTAAAAAAGAAGCAAAGAAATGAAAAAGATTGCATTTATGTTCGTTGCAGCTGCTATGTTCGCAGCTTGCGGTGGTGAGCAGAAGCCCGCTCAGGAAGCAGAAGTTGAAGCACCCGTTGAGGAGGCTGTTGAGGAGATTGTCCTGACCGCTGAGGATTCAGCTGCTGTTCTCGCTCAGTTCGAGGAAGGCGCAGAGGTTGCTGACTCCGTTCTGGAGGCTGCTTTCGCTGATTGCCTGGCCAAGAAGGTCGCCGCTGCTGCTGAGGCAGTAGAGGAGGTTGCCGCTGAGGCTACCGAGGCCGTTGAGGAAGCTGTTGAGGAGTAATCCATCACTACGGACTTAAAAAGCTAAGCCAAGAGGGATGCACTCTCTAACCCCGTGAGGGATTAAGAGTGTATCCCTCTCATTTTGTCCTTTCGGAAGGCGGAAACTCTTCCACAGACAAAGCGGCACTTTGACCACGCCAAAGCGGCACTTTGATGACCTCAAAGCGGTACTTTGACAATGCTAAAGCGGTACTTTGTTGAAGGAAAAGCGGTACTTCGGAAAAACGAAGCTACAGAGATAGTGAAATAAAAAAAGCTCCCTCAAACGAGGGAGCTTTTTCTTCTTTATGCCTCAGCTGGAGCTTCTTCGGCAGGTGCTGCAGCTTCCTGAGCAGCAGCCTCAGCGGCGGCCTTCTTCTCAGCCACCTTCTTGGCGATAGCCTCGTTCACCTTCTTCTCGGCATCGAGAGCCTTCTGAGCGGCTTCCTTCTTAGCTTTCTGTTCTGCCTCGCGGACCTTGTCGAGACCGCGCTGCTTGTCTGCCTTCCATGCATCGAACTTGCGCTGAGCGGCCTCCTCGTCGAAAGCACCCTTGCGCACACCTCCGCGGAGATGCTTCATCAAGTAGACGCCCTCGTCGCTGAGGATGTTGCGTACGGTGTCAGTGGGCTGAGCACCAGTCTCAACCCAATAGAGTGCACGCTCGAAATTAAGGTCTACCGTGGCGGGATTGGTGTTAGGGTTGTACGTACCAATCTTCTCAGTGAAACGACCATCACGTGGTGCACGAGCGTCGGCGATAACGATGCGATAGAAGGCATAGCCTTTGCGTCCACCGCGCTGCAATCTGATTTTTGTTGCCATTTTGCTTTTACTTTTTTGTTGTTAAACTTTAATTTCATGCTTCCATCTCGTGAAAGCGGTTGCAAAATTACTCTTTTTTTCTGAGACTGGCAAACTTTTCCTCTCTTTTGTATCTTTGTTTAATGTTTTTTTTGTACTTTTGTCGTCATGATGAAACGAGAATTGTCTGTTTTAATACCAGTCTACGAGGATGACTGCCGCGAGCAGGTGTCATCTATATGCCGCCAGCTGGCAGGCTCAACGCTTGAACGCTATGAGGTCATCGTAGCGGACGATGGTTCGAAGGATCGCAGCTTCACTGAGCTGTGCCGCGAAGTCAGCACCCTACCCCACGTTCGCTTTATCGCGCGCGAAAAGAACAGCGGCAGGGCCTGCATCCGCAACTTTCTGGCAAAGGAGGCAAAATACGAGTGGCTGCTGTTCATCGACGCTGAACTGATGCCGAAGGACGACCAATTCATTAAAAGGTATATTGAAAGCGAGGGCCGTGACGTCGTCTGTGGCGACTACGAAGTAGGTACGTGCGACAATCCGTCTAATCTGCGCTATCGTTATGAGACTGCTATAGCAAGCCAGCACGCAACAGACAGACGACGCGCAAAGCCCTTCCATCACTTCCACACAGCCAACTTCCTAATTGCCAGGCGATTGATGCTGGCCTATCCCTTCGACGAGCGCTTCCGCGACTATGGCTACGAGGATGTGCTGTTTGGCAAGCGCCTCTCGCAGGCGGGCGCCAGCATTGAGCACATTGATAATCCCGTCATTTTTTGCCATTTCGACACCAACGAGCGCTTTGTCAGTAAGACGGAAGAATCGCTGCGTACACTCCACGAGTTCCGAAACGACCTTCGCGGCTATTCGCGCATGCTAACCTTTGTCGACGGAATCCACCTCGATAGCGTCAGATGGGCCATCCGCTTATGGCACTTCGCCTTTGGCCGACTAGAGCGTCGACTGCTTTACGGCCTCTGGCCCCGCCTGGGCATCTTTAAGGCTTACAAGCTGGGATTCTTCCTTAGCTTAAAACAGAATTCTCCTTCAACCGATAACAAAAAGTAAATCAATGAAAAAAAGATTCGCATTCAAGATGTTTCTCAAACCCGGATTTGAGGAAGAGTACGCACGTCGCCATGCAGCCATATGGCCAGAACTGAAACAGATGATCAAGGAGCAAGGCGTCGAGAACTACAGCATCTATTGGGACAAGGACACCAACATTCTCTTCGCCTATCAGGAATGTACAAAGGAGGGCAACTCGCAGGACACGGAGAACGTCGACCCCATTACTCAGCGCTGGTGGGACATGATGGCTGATATCATGGAAGTCAACCCAGACAACTCGCCCGTCTCAATTCCTCTCGAGGAGTTGTTCCACATGGACTGAAATTGCGAATAAGGTAAAAATAAAGGCTTTACGTCAGGGAATGCGTCAATTGGCAAACTCCCTGACGTAAAGATTAACACATGATTATTGGATACCGTCCTCACGAAGCTTTTCCTGCCAGCGCCAGGCACTGCGAAGCACTTCGTCCGTAGGCGTGTCGGCCTTCCAGCCTAACACCTTGTTAGCCTTGTCGACGTTGCCCCAAACCTTCTCAATGTCACCTTCGCGGCGGGGTGCAAACTCCCAGTTGAGCTTCACGCCAGTGGCTTTCTCGAAGCCTTCGACGATCTCAAGCGTTGAGAGGCCACGGCCTGTGCCGATGTTGAAGATCTCGACGGCGTCAGTCTCTGGCTTGTCGAGCACTCGCTCCATGGCCTTGACGTGAGCCTTAGCCAGGTCGACGACATAGATATAGTCGCGGATGCAGGTGTGGTCAGGCGTATTATAGTCGTGGCCGAAGATCTTGAGCTGCTTGCGGATACCAATGGCCGTCTGGGTGACGAAGGGAATGAGATTCATGGGCACACCATTGGGCAGCTCGCCGATAAGGGCCGAGGGATGCGCCCCGATGGGGTTGAAGTAGCGGAGGATGATCGACTTAATGGGGGCACCAGAGTGGATGTAGTCCTGGATAATCTCCTCGTTGATCTGCTTTGTATTGCCGTAGGGGGATAGAGCTTTCTGTATCGGGGCCTGCTCAGTGACGGGCAGATTCTCCTCTGAAGGCTGTCCATAGACGGTGCACGACGACGAGAAGATGATGCCCTTGACGTCATACTTAGGCATGAGTTCAAGCAGATTGATCAGCGAGGTGATATTGTTTCGATAGTAAAGAAGGGGCTTCTCGACACTTTCTCCGACAGCTTTCGAAGCAGCGAAGTGAATGATACCTTCAATCTTGGGGTATTTGCGGAAGACGCCCTCAAGGGCTTCCATATCGCAGCAGTCGACCTTTTCGAATGCAGGGCGCTGGCCCGTGATCTTCTCAATGCCGTCGACGACGGCTGCATTAGAATTTGACAGGTTATCGACGATGACGACCTCATAGCCTGCCTGCTGTAGCTCTACGGTGGTATGACTGCCAATGAAGCCTGTTCCACCAGTGACAAGGATAGTTTGTTTCATTGCTGTTATAAGATTAATAATGAATATGTTGAAATGCTTTTACAATCCAAAGAGAGCCCGCAGGCCGCCGTCGACTCCTGAGAAGCCCATGAAGGCGAGGCTCAACAGACCAGCAGAAATGAGCACGATGGCCATGCCGCGCATGCCTTTGGGAACTGCCGTCATCTCGAGCTGCTCGCGCATGCCTGCAAAGACGGTCAGGGCAAGTCCGAAGCCCAATGCCGTCGAAAAGGCATACATGATTGACTGGGCCAGCGAATAGTCCTTCTGGATGACAAGGATGGCCACGCCGAGCACGGCGCAGTTGGTCGTGATGAGCGGGAGGAAGATGCCAAGTGCCTGATAGAGGGCTGGCGATACCTTCTTAAGTACGATTTCTACCATCTGGACTAACGAAGCGATGACGAGGATGAAAGCAATCGTCTGAAGATACTCCAGTCCGAATGCCTCGAGGACAAACTTCTGGACGAGCCATGTGACGATAGTGGCCAGGGTGAGAACGAAGGCCACTGCGGCCGACATGCCCAACGAGGTCTCAATCTTCTTCGACACGCCCAGGAATGGACAAATGCCGAGGAATTGTGCCAGTACGATATTGTTGACGAAGATGGCCGAAATAAAGATGAGTACGTATTCCATATCTGCTTACGACTTTTTTATTTTGTTGACGATAGCTATGAGATAGCCGAGAGTGATGAATGCCCCTGGAGGTAAGATAAAGAGCAACACGTTGCACGTCTCTGGCAACAAGGTCAATCCGAAGATAGAACCAGCCCCCAGCAGTTCGCGGACGATGCCCAAAAGCGTCAATGCGAAGGTGAATCCAAGTCCGATGCCGATGCCGTCGAAGAGCGAAGACACTGGCGAGTTCTTGCACGCGAAAGCTTCGGCACGTCCGAGGATGATGCAGTTGACGACAATCAGCGGGATGAAGAGTCCGAGAGCCTTGTCTACATCAGGCAAGTAGGCCTTGATGACTAACTGGAGGATGGTGACAAAGGCTGCTATAACGACGATGAACACAGGGATACGCACCTTGTCGGGGGTCAGGCTCTTAAGAAGCGATATGACGAAGTTGGTACACACGAGCACCGCCATTGTAGCCAGTCCCATGGACAGGCCATTGAGTGCCGACGTGGTTGTGGCCAGCGTAGGACACATGCCAAGCATAAGGACGAACGTGGGGTTCTCCTTGATGATACCGTTGCGGATGATGTTGATATAGTTCATAGCTTTACTCCTCCTTAAGGGTTTGTTTGGTTGCATCAGTAGTGCCGTCTACAGGCGTCATTTTGTAAGCCTTAAAGGCGTTGTTGACGGCCAGCAGGAAAGCTCGGCTAGTGATGGTCGAAGCCGTGATGGCATCAATCTGACCACCGTCTTTGCTGACGGTAAGAGGTTCTGAAGGGTTGCGCCCGATGATATCGCCCTTCTGTCCACTTTGGAACCACAGGTCGGCTTTAGCGCCAAGGCCCGGTGTCTCTGCGTGTTCAAGCAGGGTGTAACCTAATATATTGCCGTCCGGATCGAATCCGACAAGCACCTTGAGGTCACCTCCGAAGCCCATCGTCGTGCTCTCAACGGCAGCTCCGAGGTCGGTGCCTTCGTCGTTCTGAGTCTGATAGACGACGTAGACAAGTTCCTTTCCTTTGGCGTCCATCTGGCGTACGGTATCTGTGTGGGCCACGGTGAGGCCGTCGCAAGCCATCACACGCTTGATTCCATCGGCCAATGCCTTTTCTTTCTGTTGCTCGATAGGGCCACTGGTCAGTCCGTTGACGGCTGCCAGCACTCCGCCCATGACAACTGCAACAACTGTCAGCACGAGAACCATGTTGACGAGAGATGATTCCAGTTTCTTCATTTCTTCACCTCCTCTCCGAAGCGACGTGGCTTCACATAAGTGTTGATAAGTGGTGTAAACGCATTCATGATAAGAATGGCAAACGACATACCCTCGGGATAAGCGCCCCAGTTGCGGATTATGATAGTCAGCAAGCCAATAGAGACACCATAGATAATCTGACCGCGATGCGTCATGGGCGAGGTCACGTAGTCAGTTGCCATAAAGATGGCTCCAAGCATCAGTCCGCCGCTCAAGATGACAGCGAACGGGTCTGCATAGGCAGGACTGATTAAATGCATAATAGCACTGAAGATGAACACGGTTCCGATGATACTGACAGGAATATGCCATGTGATGATGCGGCGATAGAGCATGTAGGCAAAGCCGATGAGCAGCGCAAGGCCGCAGATTTCGCCAATCGTGCCGGCTCCGCCTGCAAACGAGTGGTTGCCGAGAAGCAGGGCGAAGGCATCTGGCATACGGTCGAGGACAGAGGCATCGCCACTCTTGATGGCTTGCTTCATGAGGGCCAGCGGCGTCGCGCCTGTCTCTGCATCGACATAGTCGAGTAAATGGCCAGGCACCGGCCAGGTGGTCATCTGTGCAGGAAAAGCGACAAGCAGTGCACAACGTCCGACGAGGGCCGGATTAAAGATATTGTTGCCCAGTCCGCCAAAGGTCATCTTGGCCACACCTATAGCGAAGAGGGCGCCTATGAAGACAATCCAGACAGGCAGGTTGGATGGCAGATTCATACCCAAGAGCAGACCCGTCAGCATGGCCGATCCGTCGAGCACCGTAGTGCGCGGATTCTTCAGCAGATACTTGTTGATGGCCCACTCAATGAACACACAAGAAGCTACGCTCGACATGCATACAATAGCCGAGCCAATGCCGAAGTAATAGAACGACACAAGCAGGGCCGGCAGCAATGCAATCAGCACGCCATACATGTTACGCTCAACTGTGTCATGGTTGTGAGCGTGGGGCGATAATGATACGATCAGGTTTCCCATTATGTGATTGTTACGATTTAATGACTTGTTATTTACTTCTTGGCTGCCCGACTACGGATGATGCCCATCACGGTCGACTTGCCCTGACGGATTTGGTCAAGAAGCGGACGATAGGCCGGACACGTGTGCTGACAGGATCCGCACTCGATGCAGCTCGTGATATCCTCATGCTCGGCCCGTTCCCAGTTCTTGTAGGCGCTCAAACGCGAAAGCAGATAAGGCTCAAGTCCCATCGGGCAGGCGTCGACACACTTTGCACATCGGATACAGGGTTCTGGCTCTCTGCGGACTGCATCATTCCCAGACAGGATAGTCACCGAGTTGGTGCCCTTACAGATAGGCACATCGAGATTCGAGAGAGCTTTGCCCATCATGGGGCCGCCAGCCAACAATTTGTTGTCACCTTCTGGCATGCCGCCACATAATTCAATAAGGTCTCGCATAGGTGTACCCATGCGAACAAGGAAATTACCTGGATGGCTCAGCTTTTTACCAGTGACAGTTGTATAGCGTTCAAAGAGTGGCTTATTCTTCATAACAGCCTCATAGACAGCATAGGCTGTACCCACATTCTGAACTATTGCTCCGACGTTGACAGGAATAGCAGGCGGTGCGGGCACCTGACGTCGGATAACAGCATCGACGAGTTGCTTTTCGCCTCCTTGGGGATAGCGTTGTTTGAGAGGAACGACCTCGACGGCGAAGCCGGAACCGGCAAACGCTTTATTACACTTCTCGCTAAGCAACTCTATTGCCTTGGGCTTGTTGGTTTCAATACCAATGTAGCCAGTCTTCACTTTAGCAGCTATCATCAGCAGATGCAGTCCGACGATGATCTCATCGGCATGTTCCATCATCAGTCTATAATCGGCCGTGATGTACGGCTCACACTCGACGGCATTGATGATAACACACTCGGCTTTGGCTGTGGGGGGAGGCGTCAATTTAATGAAAGTAGGGAATCCTGCGCCACCCATACCAGTGATACCGGCCCACTTCACGCGATTGATAATCTCCTCAGGGGTCAGTTCAGGATGATCAGCTATTGTAACTAGTTTATCGGAACGGTCAATCGACTCTTCCCACTCGTCACCCTCTACATTGACAATAATGACGGGTTTGCGATAGCCTGTAGCATCGATGGCTGTGTCAATCTTGAAGACAGTGCCGCTTACCGATGAATAGATAGGAGCAGAGACAAATCCGCCTGCCTCAGCCAGCAACGACCCAACTTTTACCTTGTCACCTTTTTGGACGACTGGTTTAGCTGGTGCTCCGATATGTTGCGACAGGGGGAATACAGCCTGCTTAGGGAGTGCAGCAACTTGGGTAGCGACTTCGTGGGTCAACTTATTCTCCTCGGGGTGTATGCCCCCTATGCGGAATGTTTTTATCTTCATGCTTCTTCCTCCTTCTTTATTATGGGTTCAACGACTTCCGGCTTTGGTTTCGGTGCCGGGAAATTAACAGCATGAATGACCTTAGTCGGACAAACATCAACACATTTTCGGCAGAGACGACATTTCTCAGAATCAATGTAAGAAACATTTCCGTCAAGTGAAATGGCTCCAAACTGACATTCTTTCACACACTTGCCACAGCCGATACATGCAGCTTTGCAGGCCTTCATCGCTGAAGCTCCCTTGTCGCGATTAACGCAGCTGACGAAGACCCGACGGCCCTTGGGTCCCTTTCGCCGTAGTTCGATAATGCCACGCGGACACGCTCTCGTGCAGGCGCCGCAGGCTGTACAACGATCCTCATCGACTTCAGCCAGTCCAGTTTCCGGGTGAATGTGGATAGCATCGAACTGGCAGGCTGCCACACAGTCGCCACAGCCCAAGCATCCATAGCCACAGGCCGACTCACCAGCTCCACAAGCATGCATCGCACTGCACGTGCGAAGACCACCATACTGGACGATTTTCGGACGGAGCTCGCAAGTGCCTCCACAACGGACAACAGCCACCTGAGGAGCACCATTTTGGATGGCCATACCTAACAAATCGGCCACACGTGTCATTACCTCTGAACCACCAACAGGGCAAGTCAGTCCATTGAGACTTCCCTTGTCAGCACCCTTTACAAGCGCTTCGGCCATGCCCCCGCATCCTGCGAATCCGCAGCCGCCGCAGTTGGCTCCAGGCAACAACTCGCCCACCTCGCCAATGCGAGGATCTTCATAGACAGCAAAGCGCTTGGAACAGAGATAGAGCACCACAGCGGACACTAAGCCAATGCCTCCAAGAACGATGACTGCAATCAAGATGTCATTCATAATTTTTGTTCTAGAATTATTTGTTTGTTTCTTCTATTCGGAAAGTAAGTTTGCGGGCAAGACGCCCACGCATCAACCATAAAATAATATAATAAGGTATCAATGCGGCTAACATCAACAGTGCTGTCACTGCTTCGGATACGGCAAGACACTGCATGACGCATAGGACAGCGAGCATCATTAATAAAGGATAGCCGAACCCTAGTAGAAGAGCCCGCCCTGCTGTATCAGTCGACACAACCACCGTCACTTCATCACCAACGTTAAACTGCTTTTCGCAATGCCAAACGTCAATGATTTTCATCTTCATCTCAGAAGCGTGACAAGCTGAGGCAACTTTACAGGCTGCACAAGCACTCATTTGTGCAATCCGCACCTGAACGTGGTCGCCGTCGACCATTGCAACTACCCCCTGATGACATACGCCGTTCTTCATTTACGGGTGCAAAGTTAATAAGAAAAAGGGAAAGAATAAAGTTTTTTTAGGAAAAAAAACCGTAATCGTTTGCAAATACAAATCTTTTTTATACTTTTGCAATCAAAAAGGGAAGAAACGATATGAAAGCAACTGAACAAACGCTACAACAAATTGAACGGGCCATTCGCAAGACTGCAGAAAAATTTCCTTCAACCGAGGAAGCATGCACTATGACCGACATTCACGTTCGTGTGACCCAAGAAACGGGTGAACTATTGACATTTGACGACGACGATCATGAATTGACCCGTTGTGTCGTCGAACAGTGGATTGACAACAAAGACGATGATTTCTACGAGCAGGTGGCGACTGTGGTACGTCAATGCCTAAACAATCAGCGCAAGTTGGTCGAGACGATGGCAATCTTGAGACCATATGCCTTTGTTCTCGAAGATGAAGATCGCGAGACATTGGCCGAGTTGTTTGTTGTCGACGACGAAGACACAGTCATTATTGATCCTGAGCTCATGAAAGGACTTGAAGACGACCTTGACAATTTCCTCGACCACTTGCTAAAATCATAATCCTTTCGTATAGGCATAGACATGACCGACACACCAACGGAATCAGCTGTATTACAATGGTTTACGCGGCTTAACGAGTGGCGTAAGACCAATATCAGCGAGCGCATGTTCGTGCTCGTGCTGGCTTTTTGGGTCGGTCTGCTTTCAGCTGTAGCAGCATTTGTTCTCCATAGCATCATCAATCTTATCGGGCGTCTGCTGACAAGCCAGTTTGATGCCGATTCTTCCAACTGGCTATACTTGGTATATCCTGCGGTAGGCATCTTCCTGACCATGCTCTTTGTCAGATATGTCGTTAAAGACAACATATCTCACGGTATCACACGAATACTCTACGCCATCAGCTCAAACCACTCGCGTCTCCGAAGCCACAACATGTGGTCATCGGTCATTGCGTCGGCTGTCACTATCGGCTTTGGTGGATCAGTTGGAGCCGAGGCTCCTATTGTTCTCACCGGATCAGCCATTGGTAGCAATCTGGGCAAACTTTTCAAGATGGACTCTCGCACCCTGATGTTGCTCGTTGGCTGTGGTGCGGCAGGCGCTATAGCCGGAATCTTCAAAGCCCCTATTGCAGGTCTTGTGTTCACCATAGAGGTGCTCATGATTGACATGACAATGACATCATTGTTGCCTATCCTCGTCAGTTGTGTCACAGCCACCTGTTTCACCTATATATTTAGTGGCGACGCAGCGCTCTTCTCTTTCCATCTTGACGAAGGCTGGACAATACAACGCGCGCCGGCCTGCGTATTCTTAGGCATCTTCTGCGGACTCGTAAGTCTTTATTTCGTCAGAATGATGAATTTCTGTGAAAGTTTTTTTGCCCGCTTCAGTGCACACAGCTATGTAAAATTGACGATCGGGGCTTTACTTTTAAGCCTGCTCATCTACCTTTTTCCTGCACTTTATGGTGAGGGGTATAATTCCATCAACCTACTACTCCACGGACACTCTACGGCAGACTGGGACAACATTCTCAACAACTCCCACTTCGCTGGGCAAAGTGAAATGCTCATTCCATACATCGCCCTTGTCCTGCTGACCAAGGTCTTCGCCACCTCAGCCACAAACGGTGCTGGCGGCGTCGGCGGAACATTTGCGCCCTCATTGTTCGTCGGATGCTTCAGCGGATTTCTCTTTTCACGTCTGTGGAACGTTTATGAGATTGGTGTCTACGTGCCAGAGAAGAATTTCGCCCTGATGGGAATGGCTGGCGTGATGTCTGGTGTGATGCATGCTCCCCTGACAGGCATTTTTCTTATTGCAGAACTAACCGGCGGCTACAGTCTGTTGCTTCCTCTGATGATTGTTTCCGTCTGCTCTTATCTGACAATCATTCTATTTGAGCCCCACAGCATCTACGGAGCCCGGCTCGCCAAGGAGGGCAAACTGATCACCCACCACACTGACCACGCCGTGCTGACGCTGATGCAATTAGACGCTGTAATAGAACGCAGCTATATAGCCATCGAGCCAGATATGAATCTGGGCGAGATTGTCCGTAAGGTAAGTCGTTCACACGACCGTTTCATTCCTGTCCTCGACCCTGCAGGCTCCCTGCTGGGCGAGATAGACCTCGACAGCATCCGTCACATCATGTTCCGAACCGAACTCTATCATCATTTCACAGCACGTCAGCTTATGCAACCTCCCCCAGCCTTACTCTCCGACCGGATGACGATGGCTGAAGTGATGAAAACCTTCGAACAGACGAGGGCCGACTGGCTGCCAGTACTGAATGATGATAGCCATCTGCGCGGTTACATATCGCGCCAGCGCCTCTTCACACAATACCGAAAGATGGTCGCTGACATGAGTGAAGAATAAGAATCGAGAATAGAAGATATGCAAAAAAGTGACCTTAGAATCATTTTCATGGGTACGCCAGACTTTGCCGTTGCTACCCTTGAGGCTTTAGTGGAAAACGACTACAACGTGGTGGCAGTCGTCACGCAACCAGACAAGCCTGTCGGGCGTCATGGCTCTATCCTGCAACCCTCTGCCGTCAAACAATTTGCGCTGGGACATGACATCCCCGTACTCCAGCCTGAACGTATGAAGGATCCTGACTTCATCGAAGCCTTACGCGCCTACAATGCAAACCTCCAAGTCGTCGTGGCTTTTCGCATGCTACCAGAGATTGTGTGGGCAATGCCGGAATTTGGAACGTTCAACGTTCATGCAGCATTGTTACCCCAGTACCGTGGTGCAGCCCCTATCAATTGGGCCATTATTAACGGCGAGACTCAAACTGGCGTAACAACATTTTTTCTTGATCAACAGATTGACACAGGACGCATTATACACCAACTACCGTTCGACATTCCTGACACTGCCGATGTCGAGTATGTATACAATGGACTCATGCACCTTGGTGCCCGCATCTGTCTCGAGACGCTTGAGCTCATCCTTCAGTCCGACGGTCATCCTGAGAGCATGGCCCAACCATCTGACTGTACCGATCTAAAGCCTGCCCCCAAAATTTTCAAGGACACATGCCGAATCAATTGGCAACAGAGTGCCAAGAGTATCTATGACTTTGTTCGTGGGCTGTCCCCCTACCCCGGAGCCTGGACCACTCTTTCCAGCAAAGACGGCAGCGAACTGGTACTCAAACTTTTTCGTACAACCAAGACTTCGCTTACTGCCGCATCAATGCGTCCAGGTCAGATATCCACCGATGGGCACCGTAAGCTCTATATTGCTGCCTCAGACAATTTGCTTCAAATTGACGAACTTCAACTGGCAGGCAAGAAGCGCATGGATACGGCCTCATTTCTCAACGGTATTAAGGAAATCGAAAAATATTTCATCATTTGACATAATAAACCGCACTGGCTGACGTTACTAACAATGTAAACCAATCCCTACGTCCGCCTATGCAAATATTTACCCACGAAGAAATGACCCCTAGCGAAAAGACACTCCAACTGATCCGACAAATTGCTTATACCTATCGCTACGTCAATCAGCAGTCTTTCTGCCTTAATTAACAACAACACTACCATGACATTAGTCTCACCCTCACTGCTCGCGGCCGATTTTCTAAATCTCGGCCGTGAGATTCAAATGATTAACCGCTCTGAAGCAGACTGGCTCCATCTAGACGTCATGGACGGTTCATTCGTGCCAAACATCTCCTTTGGATTCCCGGTCCTTGAGGCTGTAGCAAAAGTCTGTCAAAAGCCCCTCGATGTTCACTACATGATTGAACGCCCTGAACGTTACATACATCAGACGGCCCGCTTAGGTGCTATGATGATGAACGTCCACTACGAGGCGACGCTCCATCTGCATCGCGTCGTTGAAGAAATCCATCAAGCAGGAATGAAAGCAGGCGTCACGCTCAATCCCTCGACGCCCGTCAGTCTTCTTGAAGACATCATTGCTGACGTCGACATGGTGCTTCTGATGAGTGTCAACCCTGGATTTGGTGGACAGCGCTTCATCGAGAACACGATCCTCAAAGTGCAACGTTTACGAGAACTTATCGACCGTCATGACTGCCACACTCTCATCGAAGTCGACGGAGGTGTTCAGTCTGAGACCGCTCCACGTCTGGTTAGTGCAGGAGTAGACGTACTTGTCAGCGGAAGTTACATCTTCAATAATGAACAACCAGAATTAAAGATTCACGAACTGAAACAATTATAATTAAAAATTGAATATTATGAAGAAAGCAATTGCAACACAGAAAGCCCCTGCGGCTATCGGTCCTTATAGTCAGGCCATCGATGCCGGCAGCTTTGTATATCTAAGTGGTCAGCTGCCGATTGACCCCACAACGGGCCAGTTCCCGGAAGGCGGCATCAAGGAGCAGACACGCCAGTCGCTCCTAAACGCTCAAGCTATTCTGATTGAGGCAGGTTTAGATCTTCAGAATGTCGTCAAGACCACCGTTCTGCTGAGTGACATCACCAATTTCGGCCCTATGAACGAGGTCTACGCAGAGATGTTCTCTGCACCATTCCCTGCCCGTTCAGCCTTTGCTGTGCGCGACCTGCCCAAAGGCGCACTTGTTGAAATAGAGATGATTGCCGCCAGATGAAGGACACCATACTGATTCTTAGTGGTGGAATGGATTCGGTCACGATGCTTTACGACTATCGCGACCGAATCTCTCTCTGTCTTTCGTTCGACTACGGTTCCAATCACAATGCTCGTGAGTTACCTTTCGCCCGTCTTCACTGTCAGCGCCTGGGCATAGAACATCTGACGATTTCGCTCAATTTCATGAGCAAATTTTTCAAAAGTTCCCTCCTTGATGGCAGTGAAGCAATCCCTGACGGAAGCTATGCCGATGAAAACATGAAGTCGACTGTCGTTCCTTTCCGCAACGGCATCATGCTTTCAATAGCCGTAGGTATGGCAGAAAGTCGCGGGCTCAAGCACGTCATGATGGCAAATCACGGTGGCGATCACTCTGTCTATCCCGACTGTAGGCCTGAGTTCGTCAATTCATTCAACAGTGCAGCCAATGCCGGCACTTATGCCGGAGTTACCCTCTTGGCTCCATACACAAATATGACTAAGGCAGACATTGCCCGTCGTGGCAAACAGCTTGGAATCGACTATTCCGAGACATGGTCGTGCTACAAGGGAGAGTCAATCCATTGTGGGCGTTGTGCCACATGCGTAGAGCGTCATGAAGCACTTGTCGAGGCCGGCATCGACGATCCTACTGTTTACCAAACATCCATCTGACCCAATTAACACTGAAGATCAAGTCTCCAAGTACAGAAACTTATATTCCTATGCATACACGAGAAGAACAAATGCAAGCTTTCGGACGACTGCTCGACGTACTCGACGAGTTGCGACAGAAATGTCCATGGGATAAGAAGCAGACAATAGAAAGTCTTCGTCCCAATACGATAGAAGAAACATTCGAACTTTGTGACGCTATCATGAAAGGCGATTACCACGAGATGATGAAGGAGATGGGTGATGTGCTGATGCATACTTGCTTTTATGCCATGATAGCCCGTGAGGAAGGCCGTTATGATATCGCAGATGTTCTGAACACAGAATCCGATAAGCTCATTTACCGCCACCCTCATGTCTATCATCCCTCACAAGTGGGTGTACCTCATCCACACCCTTTGCCTTATGTGCCTGAAGGAGCCGACGCCCCTGGCGAATTCTCAAAAGCAGAGACAAGTGCTCAAGTATTGAAAAACTGGGAGCAGATAAAACTAAAGGAAAAAGACGGAAATAAGACAGTACTCTCAGGAGTGCCAGCTTCTCTGCCATCACTCATCAAGGCCTACCGCATTCAAGACAAGGCACGCAACGTAGGTTTCGACTGGCAGAAAAAGGAAGATGTCTGGACGAAAGTGCATGAGGAACTTAGTGAACTCGAAGCAGAACTGGCGCGCGAAGACAAGGAGAGGAGTGAAGCTGAATTGGGCGATTTCATCTTCTCTGTGATCAATGCTGCACGACTCTACCACCTGAATCCCGAGAACGCCTTAGAGCGTACTAATCAAAAGTTCATAAGTCGCTTCAACTACATCGAAGAGCACTCCATCCGCATTGGCAAGCCCCTCACAGAAATGAGCCTTGAAGAAATGGATGCATTGTGGAACGAAGCAAAAACACAGGAACAATGAAATACACACAGTCATGCAGCCGTTTCGAGTACACATCTTAGGTTGCGGAAGCGCACTGCCCACCCTCAAGCACTACCCCTCTATGCAGATTGTGGAGTGCCGCGGTAAGTTATTCATGGTTGACTGCGGCGAAGGCGCTCAGTTGCAGATACGGCGCTCTGGCTTGTCATTCAACAAGATGAGCCACGTTTTTATTTCCCATCTACACGGAGACCATTGCTTTGGGCTCATAGGCATGATCTCCACCTTCGGCCTTCTCGGTCGCACGGTCTCACTTCATGTCTATGCACCAGCTGATTTAGAGGATATGCTCGATAGGCAGATGCAGTTGTTCTGTCGCGACCTGGGTTACGATGTCGTGTTTCACACCGTTGATACCACCAACCATCTGACAGTCTACGAAGACCACTCGCTAAGCGTAGAAACTATCCCTCTCGACCATCGTATCCCCACTTGCGGCTATATCTTTCGCGAGAAGCCTACGCTTCCCCACATACGCCGCGATATGATTGAATTCTACAACATCCCAATCTCACAGATCAATAACATAAAATCCGGCTGCGACTGGACAACTCCCGAAGGCGAAGTTATCCCCAACAAACGACTCACCACTCCTGCAGAAAAGCCGCGGGCCTATGCCTACTGCTCTGATACAGCCTATATCCCCACCTTGCACCAACACCTCAAAGGTGTCACCACCCTTTACCATGAAGCCACATATGCCGACGACAACCTGTTGATGGCGCAGAAATATCATCACAGCACCGCACGTCAGGCAGCCATGGTGGCACGCGATGCACAGGTCGGACAGCTTCTTTTAGGTCACTTCAGTTCACGCTACAGCGATGAAAGCGTGCTACTCAACGAAGCACAAGAAATCTTCGTCAACACTAGTCTAACCAATGAAATGGCTGTTTTCGACGTGTAAAAACATCAAAAAAAGCCATTTTCTGCGCAAAACATTTGGAAGTTTCGAAAAAAAACACTAACTTTGCCCCAAATATAAAAATGCGCGTATGAAAAAGAACATCATGATATTGACAGTACTCGCCCTTCTCTCAGTGGGCACACCAGCCATGGCAATGGAAATGGTGAGCGAGATGGGTGTGGCTGAGCAAGTTGAAGAGCGCGTGCCTTCCATCAGTTTCGACGGCAACACAGTCAGTGTCCAGTGGGCTAATGGCATGACTCTTGAAGTCATCTCGCTCACGGGACGTGCCATAGCTCAATACAAGATTGAAAGTCCTGCCCAGCGTGTTGAACTTAATCTTCCAAAGGGTTGCTACATTCTGAAAGTAGGCAAGGTGGTACGCAAGATCACCGTTCGCTGAATAACTCATTACTTATAAGAGTTCTCATTGTTGCATTTCCATTTGCATTTGCAGCATGCCTTGGAGACGGAACTCAAGAAGACGTGGAGCAAGCCTCTACGCAATTATTTGCTCTAAATGCACCGTCTGCCCACGAGCGTTTAGAGCAAATTCTTTTTTCTGCAAAAGATTCACTTCAAGCAGACCACATGGCATCCGACTATTATCGGAGTGGCGGAGACTGGCTATGGGCCGAAGCACCTCAGATGGTGGCTCAATGTGATTCCGTCGTTCGTTATCTCCGTCGCCATGTTGAGTCGATGGGCTTTACGCCAGAAGCATTCTTCCTCAACGAGATTGAGGCAGACATTGAGCGACTCGACTCGCTACGCTTCGATTCTCTCAACACACAAGATCTTGTAATGGCCCGCACCGAGTTAAATCTGACACGTGCATATCTGCGCTATGCGCGAGGTCAACGTTACGGATTCATTAATCCCAATTATGTGCTCAACCATCTCGACCTCCGCGATGGTCAGCCAGGTAACTACAAACAGACGTTCGACCTGTCCGTCGAACAGCCAGACACACTTTTCACTATGCGCTCACTAAGCCGTGTCGCAGAGGGGAAGGCTGTAAACTATCTGGAAAGCATAGAGCCATGTGATACTATTTACGACCGACTCATTGAAGCTTTTAGACACGACAGCACTCCAGAGGGCCGTCGGCGTCTGATTAGCAATATCGAACGCCGTCGATGGCGCACCCATGACGAGCATATTGCTGATGGCCGCTACATTCTCGTCAACCTGCCAGCCCAGCAACTATGGGCCGTCAGCCCTGACAGTGTATTCTCCATGCGCATCTGTTGTGGAGCATGGAGCACGAAGACCCCCATTCTTCACAGCGCCGTCTCGCGCATAGAGATCAACCCGGAATGGATTATACCAGGCAGCATCATTCGCAATGACATCAGTCGGCGGTCAGGCGATTCAGTCTACTTTGCACGTAACCGCTATTTCATCACCAGCCGCCAGACCGGCGACACAATAGACCCTCGCCACATCACACAAGCGCAACTACTCTCAGGTCAATACCGTGTAGCCCAGCACAGCGGACGCGGCAACTCGTTGGGCCGCATCATCTTCAGATTTCCTAACCAGCATGCGGTCTACCTGCACGACACAAACAACCGAGGAGCTTTTGGAGCCGACCGCCGCACTATATCCCACGGATGCATACGTGTTCAGCGCCCCTTCGACTTGGCGCTTTTCCTCCTTCCTGATGCAGACGAATGGCTACTCGACCGCATGCGTCTGTCAATGGACCTCCCTCCAAAAAGCGATCAAGGCAAAGAATACCTTAAGAAGCGAGCTGAAGAAAACGACACGTCGCCTATCCGTCTCATACATTCTACAAATGTCACTCCACGCGTGCCCGTGTATATTTCCTACTATACAGTGTATCCGAATCCCGAAACAGGACATCTTGATGTCTGGCCAGATCGTTATGAATATGACAAGCAGATTCTCAAATCGCTTCATCCCTATCTCTCAGGTCAATGAGCATACATATAGACGACAACCAACTTAAAGCCATGCTCATAGATCCTGATCAGCGTCGTAAAGGATTTGAACTCATGGTACGCCAATATAGCGAACAACTCTATTGGCAAGTACGTCGTTTTGTCCTAACACATGAAGATGCTGACGACATCATTCAAAACGCCTTTATGAAAGCATGGAATGCGATAGCAACCTTCCATGGCGACTCGAAGGTAAGCACTTGGCTAAGCCGCATCGCCATTAATGAAGCCATCGATTTCAACCGTCGTCAGAAAAAAAGACCTGTTCATAGCACCGACGAAGCCGACATGGGCATTGCCAACCAGCTGCAAGCCGACAAATACTTTGACGGCGAGGAGGCCGAAGCACTACTTCAAGAAGCTATTGCCAACCTGCCAGAAGGACAGCGCACTGTTTTTCTGCTCCGCTACTATGATGACATGAAATATTCTGAAATCAGTCGTATCACAGGAACCACAGAAGGCGGTCTGAAAGCCAGCTACCATATCGCGGTGAAAAAGATTACAGATTTTTTCCGCAAGCACGATTAAACCTTTTATATTTATTAGCGTCAAGAAATAAAAAGACAAGCAATGAACGAGGAAGATTTCATCAGAACACACTTTCAGCAGAAACCGAATCCTTTCAGGACCCCGGATGGTTATTTCGACAGCCTTGCTGACAGGATCATTAGCCGTCTACCCGAGGAAAAGGAGCAAAAGCCGGCTCGTATCAGACGTATGCAGCCATGGCTATATGCAGCTGCTTTTGTCGGCGTAGTTGCCCTCAGCGCTACGCTCTTTCTGAGTCACTCTGATAATTCAATTAAGAGCAATGAAGTTTTGGTTGCCTCATATAATGACACCTACTTCGATGATGCTGCTGACTATGCGATGGTCGACAATCAAGACATCTACGCCTCATTGCTAGCCGATATGTAAACCACTAATGACTACATAAGACATGAAAAGAATACAACTTGCATTACTATTTCTGACAATAACCTTAGCCGTCAATGCTCAGGGCAAAAATTATCAGGAGCAAGAGCGATTCTCGCCAGAGAAGTTCGAAGCCGAACTCCACGACTTTATCGTCAGCGAAGCCCACTTAAATAGTCAGGAGGAGGCAAAGTTCTTCCCACTCTATCGAGAAATGCAACAAAAGCAACGTACCATCTTCAACCAACAACGAGCTCTCAGCAAACAGAAGCCCCAAAGCGAAGAGGCCTGTAGAAAAGCCATTCAGGAACGCAACGAGAAAGAAATCGAACTAAAATGCATCCAGCAAGATTATCACAAACGTTTTTTAGAACTCTTGCCAGCCTCAAAGGTATGGGACATACTGAAAGCGGAAGAACGATTCCATCGTCGTGCAATGAAGAACTGGAGCCAGCCACGCCATCCACAAGGTCAGAACCCGCGCAAGCGTACTAATCAAAAGTGAGACTTGTCAAAAACGTCTTCATCTCGGCGCGACAGCGACGACATTAAAGTAATAGGACCCGACAGAGGGCACCAGGCGGTTGAATGGTACTGAACGACTTTCTCCTCCTGGTGCTAACTGATTATATATGTTTTCATCACTTCAATAACCAAACTATCACGCATAGCCAACCTCACGTCAACACGCAGGTGTTCGTTCATATTGACTGACAAAGAATCTTCGGTCAATGCTGTCATCTCAGTCGTTCCCCCCAACATATTCGTCACCTCAGCCTTCATCTTCGCTTCCATGAAATCAATCATGTCAAGACGATTATTCTTTGAAATATAAGGCATCAACGAGTCTGGCATCAGCTTGAAAAAGTTGCCAATCGTCGGATTTTGCGCCCTTATAGGAAGGACGACTAATATAATCGTAATAAATAAAACTATCTTTTTTATTCCCATCATTTCTCTAAAATTTACTCAGTTGCATCATCATCACAGCGGCCAGACCAGCGGTTTCCGTACGCAACCTACTCTTTCCCAAGTCAACTGAGATGAAGCCATGTTCGAGAGCCATACGCACCTCGTCGATAGAGAAGTCGCCCTCTGGTCCAACCATCACCAACGCATCATCCGATTCTGCAGGCCGTCGAAGTTCATCAAAAAGATTCACTCGTTCCACCTCCTCGTAGCAATGGGCAATATAGCGGCGGCCATCTGCATGGGCTTCAATGAAACGTTGAAAATCTGTCATCTCATTCAGTTGTGGTAAAAAGGCTTTCCGACTCTGTTTGACGGCTGAAACAACAATTTTCTCAATGCGTGACAATTTCACCATGCGACGTTCCGAGAAACGGCAGTCCAAGAAGGTGAGCTCGTCGATTCCTACCTCCGTTACTTTCTCTGACAACCACTCAATGCGGTCCATCACCTTTGGTGGGGCGATGGCCAGGTGCAAATGGCCTTTCCATGCTGGTTTCTGAGGCAACACGTCAACAATCCGATAAGAACAGTGTTTGTTAGTAGCCATAGTGATCAAGGCACGATAGAATGTGCCCTGCCCATCCATGAGCATCATCTCGTCGCCCTCTTTCAATCGGAGCACGCGCACGGCATGTTGAGCCTCCTCTACAGGAAGCCCTACTGCCGTCCGTGCATCAGGCACATAAAAGAAATGTGTCTCTTTCATCCGTCCTTGCTAGTTCTGAGCCTTATCTCGTCTCGTATATGGGAAGCCAGTTCATAGTTCTCATCCTCAATGGCCTTGTCAAGGGCCTGCTTCAGGTAGTCCATACGCATCGCATTAATGGGGATGGCCACTCCCTTGGAAAAGTCCTCATAAGGGTAGCTCTGGTGTCTCATCAGCCCGTCCTCTATATAGAGTGGAGTCCTCGAAATGATACTCATCAGGATTGCGTCGCTCATTCTCAGTCTGACTGATTCTCCATTCTCCATATCCATCAGCATGACCTGATACTGGCCGTCATAGATACCGACAATCAGCATCTCATACGTTGAGTGAAGCATCTGGATCAGAGCTTCTGGCAGCAGAATTTTGCTGATCTCCGGAGCATTGATGCGCACCTTCAGTTGCGCAGCCATATCCTCATCGCACACCACCGAAATAGCTCTCTGCCGTGCCTCGTCGGTCAGCACGATCACCCACAAGTCGCTCGCGCCAGTAACTTGATGGAGACTATCATATCTCAGCAGTGTACGCTTCATCCTCTCCCTATTTCTTTTCAGGTTTGAAAATCACAGAGAATGCCAGACCCAGCAACAGGGCATAGCCAGCAAAGATAAACCAGCATGTCGTCCAGTCACCGACTGTGAAGAAACTGCCATCGACTACCTCGCCATGCGTGAAGTTATTGATGATAGCCTGAGCGCCAAGCGTGCCAAGTGAGGCTCCGATACCATTGGTCATGAGCATAAAGAGTCCCTGCGCGCTTGAGCGTATAGACTCGTCGGTACGACTCTCTACGAAGAGTGAGCCTGAGATATTGAAGAAGTCGAAAGCTACACCATAGACAATCATCGAGAGCACAAAAAGCCAGACACCGCTGCCTGGATTGCCCATGCCGAAGAATCCGAATCGGAAAACCCATCCGAACATCGCAATCAGCATGACATTCTTAATACCAAAGCGCTTCATAAAGAAGGGGATAAGCAGTATGCAGGCCGTCTCACTAATCTGCGAGAGTGAAATCAGGATGTTGGCATGCTGCACGCCGAACGTATCAGCATACTCGGCCACGGCCCCGAAGCTGGCAATGAAAGGGTTGGCATAGCCGTTGGAAATCTGCAGGCAGACACCAAGCAACAATGAAAAACAGAAAAATATTGCCATCTCCTTTTGTTTGAACAGTGTAAAAGCGCGCAGCCCCAGTGCCTCGCTAAGCGACTTCTTTTCATCAGATCTCTTAATGGGACATTTAGGCAACGTGAAGCTATAGGCAAAGAGCAACAGACTGACTACACCCGAAGCCAGGAACTGGTTCTGGTTGTCTTGAAATCCCATGAGGTCGACGAACCACATCATGAGGATGAATCCCACGGTGCCCCAGACACGGATGGGCGGAAAGTCCTTCACGGTGTCCATCCCAGCCTGAGTCAATGCATTGTAGGCCACTGAATTGACCAGCGCGATGGTTGGCATATAGAAGGCGATACTAAGCGAATAGAGTGTGAAGATGATTGCAAAGTTTGACTCAGAGCCGTGCGTATAGCCATACCAGCCCGTTGCAATCATAAAGAAGCCTGCCAACAAGTGACATAGTCCGAGCAACCGTTGTGCCTGAATCCATCGGTCGGCCACGATACCGATGATGGCAGGCATGAAGATCGAGACGATGCCCTGCATGGAATAGAACCATCCAATCTCAGTGCTGAATCCGATATTGCCAAGGAATCTTCCCATACAAGTCAGATACGCACCCCACGCGGCGAACTCCAGAAAGTTCATCACCGCCAAACGTACTTTCAAATTCATATTTTCCAAGGTTTTTAGTTATATTTATTCTAGAAGCTTTTTTTCGTAATAAGCTCTCAGCTGGCCTTTATCATCGAATCTGAGGGTCAGGGTGCCTGGGAGCCACTCGGTCATCGGCTGCTCCGTCGTCAGGGGATAGCATCGGCTCACGACCCCTGACAGAATCTCCACGACTGAGAGAGTCTGTTCCGACTGATCGGGCCAGACTATCCTGTGGGATGCTATCTTTCTGATTCTCTTCATACTTCGGGTCATGGAATCTGATCAGTTGCACATTGCTCATAAACAGCAGGCGCGTCGTGCTGGTCTGCTCGTGGCCATCGTCAAGGTAGAAGTAGCCACGGATACGTTTAATATTCTTCGGCTGCGCAGGGAATCGCAGCTGACTGAGTCCAGAGACGCTGAACCGCAAGTTGCGTGCGATGGTCGTATCCTGATAGTCGACAGCCATATAGGCGATACCTGTCTTGTTGCCACTCTGATACATGTAGTTAGTCACGAACTGCAGGAGAAAGCTGTCACCCTTGCGGAAAGATGAGTCGCCCTCAATAGTGAAATCCCAGCGGTTGTAGGCCGGCACAGGCATCATGGCCATGGTGCTGCGCTCGGCCCAGATGTTGGCTGTGTCGCCCGTGGCATTCAGCATGGCATACTTGCCTATCTCTCCCTCTGTGGCGCCAAGCACAAGCGCTTGTTCCTCCAGTCTGTCAGCCACGCGCTGCAGGACAGCATTGAAACGATCAGCCCTCGTGTAATAATAGATGAGCGACGAATCGAAGTCGGCCCTTGTGACATGATGTTTGCTAAAGACAGCCTCCTCATACTTAGCCTGCGTGAAGGCTTGGTCAGCCTGCCGCTGTGCCAATGCTCGAGCCATGTAGAAATCAACCATGATGTCCTCCATATCGTCCGGCTGAATGAACTTGCTGGGCGTCTTCGGTTTGCAGGCCATCATCAGGGCCAGCACCGTCAGCAGACAGATGATTGGACTCCTACTCACGCTTCATACTGATTTGACTGATCTCTCTCCTATAGAACAGCAGCAGAGCCACGACACCCACGGAGATGCTCGCATCAGCGAAGTTGAAGACAGGGCTGAAGAAGATAAACTCGTCGCCCCCACAGAAGGGGAACCAGTCAGGATAATGCGTGACAATCAGCGGGAAATAGAACATGTCGACCACCTTACCCGTCAGGAATGAGGCATAGCCGTTGCCAAAGCCAACATATTCGCTGACGTGATACATCGTAGAGGCGTCGAAGCAAAGACCATAGCACATACAGTCGATAAGGTTGCCTGCTGCGCCGGCCAACACCATTGCCAGACAGACGACATAGCCCCAACGGGGTTGCTGCCGAGTGGTGAGACGCCAGATGTAGACGCTGAGTACAGCGATGGCTGCGACGCGGAAGAGCGACAGAAGCAGCTTCGAACCAATCTGCATGCCGTAAGCCATGCCGTTATTCTCGATGAACGTGATGTAGAACCAGTCAAAGACATGAATGCTCTCGTGAAGCGCCATGTGTGTCTTGACCCAGATCTTGATGAGCTGGTCGACGACGAGGATGACTGCGATGAGTATCACAGCCAGCCGTCCACGGGTGATGATTGACTTATCGTTCACTTCCGTTTCTTCTCCAGTTCCTTCGACTCTACACTCAGCGTGGCATGAGGCACGGCACGAAGGCGCTCTTTTGGTATGAGCTTACCCGTTATGCGGTCGATACCGTATGTCTTATTATCTATGCGCACAAGCGCTGCCTTCAGTCCCTGAATGAACTTCTGCTGGCGTGCGGCAAACTTGATGAGGTCTTCCTTTGACTGGGCCTCACTACCCTCCTCCAACGCCTTGTACGTGGGCGATGTGTCGTCGACGTCGTTAGAGTCACGATTAGTGAGTGTGGCCATCATCTGATCATAGTCACGCTTGGCTAAGGCCAGTTTCTCGTTGATAATCTGACGGAACTCCTCGAGCTCCTCGTCAGTGTAGCGGGTCTTTTCTGCCATGTTTTCTGTTGGTTAGATTTTGTTAATCTTAATATTCAGTTTAAAGTCGTCAAAGTCAACTTCCGTGCCGTCGTTGTCAGAAATACTGATTGTATCGGCCAGCACCTGCGTCTTAATATAGTCGGCAAATGCACTGATGGCCTTCTCCACCTCGTTGTTTGGTGCAACGGCAATGTTGATGCGGTCTGTAATCTCCAGTCCACCATCCTTGCGCAGGTTCTGAATGCGGTTGATAAGCTCGCGGGCCATACCCTCGTTGCGCAGCTCGTCGTTCAGTTCAACCTCGAGAGCGACGGTCAGTGTTCCCTCATTGGCCACGAGCCATCCTGGAATGTCCTCGCTGATGATCTCGACGTCGTCCAGTTCTATCTGTAGGATATTCTCGTCGATGTTTATGCTTAGCGTGCCATTGGCCTCGAGCTCAGCAATCTGTTCCTGACTGAGGGCGTCGACCTGTGCAGCAACGGCCTTCATCATCTTGCCAAACTTCTTGCCCATCGTTCTGAAGTTACACTTCACCTTCTTCACCAGAACGCCCTGGCCTTCAACAAATTTCAGCTCTTTGACATTCACCTCGTTCATAATGAGCTGTTTGACGGCCTCGATATACTTTTTCTGCTCCTCAGTAGCAGGAATCATGATGGCGGCCAACGGCTGACGCACCTTGATGTTCACCTTGCGGCGCAAGGCGAGCACCATCGACGTGATCTTCTGTGCCATCTCCATGCGAGCCTCGAGGTCAGCATCAATCAGGCTTTCATCGCATACGGGGAAGGTGTCCAGATGCACGCTCGTCTTCTCGCCGCCAAGATCGCGGTAGAGCTGATCGGCATAGAAAGGTGCAAAGGGTGCCAGCAGCTTGCTGACAGTTATAAGACAGGTATAGAGCGTGTCGTAAGCCGAGCGCTTGTCGTCGCTCATATCCTTGCCCCAGAAGCGCTTACGGTTGAGTCGGACGTACCAGTTGGAGAGATCGTCGTTGACGAACTGATCAATCAGTCGGCCTGCACGAGTAGGATCATAGTTGTCCATCTCAGCCTGCACCTTCTTGACGAGCGTATTCAGGCAGGAGAGGATCCATCGGTCAATCTCCGGACGTTCTGTTTGTTGCGTTGCAGATGGGACATATCCATCAACATTGGCGTAAAGTGCGAAGAACGAATAGGTATTGTATAGTGTGCCGAAGAACTTGCGGCTCACCTCGGCGACGCCCTCGGGGTCGAACTTCAAGTTGTCCCATGGCTCCGAGTTGGTCATCATATAAAAGCGGACGGGGTCAGAGCCGTACTTGTCAATCATGTCGAAGGGGTTGACCACATTGCCGACGCGCTTTGACATCTTGTTGCCCTTGGCGTCGAGCACCAATCCGGTAGAGATGACGTTCTTGAAAGCTACTGAGTCGAAGACCATCGTAGCGATGGCATGCAGAGTGAAGAACCAGCCACGCGTCTGGTCGACACCTTCATTGATGAAGTCAGCGGGGAAGGCCTCACCTTTGTCGATGAGGTCGCGGTTCTCAAACGGATAATGCTGCTGGGCATAGGGCATGGCCCCCGAGTCGAACCAGACGTCAATAAGGTCGGCTTCGCGTTTCATGGGTTTGCCGTCGTCCGTCACCAATATTATATAGTCAGCATAGGGGCGGTGCAGGTCGATGCGCTGATAGTTCTCGTCGCTCATATTGCCAGGCACAAAACCCTTGTCTTTCAGCGGGTTCGACGTCATGACACCTGCCTCGACGGCCTTTTCAATCTCGTTATAGAGTTCTTCGACGCTGCCGATGCACTTCTCCTGACCATCTTCCGAGCGCCAGATAGGCAGTGGCGTGCCCCAGAAGCGTGAGCGCGAGAGGTTCCAGTCGTTCAGGTTCTCCAGCCAGTTGCCGAAGCGGCCCGTGCCTGTCGACTCTGGATGCCATCCGATGGTCTTGTTCAGCTCGCTCATACGCTCCTTCTTGGCCGTAGAGCGGATGAACCACGAGTCGAGAGGATAGTAGAGCACGGGCTTGTCCGTGCGCCAGCAGTGAGGGTAGTTGTGGGTGTGCTTCTCAATCTTGAAAACCTTGCCTTGCTGCTTCAGGTCCATGCAGATCGAGATGTCGAGCGTCTCATCCTTGTCTGTAAGCGTCTCGTCATAGGCATTCTTGACATAGCGTCCGGCAAACTTGAGCCACTCCTGCTTGTTCACATATTTCTCAACGAAGTCAGGGTCAAGGTCCTCCAGCAAGAAGTATTTGCCCTGAAGGTCGACAACGGGGCGCTCCAGTCCTTTCTTGTCGATGAGCACGATGGGGCAAATACCTGCCTTCTTGGCGACAAAAGCATCGTCGGCACCGAAGTTTGGCGCGATGTGGACGATGCCCGCACCATCTTCCGTCGTCACATAGTCGCCAGGGATCACGCGGAAGGCGTCGCCCATGGGACGTATCATCGGCATCAGCTGTTCATAGGTCATGCCGACAAGGTCGGTGCCCTTGTAGTGGCCCACGACGCGATACGGCAGGAACTTGCCACCTTTCTTGAATTCGGGCATCTCGCCGCCGTCGGTGATTTCTGCTGCTGTGTCGAAGTAAGCAGCGACGCGCGCCTCAGCCAGAATCACCGTGATGGGCTCAGCTGTGTAGGGGTTGTAGGTCTCAAGGGCTACATAGTCGATTTTCGGACCCACACAGAGTGCCGAGTTGGCAGCCAGCGTCCAGGGTGTCGTCGTCCATGCGAGGAAGTAACAGGGTCCCCAGTCAGCACCCGCAGGAGCCTGACCTTTAACCTTAAACAGGGCTGTGCACGTTGTGTCCTTCACGTCGCGGTAACAGCCTGGCTGGTTCAGTTCATGACTCGAAAGGCC
Source organism: Prevotella sp. (assembly GCA_017470345.1). Taxonomy (GTDB): domain Bacteria; phylum Bacteroidota; class Bacteroidia; order Bacteroidales; family Bacteroidaceae; genus Prevotella. Next base: position 49,698 of record JAFUEP010000042.1, read on the forward strand.
TGTGCCGGCTGCAGGGCTGTACGGCTGTATGGTGTAGCCCTTGTAGAGCAACCCCTTCTTATAAAGTTCTTTGAGCAGCCACCAAAGGGTCTCAATGTACTTATTGTCGTAGGTGATATACGGATGGTCCAGATCGACGAAATAGCCCATGCGCTCCGTCAGGTCACGCCACTCCTGAGTGTACATCATCACGTTCTCGCGACACTTTTGGTTATATTCCTCTGTAGAGATATAACGTGGCGATTCAGGATTGTCGATATCCGCCTTGGTGATGCCCAACGACTTCTCGACAGAGAGTTCCACGGGCAGTCCGTGGGTGTCCCATCCTGCCTTGCGCTTCAACTGGAAGCCCTTCATCGTCTTATAGCGGTTGAACGTGTCCTTCAGAGCTCGTCCCAGCACGTGGTGGATGCCAGGATGGCCGTTGGCCGAGGGAGGACCCTCGAAGAAGACGAACTGCGGGCACCCCTCGCGCTCATCTACAGAACGATGGAAGACATCTTCCTCCATCCATTTTTCCAGAATTTCCTTGTTTACCTGAGTCAGGTTCATGCCGCTGTGTTCAGCGAATCTTTTTGTCATGACGTTATCGTATTATTATTGTTATTCTACAATTGACGTGCAAAAGTACAAAAATTTCCCGATTCCGCCAAACATGCGGTTTATTTTTTACCATTTGTTAGTATGACACGTATGCAGACATACTGCTTCGGACGTTAAACTATGGTATTGACGAAACAAAGGACCGCTTCGTCGTCGTCGAAGGAGCGTTGTGTCACACACACAGGACCGCCGCGCCACCAGAAAAGGACAACTTCAATAAAAGGCTCTCAGACAGACACGTCTTTTCATCCCTTCTCATCCATCTTTTTCTTCTGCCAGATTTCAATCGAGTTGATGATATTCTGCCAAAGAATATAGCAACCTGGACCGACTGAGGAGAGCGGATTCAGATAGGTGTAGGCTATCCAAATGGCGAAGGCAGTGTTCTTCTGTCCCAAAGCCTGACCTGCCTCCTGGGTGCGGTCGAAGAAATGGCCGATGAAGCGACCTACGGCAAACTGCACTACACAGAGCATCAGACCCAGCAGGGCGATGGCCATCAAAAGGGCGACAGAGGTCTCGGCGTGGACAATGTTCTTCACCGTAGTGCCCGTGACGATCATGAGCGAGCAGCCCCACATGTAATAGCTCAAGTCACGAATGGAGATAATCCAGCGATGCAGGCGGTGCATGTGGTGCTTCACGACATAGGCCATACCCATCGGAATGACGAGCACGAGGAGCACCTCGCGAAATATCTCGGCAAAAGCCTGCCAGAATGTGATGTGGGCCGACTTCTCGATCATTGGAAAGCAAATGGGGACGAGCAGCACTGTCAGGATGTTGGAGAGGAAGGTGTAGGTCGTCATCTGCTCGAGGGAGCCACCCAGTTTCTGGGTGACCACAGCAGCCGCAGTGGCACAAGGAGAGATGATACACATCAGGAGGGCCTCGGCAAGCACCAGCGTGTCGTCTGTGAGCCTGAAGCAGAGGATGACACCCATTGTGACGCTGACAAAGAGTATATTGAACAGCGTCACCCACAGATGCCATGCGACGGGTCTGAGAGCACGGAAGTCAACTTTGCAGAATGTGACGAAGAGTATGAGAAACATGAACAGAGGCAGGATAGCCTCGAAAAAAGGAGCGAAGAATCGGGCCGCCCCATCGAGCGCCGGCACGGAGGCGAAGAGGAGGTAAGCAAGCGTACCCGTTGCCATCGAGACGGGCAGCGTCCAATCTTTGACAAAACGTATGACATCCATAACGGTGGGCAAAGGTAGACAAAAATTTTAATAATTTCTATTAAATAATCATTAAATTATTTGGCAGGTCAGAATAATTGATGTATATTTGCTGACAGATATTATAGATACTACGTTTTTTATCAACTAAAAACCAAACGCGTTATGGATTACAAGATTATTGACATCGAAGGTGTGGGCGACGTCTATGCTGAGAAGCTCGTTGCCGCTGGTATCAACAAGGTGAGCGAACTGCTCGACAAATGTGCTGCCCCCAAGGGCCGCAAGGAACTGGCCGAGGCCACGGGCATCAGCGAGAAACTCATTCTGCGCTGGACAAACCATGCCGATCTCTTCCGTATCAACGGCGTTGGCCCCCAGTTTGCCGAACTGCTTGAGGCTGCCGGGGTCGACACTGTGAAAGAGTTCCGCCACCGAGTGGCAGAAAATCTTCAGCCGAAGCTGGCCGAGCTGAACGAGGAGCGCCACATTTGCGGCCGCGTGCCCGCTGTCGTCGAGGTACAGAAAATGATTGACCAGGCAAAGGAGCTTGAGCCCCGGATGACTTATTAATAGTAAGAAGCAATAAGTAATAAGTGAGAAGTGGGAGTAAGCACTCACTTCTCACTTATTTGTGTCTGGGGCCAGTTGACCAGGTAAACCTGTTCTGTCGCACGGGTGAGGGCGGTGTAGAGCCAGTGGATGTAGTCAGCCGTCAACATCTCATCAGTCATATAACCCTGATCAATGTAAACATGGGCCCATTGACCACCTTGTGCCTTATGACAGGTGACGGCATAGGCATACTTCACCTGAAGGGCATTATAGTAGACGTCAGACTTGAGTTGTTTCAGACGCTGACTCTTTAGTGGGATATCATCATAATCCGCCATCACATTATTATATAGTTGCTCCTGCTGATCGCGCGTCAGAGCGGGCGACTCAGAAGTGAGCGTATCGAGCATCACCTTGGCCGTCAACTCATAGTCGTCATAGTCTGGAAACTGGAGGGTCACGTCAGCAAAGCGGAAGCCGTAGAGACACTCCTCATTCCTCACCTTGAAGACCACGCAGCGATCGCCATTGGCAAGGAACGAAGGCTGACTGGTAACGTCATCACCTTTCTGCGAGTTGCCAGTTACGAGGCTGTAATTGTTTTTTACCACCATCAGCTGGTCGCCGCGCGAGAGCAGCTCCTCGCGGTCGAGAACGGTGTTGCGGATGCCTTGATTGTAGATATTGGCCCGTTTGTTCGAACGGCAGATAACGACCGTCTCGTCAACACCCACACGGCTGTAGCTGCTCGCCAATCGCTCAATGAGTTCGTCGCCTGGGACTACACAGATGTCTGCAAAGCCCCTCAGATGCAGTCGAGGCAGCTGGGTCGTGGCATCGTGCGTGATTAGCTGCCTGACCATCGTCGCATTATATAGAATGCCCGACTCACGGCTCTGGCGAAGCACCTCGCTGACGTCGGCCTCGTAGACCGTCAACCCATAACCGCTCAGCACACTGCCCATCAGCGCAGGCGACTCCTCCTCACCAACAGGCGGCAACTGTGCAGCGTCGCCGATGAGCAACAGACGACAACGTAGACCCTGATAAACATAGCTGATAAGGTCGGAGAGCAAATCACCCGAGCCGAACATCTCGTTCACAGCAGTATGTGAGACCATCGAAGCTTCGTCAACGATGAACAGCGTGTCAGCATGCAGATTATCGTTCAGTCGGAAGGATGACAGGTCAGCAGCGGTCTGCTGGCGATAGATGCGCCGATGAATCGTAAAGGCAGACTGGCCGGCATAGAGCGAGAACACCTTTGCCGCCCGCCCCGTAGGAGCCAGCAGCACGAGCTTCTGCCCCAGCCCACGCATCGCCTTGACGACGGCAGCCGCTAAGGTCGTCTTGCCCGTGCCGGCTGAACCTCGGAGCACCATCGCAGGATGGTCGGACGTGCGGTCGGACATGAATTGTGAAAGCACCTGGACAGCACTCAGCTGCTCGTCAGTGGGAATCTTGGGCACAAAGGCTTCACGAATGCGATAAACCAGTTCTGCATCTAACATGCGTGCAAAGTTAGTCAATTTAAGTAAAAACTTAGGGACTTTAACTCCCTTTAACTCCACTTAAGTCGTAACTCCTCAAAAAAATCGTAACTTTGCACCTCAGAAGAGAGAGACACCACATAATGAGACACTCAAATCTTTATATCAACATGCTGCTCGCCTTGCTCGCCTTTGCCCTCGTGGCTATCTGTGCAAGAAGCATCGCCAGCGAGGCACGAAGCAACCACTATCAAACGACGACTGAACATGCAAGCCAGAAGTAAGACCAAACATCGGCTGACCCTGCGCATTGGGCGAGGCACCATGGCATTCGCTATGTATAGCAACGACGAGGGACAACAAAGCATCCTCTACGAGCCCTACGTGGTAAAAAGCGGAGTGAGCATCGCTGCAAATCTGCGCGAAGCATTCAAAACGAGCGACCTGTTGCTTCAAGCACCGCCTCGCGTGAGACTGATGCTCGACACCGACGTGCTGTTCGTGCCCGTTGACCTGTTCAGCGAACAGACGATGGACGACATGCTTCATCACGCCTTCCCAGAGACAGAACAGGACGCAGTGTGCTACAACGTTGTGCCCGACCTTAACTGCGTAGCTCTCTTCGCTGTTAATCGCGACCTCCGGCTCGTTGTCGACGACCACTTCAGCGACGTGCAGGTCATCGCAGCTGCGAGTCCGGTATGGCGCCATCTGCATCAGCGCAGCTATACAGGAGCCTCACGCAAGCTCTTCGGCTATTTTCACGAGCGTCGACTTGACATATTCAGTTTTCAGCAAAACCGCTTCAAATTCTTCAACTCGTATGAAGCAGGACGAAGCCATGACGCAATCTACTTTCTCCTGTACGTCTGGAAACAGCTGCAGCTCAATGCCGTCGACGACGGGCTCCACCTTGCAGGCAACATGCCCGAACAGGAATGGCTACTGACGGAGCTACGCCGTTATCTGCAACGAGTCTTCACTGTCAATCCGCAAGCCGACTTTCAGCAGTCAGCAGTGAGGTTGCCAAATGGTATGCCATACGATTTACAAACGCTATTCCTCATAGGACGATGAGAATCATTACAGGGAAATACAAAGGAAGGCGGTTCGACATTCCGCGCTCGTTTAAGGCTCGTCCCACAACCGACTTTGCCAAGGAGAACATTTTCAATGTTCTGACTCAATACATTGACTTTGAAGGTACTACGGCACTTGACCTCTTTGCCGGAACAGGTAGTATTACGCTGGAGCTTCTCTCGAGAGGATGCAGCCAGGTCGTCAGCGTAGAGCTTAACCGCGACCACCACCGTTTCATTCAGGAATGTCTAAGGAAACTATTGGGCGACCAGCACTCTTCAGCTGCCATCCCCATGCGTGGCGATGTTTTCCGATTCGTCAAGAACTGCCATCAGCAATTTGACTTCATCTTTGCCGATCCCCCTTACGCCCTTGAACAGCTACCATCAATCCCCGACCTTATTTTCTCGAGGGAGTTGCTTAAGCCTGAAGGAATCTTCGTCTTCGAGCACGGCTCGAACAATTCGTTCACGGATCATCCGAACTTTGCAGACCACCGCGAATATGGCAGCGTAAACTTCACCATATTCCGCAATTAAAGCAAAGGGGAGAACAGACGGGCAAACGACTCAATCAGGCGCGTCAGGAAGCGAGGACGCATCAGATCAACCATCGACGTAAGCGGCACGCAATTTCGCTCATCATCAAGAAAGACATCGCGAAGCCTTTGCGCTGTTGCATTGCCGTAGACAAAGGCATTTGCCTCAAAATTGTTTTCAAATGAACGGAAATCAACGTTCGTAGAACCGCACGAAGAGACCACATCATCGCTGACAAGCATCTTCGAGTGGAGAAAACCTGGTTTGTAAAGCAGGACCTGCACGCCCGCCTCGACAGCACGACGCAAGAAGCTGCGGCTGGCCCACTCCGTGAAACGGGCATCACTACGCATAGGTACCATCACCTTTACATCCACACCTGATAGAGAGGCTGTCTTCAAAGCATAGAAGACAATTTCTGTTGGCAGAAAATAGGGGGTCTCGATATAAACATAGCGACGGGCAGCAAGAATGATGCGCACATAGCCCTGCATGATTTCAGCCTCTTCTGCCGTAGGACTGCTCGTGACGACCTGAAGAAGCGAATCCTTCGTGTGAGGAGCTTTCGCGAGCGAGGGAGGATAATACTTGGCCTCGCTGAGCAGTGAAGTGTCGACAAAGTACCAGTCAATGAGGAAGGCGCGCTGAAGGGCATAGACTCCCCTACCCTCAATACGCAACATTGTGTCGCGCCAGCCATCCTTCACATAGCGCATTGCGATGTTCATGCCCCCGATATAGCCGACCCGTCCATCGATTATAAAGATCTTGCGATGGTTGCGATAGTTAGCCCGACGGGCAAAAGAGGGGAAGCGGACAGGCATGAAGGGCTCAACCTCAATACCTTCGCGTCGCAAGCGTTCAAAGAATCGGGCAGGCACATTCCAGCATCCTACGTCGTCATATACAATACGTACTTCTACGCCTTGGTGCGACTTAGCCATAAGGGCATCCGCTATGAGCCGTCCAAGCGCGTCGTCCTCGAATATATAAATATCAATATGTATATGACTGGTGGCACAGGCGATATCGCGAAGAAGCGACGGGAAGAAGTCGTAGCCACTTGTCAGGACCTGAACGTCGCTGCCGCTGAAAGGCAGCGAGAAGCTCTCGTTGACAAACAGGTCGATGAGAGGTTTCTGGGTGTCAGGCAAGATCAGGTTGCGCTGCTCGACAAATCCGAGCATTGAGCGTTTCGTCAGTGCATCCATCGAGCGGCGGCTCACCATGCGTTCCTTGCGCGTGTTCACTCCGAAAAAGACATACGCAATGATGCCTATAAGGGGCACGAAGTAGATGACGAGAGCCCAGGCCATCGTCTTGGCGGGCTGGCGATTATCCATAAGTACGTGGACAATCGCACTGATTACCACCATCTGATACAGAATGAATAACAGTCCTTGCAAGCTCATTCGATTCCTATGAGTTTATGTGTCTGCAGCGAGAGTCGCCACTCGGGGTGACGCTTGATGTAGTCAACACACGATGCCACGATTCTTCTGTTTTGCTCTGCATCGCCTGTGTCGCAAGGCTGAAGGTAGAGTGTTGCCCCTATACTTGTCAGTTCTATAGAGCTACAGATAGTCTCGATGTCTTCGGCCGATGTAAATACAATCTTTATCTCATCAGGGCGTTTCGCCTCACTTCCCCACCCTTCTTTGAGAGGACGTTTAGGCGAGACGGTCAGCCAATCGAGATTTCGCGGAGCAGGAAGGGTCCCATTGCTCTCCATCGCCACCTCATAGCCATAAGCATGGAGCAGGTCAACAAAAGCCTCGTCCACCTGTATAGTCGGTTCTCCTCCAGTGAGAACGACGAACCGGCTCTCAAAGGGCGCGATAGCCTGCATGATCTCGTCGGCAGTCATATCGCGGAAGGAATCGAACTCTGTGTCACAGAACGGACATCGCAGGTTGCATCCCGCAAAACGGATGAACACCGCCGCACGTCCTACATTGCGCCCTTCGCCCTGCAGGGAATAGAATATGTCATTGACTCGAAACATCCTCAAAGGTCTTTATTCCTGATGATCAATTCTCAATCTTCCTCATAACAAGCCACGTTGCCCTCGCTTTCTTGAACGGTGGCCTTATAGCACTGCGGAATCTGGTCGACGCACCAACGGGCGATGTTTTCGGCCGTGGGATTGAAAGGCAGCACGTCGTTTAGGTTCTGATGGTCGAGCGGACGCTTGATCTTGCGCTTCACTTCGGTAAAGTCGACAACCATGCCGTTCTGATTCAGCTTTTCTGCCTTGCAATAGATCGTGATGATCCAGTTATGACCATGCAGCTGACTGCACTTGCTGTCGTAATCCAACTCCAGACGATGGCTGGCCGATACTTCGATTCTTTTACTGATATAATACATAACATCTTTCGTTTTAAACAACGAGATCGCTGCCCAGCTGACGCGCCAGTGCATCACGAATCTCTTTGGTATCCTTATGTTCTTGTAATAATTGCATCATACGTTTCATGTCGCCGCCCGCTGTCCGCAACTCCTGCTGGATGCTACGCAGACGAGCCTCCATGAGATCAAGGCGGAAGTCCATCATCAGATGGCGCACCCGATGGCAGAGCGAGCCTTCGCGCTCCTCCACGACAAAGCGTCGGCCAAGCTGATGGCGGTCGATGGCAAGACTCGTTGCCAGCTGGCTTACCTCAAGGTCAGGATGACCGCAGAAGTAAGTCTCAGCTTTGAAACCGGGCTCTCCGCTATGGGCTACGGCCTCTTGCAGGATCTGTCTGTAGACGGGCAATGTCAGCTGAAGACCATCCTGGCTGAGATCGAAGTCGATGTATTGGGCCACGTTAAGCGTGACCGTGCCTCCATCCTCCGTCTCGACATTGTCGAAGATAATCTCCTCGCCATGCCTGACCACCTCGCGGATGAGCAGCAGCTCCACCTTCGATGCTTGTTCCTGTGGCGTATGCAGGGCAAGCGGTTCCTCCGACACAGGAGGAGCAATAGGTTCCGGCTCGACAAAGCCTTCGCCCGGTATATATATGGGCGGCACGTCAGGCATGCCTGTCTGCGGCGGCAATGGTGCTGCTGCCGTGGCGGGCTGCTGCCGTCGCTGCTCACGCTCGCGTTCCTTTTCTTTTTCCTCTAAGCTTCGACGGATATATTTGTTCATCTCAGCGATGAGGGTCTGCTCCTTCATGCCGATGCGACGCGAGAATTCGCTGATGTACGTGGAGCGCAGGATCTGGTCCGGGATGACTGAGATACTCTTGACGATGCCCCCAATACCTTCAGAGCGCTTCACGGGGTCTGAGACGTTCTCGACCGTCAGGCGGCTCTTGAACGTGATGAAGTCCGTCTGATGTTCGTCAATATAGCGTTTCAGCTCTTCCGTCGAATGCTTGCGGGCGAAGCTGTCCGGATCGTCGCCGTCAGGCAGGAGCAGCACCTTGATGTTCATCCCCTCCTCGAGCAGCATGTCCGTACCACGCATGGCAGCATGGATGCCTGCCTCATCGCCGTCGTAGAGCAGCGTGATGTTGTTAGTAAAACGGTGTAGCAGACGGATCTGATAGACGGAGAGCGCCGTGCCGCTGTTGGCCACGACATTCTCGACGCCAGCCTGATGCATCGCAATGACGTCAGTGTAGCCCTCGACCATGAAGACGCGGTCTTCCTTGACAATGGCCTTCTTGGCCTGATAGATGCCATAGAGCTCGCGTTCCTTATGATAGATGTCGGAGTCGGGCGAATTGACATACTTCTGCGCGACGCCCTTCGTTCGCGAATCAAGAACACGCCCGCCGAAAGCCACCACCTTGCCAGAGACGTTGAGCCACGGGAAGATGGCGCGCCCAGAATATCGGTCGTAGATGCCCTTCTCATTTTCAATGCAGAGGCCCGTCTTCAGCAGGAAATCCTTCTTGTAGCCTTTCGCGATGGCTGCCGAACACAAAGCATCGCGCCGCTGTGGTGCATAGCCAAGCTGAAACTTCTCGATGATATCATCACGGATGCCACGACTGCGGAAGTATTGTTTGCCAATGGCGATGCCGTCAGGCGAATTCTTCAGCGTGTCGTGAAACCAGTCGCGGGCCCACTCGTTGACGACGAACATCGATTCGCGCTCGCTCTGCTGGGCGCGCTCCTCGTCAGTCAGTTCCTTCTCGACGATTTCTATGTTGTATTTCCTGGCCAGCCAGCGCAGGGCCTCTGGATACGTGATCTGCTCGTGCTCCATGAGGAACTTAGCCGGCGTACCACCCTTGCCGCAAACGAAGCAGTGGCAGATGTTCTTCGTCGGCGACACCATGAACGACGGATTGCGATCGTCGTGGAACGGGCACAAGCCTTTATAGTTCACGCCCGCCTTCTTCAGCGTCACGAACTCACCTACGACGTCGACGATCTTTGCCGCGTCGATAATCCTATCGACCGTTGCCCTGTCTATCATAATTCGCCTGCAAAGTTACAACTTTTTTATGAAACAAGCAAACAGTTGGGCAACATGATGTCTATTTCTTCAGATATTTGGCCAGTTCGGAGCCATTCTGGCGGAGGCCCTTGGCCATCGACTGGGCGTTCATCTGAGCGCCTATTTTCGATGCGTGCGTATGATCTTTCTTGAAGTACTTGCCAGCCTTTTCCTTGATTTCCGCCACCTTGGCCTTAGCCTTCTCTTTATCCTCGGGCAGTTTCTTTACGGCGAACTTCTTGTCGAGGAAGTCGGCGCTGATATTGTGCATGTCGACAAATTCCACGCCCGTCTGCCCGACCACCTCGCGATACCACTTGCCGTAGCTGTCGTCGCGTCGTTCAATGCGCCCTTCTGGCCACTCGTTGCGCGGGGTCAGCGAGACAAGTATGGGCGTAGCCCCTTTCTCGCGCACATCGTCGATCATCTTCTTGAGATACCAGCCGAAGGAATAGACCACCTCATAGGTGTCGTTGTCGAGATGATAGACATGGAGGGTGTCCTTCGTGCCAGGAATGACGCCACGTGCCTTCTTGTCAGTAATGGGACAGATGTCGTTATGGCCAAACTGGATCGTGACAAAATCGCCAGGCTGCAGCGAGTTGTAGACCTTGTCCCAGAGTCCTTCCTTAATAAATGTACGCGTAGAACGGCCGGCACGTGCGGCATTGACCAGCGTGATCTTCGACTCGTCGAAGACGGTCTGTGCCTGCGAAGCCCATCCCCACATGCCGTCGTCGTCCTTGTCGGCATTCTTGACTGTGGAGTCGCCAGTGAAGAAGACAACGGGCTTGCCTGCCTCGCGCTTCACGTCGTAATGATCGGCGGGCATGTTGCGCATCATGGCCTGCAGGGGCTTCAGCTGCGGGTTGTGACTCTGCCAGATGCCCTCGGCGGCGCTCTGAGCGTTCATCTCAGCGCCAAACTTCGACGTGTGGATCTTGTCGCCCATGAAGTGATATTGCTCTTTCCAGTGGCTATACGAGTCGAGTTTCGCGCCTGAGATTTCGTTCAGGTCCACAAAGGGGACACCCTCTATGGCAGCCACATAGGCGGCCCATTCCGTCTGCGGCTTGCGCACGATACGGCCCTTGTCGTCATAGGCATCACGAGGGGTGAGCGACATGAGGATAGGATTAGCGCCAGCGGCACGAATCTCAGCAACATATCTGCGCAGATAGTTGCCATAGCTGTAGACGGTGTCCTGCCGCTGGGTGCGCTGGCTGAATCCCACGTAGCATGTATCAGGGTCGACGCCAGGGATGACGGCGCGTGCACGTCGCTGGTCGAAGAACTCGCCGCCGTCGTTATGGCCGATGGAGACGATGACCCAGTCGCCTGGCTTTAGCGCCTGGCGGACGGCTGGCCACAGATCCGTATAGAACGTACGCGTCGACATACCGCCAAGCGCTTGGTTCTCAACCGTTATCTTATCCTCATTAAAGTATTTATTTGCATAGTACCCCCATCCCCATTGGCCATTGGAACCATCGCCACGGGTGCCGTTGCGCATCGTGGAATTACCAATGAGAAACAGCACGGGATTAGCGCCACGACGCGTGCTGCCAGGCTTGGGGCGCGACATCAGGGCTTTGGCTATCGAGTCTGGTGTGTTGTCGACCACCTTGTTCACATCCTCAATCGGGTCGGGCAGGTTGTCGAAAACCTGGCCGCTCACTCCACCTGCCAACATGAGACATGCTGCCAGGATGCATATTCTGCTTTTCGTTATCATGTTTTTGTTTGTTTTAATAGTTGCGAGTGCAAAGATACAACTTTTCTGCCAATAAAACAAATTTATCGCCCACCATTTTCTTTCAAACGCACCCCTAAAAACAAAGGACCGCTTTGAGGTCGTCAAAGCGGTCCTTTGAAGCAAGAGAAGCGGTCCTTTGAGACCTTCAAAGCGGTCCTTTGAGTGAGGATAAACGCCACTTTGAGAAATGGGCCGGAAAAGAAGGATTTGACGATTGTTTTGTTGCACATTTCCGAAAAAGTGTGCACATCGGACAGCCTTCTGTGCACTTTTCCGCCTTTTTGTTTTGGTTTTCAAACAAAAAGCCGTACCTTTGCAGCGCGTTTAAGAGCAAACATTATATACATTATTATATTATATGGCATTAAAGATTGTTGTTCTGGCCAAGCAAGTGCCAGACACCCGTAACGTGGGCAAGGACGCCATGACTGCCGAAGGCACCGTCAACCGCGCCGCCCTGCCCGCCATCTTCAACCCCGAAGATTTGAACGCCCTGGAGCAAGCCCTCCGGCTGAAGGAGCAGAATCCGGGTTCTACAGTAGGAATCCTCACGATGGGTCCTCCACGTGCAGGCGAAATCATCCGTCAGGGACTTTATCGCGGAGCCGACACAGGCTGGCTGCTCACTGACCGTCTCTTTGCAGGAGCCGACACGCTGGCCACATCTTATGCACTGGCCACGGCCATCAAGAAGATCGGTGACGTCGACATCGTCATTGGCGGCCGTCAGGCCATCGACGGCGACACGGCCCAGGTTGGTCCCCAGGTGGCCCAGAAGCTGGGTCTCAACCAGGTGACCTATGCTGAGGAAGTATGTTCGGTGAAGGACGGCATTGCCGTCATTAAGCGCGTCATCGACGGCGGCGTGGAGACGGTTGAGGCTCCCCTGCCCGTTGTCATCACGGTGAACGGAAGCGCAGCTCCCTGCCGTCCGCAAAATGCGAAGCTGGTGATGAAGTACAAGCGTGCCACCTGTCCCATGGAGCGTCCTGCCGAAGGCACGCCTTACGACCATCTCTACGAGGAGCGTCTTTATCTGACGCTCAACCAGTGGTCCGTAGCCGATGTCGACGGCGATGCCTCACAGTGCGGTCTGGCCGGCTCGCCCACCAAGGTGAAGGCTATTAAGAACATCGTGTTCCAGGCCAAGGAATCGAAGACGCTCAGCGCCAGCGATGCTGACATCGAGGGAATGATCAAGGAATTGTTAGACGAAAAGATTATTGGATAACGAGATATGAATAATGTATTTGTTTATGTTGAGATAGAAGGTACGCAGGTACAGGAAGTATCTCAGGAGCTGTTGACCAAGGGTCGCAAGCTCGCCAATGAACTGGGCGTAGAGCTCCACGCCGTGGTGGCCGGTACGGGCATCAAGGATAAAGTGGAGGATCAGATTCTGCCTTACGGCGTCGACAAGCTCTTCGTCTTCGATGGCGAAGGCCTCTTCCCCTATACTTCAGCTCCCCACACGGACATCCTCGTCAACCTCTTCAAGGAGGAGCAGCCGCAGATTTGCCTCATGGGCGCTACGGTGATAGGTCGTGACCTCGGTCCCCGCGTCAGTTCGTCGCTGACCTCTGGCCTCACCGCTGACTGCACGGAGCTGGAGATTGGCCCGTATGACGACGCCAAGAGCGGCAAGCACTACGACCAGCTGCTCTATCAGATCCGTCCCGCTTTTGGTGGCAACATCGTGGCTACGATTGTCAATCCTGACCATCGTCCGCAGATGGCTACCGTCCGCTCGGGCGTCATGCAGAAGGCCCTCTACGAGGGTGACTGCAAGAAGGAAGTGGTCTATCCCGAGATCAGCAAGTATGTCTCCCCCGAGGCCTTCGTCGTGAAGGTGCTCGACCACCACGTGGAGGCTGCCAAGCACAACCTGAAGGGTGCTCCCATCGTGGTTGCTGGCGGTTACGGCATGGGCTGCAAGGAGAACTTCGACATGCTCTTCCAGCTCGCTAAGGTGCTCCATGGTGAGGTGGGCGGAAGCCGCGCCGCCGTCGATGCAGGCTGGCTCGACCACGACCGTCAGATTGGTCAGACGGGCGTCACCGTTCATCCGAAGGTTTACATCGCCTGCGGCATCTCTGGTCAGATTCAGCACATTGCCGGTATGCAGGATTCGGGCATCATCATCTCTATCAACAGCGATCCCGATGCGCCCATCAACAAGATCGCTGACTATGTCATTGTTGGTACTGTTGAAGAGGTAGTTCCCAAGCTCATTAAGTATTATAAGCAGAACTCTAAATAGTGCAATACATAGAAAGTCTTCTGAAGATTTTACTTTACGTCTTTGCTTTTATTGCTTTCGTCTGCATCTTTTTCTTTTGGGACAGCGACAGAGCCGTAATGCAATGTTTAGGAGTATTTCTTGTTACATTAATATTATATATCATAGTAAAAAGAATAAATAACAATGGCAAACTATTATAGCGATCATCCTGAGATCGGGTTCTACCTGAACCATCCCCTCATGGCTCGTATTGTCGAGCTGAAAGAGAAAGGCTTCGCTGATGCGAAAGAATATGACTATGCTCCCGTTGACCTGGGCGATGCCATCGAGAACTACAAGCAGATTCTCGACATCACGGGCGACATTGCTGCCAACATCATCGCGCCTAACTCCGAGAGCGTGGACCTGGAAGGGCCTCACCTCGAGAACGGCCGCATGATCTACGCCTCGAAGACATTCGAGAACATCGACGCCACCCGCAAGGCTGGCCTTTGGGGCGTCTCCATGCCCCGTCGCTACGGCGGTCTGAACCTGCCTAACGCTGTGTTCTCGATGCTGAGCGAGCTTATCGCAGCTGCCGATGCCGGGTTCCAGAACATCTGGAGCCTTCAGAGCTGTATCGACACGCTCTATGAGTTCGGTTCTGAGGAGCAGCGCCAAAAGTACATTCCCCGCGTCTGCGCTGGCGAAGGCATGTCGATGGACCTCACTGAGCCCGATGCCGGATCTGACCTGCAGCGCGTCATGCTGAAGGCAACCTACGACGAGAAGGAGCAGTGCTGGCGTCTGAACGGCGTGAAGCGTTTCATCACCAACGGCGACTCCGACATCCACCTCGTGCTGGCCCGCTCAGAGGAAGGCACTAAGGACGGCCGCGGCCTTTCGATGTTCATCTACGACAAGCGCCAGGGCGGCGTCGACGTGCGCCACATCGAGCATAAACTCGGCATCCACGGCTCGCCCACCTGCGAGCTGACCTACAAGAACGCTAAGGCTGAGCTCTGCGGCTCGACCCGCATGGGTCTCATCAAATATGTGATGGCCCTGATGAACGGTGCCCGCCTGGGCATCGCCGCCCAGTCAGTCGGTCTCTCGCAGGAGGCCTACAACGAGGGTCTTGCTTACGCTAAGGAGCGCCAGCAGTTCGGCCAGAAGATCATCGAGTTCCCTGCCGTCTACGATATGCTCTCGCGCATGAAGGCCAAGCTCGACGCAGGTCGCTCGCTGCTCTATCAGACGGCCTGTTACGTCGACATCTACAAATGCCTCGAGGACATCGAGCGCGACCGCAAGCTGACGCCTGAGGAGAAGCAGGAGATGAAGAAGTATCAGCGTCTGGCCGACGCCTTCACGCCGCTGGCCAAGGGTATGAACTCTGAATATGCCAACCAGAACGCCTACGACGCCATCTCGATTCACGGCGGATCGGGCTTCATCATGGAATACAAGAGCCAGCGCCTCTATCGCGACGCCCGCATCTTCTCCATCTATGAGGGAACCACCCAGTTGCAGGTCGTTGCTGCCATCCGCTACATCTCGAACGGCACGATGCTCCAGAACATCAAGGACATGGCTGCCTCCATTGTGCCCAGCGATTCCGTCGCTGGGTTAAAGGCCCGCGTCGAGAAGCTCATCCCCATCTACGAAGATGCCCTCAACTATGCCAAGAGCCTCGACCATCAGGACGCCTTCGACTTCCTGGCCCGCCGTCTCTACGACATGACCTGCGAGCTGGTGATGTCGCTTCTCATCATCCGCGACGCAGCCAAGGCCCCTGAGCTCTTCACAAAGAGCGCACAGGTCTACGTGCGCATGGCTGAGGAGGACGTCATTGGCAAGGCTGCCTATATCAAGGCTTTCACGCCCGACGACCTCTGCAGCTTCCGCGCCGCAGAGCCCGAAGCAGAATAACTGTAACATTACATTTCTTTTTTTCATGAAGAAACTGATGACTTTCCTGCTGGCCATGCTGGGCCTCAACTCAGCATGCAGCCAGCAGGCTTTCGTTAATGCCGACGTCGACGCCTTCGCTCAGCTCATCAGCGAGGACGCCGTGCAGCTCATCGATGTGCGAACCGCCAAAGAATATGCCGAGGGCCACATCGCTGGTGCAGCTAACGTGGATGTGAAAAACAACGATTTCGTTGCTGAGGCTTCCGCTCAGCTCTGCAAGGAGCGTCCAGTGGCTGTCTATTGCCGCAGCGGACGACGCTCGGCCCATGCCGCTAACCTGCTTGCAACTGAAGGCTTCAACGTGACCAACCTTTCTGGTGGCATACTTGCATGGGAAGAGCGCCAGATGCCTACCACGAAGACGGAGGTCGACGTGTTCACCACCCAGTGCGGTCACTCCGTCAAGTTCTATGCACTTTTGCATGCCAGCATCCGCATCGTCATTGATGGCAAAGAGATCCAAGTGGATCCCGTCAAAGAACTGGGTGGTCGTGTCATAGACTATTCTGCCATGCCGAAGGCCGACTACATCTTCGTCACCCATGAGCACCACGACCACTTCGACGAAAGAGCCATTACCCAGCTGACCAATAATAACACACGACTCATCACCAACAGCCGATGCGCTGAGATGTTAGGACGTGGCGAAGTCATGTCCAATGGCGATAGCCTCGACCTGGACAGTCTGCTGAAGGTGGAGGCTGTGCCAGCTTACAACACCACAGAGGGCCATCTCCAGTTCCATCCTAAAGGACGCGACAATGGCTACATCCTCAACATCGACGGCTTGCGCATCTATATTGCAGGCGATACTGAAGACATTCCCGAGATGACAGACCTTGGACCCATCGACATCGCCTTTCTGCCCTGCAACCAGCCCTACACAATGACCACTGCCCAGCTGGTGCGGGCCGCCCGGATGGTGAAGCCCCACGTACTGTTCCCCTATCACTATGGCGACACCGACGTCAGCACGCTGCCAGCCCAACTGAAGGCTGACGGCATCGACGTCCGCATCCGCCACTACGAGTGAAGGCAACGAGCCGCATGATATGAGAGACTATCCCGACCACATGACGCCTGAGCAGGCCCGACAGTTCCGTGCAGACGTCCTCTTGGTCGTCAGCCAGATTCCTGCAGGGTACGTCACCACCTATGGCACTATCGCCGTGCTATCCGGATGGCCAAGCCACTCGCGCATGGTGGGCCGCACGCTGCGCTATAGTCCCGAGTCAGAGCATCTGCCCTGCCATCGCGTAGTCAACAGCGAAGGCCGCACAGCCCCAGGCTGGAGCCGCCAGCGCCCGTTGCTCGAGGCAGAAGGCGTTCACTTCATGCCAAATGGTCATGTGGACATGAAGCAACACCTATGGAAACCAGAAATCATCTGAGGAAGAATAATGATGAAAGAACAAAACACAGAGCTGCGTACGGCGTGGGATTTCGTAGAAAACACCGGTCGCAGCATTTTTCTTACAGGCAAGGCCGGCACAGGAAAGACCACCTTTCTGAAGACCATCGTAGAGCGCTCACGCAAGCGTTCCGTCGTTGTCGCTCCAACTGGCGTGGCCGCCATCAACGCAGGCGGCGTCACCATACATTCCTTCTTTCAGCTGCCCTTCTCACCCTACGTACCTGGAGCACATATAAAGGATAAGTTCGACTTCAGTAAGCAAAAGCGCAAGATCATCGCCTCGCTCGACCTGCTCATCATCGACGAGATTTCGATGGTGCGAGCCGACCTGCTCGATGCCATCGACGCCGTACTGCGCCGCTATCGCGATCACCAGCAGCCTTTTGGCGGAGTACAGATGCTCATGATCGGCGACCTGGCCCAGCTGACCCCCGTCGTCACTCCCGAGGATGAACGTCTGCTGAAACCATATTATGATACGCCTTATTTCTTCGGCTCACGCGCCCTGTCACAGACCGACTATGTCACAATACAGCTGACAAAAGTCTACCGCCAGCAAGACGACCGATTCCTCAACATCCTCAACAACATCCGCACCAGCCACGTCACCCAGGCCGATCTCGATGCCCTGAACAGCCGTGTTCAGGCGACGCCCAGCCCTGATGCTATCCGGCTGACAACACATAATCAGCTGGCTAACTTCTACAACGAATCCGCTCTGCAACAACTCTCGGGGAAGCCCTTCTGGTACAAAGCCGAGACCAGCGGAACCTTTCCCGAATACAACTACCCCACATCCGAGATGCTCATCCTGAAGGTGGGAGCACAAGTCATGTTCGTCAAGAACGACCCCACAGGCAAGCACCGCTACTACAATGGCCGCATCGGGCACGTCACCTATGCCGACCCGCAGAAAGTTCTTGTTGT
Source organism: Prevotella sp. (assembly GCA_017470345.1). GTDB lineage: Bacteria > Bacteroidota > Bacteroidia > Bacteroidales > Bacteroidaceae > Prevotella. The sequence continues at coordinate 67,882 of JAFUEP010000042.1, forward strand.
CTGTCCAGGCGATGAACAGGCCATCGAGGTGGAACCGCTGGAATGGGAGAACACACGCTACACGCTGAACCCCACGACACGCGAGATTGAAACCGACGTGCAGGGCACGTTCCGACAGCTGCCCCTCCGACTCGCCTGGGCCATCACCATCCACAAGAGCCAGGGCCTCACCTTCGACCACGCCATTATCGATGCCAACCAGTCGTTTGCTCCGGGGCAAGTCTACGTCGCACTCAGCCGCTGCCGTACACTCGAAGGCCTCTCGCTTGCCAGCCCCCTCGAGGCCCGAGCCATCATCAGCGACCAGCGCGTCGACAACTATATCGATTGTCAGGAGAAGCAGGCCACCCAGAGCATTGCCCAACTGCCCACCCTGAAGCAGGAATACGAGCGGCAGCTGCTCATGCAGCTCTTCGATCTTCAGCCGTTGCTCAGTGCAGAAGAGCAAATGATTCGGCTCTTTGCCGAATTCTTCCTGCGCAGCCACGCCTCGCTCATGCAACTCCACAATCAAGCTTATGCAGACCTGAGACATCTCGCAGAGACAGCCACCCGATGGCGACAAGTCATCAGCGCTACACCCGTCGACGACCTCCGTCAGCCAGCCCTGCTCGACCGCATCAAGCGTAGTGCCGCTTATTTCGCAGAACAGCTGACAGCCATACTTCTCAAGCCCATCGGCCTGTCGGCTGAAGTGAAAAGCAACAACAAGCGGGCTGCAGCACGGCTCGCAGACATGCTGCCAGACCTGAGCCAGACTTACTACGCCCGACAATTGCTCTTTACGAAGATTGCAGAGCAGGGCTTCACCGTCGACACCTATCTCCACGAGAAGCAGATGGCTATGCTCGACGCCATGGACGACGGAAAGCTGCGCCGTGCGCTGCGTCCCAAGAAGGAGAAAACCACAGAGGTCACCCTTCGGCTCTACAACCAAGGACTGCGTCCTGAACAAATAGCCCAACAGCGCAACATCAGCCTCAGCACCGTCTTCAGCCATCTCTCCCTCCTGGTCCAAGAAAGACGCATCAGCGCAGAAGGCCTCGTCAGTCCCGAGCACCAACAAGCCATCAGCAAGATTATTTCTGTCGTCGGAACAGCCAATGGGCTCAATCCCATCAAGGCTCTCTGCCCGCCAGACATATCCTACGAGGAGATACGTCTCGTTCTAAGTTCACTGACTGGCAGTCAAGGTGAGTGACGGGGGCCTCTACGGCTTCTGGTAATAATAGAAGCGGTAGGTGCCCCGCTGAGGCATTCCGAGTGTATCGTTCGGCAGTAGCGCATGCAGCTCCATCGCCTCGCGATAGAAGCGGGGCAGCGGCAGGCTGTCAGGATAGTATGAGGGAAGCGTCTGGACGAAGGCGTCGAGACGGCGGTCGATGAGCATTCCTGTGAGGATATAGTCGGCAGCCATGGGATGGGCCACGCTGTCGACAGTCAAGGCATGCAGGTACTGCGCCGTCGTGATCTTATAGACAGGTCGGGCTCCGAACGACTTCCAGATGCTGTCCATGGGCAACAGCCGCAGTCGGGCGGTGCTGCCCTTCATCGGCAGCATGTCGGCACTGGTGCCAGCAAGTGGATAGCAGAAGAGGCGTTCGCCCAGCTCGCCCCTCGTCCCCAGGGCATAGATGCGCAGCATCGTCAGGTTCTCGTCCGTCTCGAGCGAGCGCTCCCCTACCCTCAGGGCCTCAGCGGCATCGCCCTTCAGCAGCGACGCCTCAGCGTGAGCCGTGAAGTGGAACACGGCATTCGAGTTGCCCACCAGCGCCACGACGAGCATCATGGCGACCATCTGCAGCAGGTTGAGCCACATGCGCTGCGAGAAGATGCCCGTCGGCTGCTTGTCGTCGTTCTCGAAGGGCAGCACGTTGCGCGCCAGCCAGACGGCCACTGCCCACACGACGAGCACGACGGGCACTATCCATGCCCATGCGCCGAAGGAGAAGTGCTGGTCGATCGTCGGCGGCACGTCGCTCATGATGGTCAGCAGCAGCATCGACGGCAGATAGGTCAGTGCATGCGTGCGCCGTGCCAGCCGCGTGACGTAGTAGACGCCCAGCTGGAGCAGCTGTAGCACGAGGGTGATGATGACGGCTCCGACGGTGCGGTCGTAGTGTGTCTGTCCGCCGCTGAGCACATGCTGCCCTACGGCCAGCACGTCCGCCTGGAACTCATAGAGCCAGAGGAAGGTGAAGGCGAGAAAGATGATGGCACACATCGCCCTGACGGCGATGGTGCCATTCTTCTTGTGCGGATCGTGATCTTGCATGAATCCCGTGTCAGTTCTTTTTCAGGACGACGGCCGACCGCGCAGGGATATAGAGCTTGAGCCACTCCTTGTGATCCTTGACGTAGAGGGGGTCGTAGTTGGTGAAATGCGTGACGGAGTCGTCAGCCAGTCCGTTGCCGCCGAACTCCTTCGCGTCCGTGTTAAGCACCACCTCATAGCTGCCCGTGGGTACGAGGAAGCCATAGTCGGCGAAGGAGCGCGTGGGCGAGAAGTTGAAGACGAAGATGAGGTCGCCGCGCATGAAGGCGAGCACCTGGTCGCCGTCGTTGTGCCATATCTCGACGACGGGCTTGTTCTGGAAGTTGCGCACCGTCTTGACCACCTTGATCATCTCGCGGTCGAAGTCGCCCAGCCAGTGATAGCAGAGGTCGTGGTTGTCGACGAGGTTCCACTGGCGTCGTGCATACTTGTAGCTCCATCCGTTGCCCTCGCGCGGGAAGTCGATCCATTCGGGATGTCCGAACTCGTTGCCCATGAAGTTGAGGTAGCCGCCGTTGATGGCCGCCAGTGTGACGAGGCGTATCATCTTGTGGAGGGCGATGCCGCGCTCAGCCACGCCGTTGACGTCCTTCTTGGCGAAGTGCCAGTACATGTCGGCGTCGATGAGCCGGAAGATGATGGTCTTGTCGCCGACGAGTGCCTGGTCGTGGCTCTCGCAGTACGAGATGGTCTTCTCGTCCGGACGGCGGTTCTTGACCTCCCAGAAGATGGAGCTGGGCTTCCAGTCCTCGTCCTTCAGCTCTTTGATCGTCTTGATCCAGTAGTCGGGGATGTTCATGGCCATGCGATAGTCGAATCCCATGCCGCCGTCCTCGAAGCTGGCCGCCAGTCCTGGCATGCCGCTGACCTCCTCGGCGATGGTGATCGCGTTGGGGTTCACCTCGTGGATGAGCAGGTTGGCCAGCGACAGGTAGCAGATGGCCTCGTCGTCCTCATGGCCGTTGAAGTAGTCGCCGTAGCCTCCGAAGGCCTCGCCCAGTCCGTGGCTATAGTAGAGCATGGAGGTGACTCCGTCGAATCGGAAGCCGTCGAAGTGGAACTCCTCGAGCCAGTATTTGCAGTTGGAGAGCAGGAAGTGCTTCACGCCGTCGTTGCCGTAGTCGAAGCAGAGCGAGTCCCATGCGGGATGCTCGTGGCGGTCGCCGCGGCAGAAGAACTGATAGGGGTCGCCGGCCAGGTTGCCCAGTCCCTCCACCTCGTTCTTCACGGCGTGGCTGTGGACGATGTCCATGATCACGCTGATGCCCAGCCGGTGGGCCTCGTCGATGAGCGCCTTGAGTTCCTCGGGCGTGCCGAAGCGGCTGCTGGGGGCGAAGAACGACGAGACGTGATATCCGAACGACCCGTAGTAGGGATGCTCCTGGATGGCCATCACCTGGATGCAGTTGTAGCCGTCCTTGGCCACGCGCGGCAGCACGTTCTCGCGGAATTCGTTGTACGTACCCACCTTCTCGGCGTCCTGGCTCATGCCGACGTGGCACTCATAGATGAGCAGCGGCGACTTCTTCGGCTTGAAGCCCGCCTTCTTCCATACGTAGGGCACGGCGGGGTTCCACACCTGTGCGGAGAAGATCTTCGTCTCCTCGTCCTGCACCACGCGGCGGCACCAGGCGGGAATGCGCTCTCCCTCGCCGCCGTCCCAGTGGACGCGCATCTTGTAGAGCTGTCCGTGGCGCAGGTCCTTCTCGCGCAGCTTCAGCTCCCAGTTGCCCGTGCCCTCGATGCGCTTGCAACGGTAGTGCTCGTCCTCCTGCCAGTTGTTGAAGTCGCCGACGAGATAGATGTCCGTGGCGTTGGGCGCCCACTCGCGGAAGACCCATCCGCGCGTCTGCTTGTGCAGTCCGTAGTAGAGGTGTCCTGTGGCGAAGTCGCTGAGCGACCTGCGTCCGTTGTTCGTCAGCTGGTTCAGCTTCCACAGCGCGTGGTCGTGGCGTCCGCGGATGGCCTCCTCGTAGGGTTCCAGCCACGAGTCGTTCTGCACGAGGCCTATGTGCTGCGGCTGCTTCTGTACCTGCTTCTGTTCCTGTTTCTTTGTTGCCATAACTATAAACTATTCAATTCTTCACTCTTCACTCATAACTCTTCACCTTGAAGATGGCTTTCTTGATCTCAGGCATGATGGAGATGCAGGGTGCATGTCCGTCCTGGGGGAAGAAGATGGCGAACATACCAGGCAGACAGTCGATGAAACTCTCGGCCAAAAGGCCAGGATACTTCGTGATGTCCTTCTCGTCGTTGTAGGGTGTCTCGGGCAGTCGGCAGAGCGGCGTGTAGCCGTAGGTCTCAGGCCCGTCCAGCGGGATCTGGATATCGATCATGCGGCGGTGCGTCTCGATGACGGCCTCGTCGGGCGTCCTGCCCTTGGCGGTGGTGATGTTGACGAAGAGGTCGGCGCCCTGTATGGGGTGCTTACCCTCTGGGAGCTCCTCGAGGCGGTTGTTGGCGATGAACTCCACGACCTGCTTGAAGAGCGGGTTGACGGCCTCGTACTTGGCGAGGTTCTCAATAGTGTCGATAATCATAATGGCTTATATATTTTAGTTATTATTTTTATCTTTAGGAGTTTTTTGGGGGAGTTTAGGAGTTTAAAAGTTTTTGGGGGAGTTTAGGAGTATAGGAGTTTAGACGATAGCCTTGCCGCTGATGCAGCGCTGAAGGTCACGAAGGATTTTAATTCTTAATTCTCAACTCTTAATCGCCAAAGGCGACAACTCTTAACTCTTAATTCTTCTTCCTGTGTCCGTTGACGTAGGTGCCCTGAGCCGTGACGTTGCCGTTGCGGTCCTTCTCCACGAAGTCGCCGTCGCGCCTGCCGTTGACATAGCAGCCCTCAAAGCGCTGGCCGTCCTTCGACTCCTCAATCGACTTGCCGTGGCGCTGGCCACCCTTGTAGGTAGCCTTGAATCGCGAACCATCAGCCATGTGTCCGATGCACTCGCCCTCAGGCTGTCCGTTCTTGAACTGCCCCTCGACGAGGTCGCCTTGCTTCGTGGTCAGCTTGCCGTGACCGTTGGGCAGGTCGTAGTGCCACTGTCCCGTATACGTGTTGCCGTTCTTCCAGACCAGTGTTCCCTGTCCGTGCTTGTCGCCGTTGAGGAACTGTCCGCTGTACTTGTCGCCGTTGGCATAGCGGAAGATGCCCGTGCCCGTGCGCATACCATTCTCATAGTCACCTTCGTAGATATCGCCGTTCTGGAAGCGGTAGATGCCCTTGCCGTGCATGCGGTCGGCCTGCCACTGTCCCACGTAGACGTCGCCGTTGGCATATCGGAATGTACCCTTGCCGTTGCGCTGGTCGTTCAGCCACTGCCCCTCGTAGGTCGAGCCGTCAGCCCAGTCGAAGAATCCCTGTCCGTTCTTCTTGTCCTGCTTCCACTCGCCGTTGTAGTAGGCTCCGCTGGCAAAGGTGTAGAGCCCCTTGCCCTCGCGCTTGTCCTCACGCCACATGCCGTTGTATACGTCGCCGTTGAAGTAGTACATCGTGCCCTTGCCCTGCTGGTAGTCACGATACCACAGCCCTACATATTTATTATTGTTTTGGAAGTAATACGTACCCTGGCCGTGCTGCTGGTCGAGCAGCCACTGCCCCTCGTATCGCTCGCCGTCGCTGAACTGATAGACGCCGTAGCCCTCGCGGTGGCCCTTGACGTATTCTCCCTCGTAGGTGTTGCCGTTTTTCCATGTCGTCTTGCCCTTGCCGTGCGGCCGTCCTGAGGCCATCTCTCCGTTGTAGCTGCCGCCGTCCTTGGTGGTGCACGATCCGAGCGAGATCTTCTGTGCGCTGGCGATCAAAGGCACGGCCGTGATGAGTAATAATGATATGATATGTCTGCTGATATTCATTGTTGCATAGCTTTTTGAAGCCCAAAAGTACAAAAAAAATGTCGAGCAGGCAAAAAATTTAAGGAATTAGGAATAAGAATTAAGAATTATTTGTATCTTTGCCGCCAAATCTGATCATCGACCATGAAGTTTATCGGTATAATCCCCGCCCGCTATGCCTCCACGCGCTTTCCGGGCAAACCCCTCGCCATGCTGGGCGGACGCACCGTCATCCAGCGAGTCTACGAACAGGTCAGCGGCGCCCTCGGCGAGGCCTACGTCGCCACCGACGACGAGCGCATCCTCCGTGCCGTCCGACAGTTCGGCGGCCGCGCCGTCATGACGCGCGCCGACCACCGCAGCGGCACCGACCGCATCGAGGAGGCCGCCGAGCAGCTCCAGACCGACGCCGACGTCATCATCAACGTTCAGGGCGATGAGCCCTTCGTCCAGCGCTCGCAGCTCGAGACGGTGAAGTCGCTCTTTGCCGACCCCGAGGCACAGATCTGCACACTGGGCAAGCCCTTCGAGTCGATGGAGGCCGTCATGAATCCCAACTCGCCCAAGATCGTCTGCGACGTGCGCGGCTACGCCCTCTACTTCAGCCGCTCCCCCATCCCCTACGTCCGCGGCCGCGAGCAGCAGGAGTGGCTCCAGGCCTTCCCCTACCTTAAGCACATCGGCCTCTACGCCTATCGCCGCGAGGTGCTGCGCGAGATCACACGTCTGCCGCAGAGCCCCCTCGAGCTCGCCGAGAGCCTCGAGCAACTGCGGTGGCTGCAGCACGGCTATCGCATCCGTGTGGGTCTCACCGACGTCGAGACCGTCGGCATAGACACGCCCGCCGACCTCAGCCGCGCCGAGGCCCTCCTCGGCGCGATGGAGGCGGAGCGTTAAGGAGACGCAGAAAAAAAGCGGGGAAAAAGGTAATTATATAAGAATAATTTTATATCTTTGCACCCACAAACATAATCACAGAAATGAAAGAGACAAGCCAAGACACTGCAACCAAAGCCCTTACGCTGAAGACTCTGACGAAGAGCAGCGTCTGGGACGTACAAGAGAACGACATCTTCCGGATGTGGGAGGGTGCTGACAAGGATGCCGAAGTGAAGGACAACGTGCGTCGCTATGTCGACATCATCCGTTCGGCATTCATGATCGAAGAGGTCAATTCGGATGCCCCTGTCGTCAAGGCCAAGTATGAGAAGCAAGGCTACAAGGTGGGCCAGGTGCGGATCGACGAGAACCAGAAGATCACGTGGGCCATCAAGAAGCGGCCTATCATGCGCGTAACTGACCTCACCTACGAGAACATCCGCCACATCACGGCTACTAAACTCGTGGAGGTGCTCGACCGCAACTTCGGCGGCGGCTGGGACTCCCTGTCGCAGTCGATCAAGGACATCATCGAGTCCGGCTTCGACATCTCGACGACAACACTGCCCAAGGACCGTCTGCACAAGAAGGGAGGCATGTACGAGAAGAAGATCGACGACGGCTTCGAGGTGCTGGAAGTACCCAAGGGCACCTGGGTGGAGGCCATCTTCGCCAAGGCCAAGCCAGAGTCGGAGAAGCCCCGAATGAAGTTCAACAGCTACGGCGACGACGAGGAGAACGACGATGAGGATGTCGAGATCGAGGACAACTACAACAAGCCTGACGAGGACGACATCGAACTCGACGGCCCCAACGACGACGAGATCACGGAGGACAACTACTCGACCATGATGGACCTCGGAGGCGACGACCCCGACGAGGAGGCTGAGAACATGGTCGACTACGTCGACGACTGACAAGGAAAACACGTCGGAAATGGAAGGAATATAATGAATAAATCTGAAACGACAAAGTCGACAAGTAGACATTTTGTTTTTTTCATATATATTTTTGACCCGACGACTCGTCATTTCGGATTTCTATTGTTAACTTTGCCGTCAAAGACGGCGAACTTACTCTGTCTCGGCAAAAAAAGAATAAATTCTTTTGTTTTGCTCTCGACTATTTGTAACTTTGCACCCATGAATGACAAGGACGACTACAGGCTGCCAGCAGAATGGGAGCCGCAGAGCGGCGTCCAGCTGACATGGCCGCACGCAGGGACCGACTGGGCGCCGATGCTCGACGAGATCATGGAGACGTATCGGACGATGGCCCGCGAGATAGGACGGCGGGAGCCGGTGCTGAACGTCGGACAGCCGAACGACGACACGTGGGCCCGCGACCACGGCTTCATCACGCTGACAGCTCCGGGCAAGCCTGCACGGCTGCTCGACTTCAGGTTCAACGGATGGGGCGAGAAATTCCCCTCTGAGCTCGACAACGCCATCAACCGCCGCCTCTTCGACGAGGGACGGCTGGAGGGCATCTATGAGAATCACCTGGACTTCGTCCTGGAGGGAGGCTCCATCGAGAGCGACGGCCGGGGGACGATTTTCACCACGACCGCCTGCCTGATGGCTCCTCATCGCAACCAGCCGCTGACACAGGGTGAGATAGAGGAGCGGCTGAAGAGATGGCTCAGGGCGGAGCGCATCGTCTGGATTGACCACGGCAGCCTCGTGGGCGACGACACCGACGGGCATATCGACACGCTGGTGCGCGTCGGGCCCGACGACACCCTGCTGTATGTAGGTTGCGACGATCCGGCGGATGAGCAATACGAGGAGCTACGACTGATGGAGCAACAACTTGTCGGGCTGCTCACCACCGACGGACGGCCCTACAGGCTGGTGCGGCTGCCGATGCCACGCCCCATCCGCGATGAGCAGGGGCAGCGGCTGCCGGCTACGTATGCAAATTTCCTCGTCGTCAACGGCGCCGTTCTCTGCCCCACCTACGCCCAACCCGATCTCGACGCTGAGGCCATGCGACGCATCGGCGAGTCATTTCCCCGTCGTGACGTCGTCGGCATCGACTGCCGCAGCATCATCCGCCAGCACGGCTCGCTCCACTGCTGCACCATGCAGTTTCCTGCGGGCGTCGTCGGAAAGAGATAATAGATAATAGATAAGAGATAATAGATAAGAGATAATAAATTGAAAAAAGAACTGAAAATAGGATTCCTGCAGCAGCACAACGTCGCTGACACGATGAACAACATCGGGCGGCTCAGCGACGGCATCCGCGACCTCGCCGGACGCGGCGCACAGCTCATCGTCCTGCAGGAGCTGCACAATGCGCTCTACTTCTGTCAGGTGGAGGCGGTCGACAATTTCAATCTGGCTGAGCCCATACCGGGACCCTCCACCGAACACTACGGCCGGTTGGCCAAGGAACTGGGCGTGGTGCTCGTCACGTCGCTCTTCGAACGGCGTGCCCCGGGACTCTGTCACAATACGGCGGTGGTGTTCGAACGGGACGGGCAGATAGCCGGGCGCTATCGTAAGATGCACATCCCTGACGACCCAGCCTACTACGAGAAGTTCTATTTCACGCCGGGCGACCTCGGCTTCCGGCCCATCGAGACGAGCGTCGGCCGACTGGGCGTGCTCGTCTGCTGGGACCAGTGGTATCCTGAGGCTGCCAGGCTGATGGCCCTGGCGGGAGCCGAGCTGCTCATCTACCCGACAGCCATCGGATATGAGAGCAGCGATGCCGACGACGAGCAGCAGCGGCAGCGCCGTGCCTGGCAGACGGTGATGCGCGGACATGCCGTGGCCAACGGGCTGCCGGTCGTGGCCGTCAACCGTGTGGGCAAGGAGGCCGACCCGTCGGGCCAGACGGGCGGCATACGGTTCTGGGGCACGTCGTTCGTCTGCGGGCCTCAGGGCGAGATTCTCTATGAAGCATCCGACGACGAGGAGGAGAGTGTTGTCGTGGCCCTCGACATGGGGCGCTCTGAGCAGGTGAGGCGCTGGTGGCCCTTCCTGCGCGACCGCCGCATCGACAGCTACGGAGAGCTGACGCGACGATACATTGATTAAGATAAGAGATATTGTGAGAGAAATGGCAAGCAATTTAAGGTTTCGGGTTGTTGAAGAGGCTTTCAAGAAGAATGCCGTGAAGGTAGAGGCGCGAAGCGAGCGCCCGTCGGAATACTTCGGCAAGTATGTGTTTAACAGGCAAAAGATGTACAAGTATCTGCCGAAGACGGTCTACGACAAGCTCGTCGACGTCATCGACAACGGCGCACGGCTCGACAGCTCGATAGCCGACGACGTGGCCGAGGGCATGAAGCGCTGGGCCCAGGACATGGGCGCCACGCACTACACCCACTGGTTTCAGCCCCTGACCGAGGGGACGGCCGAGAAGCACGACGCCTTCATCAATCACGACGGCAAGGGCGGCATGGTGGAGAACTTCAGCGGCAAGCTGCTGGTGCAGCAGGAGCCCGATGCGTCGAGCTTCCCCAGCGGCGGCATCCGCAACACGTTCGAGGCCCGCGGCTATTCGGCATGGGACCCCACCAGCCCCGTCTTCATCATCGACGACACACTCTGTATTCCCACCATCTTCATAGCCTACACAGGCGAGGCGCTCGACTATAAGGCACCGCTGCTGCGGGCCCTGCATGCCGTCGACCGCGCCGCCACGGACGTCTGCTCACTCTTCTACGACGACGTCAGGAAGTGTCAGGTCAATCTCGGATGGGAGCAGGAGTACTTCCTCGTCGACGAGGGGCTCTACTCGGCCCGCCCCGACCTGATGCTCACAGGCCGCACGCTGATGGGCCACGAGAGCGCTAAGAACCAGCAGATGGACGACCACTACTTCGGCACCATCCCCGACCGTGTGCAGGCCTTCATGAAGGACCTCGAGATTCAGGCCCTGGAGCTGGCCATCCCTTGCAAGACACGCCACAACGAGGTGGCTCCCAACCAGTTTGAGCTGGCCCCGATCTTCGAGGAGTGCAACCTGGCCGTCGACCACAACATGCTGCTCATGTCGCTCATGAAGCGCGTGGCCCGCAACCACGGCTTCCGTGTGCTGCTCCACGAGAAACCCTTCGACGGCATCAACGGCTCGGGCAAGCACAATAACTGGAGCATCTCGACCGACACGGGCATCCTGCTCCATGCCCCAGGAAAGACGCCAGAGGAGAACCTGCGCTTCGTCACGTTCATCGTCGAAACGCTCATGGCCGTCTATCGCCATAACGGACTGCTCAAGGCCAGCATCGTCAGCGCCACCAACGCCCACCGACTCGGAGGCAACGAGGCGCCGCCGGCCATCATCTCGTCATTCCTCGGCACGCAGCTCACTGAGCTGCTCGACCACATCGAGACGTCTGACGCCAACGACCTGTTCACGCTCAAGGGAAAGAAGGGCTTTGAAGTTGACATCCCTCAGATCCCCGATCTCATCATCGACAACACTGACCGCAACCGCACCTCGCCCTTCGCCTTCACTGGTAACCGCTTCGAATTCCGTGCGCCAGGCTCGTCGGCCAACTGCGCCAGCGCCATGATTGCGCTGAACTCTGCCATGGCTGAGTCGCTGGCAGATTTCTATAGTCGCGTCAGTAATCGTATCTCGCAAGGCGAAAGTAAGATAACAGCTATCATTGAAGTGCTTAAGGAAGACATCAAGACCTGCCGTCCCGTCCGGTTCGATGGCAACGGATACAGCGACGAATGGGTCGAGGAGGCCCGCCGTCGTGGGCTCGACGTCGAGAAGTCGTGCCCTGTCATCATTGAGCACTACCTCGACGAGGCGACGGTGCGCATGTTCGAATCGACCAAGGTGATGAACCGCAAGGAGCTCGAAGCCCGCAACGAGGTGAAGTGGGAGATGTACGTCAAGACAGTCCAAATAGAGGCCCGCGTGCTGGGCGACCTGGCCATGAACCACATCATCCCCGTCTCGACCCACTATCAGAGCACGCTCATCAAGAACGTGCAGGGGACGAAGGACGTGTTCCCCGCCGAGAAAGCCTCGCGCCTCTGCTCACGCAACATGAAGCTCATCGAGGAGATTGCCGAGCGCACGGAAGCCATTGAGCGCTTCGTGGAAGAACTGACTGAGGCCCGCCGCGTGGCTAACCGCATTGCCGACATCCATCAGCGTGCCATCGCCTATCACGACACGGTCTGCCCGAAGATGGAGCTCATCCGCAACGAGGCCGACCATCTTGAGATGATCGTGGAGGACGGTCTGTGGACGCTGCCCAAGTATCGCGAACTGCTGTTCATCAGATAAAATTCTAATACGGAAGTGGCAATAGAAGTGACCTACAGAAGGACGCGCAGGCTGTCGATGCGCATCATCAGGAACGGCGACGTGCACGTTTCGGCACCCATCGGCATGCCGAAGTCCGAAGTGGAGCGCTTCATTGAGGAGCATCGCGAATGGATCGCAGAAGCACGCAGGAAGACCTATGAACGGCAAGCGAAGCGTGAGGCCTTCTTCAACCAGCTGCCCCTTAAGTCCAGGGCTCAGGCCACCGACGCCTATCAGCGAATCCGCTCCATCATTGAACCAATGGTGGAGCGTCACTCCAAGCTGATGGGTGTCAAGCCGTCCCAGGTCTGCTACAAGCCCATGATTTCACGCTGGGGCGTCTGTAATGTGAAGGATTCCACCATTTGCTTCTCAGCCTATCTGCTGTTGTTGCCCGAATGGTGCGTCGAGCATGTCGTGGTCCACGAGCTGTGCCATCTGCTGGAGCCCACTCATAATGCCCGCTTCCATTCCCTCATGGACCGCTACTACCCACGATGGCGCGAAGCCCGCAGAGAGACGCACCGCATCTGCCGAATGGAAGACGAGGCAGAGGACGACGAGGGCAGCTCCGCCATATAGTCCCTTCAATCCTTTCAACCAACCAAGACATGACGGCCAAAGACGTCTTTGAACTCCGAAAGCAGGGCCTCACAGAGGAGGCTTACGAGGCAGCACGGATGATTTACGCCAACGACAAAAGCCCCTACACGTCGCTGGCCATGTTCTGGGCGGCTGTCGACGTGCTGAGAGTCCGCAACGGCGAAGGTCGTCACGAGGAAGCCCACAAGATTCTGCTGGCACTGGAGCGTATGCTGCCCCAGGTTCCCGACAAGGAAGGATGGGTGAAGGACGCTTTCCTCAACTGCAAGCTGCTGTTGGAAAAAGCCGAACAACGCAACAAATCCGACGCCGAGGCCCCCAAACATCTCGAAATGGGCATCTGGGGCGAAGAACTGGCAGCCGCCTATCTGCGCCATAAAGGTTATGTCATCCTTGAACGCGACTGGCGCTCCGGCCATCGCGACATCGACATCATTGCCCGCAATTCGGAGTTCATCGTCTTTGTGGAAGTCAAGACACGCCGCAGTGCCGACTTCTGCGACCCGGCCAAGGCCGTCGACAACAAGAAACGCCGCAACATCCGCCAGTCGATGAATCATTATATCAAATACCACCACATCGACCTTCCCGTCCGCTTTGATATCATCACCGTCGTCGGACAAATAGGCGACGAATCACCTGAGGTGAACCATCTCGAAGATGTCAACATCATGGAGCTGAATAAAAAAACTCATTTTTTTAGGCGCAACATGCCGTAAACTCACTAAAAATCATTACCTTTGCATCGCAATTGAAAAATAATGGCAATGAACGACATCAAAAAGATTGTGCTCACGGGAGGCCCCTGTGCAGGAAAGACAACGGCGCTCGTTCGCGTCATTGAGCACTTTTCAAGCCTGGGCTTCAAGGTGTTCACCATCCCCGAAGTGCCCACGCTCTTCACTCAGGCAGGCATGAACTACCTGACGAAGAACGAGGGATTCTTCTATGAAGGCGAGAAGGCGACACTCGAGATTCAGCTGGCCCTTGAGGACAAATTCCAGCGCATGGCTCAGGAATGCTCGCAGCCCTGCATCATCGTCTGCGACCGCGGTGCTATGGACATCTCGGCCTACATGGCACCTGAGATGTGGGCAGACATCACGAGGGCCGTCGGCACGACGACAGCCGAGCTGCGTGAGCGCTATGACGCCGTGCTCCACCTGGTGTCAGCAGCCGACGGCGCAGAGCAATACTATACGACGGCAAATAACGCCCAGCGCTACGAGCAGATGAACGAGGAAGGACTCCGCATTGCACGCTCTTTGGACAAAAAGGTGATTCACGCATGGAAGGGCCATCCCCACCTGCGCGTCATCAACAACCACGACGACTTCGACACCAAGATGCGCCGCGTGCTGAAGGAGATCAGCAGCGTGCTCTGTCTGCCCCAACCCATTGAGGAGGAGCGCAAGTATATCGTGGAGATCGACGGCCAGCTGCCTGACGACTGCATCGAGAGCGACATCGTCCAAACCTATCTGCAGAGCGAACCCGACTGCGAGGTGCGGCTTCGCAAGCGCGGCTTCGACGGCAAGTTCGTCTATGTGCATACGACGAAGAAGAAGACGTCGGCCCGCGAGGAGCTCGTCACTGAGCGGCAGATCAACCTGAGCCTCTACGAGATGATGCTCGGACTGGCTGATCCCCAGTGCACTACCATTGAGAAGCATCGCCACAGCTTCATCTGGCAGGGACAGTACTTCGAGGTGGACACCTATCAAGGCGCGCTCTCCGGCCTCGTCATCCTTGAGACCAAGGGCATTGCTGACGGCGAGCCCGTCAAGTTCCCCCCTTTCCTCAAGGTGGTACGCGACATCACTGGCGACCAGGAATACTACAATCACAATTTAGCAAAGCATAACCATAAAGAATAATATGATACTCGACAAGATTGATGAACTTCTGAAAGAAGTACAGACGCTGAGCGCCAAAAACGCAGATGAAGTGGAACTGCTCCGCCTGAAATACCTGAGCAAGAAGGGCGAGATTACAGCCTTGATGCAGGATTTCCGCAATGTAGCCGCTGATGAGAAGAAGACCATTGGTATGAAGATCAACGAGCTGAAAACGATGGCCACGGAGCGTATCAATCAGCTGAGAGAGGAGTGCCAGACACAAGAGTCGGGCGACGAGGCAGTCGACCTGACCCGTACGCCCTACCCCATCCAGCTCGGAACGCGCCATCCCCTGACCATCGTCACCAACGAGATCATCGACATCTTCTCACGCATGGGCTTCGTCCTGGCCGACGGACCAGAGGTGGAGGACGACCTGCACATCTTCACCAAGATGAACTTCGCCGCCGACCATCCCGCCCGCGACATGCAGGACACCTTCTTCGTCTCGCAGCATCCCGACGACGTCACGAAGAACATCCTGTTACGCTCGCACACGTCGAGTGTACAGGCACGCGTCATGGAACAGATGCACACTGACGAAGGACGTCTGACGGCTCCCATCCGTGTCATCTGCCCAGGCCGTGTCTATCGCAATGAGGCCATCACAGCCCGTGCCCACTGCTTCTTCCATCAGGTGGAAGGCCTCTACATCGACAAGAACGTTTCATTTACCGACCTCAAGCAGGTGCTCCTCTCATTCGCTCAGGAGATGTTCGGCCCTGACACAAAGATTCGTCTGCGTCCCTCCTACTTCCCCTTCACGGAGCCTTCAGCCGAGATGGACATCTCGTGCTTCATCTGTGGTGGCGAGGGCTGCGGCTTCTGCAAGCACACTGGATGGGTGGAGATCCTGGGCTGCGGCATGGTCGACCCCAACGTGCTGGAGCAGTGCGGCATCGACTCGACCATCTATAGTGGCTATGCCTTCGGAATGGGCGTGGAGCGAATCACCAACCTGAAGTATCGCGTCTCTGACCTGCGCATGTTCTCCGAGAACGACGTGCAGTTCCTGCGCGAGTTTGAGTCAGCTGACTAATGAGGACACGAGTTGTGGCAGCCGTCGTCATGGAGGATGGCTGTACGGGCGAAGGTCCTAAATTCCTGTGTATGAAGCGCACGCGGAGTCGCTATCCCTACATCTCCGAGCACTGGGAGTTCCCTGGCGGCAAGGTAGAGGCAGGCGAGAGCGACCATGAGGCGCTGGTGCGCGAAATCAAGGAGGAGATGGACTGGGACATCTTCGTCGGCCGTAAGCTTGGAGAGGTCGACTATGACTACCCAGACTTCCAGATCACCGTGGCGGCGTATCTGTGCAAAGGCGACAGCAAGCCCTTCAAGCTCTACGACCACTTAGCCTTCAGCTGGCGGGAGCGTGATGAATTAGAAGACTTGGATTGGACGGCCGCCGACCAACTGTTAATTGATTCATTTCTTTGAAGGAATAAAGGAGTTTAGATGTCTAAACTCCCTTTTTTTGCAGGTCTTCCAGACGGATGTCGCGCAAGGCCTTCAGATAGTTCATTCTTAAGTCTACGGCCTTTGCCCACTCGTCGGCAAAGAGCTCTCCGACAGGCAGATCCAGCTGCCAGTGGCCCTGAGCTTCCAAACGGTCGATCATGACGCCCACGCTCAGGTTGGCCAGGCTTTCAGCAGGAATAAACTTTGAGCTGGCCCCCTTCTCGTCTGGCGAGATTTCGACGAGCAGGCGGGCGCTGACCAGCCTGTAGAGCAAGTCGTTGACAATACGGATGGGCACGCCCGTAACGCGACGGAGCCTGTCAGCCGTATAGGGTCTCTCGCCATCAGCAAAACTCCGGCAGATGCGCGACATGAGCAGAGCCGACAGCATGATCTGATAGCGATGGCTGATGTCGTCAGTCGTCGCGTTGAAGTCATAGTAGTCGAGATTCTGGCTTGTATAGGTCAGCTCCGCTCCGAACAAGCATATCGTCCATGAAATCTGGACCCAAAGCATGAACAGCGGCAGGGCAGCGAACGAGCCGTAGATAGCATTGTAGCCCGTCATCCATATCTGCGAATGGATGTAGAAGAACTGGAGCCACTGCATGGCGATACCAGCCAGGATGCCTGGCACAATGGCGTTCTTCACCTTCACATGCGTGTTGGGCATGAAGACGTAGAGGGCGATGAAGAGCAGCGACATCAGGAAGTAGGGCGACAGGTCGATGAGTTTTCTCACGGCAGGCCCCAGCAGCAGGAAGTCAGGCAACGAGTCGGCCATCGTGGCCAGGAAGATGCTCAAGCCCGACGACACCACGATGAGGATGGGAAAGAGCAGGAACATGGCCAGATAGTCCGTGAACGTGCGGAAGATGCTGCGCTGATGCTTCACCTGCCATATCTCGTTGAACGTCTGCTCAATATTGCTGACCAGCATCAGCACGGTGTAGAGCATGAAGACGAGGCCTACGCCGAGAAAGATGCCGCTCTTCGTATGAACCAGATAGCTGTTGACGAAGCCCACGATGACCTCTGCCGCCTGTGGCTGCGAGGCAAAGGCGTCGCGAAACCACACCTCTATATATTTACTATAGCCGAAGCCGCGTGCAATGGCGAAGACGACGGCCAGGATGGGCACGATGGCCAGCAGCGTCGAATAAGTCAGGGCCGATGCCTGCGTCAGCACCCGCTTCGCGGTGAAGAACCTGACGGCCAGCACGACCACCTTGACGACCTCGTAGCAAAGCCGTCGCACTGGCGACATCGTCTCTGTGGGCGTGCGCCAGATGTCCTCCCTGAGAAACCTGACAATCTCCTTAATCTTCAATTCTGCTATCGGATTTCAAAAGCTGAAACAATCATACACATGAGAAAAAGGAAAGCACTGCCCCTGTAAGCCGGGTTCTGTACCACTCCCTCTCGTGAGGGACTGGCGTCTGTCATTTATCTACTACGCACGTCGCCATGCGTCTCTAGCGTTCTACCCTCCATCGCATTGCTCGGGCGGACGACCCTCAGTCGATGGTATACATGAACTTGCAGCCTCCAGCGGGAACAGCCCGACGATCACCCGCCGACTGGTGGTCTCTTACACACACCTTCTCACCCTTACCATCCTCCTGAAGACATGATCAGCAGGAGGAGGCGGTCGTTCTCTTCTTCCCTAACCAGCTGTCGCCAACTGCTTCTACTTTCAGAAGTGGAGCGTCCTAGCTGCCCGGACTTTCCTCTCGCCCCGCCTTGTGAGCGACGCCAGCGACAGACCGTGACAGTGCCTTCCAGCATGCAAAGGTAGTCATTATTTTCGAAATAACGGCGTTCCGAGGCAAAGAATCTCTGAAGAAGCTTCTTTTTTCTGAAAATGAAACGGTCCGACGCCTGCTTCGCGGGGGTCCTGTGTGCATGACACAGCGGCGTTTCGCCGACTTCAAAGTGCCCCTTCTTTCATCAGCACGAGGAGGAAATGAAAAAACAAAACTATATTCCCGTCCCAATCATTTGGATTTTCTTCAAAAATTCGCTAACTTTGCAGTCCAATATAACGAAAGCAACATGAAGAGACCACTGATATTGATTTCTAACGACGACGGCTATCAGGCCAAGGGCATCCGCTGCCTCGTCGATATGGTGAGGGAGATGGGCGACGTCGTCGTCTGCGCTCCCGAGGGCCCCCGATCGGGCTTCTCATGCGCCTTCTCGGCCACCACTCCGCTACAGCTGACCCTGCGCCATCGCGAGCCAGGCGTCGAGATATGGTCGTCGAACGGCACGCCCGTCGATTGCGTGAAGCTGGCCCTCCATGAGATCGTCGACCGCCGTCCCGGCCTTGTCCTCGGAGGCATCAACCACGGCGACAACGGATCAGTCAACTCCCACTATTCTGGCACGATGGGCGTGGTCATGGAGGGCTGCATGAAATACATCCCCAGCGTGGCCTATTCGCTCTGCGACCACCGCGACGATGCTGACTTCGAACCGTTGCGCCCCTATGTCAAGAGGTTCAACCGTCAGGTGCTCGACGAAGGGCTGCCCAAAGGGGTCTGCCTGAATGTCAACTTCCCCCTGGCTGAGTCGTTCCGCGGCGTCAAGGTGTGCCGCATGGCGCATGGGACGTGGTCCAACGAAGTGACCAAGTGCCACCATCCGCGCGGCTACGACTACTACTGGATGGTCGGCCACTACGTCAACGACGAGCCTCAGCGCGACGACACTGACAACTGGGCCCTCCAGCACGGCTATGTAGCCATCACGCCAACCACCTTCGACGTGACGGCCTATGAGGCTCTCCGACGGATGAAGGATTGGGAGAAGGAGGACGTGGAGAAGTAAGAAAGAAAACGCACAGGAAGGAGGAGTGAGATATGAAGTACTACCTGATTGCAGGTGAGGCCAGCGGCGACCTGCACGCCTCGCGACTGATGAGAGCCCTGCGGACGGAGGATCCCGAGGCCCAGTTCCGATGCATCGGGGGCGACCTGATGCAGGCTGAGGGGGGCGTGCTCCTGCGCCACTACCGCGAGCTGGCCTATATGGGCTTCGTGCCTGTGCTGATGCATCTGCCGACCATCTTTCGCAACATGAGCCGATGCAAGGCCGACATTGTCAGCTGGAAGCCTGACGTCGTCATTCTCGTCGACTATCCGGGCTTCAATCTCAGCATTGCCAAGTTTGTACACGAGAAAGCCGTCTGCCCCGTCTACTACTACATCTCGCCCAAGATATGGGCTTGGAAGGAGTATCGCATCCGCAACATCCGACGCGACGTCGACGAGCTGTTCTCCATTCTTCCCTTCGAGGTCGACTTCTTTGAAGGCAAGCATCACTACCCTATCCACTACGTAGGCAATCCCACGGCTGACGAGGTCAGCGAATATCTCAAAGCTGCGAAGGCCAGTAATGATTCCTTTACAGACGACAACGGCATCGAACCCGACAAGCCCATCATCGCACTGCTCTGCGGAAGTCGGCGTCAAGAGATCAAGGACAACCTGCCCGCCATGCTCGAAGCGACTGACGATCTCGTAGCCAACGGAGGCTATCAGGCCGTCATCGCCTGCGCGCCTGCCATCGAGCCAGAATATTACCATCAATTCACCACTGGCCACAACGCCCTGCTGTTGCCAGCCGGCGGCACCTACAGACTGCTCAGTAAAGCCCACGCAGCCCTCGTCACCAGCGGCACGGCCACACTCGAGACGGCACTCTTCCGCGTGCCACAGGTGGTCTGCTACGAGACTCCCCTGCCCCGCCTCATCGGCTGGCTACGACGACGCATATTGAAGGTCAGGTTCATCTCGCTGGTCAACCTGATTGCCGACCGCGAGGTGGTCAGCGAGCTCGTCGCTGACTCATTCTCTGTCGATAACATCCGCTGCCAGCTGGACAGCATCCTCAGAGGCCCACGTCGCCAGCAGATGCTCGAAGGCTACGATGACGTCTGGCGCCGCCTGGGCAACGAGAATGCCCCTCAATGCGCTGCCGCAACCATGACAAGACTGCTCCGCACCCGTCAGGGGCAGACAGACTGGAAGCTAAGTATGTGAAAATGTCACTTTGCCCTTTGCCACATTATTTAGGATTTCCCTCATGTGGCAAAGTGACAAAGTGACAAGTGCGTTATAATCAGAACAAAGTGAGCGTGTAAAGATAGACGACGGCTGCAGGGATGGCCAGGAGCGAGGAGTCGAAGCGATCGAGCATGCCACCATGACCAGGCAGGATATTACCAGAATCCTTAATGCCGAGGGTGCGCTTGAAGAGCGACTCGACAAGGTCGCCCCACGTGCCGAAGACCACCACCGTCAGGCCTAGGCCTGCCCACTGAAGTGCATCGAGGCCCGATACCCCAAGGTCGTACTTCTTCAGCAGATAGCTGATGACGACGGCCACGACCACGACGAGCAGTCCGCCGCCGATGCTGCCCTCCCAGGTCTTGCCTGGCGAGATGCGCGGGAAGAGCTTATGGCGTCCAAGGAGTGAGCCGAAGCAATAGGCCCCCGAGTCGTTGAGCCATAAGAAGACGAAGACGGAAAGGGGCATGACGGGGCTATAGCTACCGTTCTCAGGAAAAGCGAGGACGGTCAGCATGGAGAGTGGTAGTGCGATGTAGAGCTGGGGGAGCATGGTGTAGGCCCAGTTGTTGATGGGGTCCTTCTCCTTGAGATACAGCTCGGCCACGAGGAGATAGATGATCGTGACGAGGTAGGGGATGAAGACCGTGGGTGGCGTCAAGCCGCTATTGAAGCCGGCCATCGAAAGGAAGAGATAGACGGCTGCAACGGTCGAGATGAATTGATTGACGTGGGTGTAGGGGCGTTCGTTGACCAGCCCGCAGAACTCCCACGTAGTCATACCTGTGACGACGGCAAAGAGGAAGACCATGGCCGTTGGGTTGAGGAAACTCGTGACGATAGCGGCGACGAAGATGACGCCTGTGATGGTGCGTACTATGAAGTTATTCATCGTTCTTCTCCTCCTTTCCTGATGTTTGTTCGTCATTCTGCTGCTGGGCTTCCAAAGCCTTGGCGCGCTCCTCGGCCATGCGCTCAGCATCGGCACGCATCTGAGCCTCAAGCAGTTCCTCGGTGCGGCTCTGCCATGGGCGTTTGCCGAAGATCTTCTCGACGTCGTCAGCGAAGATGACCTCGCGCTCGATGAGCAGCTGGGCCAGCTGGGCGTGACCATCGGCATGCTCAGTGAGGATGCGCTTGGCGCGATCATATTGCTCGTTGATCATCCTCAGCACCTCGTCGTCCATAAGCTTGGCTGTAGCCTCAGAGTAAGGCCGCTGGAACTGATACTCACTATTATTATAATAGCACACGTTGGGCAGCCTATCGCTCATACCAGCAAAGGCAATCATGCCGTAGGCTTGCTTTGTCGTGCGCTCCAAGTCGTTCATGGCGCCTGTGGAGATGTGGCCGATGAAGAGTTCCTCAGCAGCGCGTCCGCCAAGCAGCGAGCACATCTCGTCGAGCATGGCCTCCTTGGTTTGGAGGACTCGCTCTTCTGGCAGATACCAGGCAGCGCCGAGGGCCTGACCACGAGGTACGATGGAGACCTTGACCAAGGGGTTGGCGAACTCCGTGAACCAGGAGATGGTGGCATGACCAGCCTCATGAATGGCAATGGAGCGCTTCTCTTGATCCGTCATCACTTTGGTCTTCTTCTCCAGTCCGCCAATGATGCGGTCGACGGCGTCAAGGAAGTCCTGACGGCCCACTGTGGGGCTATCATGGCGGGCAGCGATGAGAGCAGCCTCGTTGCAGACGTTGGCAATGTCGGCACCCGAGAAGCCTGGCGTCTGGCGTGCCAGGAAGTCGACGTCGACGGAGTCGTCCGTCTTGATGGGACGCAGGTGGACGAGGAATATCTCGCGTCGCTCGCTCAGGTCAGGCAGGTCGACATGAATCTGTCGATCGAAGCGTCCGGCTCGCAGGAGGGCCGAGTCGAGCATGTCGGCACGGTTAGTGGCCGCAAGGATGATGACGCCGCTATTGGTGCCGAAGCCGTCCATCTCAGTGAGCAGGGCGTTGAGGGTGTTCTCGCGCTCATCGTTGCCGCCCATGGCAGGATTCTTCGAGCGGGCCCGTCCTACGGCGTCAATCTCGTCGATGAAGATAATACAGGGCGACTTCGCCTTAGCCTGCTGAAACAGATCGCGCACACGTGAGGCTCCGACGCCTACGAACATCTCGACAAAGTCGGAACCCGACATCGAGAAGAAGGGCACACCGGCTTCACCTGCTACGGCTTTGGCCAACAAGGTCTTACCCGTGCCCGGAGGGCCGACGAGTAATGCGCCCTTGGGAATCTTGCCGCCCAGGTCGGTATACTTCTGCGGGTTCTTCAGGAATTCGACGATCTCCTGCACCTCCTGTTTGGCGCCCTCTTGACCAGCCACGTCCTTGAACGTAATGCCCAGTTCGCCACCCTTCTCATACATCTTGGCCTTCGACTTGCCGACATTGAAGATGCCGCCCATGCCGCCGCCCATGCCGCCACTCATCAGGCGCATGAAAAGCATCCAGACAATGACAAGCAGGAAGATGGGCAGAAGCAGATTGAACAGATAGCCCAGCACGCCGCCTTCCTTCTCGCGCTCATAGGTCAGCTCACCCGTGAAGACGCTGTCGGCACGTGCCGTCTCAACGATTTTCTCAACCTTCTCGACACTGCCGAACTCAACGCTGAGATAGGGCGTGGTGCCCACTTGGTCAGTTCCTTTGTGGAAGACGGAGCGGATGCTGTCGGGCTTGACATACATCTTGAGCGTATTCTTCGTCTTGTTGACCACGATGTTGGAGGCATTACCCTTAGCCAGCAACTCCTGAAACTCAGAATAGGACACCTCCTTTTGAGCAGTCTGCGGCTGCTGAATACCCGTAGCTCCATTGCTGAAGTAAAGGAACGTCAGTGCCAGGATAACGAGCAAATAGATCCAGTTCATATTGAACCGGGGCATCTTCGGTTGTTGATTGTTGTTCTGTTGTTCCATAAAGATGGCTTAATTCTATTCTTTATTTAGTCTAAATCGGGAATATGAGTCAGCTGGGCATCCTCCCACAGATGTTCCAGATCGTAGTAGGCACGCACGTCAGGCAGGAAAATATGGACCAGCACCTCGCCATAGTCCATAGCCACCCATTGGGCATTCTCGAGTCCTACCACGTGTGTAGGCTTCTCTTTGAGCTGCTCACGGAGCACATCACCCACAGATTCGGCGATGGCTTCGACCTGAGTGGGCGAGTTGCCCTGACAGACTACGAACGAGGAGCAAATGGTGCCGTCGATGCCGCTTAGGTCGACAACGACGACTTGACTCCCCTTTTTCTCATGGATTCCCTTGATGATGTTCTCAACGAGTATGGCTGTTTGTTCCATTCAATGATTTTAGATGACTATGTTGTTCGGTTTATATGCTGCAAAGATAGTGCTTTTTGTCCGAATTTAGCCCTTAATTGCACTTTTTTTGAGAATTTTTAAAAAAAAGTCGCGAAAAGTTTTGGTGGTTCAAGAAAAATGCGTACCTTTGCAACCGCAAAACGGAAATGATTCCGATTGCAGTCCAAGTTTGGGGTATGGTGTAATGGTAACACTGCAGATTCTGGTCCTGCCTTTCCTGGTTCGAGTCCGGGTACCCCAACAAAAGAAAAGCTGCTAAGTTCAAACTTAGCAGCTTTCTTTTTTCTATATCTCCCAAGAAGCGTCAATAGATAATCATCGAGAGCACGTAGGCCACGATTGTCGAAACGAAGACACAGATCAGGCCAGGCATCATGAACGAATGGTTCAGCAGATACTTACCAATGACGGTGGTGCCCGAACGGTCGAAGTTGACGGTTGCGATATCTGAGGGATAGTTGGGAATGAAGAAGTAGCCATAGACGCTAGGCAGCACACCCAGCAGCACGGGCCCTTCGATGCCGAGGGAATAGGCCAGCGGCAGCATGGCGACGACGACAGCCCCCTGCGAGTTGATGAGCACAGAGACGAGGAAGAAGACGAAGGCAATCGACCACGGATAAGCCTCGACGATGTCGGAGAGCATCAGTTTCATCTCGTCGAGATAGTTTGAGAAGTAGGTGTCAGCCAGCCAGGCAATACCATAGATAGCCACGACGGCCACCATACCCGACTGCCACACAGGCCCTGCGACGGCTTTCTTCGGCTGTGCCTTGCAGAAGATAATCATGAGGGCAGCTGCCGAGATCATGACAATCTGAATGACAAGGTTCATCTTCAGAGATTGGCCGTCCCATGAGGGCAGCAGGTTGGGGAAGATGGCAAACATCACGATGACACAGAGGGCTGCGAGGAAGACGTAGACGGCGTTCTTGGCTTCGCGCGGGATCTTGAGGTCGAGAGTTGTGGCGCTCTTGCCATAGATGTAGGCACGCTGCTCGGGATCCTTCAGCTTAGCCTGGAACTGCGGGTCCTTGTCGAGGTCGAGGCCACGATGATAGCTGGCAGCGGCAGCGGTCATCAAGCCACAGATGCAGGCTGGGATGGAGACCATCAGTACGCGTGGAATGGTGATGTCGAACCCGTTCGCGTTGGATATTGAGACGAAGGCGACGACGGCAGCCGCAATGGGCGAACAGGTGATGCCCACCTGCGATGCGATGGAAGCCACTCCACAGGGGCGCTCCGGACGGATGCCTTTCTTCAGCGCGATGTCGCATATAATAGGCATCAGCGTGTAGACGACGTGGCCCGTCCCAACGAGCACGGTGAGGAAGAAGGTGCAGAGGGGCGCCAGGAAGGTGATGCGGTCGGGATGCTTGCGCAGCAGTCGTTCGGCAATCTGGATGAGCCAGTCCATACCGCCTGAGGCCTGCATGATGCCAGCACACGTGACGGCAGCGATGATGATGTAAATCACGTCCGTCGGAGGTGTGCCAGGCTTGAGTCCGAATCCAAAAACGAGGATCGCCAGTCCGATGCCGGAGATGGCGCCGAGTGCCAGTGAGCCGTAGCGCGAGCCCACCCAGAGAGCTCCTAAGACGATGAGGAGCTGCAGAAGCATTGTTAGTGTAATCATAGGCTAAAAATTGGTTATTTGTTAGAGAACTTAGGTTCGTTTTTCCTTGATGATGCCGTGCCGATAGGCATAGAGCAAATCCTTCAGGTCGGCTATCTGAGAGCGCAGCTCGGCCCCCTTGTCAGTATCAGCGACGAGCATGCGGTGGGTTGACATCTCGACGATCTGAGTTGTCGACTTGATGTCAGTGCCCCTGATGACGGCGTCGCGCTCGCTGGTGAAGGGCTCATGCTGGACAAGCTGGAAGCCACGACTGTGATAGACCAGCGTATAGCCGGCAATGCCCGTCTCCTTGTGATAGGCTTCGGAGAATCCGCCGTCAATGACCATCAGACGGCCTCCAGCCTTTATAGGGTTCTCGCCCGAGCCGGCATGCACAGGCACGTGGCCATTGATGATGTGACGCGTCTCGCCCTTCACGCCGAAGGCATCCAGGATGCGGTCGCACACCTCCTGCGAGTCGCGCAATTTGAAATAGTTTCCCTTCTCCTCATGGTAGGTGGTCTTGTCCTCAAGGAAATAGCGCTCGAAGGTGGCCATCTTCGACTTGTCGAACAATGGAGAATCCTTGCCACACCAGAGGTAGAGGAAGTAGTCCTTGGCGAAGGCCTTGGTCTCTGCGGGGGTGTCGTTCTCAAAGGCGGCACGAATGAGCTGGCCTGTGAATTCCATCAGCTCACGTCCGGCATAGGTCTTCCCGAGGATTTCAACCTCTTTCAGTGTGCCGTCATCGTTGAGCGGCACAGAGGCATGGAAGAGCAAGTTCTGATTGCAGACATTGTACATGCACCCGTGGCTGAGGATGGAGCGGATATGCTTGCGCAGCTTCTCAGAGACGCGGAACGAGTGGTGAAGTTTCTTCATCAGATCGTCCTCCTCAGGCGTCAGGGCTGAAGGGTCATTGGGGTCGATGGTCGGGAAGCAGCATGACTTCATCGCGTAGTCATGGCCGTCGACATTGCACGTGTGCTTCGCGTAGTCTACGTGCTCCAGCAGGCAGCGGTCCTCCATCTGCCATTCGGGGCGCCGATGGAAGATGCGGGCCTCCTCCTTAAACTGGATTACGGAGATGGCCTTGTGCATCTTTGCCGTCAGCTGGAGCGTCTTCTCGTCCATCCGGCTGTCTTCCTTGAGCAGTTTGGGCATGAATTCCTCACAGGGATCATCGCCGTAGACCTCAAGCGCAAACGTGGCCAGCGGCACGAGATTGATGCCGTAGCCCTCCTCGAGTGTCGTCAGGTTGGCATAGCGCAGCGACAGGCGGAGGACGTTGCAGATACAGGCATCGTTGCCCGCACAGGCTCCCATCCACAAGATGTCGTGATTGCCCCACTGTATGTCCCAGGAGTGGTATTTCTCCAGGGTGTCCATGATGATGTGCGCGCCAGGCCCGCGATCGTAGATGTCGCCCAGGATATGCAGCTGGTCAATGACAAGCTGCTGTATGACATTCGAAATGGCCACGATGAAGTCGTCGGCCCGTCCTGTCGAGATGATGGTGTCGACGATGACAGCCACGTAGGCCGCCTTGTTCTGATCGTCAGTGCTCTCGTGGAGCAATTCCTCGATGATATACGAGAATTCTGCAGGCAACGACTTGCGCACCTTCGAGCGCGTGTATTTTGAGGAGACGTCACGACAGACTCTCACCAGCTGGTGGATCGTGATGCGATACCAGTCGTCGAGGTCATCCTCATTGGTCTTGATCAGTTCCAGCTTTTGCTCAGGATAGTAGATCAGCGTGCAGAGTTCCTTCTTCTCCGACTCCCTGATGGTGTTGCCGAATATCTCGCTGACCTTGCGCTTGATGTTGCCTGAAGCATTCTTCAGCACATGGCGGAAGGCCTCGTATTCGCCGTGAATGTCGGCCAGGAAGTGCTCTGTCCCCTTGGGCAGGTTAAGTATGGCCTCGAGATTGATAATCTCGCGTGAAGCATCGGCCACGGTTGGGAAGATGTTGGATAGCAGATGAAGGTATTTCTCGTCAGTATTCATATTTTCATGTGATTGGTCAGACTCGTCCGAAGCTGTGCCGTCGTACGGTTGTCCGCTGGCGGACACGGCATGAAGCCCTCGTCGAGCAACATTTGTTCTTTTAGTAGCTGTAAGGCGCTGGCAAACAGCCCTGTCAGCTTTTTGTCCTCGAGCTCTCTGAGCAGTCTCTCCTCGATGAGCGAGGGTCGTCGGAGTGCCTGATGCAGGTCGCATAGCAACATCAGTTCCAGCCTTCCGCCCTGCATCTGCCGCTTCATCTCTTTCACGAGATCCGCGATGCCGGCCTTCGTCCGTGCCACGGGTCTCTGATAGCCTTCAGGCAGATAGCTGACAGGTGTCGTGTGGGGCGGAATCTGCAGGCCCATGAGGCTCAGCCCGCGATCGAGCAGCGCGCTGACCCCTTCGTGTGAGGTGTAGATATAGAGTAGCCGCCATTGGACGTCAGCAGGCAGCTTCTCATCGCCGACCCATCGCGGGTCGCCGCAGAGCGCCACTTTCAGTAGCAGGCTCAGCGCATGGCGTGAGTCGTCGTTGAGGAAAGACAACACGTCGGAGTCCATCACTTTCTGATAGATGCGGATCATCCTGTCTGCTGCTTCTTCCGGGCGGATAGTCTTGGTGATCAGAGGGTTTCGCAAGGTCTCTACCCTCGGGTTGTCGCCAAGCATTTCGGCCTCGATGTCACTTCGTGCCACGACGACGTAGGCATTCCGCCCGTCGACCGTCTGGCCGTGAGGTGTCAGTATGCGGCGCGAATGGCCCATTTTCAGCTGGGCAGCCCATTCCACCAGCCCATGCTGATGAACGATGTCGGGCTGATGCTCTTTGAGATAGTGCTTCGCCTCCTGCAGGTTGTCAGCGGAGATCGACGAGACACTCTGCCCCATTGCCCCGGCCAGCATGTTGACGTAGTTGGCTATCAAGCTGTCGTTCTTTGGGTAGATGTGAAGCACGCTCGTCGTCATATCAGTTCGTCGCTTGTGTATCCCTTTGGCAGCTGGCGGCAGTTGTAGCCTGAGGCCATAATCTCGCCATAGGCGCCTGCCGAGCGGATGGCAATGAGATCGCCACGATGGCAACGGTTCAGGTCGATCTGTTTGGCAAAGACGTCGCTCGACTCGCAGATAGGCCCTACGACGTCGTACGTCTCCAGGGGCTCGTCGCTGGTCAGGTTCTCTATCTTGTGGTAGGCCTGATAAAGGGCAGGCCTGATCAGGTCAGTCATGCCGGCATCGACGATGCAGAACTTCTTGGCCGCTCCTTCCTTAATATATAATGTACGCGCGAAGAGCGTCCCGCAAGGGGCCACCACGGCACGCCCCAGTTCGAAGTGCAGGGTCTGCCTGGGCCTCAGCCTCAGTTGTCGAGCGAAGGTGTCGAAGTAGGCCTTGAAGTCGGCCATTGGCACGCGGTTGGGGTGCTGATAGTCGATGCCCAGTCCCCCGCCGACGTTGATGCTCTCGACGGCGATGTGATGGCGCTCCAGCTGCGTCTGCAGGTCGTTGATCCGATTGCATAGCGCCTGGAAGTCGCCCATGTCGAGGATCTGGCTTCCGATGTGGAAATGGAGTCCGACGAATCTGACGGCTGTCATCTCCTGGGCTCTCATGATGACCGCTTCCATGTCACGCATGGCAATGCCGAACTTGTTCTCGGCCAGCCCCGTCGTGATGTTGGCATGGGTGTGAGCGCCGACGTCAGGATTGATGCGCAGGGCGACGCGGGCCGTCTTGCCCTCCTGCTGAGCCAGCTGATTGATGACTTCGAGCTCAGCCAGACTCTCGACGTTGAAGCACAGGATGTCATGGCGGAGTCCGCAGAGGATCTCCCAGTCGCTCTTGCCGACGCCTGCATAGACAATCTTGTCGGCAGGGAATCCGGCCTTGACGGCTGCCTCAATCTCGCCGCCACTGACGCAGTCGGCCCCCAGACCGGCCTGACGTATGATGCGCAGCACCTTCGGGTTGGCGTTGGCCTTCACGGCATAGTGCACCATGAAGCCCTCGTGCCTGCCTGCTTCTTTCTGAATGGCAGCGAGCGTCTGGCGCAGCAGGTCGGCGTCGTAGTAGTAGAATGGCGTGCGGACCTGCTGGAGTCGGTCGATGGGGAATTGGCCTTTCATCCGGTTCTTTTATTTGAAGAGATGATCGCTCAGGCTCTGCAGAGCGCGCCGCTTATCCTCCTCGCGCACGAGGAACGAGATATTGTAGTTCGACCCGCCGTAGCTGATCATCCTGACAGGGATGTCCTTCATGGCGTCCATCACACGGGTCTCGAATCCCACGTTCGACCAGTCGAGGTCGCCCACGACGCAGATGACGCACAGGCTGGTGTCGACCGTCACCGTGCCATACTTCTTCAGCTCGTCGACAATCTCGCCCAGATGGGACGAGTTGTCAATCGACATCGAGACGCCGACCTCCGATGTGCACACCATGTCGATGGGCGTCTGATAGCTCTCGAAGATCTCGAACACCTTGCGCAGGAATCCCGTGGCCAGCAGCATGCGGCTCGACTTGATCTTGATGGCGATGATGTTGTCCTTGGCGGCCACGGCCTTGATCTTGCCATACTCCGTGGCGTTGCTGATGGTCGTCCCTTCTGCTTCGGGGTCCATCGTGTTGAGCAGTCTGACGGGTATGCCGGCATACTTGGCGGGCTGCACGCAGGTGGGGTGCAGGATCTTGGCCCCGAAGTAAGCCAGCTCGGCAGCCTCCTCGAAGTGCAGCTGATGGACGGGCTCCGTCTTGTCGACGATGCGGGGGTCGTTGTTGTGCATGCCGTCGATGTCGGTCCAGATCTGAATCTCCTCCGCGTTGAGGGCCGCTCCGACGAGCGAGGCCGTATAGTCGCTGCCGCCGCGCTGGAGGTTGTCGATCTCGCCGTAGGCATTGCGGCAGATGAATCCCTGGGTGATATAGACCTGAGCCCCAGGGTTCTGCTCCATCAGGGCCGTCAGCTTCTCTTTGATGTAGACGGGGTCGGGCTCGGCGTTCTTGTCAGTGCGCATGAAGTCGAGCGCATTGAGTAGCACCGTGCTGACGCCCTGCTCCTCGAGGTAGGCAGCCACCATGTGGGTCGACATCATCTCGCCCTGGGCGACGATGCTCTTCTCCTCAAACGACGTGAACAGCTCCTTGGTGAAGGAGCGCAGATACTGGAACTCCTCATGCAGGAAGTCGCGCGTGGCGGCCAGCCGCTGCTCGTCGCTGAGCAGTTCGGGCAGGTGGCGCATATACTTGTCCTCCAGGTTGTTGATCACCTCGTTGGCGCCGTCAGGGTTCTTCTTGTAGAGGTAGTCGGATATCTCGACCAGCGAGTTGGTCGTCCCCGACATGGCTGAGAGCACCACGAAGACGGGCTCGCCCTTAGCCGTCACCAGCCGCGCCACTTCTTTCATACGTTGTGGCGACCCTACGGAGGTGCCGCCGAATTTCATCACTTTCATATCGTTGTCTTATTTTGTTTTTGTTGTTTTAATCATTATCTGCCTCAGCAGCACTCAGCGCCCCCTCGGCATCGCCTACCTCATAGAAGCGGCCGCCCTCACAGCGATAGACAATGCCAGGGAACTGGTCGAGCAGCGGCATGTTGTGGGTCGACATCACCACGGCCGTGCCCTGCTCCGAGATGCCCTTGAAGAGCTGCATGATACCACGCGCCGTCTCAGGGTCCAGGTTGCCCGTCGGCTCATCGGCCACGATCAGCCGCGGATGGTTCAGGATGGCCCGAGCGATGGCGATGCGCTGCTGCTCGCCGCCCGACAGCTCGTGGGGCATCTGGCGGCTCTTGTCGCTCATCCCGACGGCCTCCAGCACCTCCTCGATGCGCTGCCGCCGCTCCTGCTTCTCCTTCCATCCCGTCGCCTTCAGCACGAACGACAGGTTCCTGAACACCGAGCGGTCGGCCAGCAGCTGGAAGTCCTGGAAGACGATGCCGATCTGGCGCCTCAGCGCCGGGACGTCCTTGCGCCTGATGGCCGTCATGTCGCAGCCGAGCACCTCAGCCTTGTCAGCCTCGTCGATGTCCAGCTCGTTGTAAATCGTTTTCAGCAGCGAGCTCTTGCCTGAGCCCACCCGCCCGATGATGTAGACGAAGGCACCCTCGCCGACCGTGAAATCGACGCCCGCAAGCACCCGTTTCCCGTCCGTCTGGTCTATATTTGCATTTTTATAATCTATCAGCATTTTTGTTATTAAAATAGCTATTTGAAGATGCAAAGATACACAAATTTTCCCCTAAAACACACTTTTTTATATATTTTTTATAAATAATCCAAAAAGTTTGATGTAATATCAAAAAAAAACACTATATTTGCAAAAATTATCCGCAGTGATTACTATAAAGGAGGAATAATATGACCAAGTACAACATTACAGAGAGGAAAGAAAGGGAGGCCACCTACCGCACGCTGGTGAGCCCCGCGTTGATGGATGAGCTGAAGGATAAGATTCTCAACGTAATAGTTATGCAAAAGAAGTACAAGGACAAGGACTACTCTGCCAAGAAGCTGGCGGCCGACCTCGGCACCAACACACGCTACGTCTCGGCTGTGGTCAACGTAAAGTTCCACATGAACTACACTTCTTTTGTAAACAAATATCGGATTGAGGAAGCCATGTCCATCCTCGTCGACAAGCGCTATCAGGACCTGCGCATCGAGGAGGTCAGCGACATGGTGGGATTTGCCAACCGCCAGTCGTTCTATGCCTCCTTCTATCGCATCATGGGCACCACGCCCCGCGAATACAAGGCCCAGCACGCCGTCGCAGCACCCAAGCCAGCCACGCGGGCTCCCAAAAAAGCAAAGAACTGATGGGCGCTGACCAATTCCCCTACAACGACGAGCGCTTTGCCGACATACAGCTGCTTCGATATCGCCTCAACGGCATCGAATCGCTGACCACACGACAGAAAGAACTCGTCTACTACCTCACGCAGGCCACCCTCTTTGGGCGCGACATCACCTTCGACCAGTTCGGCCGCTACAACCTTCGCATCCGAAAGGTGCTCGAGACCATCTACACCGACCTGCGCATCGACCACACCACACCGTCATTCCGTTCGCTGGCCCTCTATCTCAAGAGGGTCTGGTTCTCCAGTGGCATCTATCACCACTACGCATCCGAGAAGTTCACCCCAGGATTCACACCCGACTATCTGCTACAGGCAATGCGCACCGTCGATGCGCGACGACTGCCCCTCAACGACGGACAGACCGTCGACGAGCTGTTCAGCCTCCTTCAGCCCGTCATCTTCTCGCCCGACGTTCTGCCCAAGCGCGTCAACAAGGCCGACGGCGACGACCTCGTCGCGACCTCCGCCTGCCACTTCTACGAAGGCGTCAGCCAGGCAGAGGCCGAAGCCTACTACGCCGAACTGAAGCGACGCCATGCCGACGACCCGCAGCCCCCCTCCTACGGGCTCAACTCCACCCTCGTCAAGCAGCCCGACGGCACCATCCGCGAAGACGTATGGTCAGCCCAAGGACGCTATGCCAACGCCATACGCCACATCGTCCACTGGCTACGCAAGGCAGCCGACGTCGCCGAGACGCCAGGCCAGCAGCAGCTCATCAACCACCTTATCAATTATTACGACGACGGCGACCTCCGCCACTTCAACGACTACTGTATCGAGTGGGTCCGTTCGCTCGACACACGCGTCGACTTCATCAACGGCTTCATCGAAGTCTATGGCGACCCCCTCGGAATGAAAGGCTCATGGGAAGGACTCGTCGAATACATCGACGAGGAGGCCACCCAGCGCACACGCACCATCAGCAGCCACGCCCAGTGGTTCGAGGACCATTCGCCCGTCGACCCGCAATTCCGAAAGCCCCTCGTCAAGGGCGTCAGCGCCAACGTCATCTGCGCAGCCATGCTCGGCGGCGACGAGTATCCGTCGACAGCCATCGGCATCAACCTGCCCAACGCCGACTGGATCAGGGCCACCCACGGCTCAAAGAGCATCACCATCAGCAACATCACCGACGCCTACAACAAAGCCTCGCACGGCAACGGATTCAAGGAGGAATTTGTCGTCGACCAAGCCATGCTCACACTCATCGACCGCTACGGCGACGCATGCGACGACCTCCACACCGACCTCCACGAATGTCTCGGACACGGCAGCGGACAGCTACTCCCAGGCGTCGACCCCGATGCCCTCAAGGCCTACGGCGACACCATCGAGGAGGCACGCGCCGACCTCTTCGCCCTCTACTACATCGCCGACCCAAAGCTCGTCAAGCTGCAGCTACTGCCCGACCAGGAAGCCTACAAGTCGCAATACTACACCTACATGATGAACGGCCTCATGACGCAGCTCGTGCGCATCGAGCCAGGACGGCAGATCGAGGAGGCCCACATGCGCAACCGCGCACTCATCGCACGATGGTGTCTCGAGCGCGCACAGCACACGTCGATCATCGTCCGCGACAACCACCACTACCTCCAGATCCGCGACTTCCACGAGCTCCGACAGCTCTTCGCACAGCTCCTGGCCGAGGTGCAGCGCATCAAGAGCTGCGGCGACTACGAGGCAGCACGCCAGCTCGTCGAGACCTATGCCGTCAGCGTCGACCCCCATCTACACCAAGAGATACTCCAGCGCTACCGCCAGCTCAACCTCGCCCCCTACAAGGGATTCATCAACCCCGTCCTCATGCCCGTCTACGACGCCCAGGGACGCTTCGCCGACCTTCAGGTCAGCTACTCCGAGTCCTACGACCACCAGATGCTGCGCTACAGCTCCGAATACGCCACACTCATATGACCACCGACCAGCAAATCCTGCAGATCAAGCAGTCCTTCCGCCTCATGATGGACGGCGCGACGGCACAGTCCATGCGCGACAAAGGACTCGACTACCACCTCAACTGGGGCGCCACACTCCCACGCCTGCGCGAGATGGCCCAATCCATCGCCCCAAGCTATCCCCTCGCCATCGCACTATGGAAAGAGAACGTGCGCGAATGCAAGATCCTCGCCACCATGCTCATGCCCCCCGACGAGATGCTGCCCGACGTCGCCGACCTATGGATGGAGCAGACACCCACCATCGAAATCGCCGAGCAGGCCGCCTTCAACCTCTATCAGCACATGCCCGCAGCCGCAGAAATGGCCTACAGATGGATCGCCTCCCCCGACGACCTCACCCAGCTCTGCGGCTACCATATCCTCTCCCGCCTCTTCATGCAGCGCCGCGAGCCCAATGAGCGCGGCATCAACGAGTTCGTCGACCAGGCCACGGCCGCACTCCGCAGCCCCAACATCTCCCTCCGCAAGGCCGCCATGCAAGCCGTCAGCCGCTTCGCCCAGCTCGGACTCCTCTACGAACGCATCGCCCGCTCCGCCCTCCGAAGCCAGGGACTCGATTTCCTCTGACTGCACCCACCTCAACAACTGACGTCACCTTCACTCCCCCTATCACTCCCCCATCACTCCTCATTCACTCCCCTTATTCCAACAATACAAAGGTACAAACAAAAAGTCTGATTTCCAAATTATCAGCACTTTTGTTTTGATTTATTTTGATGGTCAACGACATAACGCCCTTTTCCCCAATATATTACGCCGACATTCACGTCCCTTAAAAGCACTCTAACCGACATTTTCACGACACCACAACGCAGTATCGCAGTATCACAATACCACAATACCATTTGTGAATTAGAACGTTGAAAATATGGTGTATAATATTTTCGGTCTCTATGATTTCAGCAAATGGTATTGTAGTATTGTGGTATTGTGATACTGCGCTGTGTCTTTTCCTAAATACGGTTCTTTGCATGCAAAGCGAACAAGTTCGAGCAGCCTTCTTTTATATATTGTTTTCTGGCATTTGCCTATCCATACTGAAAAGGTTGACTCGTCCTCATGGGATGTCTTGTTGTCTTGATGTCTTGATGTCCTTGATGCCTATTGTATTGTTGCCGGAAACAAAGCGGCATATCGGGAGTGACAAAGCACAGTTGTGTGATGTACACGACGGCGTAACGCGCCAAAAGAAAGAGCGTTACGCCGACATCGAATATAACAAATTGATAATAAAAAGTCTAAAAGCTTGATTTTACGCGAAGAAATTTGTATATTTGCATTGTGTAAACACCGCCTCCTTCACCCTCACAACGTTTTAGTATCCCCCAGTGGGCGTGACGCTGCTCGATGATCCCCCCGTGAGCGTAGCGCCTGTGGTATAGACGCCGTCCCAGTGGCTGGTGGCAGGATTGCTGACGGCCGTGCTGCCATAGACGACGGTGGCGCGGCTGGCTGAGGAGAGCTGCGGGGCACTCATGAGCAGCGAGGCCTGCGAGGTGGTCTGTGGTATGCGATAGGAACACAAGACGTTGCCGGAGGCATCCTTCAGACTGACATAGGTGGAGGCGCTGAGTGACACGGAGGAGAGCGTGACGTAGGGCTGACGGGCGCTGGTGGGCTTTCCGCCACCGCCACCGCCGCCGCCTTGCGATCCGCCCGTGCCGATGACGACGCCGCCGTTGAGCTGGAAGGCAGCATTGTCGCAGTCGAAGCCTTCCTCGGGGCTTGACGATCCTGAGGCGATGACGACGCCGTCGTTGATGACGATGCCCGTCGAGGCGTCGTTGGAGTCGATGGCATCATTGTTGGAGGCATGGGCCCAGACGTAGCCGCCATTGAAGGTGATGGTCGAGGCGGCATTGATGGCATCGTCGTAGGCGCTGCTCTCAAGCGAACCACCATTGACGGTAATGGTGTGCTTGCTCTCCAAGCCCTCGGCGCCTTGGGTGGAGGTGGCGAGGCTGACGGTGCCGCCATAGACCTCGATTGGTCCCATCACCTTGACAGCCTTGGTACTGCCGATGAAACCGCTGTCTCCGCCGGGGCCCCATCCTCCTCCGCCGCCCGACGAGGATTCAGAGGCGAGATAGGAGCCGGTGGTCGTGACGCTGAGCAGAGGTCCCTGGCCGATGCTGGCGGCATCGCCGATGACGAGGCGTGCGCCCTGTGCTCCGCTGCGGCTGCTCGTGCCCACCTTGATGCCCTTGCCTCCGCGTGCGGAGCTGGTGATGGTGATGTCGCCGCCCTTGAGGGTCATGTCGCCGTCGCTCTTGAGTCCGCGTGAGCCGACGCCCTCTGTCGAGCCGTCGCCCGTGTAGGTGGCGCCGTCGCCAGTGAGGGTGATGTCGTAAGTGCCGCCCGTGATGGTCAGTGTGCTGTCGGCAGAGATGCCTCGCGAGGCGCTGCCCGTGGCCTTGATGGTCAGGCGTCCGTCGGAGCCTACGTAGTGGTCGCACTTGACGGCCGTGGAGTAAGCGGGGTCAGTGCCCACGATCATGTAGGAGCCTGCGGCGGTGTCCGTGATGTCGGCATCGGCAGCGATATTGACTGTCGGAGCCTTGATGCCCTTGCTCATCGTCCCTGAGTGGGTCAGCGTGAGGGTGGCGGCGGCGATGCTGACGAGGGCGTCGCTCTTCAGGCAGCAGGCCTTGTAGGTCTCGCCCTCCTCGCTGGCTGAGACGGCATTGGCATAGGTCGACGTGACGTTGCTGACGGAGTAGGTGCGGGTGGTGCCCGACGTGCTGTAGGAGCTGCTGATGCTGTAGAAGGCGTCGCTGCCCGTCATGTCGAGAGTGAAGCTGGCCGAGCGGATGGTGTAGGACGTTCCGCCGCCCATTCCGCTGCTGGTGTAGTTGTCGCTCTTGAAATAGTAGGTGCCGCTGGTGGCTGAGCCGAAGTCGTAGTAATAGAAGGTGGTGGTGGTGCCGCCTATGGTGAAGCTCTTCTGGTCGCCCAGTGCGGCGACTTGATTGTCAGTCGTGGCGTCGTAGAGATAGACGTTGGTCCAGGCAGGGCGCTGATAGCTGTAGGAGGCGGCAGGCAGGGCGACGTAGAGGCGGAAGCTCTTGGCCGCCATGGTGGCGGTGGAGCTGAGGTCGAGTGTGCCGCCAGGCCCGTTGGCATCAATCTGCAGCTGTCCGCCCGTGACGCTGATGCCCTTGTCGGCATTGAGCCCCCGGCCGCCTTCAGCGGTGGAGCTGACGTGGATGGTGCCGCCGCTGACGATGATCATCGAGTCGGCCTTGAGGGCAGCCGAGAAGCTGGGGTCCTGGACGGTGCCGTCCGTGGTGGCTACCTCGCTGATGATGTAGCCGCCGCTCTGAGTGACGTCGACGGTGCCGTCCGCGACGCTGATGTTCGCCTTCGACTTGAGGCCCTTGGCGTCGTCGCCCGTGGTGACGATGGTGACCTGGCCGCCCGTGACGCTGAGCAGCGAGTCGGCCTTGAGGCCTGCCACGTCGCTGCCCGCGAGGGTGATGTCGACGGTGCCGCCGCTGATCATCATCTGGCCGTCGTATTCGTCGCCTGCCAGTCGGGCCTCGGCCTGGATGCCGTCGCCCATGACGCCGCTGCGCACGACGACCTGCCCGCCCTTCTGCATGTAGTACTGGCCAGCATGGATGGCGTCGCCCGGGGCGGCAGTCAGGGTGATCAGGCCCGTGGTCTTCTTCAGCTCGATGTATTCCTTGGCGCTGATGGCATGCTTGACGCTGCCCGCCACGGTGAGCGAGCCGCCACGGCTGATCTCCAGGTGGCCCTTGCAGTAGAGGGCAGCCTTCTGCGAGCCCGCGCCGTCAGCGAGGGTGTTCGCCGTGCCGTCTGCCAGCTGGAGGCTGACGCGCTTGCCGTCCTCGATGTCGATGGCAGCGCCTGAGGGATTCGTCAGCGTCAGTCCGGCCAACACGATAGTGGTCTTGTAGGAGCCGTTGTATATGAACGAGCCGCTCTGGCACGAGCCGGAGAGAAGGGTGACGTATTCGTCAGTGACGTTCGAGTTGTCGACGACGACGTCTGTGCCGCTCACCCGCACGCTGACGTCATCTTGCCAAGCCGTAGGGAGGTCGTAGGTGACGGCCTGGTCAGTGAAGCGGATGAAGAGCGTGTCGGCAGCTGCGCCCTCGAGCTCTTGGGCGGTGGCGCGTCCGAGGATGATGTCGACCAGGGCCGAGAGGTCGCCGAGTCCGAGGGCTCCGTTGCCGTCGACATCAGTGAGGCGTGTGTCGACGGTCGCGCTGTTGTCAGGCGAGAGGAGCAGACTGACCATCGCCGTCACGTCGGCAATGTCGATCACGCCGTCGCCGTTGACGTCGCCTATATACTTGGGTGATGCCCATAGGGCACAGCATAGAAAGGCTAAAGAAATCAAGAATCGTTTCATAATGATAATCGTTTTGGATGTTGCAAAAGTAGGGAAAAAGATGCGAACAGCCAAAACTATTCAACAAAAAGGCTTCTTTTTAGTACGAATCGCCCCGCCACGCGCCCTACTCGTTGTAGGCCCCGCAACGCGGGCAGAGACCCTTCTGATGGAGCGGCCCGCCACAACGGCCGCAGCGATAGCGGGGGCGCGAGGTGCGGACATAGCGTCGGACGGCGAAGAGGACGTAGGCCAAGAGGAGGGGATAGCCCAGATAGTAGAGGGTGGTGACGCTGAAGACGACATAGCAGACGGCACAGACGCCCACGAGGCTGAGGGCATAGAAGAAGGCGTCGGCAGGCTGGAGCTGGCGCCGCACATCGTCGAAGGCGGCCATGGCAACGATGAGCATGGCCCAGACTGAAGCCAGGAAGAGGCCGAGATGTAGGGGTACGGCGAAGGGGTTGAGCGTCGGATGATAGTAATAGTGACGCCAGGAGGAGGGATTGAAGAGCTGGATGGAGCTATAGAAGACGGCGGAAGCGGCCACGAGGAGGCAGAGGAGCGTGGGATAGAAGGAGGGAATGTCGTTGAAATGGACCATCTTGGCATTGCGGCGCGAGAGGATGCGGAAGGTCAGGGCCGCGCCGACGACGACGAGGAGGGCCAGGATGACGAGCAGATGCTTGTCGCTGAAGGAGTCGATGAACTGCGAGATGGGGTTGTCAGGCGAGACGGCGGCGAGGAGCTCGCTCTCGTGGAGCCAGCCCATGGTCCATTCGTCGCGTGCCACCTGCACCCAGACGCTGTCGACGGTGTCAGTGGGCATGATGACGATGTCGGCCACGACGAGGCGGTCGCCCCGCAGGACGGTTGTCGTGTCGACGAGCATGCCTGAGACGGTCTCGCTGGGAATCTGGATGATAATGCGCAGCGAGTCGGCACGGACGAGGAAGTTGTAGTTATGGGTGTAGTGGTGGGTGGTGTAGAATGAGATGGAGTCCATCTGATCCTCAGTGAGGGGCAGGGCGTCGCTGGTCTGCACCTCCTGACGATAGCAGGATGTGAGCACGGCGAAGGCCATGAGGACGATGAGGAACATTCTACGCATCAGTCAGCACATTCATCTGGCAATGGCGGCAGTCGAACTCGAGGGGGAAGCGTCGGCCGTCGGCCAGCTGCAGGGTGAGGGGCTCGCGCCACTGGGGGCGTCGCCCGCCATGCTTGACGCAACAGCCGAGGGCATAGCGCAGGCAATGGCGGCACTGCATGAGCACAGCATGGCGTGGCTCCTTGACTTCAAAGGCGGGGGCGGTGCGGACGGCCAGAGCGGCGTAGAAGTCGCGCGACATGCTGTTTGCCACATTATATAAATAAGGTATGGGATAAGATGGGGCCTCGCTGACCTTCAGCACCTCCTCCGCGACCTGAGCGCCAAGGCAGGGCGTAAGGCCAGAGATCGCCTTGCGACGAAGCTCGGCGAGCAGGCTGCTGGGAATGAAGTAGTTGAAGTCTGCGGGCAGCTCTACGTCGCTACAGACGTAGGGTGTGCCGCCAAGACGGGTGAGCTGGCGGATGATGTTGTCGCGCTGGGGCTTCTCGGCCGTCTGATGCTCGCAGACGATGCTGGCGCGACAGCCGTCGACGGTGAGGGCGAAGCCGTCGGGGGTGGCTTCAAGGCGCATGACAACGGGTATCTTGCGTTCGGCGCTGGGTCGCGAGAGCAGGCGCTCC
The DNA here is from genome assembly GCA_017470345.1 of Prevotella sp. Taxonomy (GTDB): domain Bacteria; phylum Bacteroidota; class Bacteroidia; order Bacteroidales; family Bacteroidaceae; genus Prevotella. Next base: position 108,077 of record JAFUEP010000042.1, read on the forward strand.
ATCTCCTGGTCGTTGTTGCGATAGAGGCGCTGCCCGGGCCTGAGACTCTGCGGCATCTTCAGGGGGAAGAGGCGGTTGCCCTCTACCCTATTGACGCGGAAGCCCTCCAGCTCCTTGTTGGCATTGACAAAGCAGAGACCGTCGCCATTGGCAAAGCGGGCCGTGCCAGCGACGCTGAACGAGGGGCCGCGCAGCTCTTTCACCGTGCCGACGAACTCGCCCATGGCCTTGGGCGTGTCGAAGGAGGCGATGTCCGGCTGGCGTCCGTCAGCAAAGTAGGTGGTATAGCCGCGATTGAACGTCTTGCGGAGATCAGGGCGGAAGGTGTAGGTGACCTGTCCGCGCGAAGCCCGCTCATAGCGGTCAGGATGCTGGCGGACGAGCTGATTGAGGCGCTCGCTGTAGGCCGCCGTGACGTTCTTCACATAGGCGACGTCCTTCAGGCGCCCCTCGATCTTGAACGACGTGGCGCCAGCTGCTGCCAGCCGCCCGAGGTTGTCAATCTGACACATGTCGCGGAGCGAGAGCAGATAGCGGCCGTGCTCAATCTGGCGGCCGTCGGCATCGATGAGGTCGAACTTCATGCGGCAGAACTGGGCACACTCGCCACGGTTGGCGGAGCGATGGAAGCAATGCTGGGAGGCATAGCAGAGGCCGCTGTAGCTGACGCAGAGGGCCCCATGGACAAAGACCTCGAGCTCGGCCTCAGGCACCTGGGCATGAATCTCAGCCACCTCGTCGACTGACAGCTCGCGGGCCAGCACGACACGTCGGAAGCCCAGCGACGAGAGCCATCGCACCTTGTCGGGGGTGCGGTTGTCCGTCTGGGTGGAGGCATGGACAGCGAGTCCGGCCTCGAGAGCCATCTGCAGAACGGCCATGTCCTGGACGAGGATGGCGTCGACGCTGGCCGCCTTCAGCTCTGCGAGCAGATGGCGGGTCTGCTCCAGCTCGTCATCGTAGACGATGGTGTTGACCGTCACGTAGACGCGGGCGCCGAACTGATGAGCATAGCTGCACAGACGGGCAATGTCGTCGACGGTGTTGCCAGCGGCGGCACGGGCTCCGAAACGCGAGGCCCCGATGTAGACGGCATCGGCCCCATGGTCGATGGCAGCGAGGCCGCACTCCAGGTTGCGGGCAGGCGCAAGCAGTTCAAGACGTTGTCGGCTCATCGTATGGCGTTGATGTCGTAGGGAGTCTCCTGATAGACGTAGTAGTTGATCCAGTTGCTATAGAACAGATTGGCATGGGCACGCCACGTGACGCGTGGCCCCAGCTCGGGATTGTCGTCGACGTAGTAGTGGCGGGGCAGTCCGACGTCGGAGCGAATGCCAAGGTCGCGGCGGTACTCAGTGTCGAGCGTGCCAGGGGCATACTCCAGATGACCCGTGATGAAGAATTCGCGGCCACCGCGGGCCATGACGATGCTGGGGCCGCTCGCTGGCGACTCGGCAATGAGCTGCAGCTCGGGGCGGGCCAGGATGTCGTCGGCATGCACCTCAGTATGACGGCTCTGGGGCATCATGAACGTGTCGTCGAAGCCGCGGAAGATGGGCATCAGGGGCTGCAGCACGTGCTGCTCATAGATGCCGAACATCTTCTGGGGCAGCGGATACTTAGGCACACCATAATAATAATACAAGCCAGCCTGAGCGGCCCAGCAGATGTAGAGGGTCGACGTGACGTGGGTGCGGGCCCACTGGAAGATGTCGACCATCTCGGGCCAATAGCTGACCTCCTCGAAGGCCATCTGCTCGACGGGTGCGCCCGTGATGATCATGCCGTCGAAACGCTCGTCGCGCATGGAGTCGAAGTCGCGATAGAACATCATCATGTGCTCGATGGGCGTATTCTTCGGCGTGTGGCTGCGGAGCTTCATAAAGTTGACGTCGATCTGCAGGGGCGTGTTCGAGAGCAGACGGATGAGGTCGGTCTCAGTGGTAATCTTCAGCGGCATGAGGTTGAGGATGACAATGCGAAGCGGACGTATGTCTTGCGCATGCGCCCGCGTCGTGTCCATCACGAAGATGTTCTCGTGCTTCAGAAGATCAATGGCCGGGAGCCGGTCAGGTAGTCTTAATGGCATGTCTCTTCTTTTTTCTTAATAATGTTATGGCGGTATTCCGTAATATCGTTATATCGTAATTCCGTTATTTCGTTATATCGTTATTTCGTTATTCCGTTATTTCGTCATACCGCCATAACACCAGTCATGAATTTACCAGAGGGGCAGACGCTCCTCCTTGGGGATGTACATCTTGTTGTCGGGGGTCACACCAAAGGCCTCATACCAGGCATCGATGTGCGGCAGGGCGCCGTTGACGCGCCAGCGGCCCAGGGCGTGGGGATCGCTCTTGGTGCGGTTGCGGATCTCCTCGTCAGTGATGTTGCCAGCCCATACGCCAGCATAAGCCAGGAAGAAGCGCTGAGCGGGCGTGAAGCCATCCACGTCGCCGAGGGGCTGCTCAGCCAGTGCGTTCTGGAGGGCAGCATAAGCCACCTGCAGACCGCCGTGGTCAGCCAGGTTCTCACCCAGCGTGAGGCGTCCGTTGGCGTTAAGTCCGGGGAGCACCTCGATAGCGGAGAAGAAGTCGGCATACTTGTCAGTGCGCTCCTTGAAGTTCAGGCCGTCCTGCTCAGTCCACCAGTCGTGCATGTTGCCGTCCTTGTCGTACTGACGGCCCTGGTCGTCGAATCCGTGGGTCATCTCATGGCCGATGACCACGCCGATGGCTCCATAGTTGAAGGCATCGTCGGCCGTCATGTCGAAGAAGGGGGGCTGCAGGATGCCTGCGGGGAAGCAGATCTCGTTGGTCGTGGGGTTATAGTAGGCGTTGACCGTCTGGGGATACATGAACCACTCGTCCTTGTCGACGGGCTTACCAGCCTTCTTCTCGATGTTCCACTTGTTCCAGAAGCGCTGGCACTCCTGCATGTTCTCAAGATACGACTTCGAGGGGTCGATGTTGAGCCCTGAGAGATCGGTCCACTTGTCAGGATAGCCCACCTTGACGTAGAATGTAGAGAGCTTGTCGAGGGCGTTCTGCTTCGTCGAGTCGCTCATCCAGTCCTGAGCCTTGATGCGCTCGGCCAGTGCCTTCTGCAGGTTGCCGACGAGCTTCACCATGCGCTCCTTGGCAGGTGCGGGGAAGTACTTCTCGACGTAGATCTTGCCAATGGCCTCACCCATCTGACGCTCAATCTGGCTGACGGCGCGGCGCCAAAGGGGGTGATCCTCCTGACGGCCCGACATCACCTTGCCAAAGAACTCGAAGTTGGCCTGCTGCACCTCGCTCGAGAGCAGTCCGGCAGCGCCCATGATCTGGCCCCACTCCATGTAGTCGCGGTATTCGTCAGCCGTCATGTTGTCGACGATGCGGTCGGCACCTGCCAAGAACTCTGGCTGTCCGACGACGAGGGTCTGGAAATACTTGGTCTCGATGCCCTTGGCGTTCATCTGCTTCTCAAACTGCAGGTGGGGATAAGCCTTCTGGAAGTCCTCGAGCGTCATCTTGTTATAGTTGCGCTGGGGGTCGCGGAGCTCAGTGCGCGAGCGTGAGACGAGTGCCAGCTGGGTCTCCAGGCGCAAGATGTTGTCGCGCTTTGCCTGAGCCTGTTCCTCAGTGAAGCCGAAGAGCTTGAACATGCGGACGATGTGGTTCTTATACTCCTCGCGGATCTTAGCCGTGGCGGAGTCGTTCTCCAGATAGTAGTCCTTCTGTCCGAGGGCCAGTCCGCCCTGGCTGACGCTCAGGATGTTCTGCGTGGCCTCTTTCTCGTCAGCTCCGAGGTAGGCGCCATAGAACTCCATGTCGCCATAAGGGGCCAGCTCCAGCTGGATGGCGAAGAGGTCGTCCTTCGTCTTAGCTTCTTCCATGCGATTGATGATGCCCATGGCAGGAGCGACGCCGTCCTGGTCGCGCTTCACGGAATCCATGGCCAGTTTGTAGAGGTCGGAGAGCTTCTGCTCAGGCGTCCCGGCCTCGAACTTCTTCTTGAGCAGTTCGTCGAGGATGCCGTTGAGTCGCTTGTTGTTCTCCTCGCCGAGCACGTCGAACGAGCCGTAGCGCGAGTAGGCGGCAGGCAGCGGATTGTTCTTCATCCATCCGCCGCAGGCATACTCGTAGAAGTCGTCGCCGGCCACGGCCGTCGTGTCGAGATTGCTGAGGTCGATGCCCGACTTCAGCGCGTTGTCGTTGCTGGTGCAAGCCATCATAGTGGCCATTGATGCAGCCGCAATCATAAGTTTTGCTTTCATAGCTTTTGATGTTAATGATTATTGTTGGGATAATTGTTCCAAGTCTTCCGAGAGTTGTTCCCAGCGTTCCACCTCGGCGTCGAGTTGTCGCTTTGTGTCAGTATACTCCATGACGAGGGTCATGTCGGAGGCCTTCTGCGGGTCCATGAAGAGCTGGTCGAGCTCCTTCAGACGCTGCTCCATGCGGCTGATCTTCTTCTCTGACTCCTCGACGGCGCGCTCGGCCTTGCGCAGCTGCTTCTGCTGCTCTTTATGCTCGGCATAAGATGAAGCCCCCCCTACGGCCCCCGTGGGGGCTTCTATAGTTTGGTTCTTACTTTTTTTATTACGGGAATTAGGCATAGCGGCCCCCTCGGGGGTCGAAAGGGGGGCTCCCAGGGCCTCCTGCCCCTTCGTCCGCAGATAGTCGTAGATGCCGCCGATGTGTTCACGGACACGTCCGCCACCAAACTCGAAGACCTTGGTGACAAGTCCGTCGAGGAACTCGCGGTCGTGGGAGACGATGATGGCGGTGCCGTCGAAAGCGCGAATGGCCTCCTTGAGCACGTCCTTGGAGGGCATGTCGAGGTGGTTGGTGGGCTCGTCGAGGATGAGCAGGTTGACAGGTTCGAGCAGCAGGCGGATCATGGCTAGACGCGAGCGCTCGCCTCCGCTGAGCACTCGGACGCGTTTGTCGGAGGCCTCGCCGCCAAACATGAAGGCGCCAAGAATGTCGTTGATGCGCAGGCGGACCTCACCACGTGCCACGCGGTCGATGGTGTCATGGACGGTCAGCGACTCGTCGAGCAGCTGGGCCTGATTCTGTGCGAAGTAGCCAATCTGCACGTTGTGGCCTACCTTCAGCATGCCCTCGAAGGGAATCTCGCCCATGATGCACTTCACGAGCGTCGACTTGCCCTCGCCGTTCTTACCGACGAAGGCCACCTTCTCGCCGCGCTTGATCGTCAGGTTGACATGGTCGAAGACGATGTGGTCGTAGGCCTTGCGGACATCGTCGCAGATAATAGGATAGTCGCCCGAACGCAGGCAGGGAGGGAACTTCAGGTGCATGGCCGAGTTGTCAACCTCGTCGACCTCGATGGGCACGATCTTCTCCAGCTGTTTCACCTTCTGCTGCACCTGCACAGCCTTGGTGGCCTGATAGCGGAAGCGCTCGATGAACTGGCGCATCTCCTGGATTTCCTTCTGCTGGTTCTCGTAAGCCCGCTGCTGCTGTTCGCGGCGTTCCCGCCGCAGGACTACATATTCGTTGTACTTGACGCGATAGTCTATGATGTGGCCGCAGGAGATCTCGAGCGTGCGATTGGTCACGTTGTTGATGAAGGCGCGGTCGTGACTGACCAGCACCACCGCCCCACTCCACTGCTGGAGCAACTGCTCGAGCCACTGGATGGACTCGATGTCGAGATGGTTGGTCGGCTCGTCGAGCAACAGCACATCAGGGCGCTCAAGCAATATCTTAGCCAGCTCGATGCGCATGCGCCAACCGCCAGAGAACTCGCGGGTCGGACGGTCGAAGTCTGAACGCAGGAATCCCAGTCCCATGAGGGTTCGCTCCAGCTCGGCCTCACGGCTCTCAGCGCCCATCATGAGCAGGCGCTCGTGCTCTTGGGTGTAGCGTTCGACGAGCTGCATATAGCCGTCGCTCTCATAATCGGTGCGCTCGCTCATCTGCCGCTCCAGCCGCTCCACGCGCTCCTTCAGGGCGGTGAGCGAGGCGAAGGCTTTCTGAGCCTCCTCGCGGACGGAGGTCTCGTCGCTGAGCACCATCACCTGTGGCAGATAGCCTACCGTCTGGTCCTGCGGCATCGTGATGCTGCCAGCCGTCGGGTGCTCCTGTCTGGCAAGGATCTTGAGCAGGGTCGACTTACCTGCACCATTTTTGCCGACAAGGGCCACGCGGTCCTTGTCGGCTATGGTGAATGTCGCATCAGCGAATAATGGCTTCACGCCAAACTCCACCTTTAGTCCTTCTGCAGAAATCATGCGGCAAAGGTACGAAAAATTCGCGATACAAACAAAACTTTTTGCATATATTATTCACTGACGGCTTCCCAGTGGAGCACCGCTCCGTTGCGGCGGGCAGGATCGGGGCCTGCGAAGTCTATTGAATAGGGACTGCCCGTGGTCGGCGATTTGCCGATATAGCGGTGATTGCGCAGGGAGAAGAGCATGAAGTCTGCATCGAGATAATCCTGCCAGAGGAACACCTCGGCCTCAGCCTCGTTGGTCGTGAAGCGCACGTCGCCAGGCAGGCCCTCGCCGTAGACCTTGACGTAGCGGCCGTCGACGCACTTGAGCGACACCCGGCCTTGTCCGCGATCGACGATCTGGAACTGAGTGCGCGCGCTGCGGTCGTCAGCCCGCGTATCGTAGAGGACGCCGTGAGGATCGCACGTGGCGGGGCGGCCCGTCGACTTGTTGATGATGCGGAAGGTCTTGCCGTAAGGAATATTCTGCGAGCGGTCGGCTGAGGGCTCCTCGACGATGAAGTTGTCAAACTCGGCATAGCCGCCCTGACGGCCATTCGTATTGAAGGCAAAGAGGGCATGGCGCGAGCCCTGGAAGGAGATGAGCTGATACGAGAGGGGCATCATGCGGCCCAGCGTCTGGAATGTCTGGCCGTCGAGCGAATAGGCATATTGTGCCTGGTCGTTGTCGTAGTCGCCGATGCTGCGGAGCCAGATTTTCCCGTCGACTAAATCGACGGGCACATTGAGGGTGTCGTTGGTCAGCTGTTCGAAGCAGCGCAGGGTCGTCGTCTTGCCTTGCTTGACGATGCCAATCCACGAACATGGCACGTTGATGTTGCCCAGTCCGCTGACATCGCCGTCCTTGAGACCCTTCACAGAGAGTTCAACGGTCACTACCGACTTAGGGCCTACGACGCGCTGTGTCAGCGTATTACGCGCCCACATCAACTGCTCGGCAGGCATGCTGTTAAGGCGCAGCTTACCGCCCTTCAGGCGCCACATCTTCTCCTCGGGATTGTGGTTCCACTGCCAGATGCGGCCCAGCTGTCGGCCGTCGAAGTTGTCAGAGCGGACGTAGGGAGCATGGGGCTGTTCCGTCCCTGTTTGTTGCGTTGGCAACGCAACAGACTGGACGCCGGGCTTCAGCCATGTGCGGGGGGCGCGGCCAAGGTTGCCCTCGAGGCCCACCATGGGCCAGCCGTCCTTCCACGTCATGGGCATCAGACAGACAGTGCGCCCGATGGAGTGGAAGTCCATCATGAAGAGGGCCCACCAGGAGCCGTCCTGATATTGCACGATGCCGCCCTGATGGGCGTTGGTGCAGGCCGTGGCGTCCTTGTCGAGCGGTCCGAGGCCAAACTTCGTGCCGTCGCTGCCGATGCGATACTTCTCGCCACGCGGCACCTGGGTCAGTCGGGCGGCATGATAGCCGTAGGTCTCATCAGCCGTGATGACGCGCGTCTCATAGGGTCCCCATATCGACTTCGAGCGCGAGCAGAGCGTGCGGCCATTGGGGCGATAGTCAGTCGAGATGAGATAGTACATGCCGTTGATCTTATACATGTGATGTCCCTCGCCGACGCCGTTGCCCTCAGGAATGATGACGCGCTCGGTGCCCTCAACGGGGCCGCTCATGTCGGGCTTCAGCTCAGTGCACTTCACCGTGCCGTAGCCATGAATGGCATACACCTTGCCATCGTCGTCGAAGAGGACGCCCAGGTCGTAGATGTTACCCTTCATGTTATGATGCGTCCATGGGCCATGGATATCCTTGGCCGTGTAGCACTGCAGGCCCTTGCCGTTGACGTTGGAGAAGACATAGAACTGGCCGTTGGCATAGCGGATGCAAGGGGCCCAGATGCCCTGTCCGTAGATCTCCTCGTGGTTCTTCAGGGCAAAGCGGTCGTCGCCGAAGTCGAAGCGGTCGAAGCAATAGGCGACGTTCTCCCAGTTGACGAGGTCATTCGAGTGGAGGATGACGAGGCCTGGGACGGCATGCATCGTGGTGCCAGCCAGATAGTAGTCGTCGCCCACACGGAGGATGTCGGGGTCAGAGAACTCATCGTAGAACAGGGGATTCGTAAACGTTCCGTTGCCATTGTCGGCCGTCCACGAGCGGTTCTCCTGAGCCGTCGCAGAGGCTATGCCAAGCCAGCAGCCCAGCAGCATGATTGAGAGTTGTTTCATTGTTTTGTTTAGAATAATGGTTGTTTCAGACCGCAAATTTACGACTTTTTCCTGAAACAATCGAATAACTGACGAGAAAATTGCTCCCAAAATCAGGCACGGAGCCGTTGCAGGCACGAAGAAGGACCGTTTTGTCCTCAGCAAAGTGCCGTTGTGTCCTCAGCACAGCACCGCTGTGTCGTCAGCACAGCACCGCTTCTTCAGAAGGGAAGGAGCGCTTGCCCAAGCGCCAAGAAACAGAACAATGCGACAGAAGTCGTCCGACGTCTGCCGCATCGCCATTGTTTGTCTGCCCAAGTGAAGCGACTCCTCACTTGGCCGTCATGGAAGTGACGCTGGAGGTGCCTACGTGCGAGGAGCCGAGGTAGAGGCCGTGCCACTCCGTGGTGGCGTCCGTAGGTGCCTTGGTGGAGTACTTCACGTTGTAGGAAGAATTCTTCGTCATCCCCTTGGCCGTGAAGAGCGACAGCGAGCTGCTGCACGAGGCGGGGAAGCTGTAGGTCATGAGGTTGTTGCCTGAGGCATCAGCCAGCGTGTAGTAGCGGCCCGACTGATAGCTGATACTACTGGTCACAAAGGCATAGCCCTGCGATGCGTTCGAGATGGTATAGCCACTGCTGGAGCCGCCCCATCCGCCGCCTCCGCCGCCACCCTGCGAGGCGCCCGCGCTGACGGCATAGCCTGAGCCCGTGATCTGGATGTAAGAGTTGTTGTCGCAGTCGATGCCCTCCTCTGGCGCGCCTTTCGTGGTGAAGGCGAAAATGGCTCCGTCGCCAATGGTGACAGCCCCTGTCGTGGCCGCATTGGAGTCAATGGCGTCGTTGCCGTTGGAATAACAGACAGTGGCTCCGCCATCGAAGATGAGCTTGCCAGCCGAGTTGATGCAGTCGTCGTAGCATTGGAAGTAGTGCAGTCCGCCCTTGACGGTGACGCTGGTCTTTGACTCCAGTCCCTCTGCTCCGTCAGTCTTGGTCGACACCTCAGTGGTGCCGCCATAGAGCATCACGGCGCAGATGGCCTTGATAGCCTTGGCCGACGAGGAGCTGTAGGCCGAGCCCGTCGTGCTGACAGTCAGCGTGGGCCCTGAGCCGTCGCTGAGGCCCTGGGTGTAGGAGCCCTTAATGTTGCTCCACGAGGAGCCGCCGCCCATGCCGCCACCCATGCCGCCACCTGGGCGTCCGCCACCCCAGCCGCCGCCAGAGCTGCCGCTGGATGACTGCGTGCCCGATCCGGCTGAGATGCCCTTGCCTGCGTTGCCGCTCATGGCGATATTGATGATGCCGCCGTTGAGGGCGATATTGAGGCCCTTGAGGCCCTTGGCACTCTTGACGTCAGACGAGATGGTCGTTGGCGTGGCCGCGTTGGTGATGGTGAGCGAGCCGCTGTTGGTCTCGATGTCCCATGCCTTGACGCCGCGTCCCGCCGTGCCCTTGATGGTCATAGTGATAGAGCCGCCGTTCTGAACGAACTTGCCGCAACTGACCCCCGAGACGTAGGAGGGGTCCGAGGCGTCGCTCGTATCGACCGCCCCGCTGGCGTTGAGCTCGAGCGTGCCACCGCTGACGACGAGCGTCGAGTCGCTCTTGAGGCACTTGGTGCCTGCCGCTGTCGTCGTGATGGTCAGCGAGCCGCCCTGGATGTAAATGTTGCCAGAGTCCTCGTCCTCATGGTCAGCCGTCTCACCCGTGTTCGACGTCCCGTCGAGGTCGCACTGGATGCCGTCGTCGCCCACCCCGCTGATGGTCAGCGTGCCACTCTCCATGAGGAAGTATTCATCGCACGAGAGACCGTCCTTCACTGCCTTGACGACGTTGAGCGTCAGGTTCTTCATCTGCATATACTCCGCGCTCTTGACGGCGTGGGCCGTCAGGCCGCTGACGTTGAGCGTGCCCTTGCCCTTGAGCTCCAGATGCCCCTTGCAGTAGAGGGCCGCCTTCTGGTCGCCATTAGCCGCATCGACGAGCGTATTCACCGTGCCGCTCTTGGCACTCAGGTCGATGCGCTTGCCGTCCATGATGCAGACGGCCGCCCCGCTGTAGACGGGCGTCTGGTTGGTCAGCGTCAGCCCTGCAAGTTCAACGGTGGCCTTGAAGGAGCCTGCCATGTAGAACTCGCCGTCGCTGCTCGCGCCGCTCAGGGCGTAAGTGATCTCCTCGCTGACGTCGTCGCTTTGGGTGATTGAGACGTGCGCGCCGCTCTGCTCGATGGTGAGATACTGGGCGATGTTGCCTGCCACGCGTATCAAGGCCGTCGAGCCGTCGTATTCGACCTCGACACGGCTGTCAGTCACCTCCGTGTTGTCGACAAACATGCGATTCACATCGGCGAGCGTGAACGCTTTATTGATAATAGTGACAGTCTGCCCGTCCTGATATGTCATCTCGCCAGCCTGTGCAGCCGGGAACTGATAGACGACCTGTCCCACTTCGACATTCAATGTCTGGGCTGCCATAGTCATCCCGACCACGGCCGCCACGATTGTTATTACGATCCTCTTCATAAGCATTCTTACAATAAAATTTGCCACAAAGGTAGGCAAAAGACCTCGTAGCAACAAATTCTTTCAACGAAGGGGCAGATTCGTTCAGTAAATCAGCACACTGCCGCCATCGCTGGCAGCATACTTCCTGCAAAGCTCCTGAATGTAGCGGGCGTTGGCTTCCACCCGCACGCGGTTGCCGTCGTAGCCATTGACAAGCACCACGAGATGGCGGGTCGAGAGTGTCATCTTCGTGCGCTCGTTGTCGCTCGTGGGTGTGCCGACGCCCCCCATGGCATCGCGATAGACAGGCAAGCCGGCAATGTTGAGCATTCCGCGCCCGATGCCCTCATAGGGCTCACTCTCGCGCCCGATGCCAAGGGTCAGCGTGTCGCCCACAAACTTTGAGGCGTCGAAGCCTCCGATGCTGTAGCCATAGGCAATTGAGGCCAGGTTGACGAGGTCGACGAGCGTGTCGATCTGATAGAGTTCCTTGCCCTGAAGCATGCGGCGGATCAGGGCTTCCGAGGCGGGGCGATAGCGCGAGGGATCCTTGCCGCACTTCCTATAGACGGCACGCGTGGCCGCAATCGAAGGCAGGTCCTTCAGCGACTCTGTGGTCAGCTCGCTGCGGAACTGCTCCTCCAGCCTGTGGATCTCGTCCCAAAGCTCAGGGCAGTAGCTGCTGTTCTCCACCTGCGCGTCGACACAGGCCCCTACGAAGTTGGGGCAGACGCTCTCTATCTCTTGTGAAACAATGATTTGCATAATATAGTCCGTATCATTTAATCATGTCCAGAAACTCGGCCTCAGTGACGATGCGGACGCCCAGCTTGCGCGCCTTCTCCAGCTTGGAGGGGCCCATGTTGTCGCCCGCAAGGATGAAGGACGTCTTGCCCGAAATGGAGCCGACGTTCTTGCCGCCGTTCTGCTCGATCATCATTTTATATTCGTCGCGCGAGTGATGCTCAAAGACGCCGCTGATGACGATGCTCTGGCCCTGAAGCTTGTCGCTGGCCCGGGCCGTCTGGTCGGCTGAGAGTTGGAACTGGAGGCCGTAGCCCCGCAGGCGCTCTACAATCTCGCGGTTCTGCTCGTTGTGGAAATAGCTGATGATGCTGCGGGCCATCACCTCGCCTATGCCCTCCACTTCCTGGAGCTCCTCGAGCGTGGCCGTCATCAGCTTGTCCATCGACTTGAAGTGGCGGGCCAGCAGACGGGCACTGGTTTCGCCGACGAAGCGTATGCCAAGCGCAAAGACGACGCGCTCGAAGGGCACCTCCGTCGACTTGCGGATGCTGCCGACGATATTCTGAGCCGACTTGTCGCGCGAACCGTCGCCGTTGATCTGCTGCACATCGATGTCGTACAGGTCGGCCACATTCCTGATTAGCTTGCGGCGATAGTAGTCCTCGATAATCTCCGGACCTAAGCCGATGATGTTCATGGCCTTACGAGCGACGAAGTGCTCAATGCGCCCTTTGATCTGGGGCGGACACCCGCTGTCGTTGGGGCAATACCAGGCGGCCTCGCCCTCATAGCGCACCAGCGGCGTGCCGCACTCAGGGCATCGCTTGATGAACGTCACGGGCTGTGCCACAATGGGGCGCTCGTCGATATTGACACCCACAATCTTAGGAATGATCTCGCCGCCCTTCTCGACGTAGACCATGTCGCCGATGTGCAGGTCGAACGAACGGATAAAGTCCTCGTTGTTCAGCGTCGCGCGCCGCACCGTGGTGCCTGCCAGCTGAACGGGCTCCATGTTGGCCACGGGGGTGACGGCCCCCGTGCGCCCCACCTGATAGGTCACCTCCAGCAGTCGCGTCTGCTGGCGTTCGGCCTTGAACTTATATGCGATGGCCCAGCGGGGGCTCTTGGCTGTATATCCCAATGAACGCTGCTGGCGCAGCGAGTTGACTTTCAACACGATACCGTCCGTTGCGACTGGCAGGTTCTTGCGTTCCACATCCCAGTAGCTGATAAATTCGAGGATGGCCTCCAGCGACGTCACCTTGCGCATCCCCTCCGAGATCTTGAAGCCCCAGCGGCGCGCAGCCTCCAGGTTCTCATAGTGGCCGTCGGAAGGCAGTTCGTCGCCTAATAAATAATAAAGGTAGGCGTCGAGACCACGGCTGGCCACTACCTTCGGGTCGAGGCTTTTCAGGGTGCCGCTGGCCGCATTGCGGGGGTTGGCGAAGAGTGGCTCCTCGGCCGCCTCGCGCTCGCGGTTAAGGCGTTCGAACGAGGCCCATGGCATCAGGATCTCGCCACGTATCTCGAACTCATCGGGATAGCCCGTCGCAGGCAGCACCAGCGGGATGGCCCGTATGGTGCGCACGTTGGCCGTCACGTCGTCGCCATGGACGCCGTCGCCTCGCGTGACGGCTTGGACCAGCCGCCCCTGCTCATACGTGAGCGAGATACTCAGTCCGTCGTACTTCAGCTCGCAGCACACCTCGAACGGCTCGCCGCCCAGTCCGCGGCTGACGCTCTCGTACCATTCGCCCACCTCCTCAGCCGAGTAGGTGTTGGCCAGCGAGAGCATCGGCCGGCGGTGGGCCACCTGGCGGAAGCCCTCCTGCAGGTCGCTGCCCACGCGCTGGGTCGGCGAGTTGGGGTCGCTGAGCTCCGGATGGCGCGCCTCGAGGTCCTGCAGCTCGCGCATCATGAAGTCGAACTGCTGGTCGCTGACGGTGGGCTGGTTGAGCACGTAGTAGCGGTAGTTATGCTCGTGCAGCTCTCGTCGGAGCTGCTCTATGCGTTGTCTTTCGTCCATGGTCGTCTTGTCGTTATTTTCCGTGCAAAGGTACGAAAAAATGACAAAACGGCAAAAGAAAACCTTTTTTTCTTTGGTCGTCTCAGTGCTTTTTCGTAACTTTGCATCCCACACATTTTTATTAACCCACTAAAGAAAGAAGAAACGACAATGAAGAAGTATGTTTGCGACGTATGCGGCTATGAGTATGATCCCGAAGTAGGCGACCCCGAAAACGGCATCGCCCCCGGCACCAGTTTTGAAGACCTGCCCGACGACTGGGTGTGCCCCCTCTGCGGCGTCGGCAAGGATCAGTTCAGCGAAGCCTGACCCCCGCCCCACCATTGAAACGCGACAACCCACTGGCGCTGCTGCGCCTCGTCTGGCGCGCCCGCAAGCCGTCAGCCCTGAGCGACATGCCTGCCGTACGCAACGACTTCTGGCTGCGTCGGGGCTATGAGGCGATGACCTTCTTCGGCTTCATCGTCACGGCCACGCAGCAGGAGGCCGACCACATCAACGGCCGCATGACGCCGCTGAAGCGCCACGAGATGATCCATCTGCGGCAAGCGCAGTCGACGGGTAATTCCTGGCTGCGCTTCTACTTTTTATATTTATGGCACTACCTACGGGCCCTGCCACAAAACCGTCGTATGAAGAATGCGGCCTATCGGCTCAACCCCTTCGAGATAGAGGCCTACGCCCACATGTATGAGCCCGACTATCTCGACCGTCCCGCCGACGAGTGGCGACGGTGGGCCCGGATGAAGCCCCGCCAGAGACTGAAACTCTTTAAGACATGCGAATAGACATCATCACCGTACTGCCCGAGATGCTCGAGGGCTTCGTCCACGAGTCCATACTGGCCCGCGCCGAGAAGAAGGGTCTGGCCGAGATCCGGCTGCATAACCTGCGCGACTACACACTCGACAAGTGGCGCCGCGTCGACGACTATCCCTACGGCGGCTCAGCCGGCATGGTCATGCAGTGCGAGCCCATCGACCGCTGCATCACGGCCCTCAAGCAGGAGCGAACCTACGACGAGGTCATCTTCACCTCCCCCGACGGCGAGCGCTTCAATCAGCACATCGCCAACGAGCTCTCGCTCATGGGCAACATCATCATCCTCTGCGGACACTACAAGGGCATCGACCAGCGTATACGCGACCATCTGATCACCCGCGAGATCTCTATCGGCGACTTCGTCCTCACGGGTGGAGAGCTCGTCGCTGCCATGATTGCCGATGCCGTCGTGCGCGTCGTCCCCGGCGTCATCGGCGACGAGCAGAGCGCCCTCTCCGACTGTTTCCAGGACGACCTCCTCGCCGCCCCCATCTACACCCGGCCTGCCGACTACAAGGGATGGCGCGTACCCGACATCCTCCTCAGCGGCAACGAGGCCAAAATCCGCAACTGGGAGCTCGAGCAGGCCATGGAGCGCACCCGCCGGCTTCGGCCCGACCTGCTGGACTGATCCTCTTTTATCCCTATCAAGACAAAAACATGGGGCGCAGTCGCTGCGGCCCATGTTTCTTTCCCGGGGTATTATAAAAAGACTATTTTAAATATTAAGCTAATAAACTATCTGATGATCCGGCCCTGCGACTTCGGCATTGCTGCGCGAGCCGACCTCGCGGGGCTCGGTCTGAGGTCGTCGACGTCGACGGGCTTCGTCAGCATGCCCGTGCCGTCCATCCAGCGGCGCGACTCGGCGCTGGCTTCATAGATCTGGATACGCTTCACGGTGAGCGGCATCGGCGGATAGACCTGCACGAAGCGGATGGTCTCCGTTGACTGTCCATAGACCCAGTAGCACTGGTCCATGGGGAAGTGCTCCACCTCCTGCAGCAGGTAGCGGTCGCCCGTGTCGGCGTCGATGATGGCCGAGCCGGTGGTGAAACGCCAGAAGAACCAGTCCTGATGCTTAGGCACGGTGTAGTCGAGGCATAGGTAGGTGGCTTCACGGCAGCGATAGAGGGTCATGCGGCTGGTCCAACCATTGGCATCATTATGCTCGATATGACGTCCGGTCTGACCCTCGGGCGCCGTCTGTATGTGCGAGAAGGCGGCAAACGAGCGGTCGTCGTGCAGGTTGTAGTTAGGCCATGCGGGGCGCTCCAGCACCGGTTGTTTGTTCTCAGGGCGCTCGTCGTAGGCTGAGCGGATGAAGCCCTGCGTGGCGTGGCAGCTGGAGAGCATGGCCACCGCCACCGACATCAGAAGATGCAAATATCTGTTCCTCATCATAATTATCATTTTTCAATTTTCACTTTTCAATTTGTAATGATGCGCCCCCTGTGTGGCAGGGCTTTGATGCTGAATGAGTTCGTAAACTCTTGGTAGCCACTGTTGGTGACAACGCCCATAGAGACTTCATCGACTTTCTTGCCGAGGGGCGGGAAGACGAGACACACCTGATAGACGTAGCTCGTGTCGCCCGGTTCAACATCCTTTTTCACAAACTTCAGGTAAGAGTCGTCCAGCGACCGAAGCATGTATTTGTCGTTCGTCTGCTTGTCGCAGATATGCATCTGCCACAGTTTAAAAATGTTCTGCTCAGAGTCGTTTTTCAGTGATGCCATTTGGGTGGCATTGAGGTCGTGGGCGCTCCAGGCATACATAAAGACGCGCGTCTCCTTCTTCGATCGTTCGATGGCAACAGGATAATAGCTCGGCAGGTAGCCACGCTTCGTCAGCACGCTGTCCGTTGAGAGCAGTTTCGGGTCGACGGCCTTACGGTCGTAGTTGCGGAGTTTCGACGAGACGGGCCGCAGGTAGCGGATGTAGTATCCCGTGCGCTCCTTGCGGGTCTCGGCGTTGAGGGTGACGTTGTAGGCGTCGGCTCTGTCGGCATGCTGGCTGAAGCGGTGTCCGTCCGTCTGGCGGCTCTGGCGGTCGAGAATGGTGGCCTGGGCTATGCGCACGGTGTCGCTGTCAAGACTGGGCTGGAAGTGGCCGACGTAGGTGCCTTCACCTATCTTCCGCGCGCCTACGGCCTGCATGGTGCTGTCGAGCAGCTCGACGGCCGACTTGGCGGAGGAAGCGCCAGGCACCGTGGCGCCCGATTCGCGCAGGTCGGCAGCGACGAGGTTGCTGTCGGTGCCCATGATGCGGGTCGTGTCAGCGGCCTCATGCCCGCCGTCGGCCTCATCGGTTTCCACGGGCAACTCGTTTTCCTCGGCCGCGACTGTCTCAGCCAGCAACGGAGCGTCGTCAGCGGCGGTGCCCGTCATGACGGCCACGGCCTCCTTCACCGTTGCCTTGACGGTCTGTGCGACGGCAGGCGCCGCCTGCTCCACATGTTTCTCTATCTCGCTCATCGTCTGCGGACGGGCGAAAGCCACGAGCGCCAAGGCGGCGAGCGGCAGCAGATAGGCAGCCTTCAGTGCCACCCATCGTCGTGATGGTTTCTTGTACATCATTTGGAATCTTCTTTTAATTGGACTTTGGTTGAGGGCGTTCACCACAGGCTGCAGTCCCGTAGAGGTTGCCTTACGTATCAATAACAGCTGATATTCATTTTCGTCGATGCCGCTCCGCAGCACACGGCGGTCGGCCTGAAACTCATGGACGTCGCGCAGGTCCTGGCGCAGCATCCAGACGAAGGGCACCGGCCATAGCATGCAGCAGGTCAACTCGCAGAGCAGCATGTCGAACGAGTGGCCATAGCGGATGTGGGCCAGCTCATGGCGCAGTAGCCCCTGCCCCGCCTGGCCCGGCTGCATGAGGAGCTGGGCGTCGTCAGGGCTGAGCATCACCCATCGCATCCAGCTGCACGGGGTCGTGATGGCCTTATGTGCCACCACCTTCACCCCTCGTGTCAGATGGCCGACGCTGACGGGTCGGCTCTGGCGGATGAGCCTCAGCAGCGAGGCGAGCGACCAGAAGTAGCGCAGCCATGCGACGACCACACCTATTATATATATAGCGATCAGGCCCATGACGACTCTCCCGGTCGGATTCGTCGTCTGGGCGCCATGAGCATCGTTGGGCCGCAGACCAAAATCGACCGTACTGAGTGGCATCTCTACGGCCTCACGGATCTCCGTAATGACATTGGCCTCACGCGTCTCCACCTGCACCAGCGGCAGCAGCATGGCGGCCACGAGGATGACGAGCAGCACCAGGCGATTGATCGAGTGGAGCGTCTCGCGCTTCATGAACAGCCCATAGAGCGAGTAGAGCATGGTCAGCACGACGGCCCAGCGAATGATATAGATAAGAAATTCGGTCATGTTTTAAGTGAATAGTGAAAAGTGAACAATCGGCTTCGCCTATTGGTTTTTCTCGCGCAAGTCTTTCAGGAAGTCGAGCAGCTCCTGCTCGCTCACCTTCTCCTCAGCCACGAGCGACGACACCAGCTCGATATACGAATGTTTGAAGTAGCGGTCGACGAAGCCGCCGAGCTTCGTCCGCCCGTAGTCCTCCTGTTTCACCAAGGGGAAATAGATGTATCCCCTACCCTGCTGACGGTGGCCGACGAATCCCTTGCGCTCCAGCGACTGCACCATCGTGGCAACAGTGTTCACATGGGGCCGCGGCTCGGGGTATTGCGCCACGATGTCCTTCGGCGCGCACTCGCCCAGCTGCCACATCAGCTCCATCACCTCTTCTTCCTTAGCGGTCAGTTTCTGCATAACTCTTTCAACGAACTTTTTAGTTTGACGCTGCAAAAGTAAACTATTCTTTCTTAACCTCCAAATATATGCCGCTGCTTTTAAATTATTTTTTTAGTTGAAAACAATACTAAAGCTAATACAACGGAAAACCGCACGACTCGTCGCGAGCAATGCGGTCTGAATTGGCGCCATAAAGATGTATTTACTAACTTTTATTCTTCGTTGATGTATGCCGCGGGGGCGAAGGCCCGCAGCAGATGGGGCGGCATCGTCGTACGGCGGTAGGCCTCCTGCACCTTGCCTTTTTCGTCGAGCAGTTCCAAGTGGTCGGCATCTGTCTGCCGCAGATATGAAGACAGCATGCTCAGCGATCCGCACAGGCCTGAGCCCGCATAGCGGAAACCACGGACGACGGTCGTCGGGTTCCAGCGCAGCTGCATGAAAATGGTGTCGTTGACCAGGCAGTAGCGTTCTGTATGGTCCCACTCATGAATGGTCTCCGTGCGCACCCATACGCCGTCCAGGGGTCGGTCGGCCCGCGGCGCAGCCTCGATGGCGGCGCGGAAGACGGTGACAATGTCGGCATTCGGCTCTATGCGGCTCCACTGCTCAGTGATGTCAGGGCCAGGGACGCCCGCATTCTGCGTCGAGTCGCGATACCAGCGGGAGACGACCGTATGGTCATCGGGGAATGTGTAGTCCGTGGGCCGTCCGTCGGCACTCACCAGCGTGTCGCCACGCCAGGTGTAGCCCTCGCCCGAGATGCTGAACCGCATGTTGACGCCCTGTCGGCGCTGATAGCTGAAGCAGAGGAAGGTCGAATCGTTGTAGAAGCCGTAGTGCATCGAGACGGGATGCACCTCCATGCCTGACCCCGTGTCCGCAATCCAGTCCATCGTCCAGCAGCCGCGCATGGGATGACGGTGGTCGGCGGGCAATCGGTTCACGTGCGACTGACAGCCTATAGCTGCAGATGCTGCCACGACCAGTGCAAAGAGGAGTGCAGCGGCCATCTCGCGGCGACGTACCTGCCGTTGGTTCATCGCGGAGTTCATGAAGATGATGCGCTGCTTGAGCGGCTGAAGGTTAAAGGTGGAGCGCATCAGGATCCACTTGCCGGGCTGACTGACGCAGACGCGCAGCAGGGCCAACTGATAGGCCTCGCGGTCCTCGCCCGAACGGAGCACATCATCGTCTACCTACAATTCCTGCCCAAGGCGCATCTCGCCCAAGAAGAGCCATGCGAAGGGATTCCACCAGCAGAGGGCCACGAGCGCCTGCAGGGCGCAGAGCTTGGCAAAATGGCGGTGGCTGAGATGGGAGCGCTCGTGGAGCAGCACGTAGCGCTCGATGTCATCCGGCAGTCGGCGCGGCAGGAAGATGCTGCGTCCGAAGGAGAAGGGCTGAGCGTCGTCCGTCAGGTAGATCCCCTCGCCCACGCCGGTCTGGCGGCGGCGGTAGGCATGCAGGTAGAGCAGCTGAGCCAGCATCCATAGCAACACCGCCACGACACCTATTATATATATAAGGCCCAGAAATGGTGAGGCGTCGGCAAAGATTACTCCCAGCGAAAGATGGGGTACATCGGCCCGTTCTGCCACCGCCTGCTCCTCATGGGCATCGGACGGCGCAGCCACTCCATGCTCCTCATGGGCATCAGACAGCGCAGCCACTCCCCTCCCCTCCGCTCGGCCGAAGGACGCTTGCCACCGAAGGGACGCAAGAAGGGGAGGGGTCAGGGGTGGGGTCTGTAACGTTCCCCCCGCCGTTTGTGGAAAAATCTCACCCCTCAAGGGGAGAGGAGATGCGGCGCGGTCCAACCCGTCCACCACGACAGGAGTAGTCTCCGACCTGCTCACTGTGACGAGCGAACAGGCCGTCGACAGCATCATGGCGGCCATGATGAAAACCTGCACCCCGCGCGCCGTGCACTTCAGCCGCAGGACCCAGCGCTCCACGCCGTAGAGCACAGCGGCCACAAGCAAGCCCATCAGCGGGAAAAACCCGTAATCAAGCGTCAGCATGGTCGCCTCCTCTCTCTATGATGCTCAGGATTTCAGCAATCTGATCGTCTCTCAGTCGCTCCTCGCGGGCAAAGAACGACACGAGCGACGTCAGCGAACCGCCGAAGAAGGTCTGCTTCACGTCCTCCATCATCTCGCGGCGATAGCGCTCGCGGGTCATCATGGGTGTATAAAAGAACAGCTTTCCCTGCCCCTTGCGTCGCTCCACGAATCCCTTCTGCTCCAGAATCTTCATAAACGTGGCGACCGTCGTATAGGCCGGCCGCGGCTCGTCGTAGCGGGCCAGCACATCGGCCACGCAGGCCCCGCGCTGCATGTCCCACAGGATGTTCATCACCTGCATCTCGCTTTTGGTCAGTGTCTTCATACGCTTTGCTAATCTACTGTGAATAGTGACTGATGTTTATCGACGGCAAAATTACTAAACTTATAGAATACTAAGACTTTAGTAGACCAAAAATCATGCTCATGGCCGACGCTTTTAACTTTCGTTTTTAGTAATTCGGCCCGCCTTATTAGTAATTAACGCGATGGGCACGGCATTTTCTCCCAAGCAAATCAATCATTCCAATTCACCTTAGAATACCTACTGTTCAGCCGCCTGTGCGCGTCAGCTTGAAGTCAGTGGCCGAGAACCACTGCGAGCGGCAGGGTTGGCCCGTGAAGGGCTCGTTCGTGGAGATGCCGTAGGCGATGCTGTCGCCCGTGACGACGATGCCGTCAATCTTGAGTTCCGACCATCCGTAGCCACGGTTGTTGTTGGCCATGGCGATCTGACGTCTCTGTTGTTGCTCCCATTTCGGGTCGGCCGCCTCCTGTGTTTTCTTCAGCGAATCCCCTTCGGCAGCGGCCTCCATGCGGGTGACGCTTTCCCAGAGTTCGCCGCCTTCATTGCCGTATGGCGGAATCTCTTTCAGCATGAGCTCCTTGCCACGGACGTAGACAAAGATGCCACGCCCCTCAGCCCTCACGTGGCAGCTGAGCGAATAGACGCCCGGCTCCACCTTCTCGCTGCGCTCTGCCTGAAAAATCTCTTCGCACGATTCGTTGTAGACGTCCATGTAGCGCATATTGCGGTTGTTGGTGAGATACTGTCCCCTGTAGGTGTAGTGATCGCAGTTCTCCGCCTTCAGCAGGTCCCAGCCGCCCCGTCGCAGGTAGGTGGCGTCCTCCACTCTCATCTCCACGCCCTGATATTCCGTAGTTGCGGGCTCGTAGTATTTCTCGTGGTAGTATCTGTCGCTATAATCAGCCATCGTCATGCTGCACGGCACGACGCAGCACAGCGCAGCCACCCACAGCACGATCCACAGGATGCGCTGGGCCGTGCCCATCGGCCTGACGCGGCGGGCCAGCGAGAGCACCATGTGGACGATGGCATAGATGGGGATGAGCAGCAGCATGAACAGCGAGATGGCAAAGAGGATGAGCACCAGCGGATTGCTCTGGTAGAGTCCGGCCAGGCCCATCGTCTCGAGACTGAAGGGCAGACTGCTCGACACGGGTAACACCAGGGCCGACACCAGCACGACGAGGGCGAACAGGGCGCCCAGGGCCGCGAGGATGCCCACGACGACGGCGATGGCCACGAAGAAGCCGAACAGCACCTTGAGCATCAGCGAGCAGAGCTTATGGAGCAGGGTGGGGTGCTGTTCCTCATCCGTGTTGCCTGTGTCGACCACCACGTCGGCCAAGTTCTGCGGATTGATTTCCTTGCCCTCCATCTGCAGCAGCTGCTCGGGCGTCTTGGCCTCGGGCACCACGATGGCCAGGATGATATAGGCCAGCAGTCCGAAGCCGTAGCAGCAGAACAGCAGCACGGTGGCCAGTCGCCAGCCGATGGGATTGGTGTCGGTGTAGGTGGCCAGACCCGACAGCACGCCGGCCAGCATCTTGTCCTTCGGGTTGCGGAACAGCTTCTTGCCTGCCGTCCGCTCGCGAACATTATTATATATGCTTTGGGCAGCATCGCTCACCGACTCGTAGCGGTGGCCGTTCGGGCCGTCGGCTTCCTCGTCGCCCGTCAGTTCCTCCGGCCGTCCGATGCGGCTGATGATGTCCTTCACGTGGCTGATGTTGATGGCTTCGTTGCCTTGCATCTTCAGTTCGTCGAACAGCTCGGCAATGCGCGTCTCGATGTCGTCCACGATCTCGTCGCCGCCCTCCTCTTTGCCGAAGGCCGAGCGCAGCGAGTCAACGTAGTGTTGCAGCATGTTGCAAGCGTCCTCGTCGATCTGGAAGAGGCGCCCGCTGAGGTTAATGGTAATATTCTTTTTCATGATCCTAAACTTTTAATTCTTTCAGATAGTTGATGGTTCGGTCGAGCTCCGTCCAGGCGGCGTCGAGGCCTGCGAGGAACTGCTCGCCCTCGGGGCTCAGCGCATAATATTTGCGGGGCGGTCCCTGCGTCGACTCCTGCCACTGGTAGGAGAGCAGGCCGTCGTTCTTCAGTCGGGTGAGCAGCGGATAGAGCGTGCCCTCCACGACGAGCAGCTCGGCTGCCTTGAGCTGCTGGATGATGTCGCTGGCGTAGCTGGGTCGGTGCTTCAGCAGGAGCAGCACGCAGTATTCCAGCATTCCCTTGCGCATCTGTGACTTGGCATTTTCGATGTTCATTTTCTTTTGTTGAATGGTTTGACGCTGCAAAGATAGGTAAAATATTAGTACCTTGCAATACAAGGTATTATAAAAGTGTAATAAATTAGTATTATTTAACCATTGAAACGACTCCTCCTGCTGTCCGTATGGTAACTTGAGGAGGTGCTAAGCATTGGTATTTATTTTTACATCCGATGCTTCGTTAGAACAAACTCGGCGATTTTGATTAACAAAGTCGCCGAGTTTGTCCTACAAAATCGCCGAGTTTGTTCTACAAAGTCGCCGACTTTGTTATAGAGCAGGTATTCTAAGGTGAGTTGGAAGGATTGATTTGCTTGGTAGAAAATATTACAGGCCCCACCCCCCGCTCGGCCCGAAGGGGTTCTTGCTTAGGCAAGCGTCCCTTCGGACCGAGCGGGGGGTGGGGTCTGTAATGTTTTTCTCTTTAGTTGTTCTCTATCTGTACCATTATTCCTAAGTTATTCCTTATCTGCTACAATTTGGATTAGTTCTTGGGTCTCTCAGTTAGCGGGCAGCGACTGAACATATTTGGGTCGGAAAGATTTGCTAATATGAAATAAAAAGCGTAACTTTGCCCCAAATTAGCAACCAAAAACTTCTATATGATGACATTCCGACTTATGCTGTTAGCAGCGACCATGATGGTGCCGAGGATGGCACAGAGTCAGACAAACGATGACTTCGTGAAAGGGGCCGACGTGGGATTCCTCACCGCTCAGGAGCAGCGGGGCGTCCGCTTCCACGACCGCGAGGGCCGCGAGCGAGACTGCCTGGAACTGCTCAAGAACGACTATCAGATCGGGGCCGTGCGCATGCGCGTATGGGTCGACCCGAAAGGGGGCTCCTGCGACAAGCACGAGCTGCTGGCGATGGGCCGCCGGGCTAAGGCGCTCGGCATGCAGCTGATGGTGGACTTCCACTACGCCGACTCATGGGCCGACCCAGCCAAACAGCCCATCCCGAAGGCCTGGCAGGGCCATTCGTACCGACAGATGCAGCAGGACCTGCGGCGTCACACCGTCGACGTGCTCTCGCTGCTCAAGCAGAACGGCATCGCACCGCGATGGGTGCAGGTGGGCAACGAGACGGCCAACGGACTGCTGTGGCCCGTGGGGCACATCAAGGAGCACCCGGAACAGTATGCGGGCTTCATCCGCACGGGCTACGACGCCGTGAAGGAGGTCTTCCCCGAGGCCATCGTCATCGTCCATCTGGACCGCGGACACAAGCAGAGCCTCTACGACTGGAACCTCGACATCTTGCGACAACACGGGGCGCGATGGGACATGGTCGGCATGTCGCTCTACCCCTACTGGGCGATGAAGGATCACCCGAAGCTCGTGGCCGACGACATCATCACCGACTGCATGGCCAACATACGCCACGTCAGCGAGAAATACGGGTGCGACGTGATGATTGTCGAGACGGGCTATGAGGTCGACGAGGCGCATCCCGAGGTGATGGACGAGGGACGGCGCCAACTGGCACGCGTCATCCGCGAGGCGCAGACGGAGACGGGCGGGCGCTGCCGCGGCGTCTTCTACTGGGAACCGCAGTGCCTGCCCGGCGGATATCGGCTGGGCGCCTTCGACAGCAATGCCGCGCCGACGGCCATCATGGACGGATTCCTGGACCAGGACGAGCCGCAGTAGCACCCCCAGGGAGATGAGGGATGGAATTTTCAGCCATTTTTTTTGCACATTAAAAATAAATGATTATCTTTGCAGCCGAAATCTAATTAAAACCTTTACTATGAATATCCATCACATCTCGGCCGAACACCTCACCATAGAGCGCATCGGCGAAATCATTAAGAATGGCTACAAACTGGCACTGAGCGACGATGCACGCGAGCGCATCCTGCGCTGTCGGAAGTATCTGGACGAGAAGATCGCTTCGCAGACGGAGCCCGTCTACGGCGTCACAACGGGATTCGGATCGCTCTGCAACGTGAGCATCAGCCACGAACAGCTCTCGCAGCTGCAGGTCAACCTGATCAAGAGTCATGCCTGCGGCGTCGGCGAGCGAGCCCCGAGGGACGTCGTGCGCATCATGCTGCTACTCAAGGTGCAGTCGCTCAGCTACGGCTACAGCGGATGCAAGCTCGACACGGTGGAGCGGCTCATCGACTTCTTCAACTACGACATACTGCCCGTCGTCTACCGACAGGGCTCGCTCGGCGCCTCGGGCGACCTCGTGCCCCTGGCTCACATGAGTCTGCCGCTGGTCGGCGAGGGCGAGGTAGAGATGGACGGACAGGTCATCTCGAGCAACAAGATGCTGCACCGCATGGGATGGAAGCCCATCAAGATGGCATCGAAAGAGGGACTGGCCCTGCTCAACGGCACGCAGAACATGAGCGCCTACGCCGTGTGGAGCCTCATCGAGGCACAACGGCTGAGCGACTGGGCCGACCGTATCGCGGCCATGAGCCTCGACGCTTTCGACGGCCGCATCGAGCCGTTCCTGCCGGCCGTCCACGCCGTGCGCCCTCACCTGGGACAGATAGAGACGGCCCGCAACATGCGCGAGCTGCTGCAGGGCAGCGAGCTCATCGCGAGCGAGAAGACCAACGTGCAGGACCCCTACTCGTTCCGCTGTGTGCCGCAGGTGCACGGCGCCGTGAAGGACACACTGCGCTACGTCCACTCGGTCATCGACATCGAGATCAACTCGGCCACGGACAACCCGACGGTCTGCCCGGACGACGACCTCATCATCTCGGCCGGCAACTTCCACGGCGAGCCCATCGCCCTGCCCATCGACTTCCTGTCGATAGCGATGAGCGAGCTGGCCAACATCTCGGAGCGACGCATCTACCGACTGGTCAGCGGCCTGCGCGGGCTGCCCGACTTCCTCGTGGCGAACCCGGGACTGAACAGCGGATTCATGATTACGCAGTACACGGCCGCCTCGTGCGTGTCGCTGAACAAGAGTCTGGCCATGCCGTCGTCGGTCGACTCCATCCCCTCGTGTCAGGACCAGGAGGACCTCGTCTCTATGGGTGCCAACGCCGCGCTGAAGCTGCAGAAGGTGATCCTCAACACAGAGCGCGTGCTGGCCATCGAGCTGATGAACGCCGCACAGGCCCTGGAGTTCCGCTTCCCCAAGAAGTCGTCGCCCACGATCATGAAGATTCACGACGAGTTCCGCCGCGAGGTGCCCTTCATCTCAGACGACGTCGTGATGTACCCGCTCATCGAGAAGGCCATCCAGTTCCTGCGCAAGTAAACACTTCATTCACACAAAGACTACAACGACTCTATGAAGATTCTGATCATTGGCGGCACGGGCACCATCAGCAGTGCCGTCAGCCGACTGTTAGCGGAGAGCGGCCACGACCTGTGGCTGCTCTACCGCGGCTGGCGGTCTGAGGACATGCCCTCAGGCATCCATCATACTGCGGCCGGCGAATCGCAGACACGGGCTATGAACGATTTCAAATTCTAACGACTATGAGAGTAGGTATCATCGGAACGGGATGGATAGCCGAGAAAGCGGCCATCACACTCAGCGGGTTGACGCAAGCAGAGGCTTTTGCCATAGGGTCAAGAACGGCCGAACGGGCTGACGCCTTCGCCACGAAATGGGGTATTCCACGGGCGTATGGTTCTTATGAAGAACTAATCCACAACCCCGACGTTGACCTCGTCTATATCGCCACGCCTCATTCCCATCATTATGCACCGACGTGCATGGCTCTGCAAGCAGGCAAGCCGTGCCTCGTCGAGAAGGCATTTATGGCCAACTATGCTCAGGCTGCCGACGTGGTGGCGATGGCCCGGGAGCGTAAGGTGCTGCTGGCCGAGGCCATTTGGACACGCTATCAGCCTGCTGTCGGAATTGTGCGCAGCCTCATCGACAGTGGACGCATCGGCACGCCTCGACTGGTCACGGCAACGCTGGGCTATTCGATGGGCAAAAAGGAACGCATCATGCGGCCTGAGCTTTGCGGCGGTGCACTGCTCGACTTGGGTGTCTATGCACTCAACTTTGTGCGAATGTACTTCCCTGCCGACATTGTGAGCATCGACGGACACTGCGTGAAATCAGACACAGGCATGGATCTGACCAATGCCATCACGATGACGCTCAGCGACGGCACACTCTGCAACCTGCAGTCAAGTGCCGCCTGCGTAGGCGACAACATCGGAGTCATTGCCGGCACAGAGGGAAATCTGATTATCGACAACATCAACAATCCACGACACATCACCGTCAACGGCCCCGACCGAACTTTCGTGGAAACCATCGACGTGCCGGCACAAATTACGGGATACGAATATCAGTTTCTCAGCATGCGCCAAGCCCTGCTCGACGGAAGGACGGAGGTGAGCGAGATGCCGCTCGACGAGACTCTCCACATCATGCAGCTGATGGACGGTCTGAGGCGTCAGTGGGGCGTCCGCTATCCCATGGATGAAGCGTGGTGAAACAACTATGTAACCCCTAAAAACCTGAATCTAATTATGAAACAAATACTGGTAAAGAACATTGGCTTGCTCGTGGCCGACCGCCACGGCAAGCCCCTGCTGGCGGGCGAGGAGATGAGCCGACTCGACGTGATCAGGAATGCCTGGCTGCTAATTGAGGACGGGCGCATCAAGGAGTTCGGCGAAGACGTGGATGGCACGCCCCCATGTGACGATGCGGAAGGCGTCGACGCGCAGGGCGGCACAGTGATGCCGTCGTTCTGCGATTCTCACACCCACCTCGTCTATGCCGACAGCCGCGAGGGCGAGTTTGTCGACAAGATCCGCGGACTGAGCTACGCCGAGATAGCCCGCCGGGGCGGCGGCATCCTCAACTCGGCCGACCGGCTGCATGAGCTCAGCGAGGACGAGCTCTACCGTCAGGCCATGCACCGCATCGACGAGATCATCCTAAAGGGCACGGGCGCCGTAGAGATCAAGAGCGGCTACGGCCTCAACCTGGAGGACGAGCTGAAGATGCTGCGCGTCATACGCCGCATCCAGGAGACGGCTCCCCTGAAAGTGATGTCGACCTTCCTTGGCGCTCATGCCGTAGGGCGAGCCTACGCCGGACGTCAGGGCGACTATGTCGACCACATCATCCGCGACATGATTCCCGAGGTGGGCCGTCAGGGGCTGGCCGACTTCATCGACGTCTTCTGCGACGAGGGCTTCTTCACCCCCGACGAGACAGCCCGCATGCTCGAAGCCGGACTGAAATGGGGCATGCGCGGCAAGATCCACGGACAGGAGCTGGCCGACTCGGGCGGCGTCGAGGTGGCCGTCAAGTACGGTGCCCTCAGCGTTGACCACCTGGAGAGCATGACCGACAGGGACATCCAGCTGCTGAAAGGGAACGTAGGACATCCACCTCTCACTTCCCCGCAGACCATCCCCACCGCTCTGCCCGGCACGTCGTTCTTCCTCAACATGCCGTTTGCACCTGCCCGCAAAATCATTGAGGCCGGACTGCCACTGGCCACCGCCAGCGACTACAACCCTGGCTCCACGCCGTCGGGCGACATGAAGTTCGTCGTCTCACTCGCCTGCATCAAGATGCGCCTGCTGCCCGAGGAGGCCATCAACGCCGCCACGCTCAACACGGCAGCCGCCATGGGCATCAGCCGCGACTACGGCTCGCTGGCCAAGGGCAAGGTGGCCAACTTCTTCATCACCGAGCCCATCCCCAGCATCGCCTACATCCCCTATGCCTACACCCAGCCCATCATACGGCGCGTCTTCCTGAACGGCGAAGAATTACGAGGCGCTGCCGGCGATCAGCAATCTTGAAGATAGGCATTCCAAACCGAGAAACGGTGCTTTTCGAAGGTAATATAGGGGTATATTACTATCGAAAAGCACCGTTTTCATGATTTAGTCATCATCCTAACCTCTCATTCTTCTGGTCCTCCTCAGACGATCATCTGACGAGGGAAGAGAGGGTCATCCGCAATGGAAATAGCGCTCGACGAGCTTCTGGATCTCTTCGGGGTTGTCGGCAATGTCGGCACGGAGGGTGCGGTCGTCGAAAGCACGGAGCTGGGCGATGATGCCGTCGATCATGGCGGGACTGAAGACGCCCTGCTCCTCGAAGACGCTGCGCTGGCGCTCAAGGCAGTCGGCCGAGGCGGCACAGCTGTCGGGCAGCTGGGCGAGCTGCGAGAGGCGGTCGGCATTCTCGGCGTCGTGGATGTTGACGTTGACATAGTTTCTGGCTGCCACTTCGAGCGCATCGGCCATCTCGAAGCCATGACGGCAAGCCACGCAAAGGCCGGACAGCAACTGGTAGAGATCGGCTGAGCCGTCGGGAGAGCGCATCTCCACGGTCTGCTTTCCACTCATGTCGCGATCCTGAACGGCCTCCAGCGGATTAGCCTTGGCCGACATGTCGACACCTGCGGCCCACCCCAGTGGCACGCGCACGAGGACGGAGCGGTTGCGGTCGCCCCAGCAGACATTGGTGGGAGCCTCCTGATGAGGCACGAGGCGGAAGTAGCTCGTCGGATTCTTATTGCCGAAAGCGGTGATGGCTGGGGCCACGTCCATCATGCCGGCAATCATCTTGCGAGCTGCTTCAGAGAGCACCCCGTCGGCAAGCATCTGATTCCGGCCGTCGCGCGTCATACGCATGTGGATATGGAGTCCGCTGCCGGCCTTGCCTGTCGTGATCTTCGGAGCGAAGGTGACGTCGTAGCCCTCCTCATAGGCCAGGTTGCGAATGACCCACTTGGCCAGCATCAGCTGGTCGGCAGCCTGCTCGACAGGCACGGGGAGGAACTCGATCTCATTCTGTTCGTATGTGAGTCCGTCAAGCGTGAAGTTGCCCACCTCGGAGTGGCCGTACTTGATCTGGCCGCCCGTCTGGGCTATCAGCTTCATGCACTTGGTGCGGAAAGCGTTGGTCTTGGCATAGGGCGACGACTCGTGATAGCCGTGCTGGTCGACAGCAGGGAACACCTCCTCGTCGGCCGAGATGACGTAGTACTCCAGCTCGCCCATGGCCTCGAACTGCATGCCTGTGGTGCGGGTGAAGGCTTCGCTGGCCTTGCGCAACGTCTGCTCGGGGGCACTGGCCAGGGGCTGTCCGTCCTTATCGAAGAAGGAGCAGAGCATCGAGAGCGTAGGAATCTCGGCAAAGGGGTCGAGGAAGGCGGTTCGGAATCGTGGGAGCACGTAGAGGTCGCTTGATCCGGCCTCGATGAACGAGAAGAGACTGCTGCCGTCGACGCGCTCGCCACAGGTGAGGATGGTGTCGAGGTAGGCCAGATTGGTGATGACAAAGTTGAGAGTCTTGAGTTTTCCGTCGCCGCCGGGATACATGAAGTTGATCATGCGGATGTCATTCTCGCGGACATACTTGATGATGTCAGCCTTGGTCAGCGATTCGGCTGGTTTCTGCAGAAAGGCCACCACGGGGTTGGCGTTCAGAAGGAGTTGGTCGTTGTTCATAGATATACAAAAAAAAAGGTTAGTTGATTGTGCGGCAAAGATAATCATTTTTATTGAAACGGCAAACAAAAAGACGGGCTTTTTTCATAGCCCGTCTTTTTTATCAGTATTTCGCGATGGAGAATTCTCTTTTCGCTTATTCCTCGTCGAGCAGGATCTTCATCATCTCGACGGCAGCCTTGGCAACGCTGGTGCCAGGGCCGAAGATGGCGGCAACGCCGGCCTTGTAGAGGAAGTCGTAGTCCTGAGCGGGAATGACACCGCCTGCGATGACCATGATGTCCTCACGACCGAGTTTCTTCAGCTCCTCGATGAGCTGCGGGATGAGCGTCTTGTGACCAGCGGCGAGCGACGAAGCACCCACGATGTGGACGTCGTTCTCGACAGCCTCACGGGCAGCCTCGGCGGGCGTCTGGAAGAGCGGACCCATGTCGACGTCGAAACCGCAGTCGGCATAACCCGTAGCGACCACCTTTGCACCACGGTCGTGACCGTCCTGACCCATCTTGGCGATGAAGATACGCGGACGACGACCCTCCTTCTGAGCGAACTTCTCTGTGAGCTGGCAGGCCAGTTCGAATTCGCTGTCGTTCTTTGATTCTGAGCTATACACGCCTGAAATTGTTCTGATTACTGCTTTATAACGGCCCACGATCTCCTCGCAGGCATCACTGATCTCACCCAGGGTGCAGCGCAGCTGAGCAGCCTTGACGGCCAGGTCGAGCAGGTTGTCCTTCGACTTGCGGCCCTCGTTGAAGTCGCGCACGCACTCGGTGATGGCCTTCAGGGCAGCCTGGCAGGCAGCCTCGTCGCGAGTGGCTCGCACCTGGGCGAGGCTCTCCTCCTGCTGCTTGCGCACGGCGGTGTTGTCGACCTCAAGGATGTCGATGGGATCCTCGTGCTCCAGACGATACTTGTTGGTGCCGACGATGGTCTGCACGCCTGAGTCGATGCGGGCCTGCGTACGGGCAGCGGCCTCCTCGATGCGCATTTTGGGCAGACCCGTCTCGATAGCCTTAGCCATACCGCCGAGCTTCTCAATCTCCTGGATGTGCTCCCAGGCCTTGTGAACCAGCTCGTTGGTCAGCGTCTCCACGTAGTAGGAACCAGCCCACGGGTCGATCTGCTTGCACACCTTGGTCTCGTTCTGAATGTAGATCTGAGTGTTACGTGCGATACGAGCCGAGAAGTCAGTAGGCAGGGCGATAGCCTCGTCGAGGGCGTTGGTGTGGAGCGACTGGGTGTGACCCAGCACGGCAGCCATAGCCTCGATGCAGGTACGTCCGACGTTGTTGAAGGGATCCTGCTCGGTGAGCGACCAGCCAGAGGTCTGCGAGTGGGTACGCAGGGCCAGCGACTTGGGATTCTTGGCACCAAACGACTTCACGATCTTAGCCCAGAGCAGACGTCCGGCACGCATCTTGGCAATCTCCATGAAGTGGTTCATGCCGATGGCCCAGAAGAACGAGAGTCGGGGTGCGAAGGCATCGACGTCGATACCGGCGTTGACACCCGTGCGGAGATAGTCCATACCGTCGGCCAGGGTGTAAGCCAACTCAATGTCAGCCGTAGCACCAGCCTCCTGCATGTGGTAGCCCGAGATGGAGATCGAGTTGAACTTAGGCATCTTCTGCGAGGTGTACTCGAAGATGTCGGCGATGATCTTCATCGAGAATGCGGGCGGGTAGATATAGGTGTTGCGCACCATGAACTCCTTCAGAATGTCGTTCTGAATCGTTCCGGCCATTTCCTCGAGCTGAGCGCCCTGCTCCAGACCGGCCACGATGTAGAAGGCCAGGATGGGCAGCACGGCACCGTTCATCGTCATCGAGACGGACATCTTGTTCAAGGGAATGCCCGAGAAGAGCACCTTCATGTTCTCCTCATTGCAGATAGACACACCAGCCTTACCCACATCGCCGACGACACGGGCATTGTCGGGGTCGTAGCCACGATGCGTGGGCAGGTCGAAGGCAACGGACAGACCCTTCTGGCCGCTGGCCAGGTTGCGACGATAGAAAGCATTCGACTCCTCAGCCGTGGAGAATCCGGCATACTGACGGATGGTCCATGGGCGGAAGGGATACATCATCGAATACGGGCCACGCAGGTAGGGAGGAATACCGGCAGTGAAGTCCAGATGCTCCATGCCCTCCAGGTCTTCCTTCGTATAGACGGGGCGCACCTCGATGTGCTCGGGTGTCTTCCAGTTCTCAACAATATGATTGTCTTTAATCCACTTGGCACCATCCTGAGCCTTGATGCCTGCATAGATATCAATATCCTTAAATTGTTTACGCATAGTTCAAGTCTCCTTTCTTTTAAATACCAAGTTTCTGATTATACTCTTTCAAAGTCTCAAGAACATTGCACTTCACGTGGATGAAGTTCTCGATGCCGGCAGCCTTCAGGTCCTCCATGCAGGCAGGAGCGCCAGCCACGACGAACATGGCGCGGCCGTCGAGATACTTGAAAGCAGGGATGGCATACTCAGCATACTCATCGTCGCTCGAGCAGATGACCACGATGTCGGCCTTGGCCTCCAGGGCGGCGTCGACACCTTCCTCGACGGTCTTGAAGCCGAGGTTATCAATCACCTTATAGCCGGCGCAGGCGAGGAAGTTGCACGAGAACTGTGCGCGGGCCTGACGCATGGCGAGGTTGCCGATGGTCAGCATGAAGGCTGTGGGCACGCGGGTCTCCTCGGTGTGGATGCGCAGATCCTCGAAGTCGGCGGCCAGACGGGTCGACTCGAGCTTCTTGAACGTGGGCTCACATTCGCCCTGATGGCATCCGCAAGCAGCAGCAACGGCGCGCTTGCCTTCGCTCTTCTCCGTGAAGTTGGGGAACTGGTTGGTGCCGAGCAGGAACTCCTTGCGCTTGGCGGCATCGCCGTGGCGCTTCACGTTGGTGGCGTTGATGTCGTCCTGCACGGTGCCCTTCTTCAGGGCCTCGAGGAATCCGCCCTCCTCCTCGACCTTGAGGAAGAGTTTCCAGCCTTCCTTGGCCAGTGCGTCAGTCAGATGCTCAATGTAATAGGAGCCGGCCGAGGGGTCGACGATGCGGTCGAAGTGGCTCTCCTCCTTGATGAGCAGCTGCTGGTTGCGGGCGATGCGCTCGCTGAAGTCAGTAGCCTTCTCGTAGGGGGCGTCGAACGGAGTGACGACCATCGAGTGGACACCGCCCAGAGCGGCCGACATAGCCTCGGTCTGCGAGCGGAGCAGATTGACGTAGGAATCGAACAGCGTCTGGTTATACGTTGACGTTGAAGCGTTTATCACCATCTTGCAGGCGCAGTCGCACTTGGGCTCATACTGCTTGACGATCTGTGCCCACAGCATGCGTGCGGCACGGAACTTGGCAATCTCCATGAAGTAGTTCTCCGAGATGCCCATGTAGAACTTGATGCTCTTGGCAGCCAGATCCACATCGACGCCAGCGTCGACCAGCTGCTGCAGGTACTCGTTACCCCAAGCCAAGGCATAGCCGAGCTCCTGGACGATGTAGGCACCAGCATTGTTGAGCGTATCTGAGTGGACCATGACGCAGCGCAGGTTGGGATAGTCCTTGAGGGTTTCCACCAGCTTAGGCATTTCGGCCAGCAGGGCGGTGGTGTCCTTGCCCTTCTGCAGCATCTTGTCCATCGGGTCGAATCCGACGCCGCCGACAATCTTCTCCTTGTCGTAGCCCATCTTCTCGAAGTACTTCACCAGAATCTCGGCCAGCTCGACGGCGTGGCGCGGGCAGGTGCGATAGCTCACCTCCACGATGTCGAGGCGGATATCTTTGAGCAGGGTCTCGATGAACTCGGGGCTCACCTGGTCGCCGCCGAAGCGGAAGCCCAGCGAGTCGACGCCCTTGTTCAGAATGTCGAGGGCCTTCTTGTTGGCCTCCACGGGGTCGTCGACCTTGATGTTCTGACGGACATACCACTCGTTAGAGTCTTTCTTGTTGCCACGCACGAAGGGGAATTCACCAGGCAGTGAGTCGGGCGTCTTCAGGTCCTTCAGGTCTTCGCGACGATAGAAAGGCTGCACGTTAAAACCTTCGTTTGTTCTCCACACAAGGCGCTTCTGGAAGTCGGCACCCTTCAAGTCTACCTGAATCTTGTCCAGCCACTCCTGGGTGGTAGGCGCGGTAAACTCGGTGAAGAGTTTCTCTCTGTTGTTTGACATAGTTTTTTAGTATTACAATATAAGTTTTACGTTTTCAGTCTGCAAAGGTACAACTTTTTCAGGAAGCCACAAAGAAATAATTCATAATATTCCTAAAAGAATTCAGAAAAGCGCCACTTCCCCAAAAGAGAAGTGCCGCTTTGAAGGCAGAGAAGCGGTCCTTTGAGGGCAGAGAAGTACCGCTTTGAGGGCAGCGAAGTGCCACTTTGTCAAGAGGGGTCAAATGCCGTCGCCTGTGTATAGGCTATAATACTGTCCGTGGAGGTCGAGCAGCTCCTGGTGCGTACCATGCTCGGCAATGCGTCCATGGTCGAGCACGATGATCTGATCGGCATTGCGGACGGTCGAAAGGCGATGGGCGATGACAAAGGTGGTGCGCCCCTGCATGAGCGAGTCCATGCCCCGCTGGACGAGCTGTTCCGTGCGGGTGTCGATGGAGCTGGTGGCCTCGTCGAGGATGAGCACAGGCGGATTGGCTACTGCGGCGCGTGCAATGGCCAGCAGCTGGCGCTCGCCCTGCGAGAGGTTGCCGCCGTCGCCCTGCAGCAGAGTCTGATAGCCCTGAGCCAGACGGAGGATGAAGTCGTGGGCTCCGACGAGCTGGGCAGCGCGCACGCAGTCGTCGTCAGTAGCCTCGAGACAGCCGTAGCGGATGTTGTCGAGCACCGTGCCCGTGAAGAGATGGGTCTCCTGGAGGACGATGGTCATGCTGCGGCGCAGCGATGTCTTTCGGATGTCGTTGATGGGAATACCGTCGTAGAGTATCTCGCCCTTCTGGATATCATAGAAGCGGTTAATGAGATTGATGATCGTGGTCTTGCCCGCCCCCGTTCCGCCCACGAAGGCAATCTTCTGGCCAGGGTTGGTGTTGATGTCGATATCGAACAGCACCTGCTTCTCAGCCGTATAGCCAAAGTCGACGTCGCGGAAGTCGACATCGCCCTTGGGGTCTGTCAGCTCGCGCGTGCCCTCGTCCACCTCTAGAGCGGCATCGCCCAGGGCGAAGACGCGCTCAGCGCCCACGGATGCATTGAGCACGGAGTTGATCTGCTGGCTGACGTGCGAGATGGGCTGGGTAAAGCTCTTGTTCAGCTGTAGGAACGAGACGATGGTGCCGAGCGTAATGGAGAATTGAAAATTGAGAATTGAGAAGTGGTTGAGTGCGAGTGATGCGCCCACGACGGCTATCAGCACATAGGCCAGGTTGCCAAGGTTGCCATTGACAGGCATGACGATATTGGCGATCTTATTGGCATTATAGGCCGACGAGCGAAGCCGCTCGTTGATCAGCTCGAACTGGCTGATGGCCTGCTGCTCATGACAGAACACCTTGACGACCTTCTGCCCCGTCATCATCTCCTCGATGAAGCCGTTGACCTGAGCCAGCGACTCCTGCTGGGTGCGGAAATAGCCGCGCGACCACTGGCCCAGACGGGTCGTGACGACCATCATGACGGCTGCCATCACGATGCTGACCAGCGTCAATGGTACGGAGAGCACCACCATCGACGAGAAAGTGGCCACGATGGTGATGACGCTGGAGAAGACCTGTGCCATCGCCGTGGAGATCATCTGGCGCAACGAGTCGACATCGTTGGTATAGACAGACATCAGCTCGCCATGGGAGTGCTGGTCGAAATAGCTGATGGGCAGCTTCTGCATGCGCTCGAAGATCTGCTTTCTGAGGCGCAACATCGTGCCCTGCGAGACATTGATCATCAGGCGGTTGTAGGTGTAGCTGGCAATGACGCCAAGCAGCAGCACGAGTCCCAGCTTGAACAGAGTCTGCATGAGCGAGGCATACTCAGGATTGGCCACCTGGGTGAGAGGCACGATGTAGTCGTCGATGAGCGTGCGGGTGAAGAGCGTGGAAGCGAGCGACGTGATGCTCGACACGACGATGCAGGCGAGCACGGTCAGGATGGAGAAGCGATAGTTGCGCATGACATAGCCAAAGAGCCGCAGCATGACCTGACGCTGCTGGCGCGACGCCCGCTGAAATCCGGCATTCTGTCCTGGGTGCCCCTGCGGGCCTCGATTGAAGTTAGGCTGTCTCATGCCGCACCTCCTTTCTTTGTTTCATCCGTTGCGGCCTTAGGCTTGTCAAAGTCGCCCGTATCGGCCATCTGGATGTCATAGATTTCTCGATAGAGCGCATTCGTCTGGAGAAGCCGTTCGTGGGTATCGAAGCCCGTGACGACACCATTGTCCATCACCAGGATGCGGTCGCAATGCTCCACGCTCGAGATGCGCTGGGCGATGATGAGCTTGGTCATCTCAGGCAGCTCCTCACGGAAGGCTCGCTGGATGAGGGCATCTGTGCGCGTGTCGCAGGCTGAGGTGGAGTCGTCGAGCACCAGCACGCGGGGATGCTTCAGCAGGGCGCGGGCGATGCAGAGGCGCTGCTTCTGGCCGCCACTGACATTGGTGCCGCCTTGCTCGATTCTCGTGTCATACTGATTGGGCATCTCCATGATGAAGCCGTCGGCCTGGGCCATGCGGCAAGCCCTTCGGCAATCGTCCAGGGTCGCTTCAGGATTGCCCCAGCGGAGGTTGTCGATGACGGAGCCGCTGAAAAGCGTATTCTGCTGGAGCACCACCGCAACGGCCGCGCGAAGGGTCGTCAGGTCATATTCCCTGACGTCGCGTCCGCCTACCAGCACCTGACCTTTGTTCACATCGTAGAGCCGGGATATCAGGCTGACCAGTGTTGACTTGCCAGAGCCTGTGCCGCCAATGATGCCAATCGTCTCGCCTGACTCGATGCGGAACGAGACGTTGTAGAGAGCCGAACGGCGATGCTCCTTGGTCGGGCTGTCTGTTTTTGTCGTATAATCAAACCTGACGCCACGGAACTCCACACTGCCGTCAGCAAGTTCGAAGATGGGATCTGCGGGGTTGACGATATCGGCTTTTTCCTCAATCACTTCGCTGACACGACGGGCCGAGGCGGCACTCTGGGTCAGCATGACGAATATCATGGAGAGCATCATCAGCGCCTGAAGGATTGACATGACGTAGGTGAAGAGCGAGGTCAGCTCACCCGTCGTCAGCGTGCCGCCAACTATGAAGTGGGCGCCCCACCAGGAGAGGGCGATGATGCAGCCATAGACCACCATGTTCATCACGGGATGATTGAAAGCCATAAGGCCCTCGGCCTTGGTGTACAACTTATATAAAGCCTCGGCTGCACGGTTGAATTTGTCAGTCTCGTAGTCCTCGCGGACGAAGGCTTTCACCACGCGGATGCCGCTCACGTTCTCCTGCACGCTTTGGTTCAGGTCGTCATAGCGTTCATAGACTTGACGGAAGAGCTTCACCACACGCGAAATGATCTGCCAGATGCTGAAGCCAAGCACAACCATCGCCACGATAAAGATCAGCGACAGCCGCGGATCGATGATCAGACACATGACCACTGACAGCAACAGACGGAACGGCGCACGCACCGTCACGCGGAGAATCTGCTGATAGGCTTGCTGAAGGCTCTGCACGTCAGTCGTCATGCGGGTGACGAGGCCCGAAGTAGAATACTTGTCGATGTCGGAGAAAGCGAACGTCTGGACATTGCGATACATAGCCCGACGGAGGTTGGCCGCAAAGCCCGTCGAGGCGTAGGCAGAGACACGGCCTGCCATAATGCCGAAAAAGAGCGACAGGGCGGCCATGAGGAGCATCAGCAGGCCCTCGCGATAGACCTCCTGAATATTGCCGGCATTGAGGCCAAGGTCGATGAGACGGGCCGTCACGTAGGGTATCATGACGTCCATCACCACCTCCAAGGCGGTCAGCAGCGGCGTGGCGAGCGATGCACGGCGATATTCTCCTATTTGATTATAAAGTGTTGAAAGCATTCTGTTTTTGTTCAGTTAATCATCTTGAGTTGGTCATCAATAAAACGACGGCAAAGGTACAAAGAAAAAATGGAACCGCCAAATATTTGGTTGTTCCATTTTTTATTCGTACCTTTGCACGACTTATGAATAAGGAGCAAAAATATCAGCAGATGCTGCCGCAGTTGGCGGCACTCATCGAAGGCGAGAAGGACGAGGTCAGCGTTCTTGCCAATACCAGTGCACTACTCAGCGAGACCTTCGGATGGCTGTGGACGGGATTCTATCTCGTACGCGACGGAGAACTCAGGCTGGGTCCTTTTCAAGGCAGCGTCGCCTGCATGCACATCGCCAAGGGGCGCGGCGTCTGCGGAACGGCCTGGGAGCAAGATGCCACTCAGGTCGTGGCCGACGTCGAAGCCTTTCCCGGTCACATTGCCTGCAGCAGTCTATCACGTTCGGAGATTGTCGTTCCGATGCACAACAGCCAAGGCGAGGTCGTCGGAGTGCTCGACATCGACCATTCCGAGCTCAGCACCTTCGATGACACGGACCGTAAGTATCTTGAACAGGCAGTCCTGCTGATCACCAACACATTATATCTATGAAGAAGAATATCCTATGTATCGGCCATATTACGCACGACCGAATCATCACACCAGCACAGCCGCAAGGAGTCGACTGCGCAGGAGGAACAGCCTACTATGTGGCGTGGGCTATGCAACACCTGCCTCACGACGTTAGTTTCGGAGTCGTCACCGCTGTCGGCGAAGACCTTAAGCAAGAAATTGAGAAACTAAGCCAAGCCGGCATTGACATCAACGACCTGGGCAGTCCTTCGAGTGTCTACTTCGAAAACAGCTATGGCCGGAACATGAACAACCGTCGGCAGCGAGTCATGTCGAAGGCTCAGCCCTTCAGCATAGAACAGCTGAAAGACTATGAGGCCGACGTGTTCCACTTAGGCACTCTGCTACAGGATGATTTCGCTCCTGAAGTGGTGGAATATCTGGCCAGCAAGGGACGCATCTGCGTCGACGTGCAGGGCTATCTGCGCGAAGTGCGTGGACAGCGTGTCTATGCCGTCGACTGGCCTGACAAGCTGCGTGTTCTTGAACACACTGACATACTAAAGGTGAACGAGCACGAGATTGACGTGCTCACCGACGGTGAGCGCGACCTTCGGCGAGGCGCCCGTCTCATAGCCAAATGGGGCGTTCGCGAAGTCCTTGTCACGCTGGGCAGCTACGGCTCGCTCATCTACGACGGAGACCGCTTCTACGAAATCCCAGGCTATCCCCCTCATCGCGTGGTTGACGCAACAGGATGTGGCGACACTTATGCTGCGGGATATCTCTATGCCCGTGCACTCGGCGCTTCCTGCGACGAGGCCGGACATCTGGCAGCCGCCATGTGCACGCTCAAATTGGAGCACACAGGACCATTCGACAGCACGATTGAAGCCGTCCGAAAGATTGTTGGATAATAAGCTCTCAGGGACTATTTCCACTGAGCGCCCTCACGCAGGACGAATGTGATTTTCGATTTGCGTGGCAGTTGGGGCTTGCTCCATTCACCTCCAAGAATCTGAATGGTGGTAGTAGCATTGGAGCGGAGCAGGGCTGCATCGACAGCGGGCTGCAGGTCGAGATAGTTGCCGCGGCCACGACGATCGACAGTGAAGTCGGCCTCTGTGCGATACTTCTTGAGCAGAGGCACTTCTTCACAAAGCGCATCGGCCAGCAGGCGGGCCACGACCTGTGCTCCATGAACATTATAGTGGGTATTGTCCTGACGGCCATCGGGCACAGAGGGCTCTTCACCTGGCAGGAACCACATGTGGAGCTTTTTGGAGGCCTCACGTCCCAATCCTTGCTCAAGATCGTGGGTCAACTGGTTTGCGTCGACGAAATGACAATGCATGCGACGGGCCACATCACGCGGGGCCACGGCATAGAGTCCATGTGTATCAATGAGAGAGTCGCCCTCCACCATCTTCACGCCGTCCTTGAACGTTGTGGCGCGTAGTTTTTCGTCATCATCATTCTCAGGAGCCGCTACAAAATAATTTCGTCGGACGACACAGTTCATCAGGACAGGTATGCCGCCATGCTCACGTGTCTCACGAACGAACTTAGCTAAGTTGTAGTCGAACGTCGAGCCTGGGTCGGTATGACGATCCTTGGGCGACTTCTCATCATTATGTCCAAACTGTATGATGACATAGTCGCCTGGTACCATCTTTTCAAGCACCTTGTCCCAGCGGCCTTCGTTGATAAAGCTCAGCGTAGAACGTCCATTCACCGCATGATTATCAATGCGGATGTTGTCGTCAAAAAAACACTGCAATGCCATTCCCCATCCACGTTCCTGCTTGCCGTTGGAGATATCCTTGTTGGCCATTGTCGAGTCGCCAATCATAAAGATGGTAGTTGGCCGGCGGTCATTAGCCGAGATTAACATCAAGGTCAGGAGTGCTACAGCGGCACCTGTCAACAGTCTGTTCATATCCGTTACTTCAAGTTTTCTATGAGTTCGTCGGGATTGACTAAGCTTTGTTCGCCGGTCAGCATGTTCTTCAGAGTGACCTTACCCTGGGCCATCTCGTTCTCGCCTGCCAGCACCACGAAAGGAATCTGCTTTTGGTTGGCATACGACATTTGCTTCTTCATCTTCGACTGGTCGGGGTAGAGCTCTGCACGAATACCTGCCTGGCGCACACGGGCCAGGATAGGCAGCTGGTAGGACGTCTCACGGTCGCCAAAGTTAATAAACAGCACACGACTCGTCTGCAGTGCGTCGTCAGGATAGAGATTAAGTGCTCCTAACACATCATATATGCGGTCGACACCAAAAGAAATGCCAACGCCAGAGAGTCCTGGCAGCCCAAAGATGCCCGTCAAGTTGTCATAACGGCCACCACCAGAGATACTACCCATTGGTGTGTCGAGTGCCTTCACCTCAAAAATTGCTCCTGTATAGTAACTGAGCCCACGAGCCAATGTAAGATCAAGTTCTATCTGATTACGGAGTGACAAATGTTGAAGCGTATCAAGAATAAAACGGGTCTCTTCAACGCCTTTCTGACCTGCCTCGCTTCCGCTCAGGACCTGCGCAATAATAGCGAGTTTCTCTGAGTTGGAACCGCTGAGGTTAATAATGGGGCGCAAACTTCCAATCTGTTCTTCTGATAGTCCTTTTTCTGTCAGTTCTGCCACAACGCCGTCCTCACCGATTTTGTCGAGTTTGTCAATGGCTACGGTAATGTCGACAATCTTATCGGAAGCTCCGATGACTTCGGCGATGCCAGTCAAGATTTTGCGGTTGTTAATCTTTATCTGTACACGCACACCCAGACGGCTGAACACCTCGTCCTCAATCTGCATGAGTTCCACTTCGTTAAGCAGAGAATCACTTCCTACGATATCCCCGTCAAATTGATAGAACTCACGATAACGCCCTTTCTGAGGGCGATCGGCCCGCCAGACAGGCTGAACCTGATAGCGACGGAAAGGCAACTGAAGTTCCTCACGATGCATCACCACATAACGGGCGAATGGTACAGTCAAGTCATAACGGAGGCCTTTCTCGCATAAGCGGGCAGCCAAACGCAACGAATTGCGCTCGGCCAATTCCTCATCAGTCACCTTGCTAAGATAGTCGCCACTGTTGAGCACCTTGAAGAGCAGTTTGTCTCCCTCCTCGCCATACTTGCCCATGAGCGTTTGAAGCGTCTCCATGGCAGGTGTCTCAATCTGCTGAAATCCATAGAGTTCATAGACTTCGCGTATGGTGTTCAGAATGTAATTGCGCTTAGCCATCTCCATCGGGCCAAAGTCGCGTGTACCCTTGGGAATGCTTGGTTTATTTGCCATTTCTTAGAATTGTTTGTTCGCGGTCAGGACCGATGCTGATGATGGTAATGGGTGTTTCGAGCTGTTGTTCAAGGAAGTTGATGTAGTCGCAGAAAGCCTTGGGGAACTGGTCCTCGCTGGTCAGATGCGTCATGTCGGTCTGCCAACCCGGCAGTTCTTCGTAGACGGGCTCAATGCCGTCAGTAATATCATAAGGGAAGTCGCGTGTCAATTCACCCTTAACCCGATAGGCCACACAAGCCTTGATGGTTGGGAACTGGTCGAGCACATCGCTCTTCATCATAATGAGTTGAGTGACGCCATTGATCATAATGCTGTAGCGCAATGCTACCAAATCAATCCAGCCACAACGGCGCTCACGCCCCGTGACGGCACCATACTCATGGCCGAGATCGCGGATGCGCTGTCCTGTTGCATCGAAAAGCTCTGTAGGGAACGGGCCGGCACCAACGCGGGTGCAATAAGCCTTCATGATGCCAAAAACCTCACCAATGCGATTAGGTCCGATGCCAAGGCCCGTACATGCACCAGCACAAATGGTATTCGACGATGTGACAAAGGGGTAGGAACCAAAATCGACATCCAGCATCGTTCCCTGAGCGCCCTCGCACAGCACGCTCTTGTCTTCGCGGAGCAGACGGTTGACCTCATACTCTGAGTCAACAATTTGGAATTGGCGCAAATAGTCTATACCCTCCATCCAACGGCGTTCTACTTCAGTGATGTCAAATTCGAAGTGGAGAGACTTCAGAATGGCTTCGTGTCGAGCCTTAGCCGCAGCATATTTTTGTTCGAAATTATCGAGGATATCACCTACGCGCAGACCTACACGAGAGACTTTGTCCGTATATGTGGGGCCAATACCCTTGCCCGTCGTTCCTACACGGTTTTTGCCTTTCTGAGCCTCATAGGCCTGGTCAAGCACACGATGGGTAGGCATGATAAGATGAGCCTTCTTTGAGATGTGGAGACGCGACTTCAAGTCGTGTCCGCTCTGTTCAAGAGCCTGTGCCTCCTCCATGAAGAGGTCAGGGGCCAGCACTACACCATTGCCGATGATATTGATTTTGTCACCCTGGAAAATACCTGAGGGAATGGAACGGAGCACAAACTTCTGTCCTTCGAACTCGAGCGTATGACCTGCATTAGGGCCACCCTGGAATCGGGCTACCACATCATAGCTCGGAGTCAGCACATCGACGACCTTTCCCTTACCTTCGTCGCCCCACTGTAGCCCCAGCAGGACGTCAACCTTACCTTTGTTCATCTTCTATATATTCTTAGTCGTGTTTGATTTTACTATTCTTCTGCCTTGTAATGGCGGCTTGGCACGTTGAACAGATGCC
The DNA here is from genome assembly GCA_017470345.1 of Prevotella sp. GTDB lineage: Bacteria > Bacteroidota > Bacteroidia > Bacteroidales > Bacteroidaceae > Prevotella. The sequence goes on from JAFUEP010000042.1 coordinate 151,647, forward strand.
ATAGATATAAAGCGAAAAGCCATCCTTACGGAATCGCTTCAGATGTAGCGACTCTATGGCACGGCTCACTTCTGTCGACTTCACCTCAGTCACTTTGCCGCAGACCGTACAAATCTGATGGCAATGACTGTCGTCTGCATAGCACGCCTCATATTTCGTTGCCCCTTGGAATCGATGGCGAATGACCAGACGCAACTCCATGAACAGGTTCAGCGTATTGTAGAGCGTGGCACGCGAGACGGGGAACTTATATTCTTCTGTCAGTTTCTCACCAAGCTCATCGACCGTGAAATGACCTTCAATGCTGTAGACAGCACGCAAAATCGCATAGCGCTCAGGCGTCTTGCGATGATTGTTCATCTCCAAGTAACCATCCAGAATGCGCTCAACGGCTTGGCGCACACTGGCTTTCTTTTCATTTGTCTTCATAAACCGAGCGCAAAGATACTCATTTTTCCGCAAACTCGGTGTCTCTTTATCTATAAAAAGTCTAAAAAGGGACGGAAAACCTTCCGTCCCTTCTTCTTAACCGCCAAAGTTGTCGTACATGATTGACTCGGGATCGACGCCAAGCGAGTCGAGCATCGAGACGACAGCTGCCGACATCGGGCCAGGTCCGCACATATAGTACTCGACATCCTCTGGGGCCTCGTGATCCTTCAAGTAGGTGTTGAGCATCACTTGATGAACGAAGCCCGGTGTGTACTTCACACCTGCAGCATCAGCCGCTGGATCAGGCCGATCAAGGGCCAAATGGAAGTGGAAGTTGGGGAATTCCTTCTCCAGACCGAGGAAGTCGTCGAGATAGAACACCTCGTTGAGCGCACGTGCTCCATAGAAGTAGTGCATCTCTCGGTCTGTCGTATGAAGTGTCTTTGTCATGTGCATAATCTGAGCACGGAGCGGAGCCATACCGGCACCGCCGCCTACCCATATCATCTCCTTCTTCGAATCGAAGTGGGGATGGAAGTCGCCGAAGGGTCCGCTCATAATGACCTTGTCGCCTGGCTTCAGCGAGAAGATGTATGACGAAGCGATACCAGGATTCACCTCCATGAAACCACTTCTATCAGGTTTGAAAGGCGGTGTGGCAATACGCACGGTGAGCATGAACACGTCGCCCTCAGCAGGATAGTTGGCCATCGAGTAGGCGCGAATCGTAGGCTCTGGGTTCTTACACTTCAGGTCGAACATCTTAAACTTCTCCCACGATGGCACGTATTCAGCACCGATGAGCTCACGATCGTAGTCGTTATAGTCGATGCAATCGAAAGCAGGAATCTTGATCTGAGCATAAGAGCCGGGGATAAAGTCCATGTGGGCTCCTGCAGGGAGCTGCACCTTAAACTCCTTGATAAACGTTGCCACGTTCTTGTTCGAGATAACCGTGCACTCATACTCCTTCACGCCAAGAATGGATTCGGGCACATGAATCTTCAGATCGCCCTTCACCTTGCATTGGCAACCCAGACGCCAGTGGTCCTTTATCTCCTTGCGGGTGAAGTGAGGCTTCTCTGAGTCGAGGATCTCTCCCCCACCCTCCAGGACTTGAACCTTGCATTGTCCGCATGAAGCCTTTCCGCCACAGGCCGAAGGCAGGAAGATGCCATTCTCGTTGAGCGTCGTCATCAGGCTTGAGCCCTGTCCGACGCTGATGGTACGGTCACCATTGATTTCTATGTTCACATTGCCCGATGGCGAGAGATATTTTTTGGCCACGAGCAGGATGACGACAATGGCAATGATTGTCACCAGAAACACCAGGATGCTGTATAATATAAACTGTCCCATAAGCGTCGATTAGATATTAAGTCCTGAGAAACACATCATGGCCATAGCCATCAGTCCGACGGTGATAAACGTAATGCCGAGTCCCTGAAGAGGCTTTGGCACATCACTGAACTGCATCTTCTCGCGGATAGCGCCTAACGAAACGATCGCCAACGTCCATCCAAGACCAGAGCCGACGCCGTAGACAATAGCATCCCATACGGAGGTGATTGACTGCGTGTTTGTGGGGTCGAGCAGGATACGCTGTTGCATGAACAGCGAAGCGCCCATAATGGCACAATTGACAGCGATCAGCGGCAGGAAGATGCCCAATGCAGCATAGAGTGAAGGAGAATACTTCTCAACCACCATCTCAACGAGCTGCACAATACCGGCAATGACACCAATGAAGAGAATGAACGACAGATAGCTCAGGTCGATGCCCTCAACAAGACAGTCGGGACCTAAGACCTTGGTCTGCAACAGATAGTTCACAGGGACGGTCACCGTCAGCACGAACGTGACAGCCATACCAAGGCCCAGCGACGTCTTCACAGTCTTCGACACTGCCAGGTAGCTGCACATGCCGAGGAAGAACGCAAATATCATGTTGTCGACAAAAATCGACCGGAAGAATAGACTTATTGCATGTTCCATAACTTACTTCTCCTTATAAAAATATGCACGATGAATCCAAATCACGATACCCACAAGGATAAGCGCCATGGCAGGCATCGTCATCATGCCGTTGTTGATATAACCCCAGTCGTAGCAGGCGTCAGGTATAATCTGGAAGCCCAGCAGCGTACCGCGGCCGAAGAACTCACGTACGGCTCCGACGATGACCAGAATCATGGCGTAGCCCAGACCATTACCAATGCCGTCGAGGAACGAAGGCCAAGGCTTGTTCTGCATGGCGAATGCCTCCAAGCGTCCCATCAGGATGCAGTTGGTGATAATAAGTCCGACATAGACGGACAGTTGGACGCTGACGTCGTAGACATATGCTTTGAGCACTTGGCTCACGATGGTCACCAATGCAGCGACCACCACCAGCTGCACGACAATGCGGATACGATTAGGAATGGTGTTGCGCAAAATCGAGATGATCACATTCGAGAATGCCGTAATCACCGTCACGGCGAGGCCCATCACGATGGCGGGCTTCAGCTGCGACGTCACGGCCAGCGCCGAGCAAATGCCCAGCACCTGAACGAGTATCGGGTGGTCGAGGTTTAACGGATTGGTCAGAGCCTCTTTGTTTTGTTTATTGAATAATGCCATAATAGTAACTTACGATTTTCAGATTTACGATTTACTATTGATTCTTATTCTGCTGTTGCAACGGAGTCTTTGCAGCAGCCACTGACGGAATCCGTCTGACAGCATTTCCCATCAGAAGCCTTGCAGCATGCCTGCACTTCCTGCATCAGCGGCTTCAGCCCCTCGTGAAGCATATCGTTCACGCCATTGGATGTAAGTGTAGCACCTGTCACGCAGTCCACCTGAGTGGCTGGATCATCGACCTTCTTGAGCACCGACAGAGCCACACGGCTGTAGTCACTACCCTGAAACACTTTCTTGCCGATGAACTTCTCCTGCCATGCCTGTGAGTCTTTAATCTCGGCTCCTAGACCAGCGGTCTCGCTCTCGTGGTTGAAGTAGGCGCCATAGACCGTCGGGCCGTCCTGATCGTGAATGGCCACATAACCGCTGATGCCACCCCAGAGGCCCATGCCCTTCAAAGCAAAGACGCAAACCTCCTCACCGTCGACATTGCAGAGATAGACCTTCTGGCCGTTCTCGTCCTTCTCTTCCTTCACCACTTCTGCATATCTGGCTTCGGCTTCAGCACCATCCAGATTGCGGATGTTGAGGGAGTAGAGGATCTGCTTCTTCACGTCGAGGGCCACATTGGCATCCTGCATGGGTTTCAGGATCTGGAAGATGAAAGCCAGCAGGAAGGCCACGATGACCACCAGCACCGTACTATATATAAATATGTACGTATTGGAATTAGTATTCAGCTTACTCATTTTATACCTCCTCTCTTCATACGTTTTGAGATATTACGCTCCACAACGAAATGATCGATGGTCGGAGCAAACATGTTCATCAGCAGGATGGCCAGCATCATGCCCTCAGGATAGCCTGGGTTCATCACGCGGATAATGACGGCCATGGCGCCAATGATGAAGCCATAGAACCACTTACCAGTCTCTGTTCGGCATGAGGTCACAGGGTCGGTGGCCATGAAGACGGCACCAAAGGCGAATCCTCCCAGCACCAAATGCTCATACCAGGGTATCACGGACTGGCCCGTCATCTGGAACACATAGGCCATCAGCGAACCGCCGACGAAAACGCTCAGCATCGTCTTCCACGAGGCAATGCGAGTGACGAGCAGGATCAGGGCGCCAATAGCTATGCAGATGACGCTCGTCTCTCCGATACTGCCTGGGATGAAGCCCGTAATCATGTCGTTGAGCGATGCCGTCACCTCGACATTCTGTCCAATCTGGCCAAGCGGAGTGGCCTGCGTGAAGCCGTCAGGCAGATTGTTGCCCAGGCCAAAGATCGTGTCCTGAGCCACCCACACTTGGTCGCCGCTCATCTTTGTGGGATAAGCAAAGAAGAGGAATGCGCGGCAGATGAGGGCCGGATTGAAGATGTTCATGCCCGTTCCGCCAAAGATCTCCTTGCCGATGATGACAGCAAAGGCTACGGCGATGGCCAGGATCCACAGGGGACAGCCCACAGGAATGATCATCGGGATGAGCATGCCGCTGACGAGGAAGCCCTCCTGAATCTCCTCGCCTTTCCACTGTGCCCATGCAAACTCAATGCCGAGGCCCACGATATAGCTGACCAGAATCTTCGGCAGGACAGCCAGGAAGCCATAGAAGAAAATTTCGAGGAACGAGGCCGTAGCCAGCGTGCCGGCAGCGGCATAGTTCTGATATCCGACGTTATACATACCAAACAGCAGGGCGGGAATCAAGGCGATGACCACGAAGCTCATGATGCGCTTCGAGTCGATGGCATCGTGGATGTTGACACCCGTCTTAGCCGTTGTGTTTGGCACGTAGAGGAACGTCTCGAAGCCATCGAAGAGCGATCGGAAGGCATGCAGCTTGCCGTCGGGTTCGAAGTTCGGCTTAATCTTATTGAGGTAATTTCTTAGTGCACTCATAACGTTTAAGCATTTTCTTTTCTAAGATTGTTAAGACCCTGACGGACAATTCGTTGCAGCTCAAGCTTCGACGAATCCACGAACTCGGCCAGAGCGAAGTCCTCAGGGCTGACCTCGTAGATGCCGAGCTGCTCCATGCGGTCGATATCGCCAGCGATGATGGCCTTGATGAGATACTCGCCGTAGATGTCCATAGGCAGCACGCGATCATACTCGCCACTCATGATAATGTGGCGCTCGCCACCCTTCACACGAGCGTCGAGCGCATACTTCTTGCGGCCAAAGAGCCACGAGAAATAGCTGCGGCTGGTGGAGAACTGATTCAGTCGTGGCATGATCCAGCCAGCAAACTCGTCAGCGTCGTCACCTTCAGGAATGACGGTGACCTCTGACGAATGGGCTCCAAGATAGCCATCCTTCGTCGTGGGGCGGCCTGTCAGCACGTTGCCGTTAATAATACGCGTATGACGAGTCTCGTCAATGCTGTTGGCGAGCAACGTCTGAAGCTCCTGTCCGACAAGCATTTCCACATGGGCGGGCTGCTTCACCTCGCTGCCGCAGAAGGCGACAAGACGGCGCAGGTCGACACGGCCCGTATTGAAAAGACGTCCGAAGAAAAGCACAGCCGTCGGCTCCACCGTCCAGACCACCTCGCCCTTGTTGACTGGGTCGATATGGTTCACCTGAACGCCCACGTTGCCTGCAGGGCAGGGGCCGTCGAAAACGGTCGTCTCAACGTCTTTCATATCTGTCAGTGCCGAGCCCACGCCCACGCCAAGATGGGTCATGGCGATGCGCGACAAGGCCGTCAGACCTGTCTGGAAATCATTCTCCTGACCCTTCACTTCGTATTCGAAGTCGCAAGCCAGAGGCTTGTCTCTCAGAGCCGAGACGAAAATGGCCTTAGGCATCACCGTCGGATTGGTCGAGACGGCATAGGGCAACTGGTCGATGTAGCCAAAGAGGCCTGCCTCGAGGAGTGCATCGATGACGCCCTTGGCGTCGAGCTTGCTGACATCCCGTTTGCCGTAATCCACATAGCTCTGCTCCTTGTCGGCTTCCACCTTGACGCAGAGCACCTTTCTCCGCTCGCCCCGCTCCACAGCAGTAACGACACCACTGACAGGTGAGGCGAACTTCACTTCCGGATACACCTTATTTATAAATAGTGCATCCCCAGCCTTGACATGATCACCTTCGCGGACGACGACCTTGGGCGTCACGCCCTCGAAGTCGTCAGGCACAAGGGCAAATCTGCCATTGGGAGACAGCACAATCCTGCTCTCAGCGGCCTTACCCTGAAGCTGAATGTCTAAGCCTTTGCGTAGCTTAATTACATTTGCCATAAATATTTAAATCTATAGATTTGTTCGTCTTGCGCATGCAAAATTAGTAAAAAAAAGGTAACTATCGAAGAAAATAGCAACAAAAATGATTGGAATCAGAAATTTTTATCGTAAATTTGCAAGTCGGTTAGCCGAAGTCACAAACTTTTGGCAACTCTGTCTGTCAGTTTTGAAGCATTTGAAGAACATCATCAGCTGGACCATCTGGACGCTCGTCGCCCTCTATGTCCTTGGATTGATCCTCGTCCACCTGCCCCCTGTGCAGGAGCGTCTGGGGTCGAGGGTGGCCGCTATGCTTGCAAAGAAGCTCGACACGGAAGTCAATATCGGGCGCATCGACTTGGGGCTGTTCAATCGGATCATTGTGGACGACGTGCTCATCAAGGACCAGGCCGACAGCACCCTGCTGAAAGCCAACAGGTTGTCAGCACGAATCGAGCTACTGCCCTTGCTCAACGGGCGCGTCAGCATCTCGTCGGCCCAGTTGTTCGGCGCCCAAGCTCATGTCTATAAGGCTGACTCCGTCGCACCGCTCAACATGCAATTTGTGCTCGACGCCTTCGCCTCGAACGACACGACCAGCCAGTCGGGCCTCGACCTGCGCATCAATTCGCTCATCATCCGCCACTCGTCAGCCCGCTACGACAGATACGACGTCCTTGAGACACCTGGCCGTCTGAATGCCCGTCACGTGAACCTGAGCGACATCAGCGCCCACATCCAGCTACGCGCCCTGCGCCCCGATTCAGTCAACCTCACCATCAAGCGACTGGCCATGCGCGAGCAGTCAGGTCTCAACGTCAAGCGACTGTCGCTCCGCGTCGAGGGCAATGACGAAGAAGCGTATTTATCTGATTTACAACTTCAAATGCCTGCTTCGCTGATTCGTATTGATTCGCTTTCGGCAAAGTACCGCTTTGAAGGTCGCAAAGCGGCACTTCGCTTCAAGGGAAGTGCCGCTTCGCCAGGCTTGAAGTTGCCCGACTTCGCATTCATTTATCCCGACCTTCGAAAGTTTGGCGAAGCACTGGCTTTCAACGTCGAATTCAGCGGCACGGAAGAGAGTATCGACATCCCTCGTCTCAACATCCATTCAGAGTCAAACGACCTGTCGCTCATGGCCACATTATCAGCCAGCAAGCAGGACGAGCGACTCATCTGGTCGGCTCCGGACTATCAGTTGAGCGCCAGCAGCCAGCTGATTGCCCAGTTGAAACAGGCTTTCGCTCAGATGCCCGACCTGGCCACCCGACTCGGCGATGTCAGGATTTCAGGACGGACCAACAGGCTTGCCTCTGGCGACATCACTTCCGAGAACGACATTGCCACCTCGATCGGACGGCTCAGCACCCTCCTCACCATCGGAGCCGACAAGCAGTTCCGAGGCCACCTCGACACGGATAGTTTCCATCTCGGCCAGCTGCTCGACCAGTCGAAACTGGGCGTACTCGCCACCAAGGTCAACCTGAGTGGCACCCCGCAGGCCGTCAACGCCGAAGGAACCATTGCCCGCCTCGATTTCAACGACTACCATTATCAGGGCATTGAGCTCAACGCCACCTACAGCGACGGCGACATTGCAGGCAAGCTGAAGATCGACGACCCCAACATTACGACTGACGTGGAGGGCGAGTTGCGCAAGGGCCCGCGCTCGGCTGTCAGGCTGACAGGCTTCATCCGCAACCTATCACCCCATGCGCTCCACCTCACCGACCAATGGGGCGACGCCCAGTTCTCGGCCATCATCGACGCCGACTTCGTCGCTTCGTCGCTCAACGATGCCGAAGGAAGTCTCGATCTCGACGACTTTTACATGACAAGGCCCGACTCCGCCGCTGTCGTCTATCATCTCGACAACCTCCACATCAAGTCTGGATATGAAGACGACTTGCACTTCATGCGCCTCAACGGCGACATGGGCGAGATGGAACTGGAGGGACAGTTCGACTGGGCCACCCTGCCTCAGAGCTTCATCAACTACACAGGCTCAAAACTCCCCACCCTGCCTGGCCTGCCTAAGACCACACGCACGTCAGACAACAATTTCGACGTCAGCATCCGACTCTCTGACGCCCAATGGCTCAGCAACCTGTTCGGACTGCCCCTGACGCTCAATCGTCCCTTAGCGCTCACAGCCAAAGTCAACGACCAGACCAGCGAGCTCGACATCAACGCTGAGATTCCTGACTTCATCTACGACGGCAGTCAATATGCAGGCGGAATGATCCAGCTGACCACCATTGGCGACACAGCCCTCTGCGACGCACGACTCACCCGTCTCACGGAAAGCCAGCGCCGCATGAATCTCCATCTGACTGCCCAAGCTGCTGACAACAACCTGGTCACGTCGCTCGCCTGGGACAACGAGAATCGCACGGACGGCGAAGCCTTCAGCGGCATCATCAACGCCATCACACAGCTCTACACCAACGACAGCGGAAAGCCTGAAGCACACGTGCGAGTACAACCATCGCGCGTCAACATCCAAGGCACGGAGTGGGAGCTCGAGCCTTCCGACATCCTCTACTCCGACCAGCGACTCATGGTCGACCGCTTCAACCTGCGCCACGACGACCAGCACCTCATCGTCGACGGCATCGCATCGAAACAGACATCCGACTCGCTGATGATCGACCTCAACGGCATCGAGGTAGCCTACGTCCTTGAACTCGTCGACTTCCATGCCGTCGACTTCGGAGGCAAAGCCTCAGGAAAGGCCTTCATCACCCAAGCCTTCAGCGACTTCAACGCCTGGGCCGACCTCGAAGTGGCCGACTTCACGTTCCAGGACGGCCCCATGGGCACGCTCGTCGCCAGAGCAGAATGGAGCAAGGAGGACAAGCAGGTAGAGCTCGACGCCTTTGCTGACGACGGTCCTGACGCACAAACCTTCATCGAGGGATTCATCGCTCCCAGCCGCGACGACATCAATCTGCTCATTCGCGCCCGAGGCACCAACATCGCCTTCGTCAACTCCTTCACTGACAGCTTTCTCGACAGGGTGAGCGGACAGGCCAACGGCGACGTCAGGCTCATCGGGCCTCTGAGCGGTGTCAACCTCACAGGTGAGCTGGCCGTCGACGGACAAGCCACGGTGACGGCACTCAACACGACCTACCAGCTGCGCGGCGACTCCATCGTCTTCGTCCCCAACGACATTCAGATCCGTCGCCATCGCATCTACGACAGCGACGACCACGTCGGCTACGTCAGCGGTGCACTCCATCATCGCAACTTCACCAACTTCACCTTCGACATCGATGTCGAGGCCCAGAACCTGCTGGCCTACGATTTCAACGACTTTGACGACGGCACCGTCTGCGGACATGTATTTGCCACAGGCCATGCCGACCTGCACGGACGTCCTGGCGAAATCACCATCAACTGCAACGTCACGCCACAACGCGGATCGTGGTTCGCCTACGACGCCGCCAACCCCGATGCCATCTCCAACCAGCAGTTCATCACATGGGGCGAAAAGACTGCCACTGACAGCATCGGCGTCCTCTCCGATGTCATGCAGATCCAGCCGCCCACGCATTCCGATCTGGCCGATATGCCGTCAGACATCTACATCAACTTCATCATCAACACCACGCCAGAGGCCACGCTCCGCGTGCTCATGGACCAGCAGACCAACGACTACATCACCCTCAACGGAACGGGCACTCTCAGCGCCTCGTTCTACAACAAAGGTCCATTCCAGATGTTCGGCACCTACAATGTCGAGCGCGGCACGTATGGCATTACCATTCAGAACATCATCAAGAAGAACTTCAACTTCCAGGAAGGCGGCAGCATCGTCTTCGGGGGCGACCCCTTCGACGCCAACCTCAACCTCAAGGCTGTCTATACAGTCAACGGCGTCAGCCTTTCCGACCTCAACATCGGCAATTCATTCTCCAACAACACCGTCCGCGTCAACTGTCTGATGAACATCCAGGGCACCGCAGGTGCACCACGCGTGGAGTTCGACCTCGAGATGCCTACCGTCAACAGCGAGGAGGAACAGATGATACGTTCCATCATCGCCAGCGAGCAAGAGCTCAACCAGCAGGTCGTCTATCTGCTTGGCATCGGCCGATTCTACACACAGGGCACCAACAACGCCGGCACCCAGCAATACGGACAGACTGAACTGGCCATGCAGTCGTTCCTCTCTGGCACCGTCTCGACACAGATCAACGAGCTGCTCTCGCAGGTCATCAAGAACGACGACTGGAACTTCGGCGCCAACATCTCGACGGGCAACGAGGGATGGCACAACGCTGAATACGAAGGTCTCGTCAGCGGACGCATGCTCAACAACCGCCTCCTTATCAACGGCCAGTTCGGCTATCGCGACAATGCAACCCAGGCGACGCCCTCCTTCATTGGCGACTTCGACATCCGCTACCTGCTCCTGCCCAACGGAAACTTCGCCCTGAAGGTCTATAACCAGACGAACGACCGCTACTTCACCCGCTCATCGCTCAACACCCAGGGCATCGGCCTTATCATGAAGAAAGATTTCAACGGACTCGGCGACCTCTTCCATCAGCGCAGAAACAGGAAGTCGAAGTGACGGAATGCGACTGCCGTCCGCCCTCAGCCCTGCTGTCAGATCAAGGATTTATAATCTTTAGCAATTACGTTAATGTTCTCAAAATGCTTTGATATGTCAGCCATAATTCGTAACTTTGCAAAAGAATAAAACATATCACCAAACAATATTAATAACCTTATTGCAAATGAAACCAACTCTTTTCCTGCTTGCAGCAGGCATGGGTAGCCGCTACGGCGGACTCAAACAACTCGACGGCCTCGGCCCCAACGGCGAGACCATCATGGACTACAGCATCTACGACGCCATCCAGGCTGGCTTCGGCCGCATCGTGTGGGTCATCCGCAAAGATTTCGAGGAGCAGTTCCGCACGCAGATCCTCGCCAAATATGAGGGTCAGGTGCCCTGCGAGCTCTGCTTCCAGGCCCTCGACGCACTGCCCGAAGGATTCACCGTCCCTGAGGGTCGCCAGAAGCCCTGGGGCACCAACCACGCCGTGCTGATGGGTAAGGACATCATCCGCGAGCCCTTCTGCGTCATCAACTGCGACGACTTCTACGGACGCGACGCCTTCATGCAGATTGGCCATTGGCTCGCCGCCCTCCCCGAGGGTTCGAAGAACACGTATGCCATGGTGGGATTCCGCGTGAGCAACACGCTCTCTGAGAATGGCACCGTGGCCCGTGGCGTCTGTGCCTACAACGAGAAGCGCCATCTGACGGACGTCGTCGAGCGTACAGAAATCGTGCGCTGCGCTGCCGATGGTTCGAAGGCTGGCGACCCGCAGGAGCCCATCCGCTATAAGGACGAGCAGGGCCAGTGGCAGCCGCTGGGTGAGAACGTGCCCGTCTCGATGAACATGTGGGGCTTCACGCCTGACTACTTCGAGCACTCCGAGCAGTACTTCCGCGAGTTCCTCAGCGACCCGAAGAACATCGAGAACCTCAAGGCCGAGTTCTTCATCCCCCTCATGGTCAACAAGCTCATCAACGAGGGGACAGCCACCTGCGAGGTGCTCGACACCACCAGTGTCTGGTTTGGCGTCACCTACGCTGCCGACCGTCAGGCCACCGTCGAGCGTATCCAGCGTCTCGTCGACGAGGGTGTCTATCCCAATAAGCTGTTCTAAGACAGGACATACATTCCATCAATAAAGCGAGAGGGCTTGCCGGACGGCGCCCTCTCGCTTGTTTTATATAAGCCATGTCCAACAACGCTCCATAAAAGGCATTACATAAGCTCCGACGAAGCGGTCCTGTGTGCAGGACACAACGGTCCTTCGAGGTGGTCAAAGCGGTACTTTGAACGGTCTGAAACGGCACTTCGTTTCTGCCGTCAGATTATTATCCATTTAGGGTCGCCACCCTATCTGCATAACTCGACGCAGAGGCGGTCGATGAGGTCGCGGCCTTCGCTGGCATGCATGACGCCCTGGACGATGACGGCGAAGCAGAGACGATGGTCGTCAGGGGCGGTGCAGTAGCCCGCCAGCGAGGTGATGCCAGTGAGGGTGCCCGTCTTGGCCTGTACGTTGCTGGCGGCTGGCGTGCCCACAAAGCGTTTCTTCAGCGTACCGTCCTGAGCGGCCACGGGCATCGTGGGCAGCAGATGGCTGTAGATGCGGTTGTCGAACCATGCATAGCGAAGGAGCATCGTGAGCGCCTCGGCTGAGAGGTAGTTATAGAGCGACAGTCCGCTGCCGTCGGCAATGCGATATTGCTGGGGCAGCAATCCGGCTCGCAACATGACGTCGCGTTCCATCTTGCGGCCGTCCTTGGCAGTAGCGGGTCGATGGCCGGAGTGCATGGCTGTCTGATAAAACATGGACTCGGCATAGAGGTTGTTGCTCTCCTTCATCATCTCGAACATCACCTGATCGATGGTGTGAGTGCGGGCGCAGACAAACGTTGTGCCGCCTGGCAGACGGCCGCGCACCACGGATGTCCCATCCGTCACCACCCCACCCCGCTGCAGGGCGCTGAGGAGCTGCTCGCCAAAGTCGAGTCGGCGCTCCATCCGCAGGGGCGTCAGCACGGGGTTGTCGTCGTCCCAGCACCAGCCCTCGCCATAGCGCAGGGTGTCCTTCATGCTCACATCGCAGACGATGCGGCCACGAAGCGTGTCGACGCCCAGGCGCCGCACATTGGCCACAAGAGCTTCCATGTCGTCACGATCGAACATGGGGTCCATGCCGCCCACGACGATAAGGTCGCCACGGAGCGAACGGCCAGCAACGCTGCCCTTATAATATAAAGAGGTGGAGAAGACATAGTCGCCCCCCAGCTGGTCGAGGGCTGCCACAGCGGTCAGCACCTTCTTCGTCGAGGCAGGCCTCATGAGCTGGCGCTCGTGGTGACTATAGAGCGGGCGGTCGGCCGTGAGGTCCCACACCATGAGGCCGATCTGGGCCGTCTGGAGCAGCGGGTCAGTAGCGACGATAGAGTCGAGCCGCTGGCTGACGTCCTGTGCTTTAGCTGATCCGAAGAGAACGGTCAGCAGGAATAATACAATGGTTTTCTTCATAAGTTGGTGCAAAGGTACAAAAAAGTTCGTAATTCATTGTTCTTAATTCATTATTTTTTCGTACCTTTGCCACGTAATAACTAAAACAATGGTCTACAAATACGACTTTCTGATTATTGGAGCAGGCGTGGCCGGCATGAGCTACGCCCTCAAAGTGGCCCGTGCGAAGAAGGGCTCAGTGTGCATGATCTGCAAGACGTCGCTCGACGAAGCGAACACATCATTCGCCCAGGGCGGCGTAGCCTCAGTGACCAACCTGGCTGTCGACAACTTCGAGAAGCACATCGAGGACACGATGATAGCAGGCGACTATATCTCTGACCGTCAGGCCGTGGAGCAGGTGGTCAGGCAGGCGCCCGAACAGATTAAGGAGCTGGTGCAATGGGGCGTCAACTTCGACAAGAAGGATGACGGCACGTTCGACCTGCATCGCGAGGGCGGACACTCGGAGTTTCGCATCCTCCACCATGCTGACGACACAGGCGCCGAGATTCAGCGCGGACTGATGGAGGCCGTGCGCAGCTGCGAGGGCATCACCGTCAAGGAGCACCACTTCGCCGTGGAAATCATCACTCAGCATCACATGGGCGTCAGGGTCACGCGGCGCTCGCCTCACATCAAGTGCTATGGCGCCTACGTGCTGAACCCTGAGACGGAGAAGGTTGACACCTATCTGGCCAAGGTCACCGTCATGTGTACGGGCGGCTGCGGAGCCGTCTATCAGACGACATCCAATCCCGTCATCGCCACTGGCGACGGCATCGCCATGGTCTATCGCGCCAAGGGAACGGTGAAGGACATGGAGTTCGTACAGTTCCACCCCACCGTACTCCACAACCCCAACGAGACGCATCCCGCCTACCTCATCACGGAGGCTATGCGCGGCTACGGCGGTATCCTGAAGCTGCCCAACGGCGAGGAGTTCATGCAGAAGTACGACGAGCGTCTCTCGCTGGCGCCGCGCGACATCGTAGCCCGCGCCATCGACAAGGAGATGAAAATCCACGGACTGGACCATGTCTGCCTCGACGTGACCCACAAGAACGCTGACGAGACGCGCCACCACTTCCCCAACATCTACCAGAAGTGCCTCTCGATGGGCATTGACATCACTCAGGACTACATCCCCGTCCGCCCCGCAGCCCACTACATGTGCGGCGGCATCAAGGTCGACCTGAACGGATGCTCCTCGATTGACCGTCTCTATGCCCTCGGCGAATGTTCGTGCACAGGACTGCACGGAGGCAACCGCCTTGCCTCCAACTCGCTCATCGAGGCTGTCGTCTATGCCGATGCAGCCGCCCGCCACTCGCTGGAGCACGTCGACCTGTACGAATGGAACGAGCAAGTGCCGGAGTGGAACGACGAGGGTACGATGACCAACGAGGAGAAGGTGCTCATCACGCAGTCAGTCAAAGAGGTCGGACAGATCATGTCGGGCTACGTCGGCATCGTCCGCAGCGACCTCCGTCTGCATCGCGCATGGGACCGCCTCGACATGCTCTACGAGGAGACGGAACGACTCTTCAAGCGCGTCAAGGCATCGAAGGACATCTGCGAGCTGCGCAACATGATCAACGTGGGCTACCTCATCACCCGCTTCGCCCTGGAGCGCAAGGAGAGCCGCGGCCTCCACTTCACGATTGACTACCCCGTGCATGCCTACGACAAATAAGATAAGAGATATTAACAGTTCTTTTCTTGTGCTTTCAGAAATTATTCGTAACTTTGCAGCGGATTCTGACTAAAACGACTACAAAACTCGATAATTATTATTAAAACTAACAACAAGCATTATGAAGAAAATCTTTACGCTTATCGCACTGGGCACCGTCATGGCTGCTCAGACGGTCTGGGCTCAGGAGACGGTGACCTACGTCACCAACAAGACTGAGTTCACCAATGCCTTCAATGCCCACCCAGGCACACCAGGCAGTGTCTCGAAGATCATCCTCGCAGGACAGAAGGATGCCGAGGGTAACTATCCCGTGGCCAACCGCGAGGTCTTCAACATCGGCAACTTCACGCCCTCAGCCCAGTCGAATGCCGACGGAACAATCATCATCTGCTCTGAGCAGAACGAAATGGACAAGCAGCCCATCCTGCAGTTCGGCCTCAACCTCGACACGCAGGCTGCCGACAGCCACTTCTCGCTCGTCTTCGAGAATGTCCAGATGGAGTATCGCTCGGGCAACCTGGCCACCAGCGGACAGATCATCTACTGGAACAAGAAGGACTGCCATGCTGACTCCATCATCTTCCGCAACTGCAACATCACCAACATCCCGCGCTCGCTCATCCGCACCGTGCCCGCGCAGACTGACGGCGTCTACAACTCGGACAACACGCTGAACCGTTTTGTCATGGAGGGCTGCCGCGTCTTCGACAACGACATCACGTCGGGCAACAACTGGCCCATTGTCTATCTGGCCACCAAGACGGCTGAGGTCACCTTCCGCAACAACATGTTCTACAACCTGCCCTTCTCAAAGCAGATCCTGACATGGAACTACTGCGAGCCGACGGGCGAGAACGTCGACGTCAACTTCGAGAACAACCTCGTCGTCGCATCGCGCGGAACATGGCGCGGCTACGACGGCACTGAGGGCACCGGCACCTTCGACATCATCAGCGTCGGAGCCTTCCTGGGCAACATGGCCTCCTACAACTTCAACAACAACATCGTCCTCACGCCTGAGGTCGGCGTAGACTACACTGCCTATGGCAACCGCGACCAGAAGGGCACCATCGCCCTCATCGATCTCGGCGAGAACCCCTCGAAGCTGATTGCAGCCACGGGCGGCATGGTCTTTGCTGAGAACAACGTCGTCGAGGGCTATGCTGCATGGTCGGCAGGCAACAATAAGGACGAGGAGACTGGCGAGCGCACATGGATCGTAGGTCCTGGAGGCTCTGAGACCCCAGGTTCTGAGGGTGTCAGCGAAGGCCGCATCGACATGGCTACGGCCGGACTCGCATGGAGCGACTTCTACGACGCCCACGGCTGCGACTTCCGCCTGCTGAAGAGCCATCCCCTCTATGCCCAGAACATCGGCCCTGCCATGATGTATGTCGACCAGTTCCCCGTCCGCGCAACGGTGACAGTCAACATCCAGGGCTCGAGCAGCGTCGACTATGAGATCTCGCCCGTCAAGGAGAACTATAACGTCGGCGACGAGGTGACCATCACGCTCAACGACCACAACAGCTACTACCGCACGCTGAACAACTTCCTCGGATGGAGCGACGGCAGCACTGAGAACCCGCGCACCATCACGCTGGACGGCCCCGTCGAGCTGACGGCCGTCTATGAATCGGTGCCCGTATTCAACTACATCGACTTCAGCCGCCTGACCAAGAACGACAACAACATGGTCAGCTACGAGGCCGACATCTTCGCCGACGAGGCTAACAAGGCCGTCGTCACCGTCATGTTCGCCGACTCCATCGAGGGCAACCCCTACGTGGCTGCTTCGTCCGAGGGCTACAAGTTCCAGGGACGTCCCGCCAAGTTCGGCGAGGATCCTGAGGAGAAGCGCATCCCCTGCATCACCCGCCGCACCACGGCCCAGCGTCGCGGCTATGGCAAGATGGACTACGTCTGCATCAGCTTCTCGACCAAGGACCTCAGCGACGTCAACGTCTCGGCCCTCGTCGGCACTGACAATTTCTGCTACAAGACCCAGCTGCTCGAGTGCTCGCTCGACGGCGAGAACTGGACCGCCATCGGCACCATCGAGCTGGAGACCCGCGAGGCCGACTTCGCCGGCACTCCCGGACTGCTTGCCGGATGGGCCGACCTGAACGGCATGCTGCCTGCTGAGGCCGAGAACCAGGAGAAGGTCTACGTCCGCGTCATCAGCGACCCCGCCAGCGAAGCCATCACTAACCCCGCTGCTGGTGAGCTCGACCTGACGACTGTCGACGCCTTCGAGTATGTGGGTAGCATCCTCATCACGTCAGGCGAGTCGCAGGGCATCAACGAGGTGAACCGCACCATCGAGGCCAACGCCCCCGTCTACAACCTGATGGGTATCCGTGTGAACAACACCCAGAAGGGCCTGCTCATTCAGGGTGGCAAGAAGTTCATCGTGAAGTAATCACCACAATATAATAAGGATTATCAGGCAAAGGTCCCCTGCGGCATTAATGGCCACAGGGGACCTTTTCGCTCAAACACCATTCACCCTCATTCAGAGCTCTTATGAAAATCATCAAGCTACTGACAATCAGCGCCCTGCTCCTCTGCGCGCCCTCCATCGCCAAAGCCGACGAAGCCAAGGAGCTGACCCCGGCCTTCCCTGGAGCTGAGGGCTACGGACGATACGTCACGGGCGGACGCGGCGGCAAGGTCTATCACGTCACTAACCTCAACGACTCGGGCACGGGCTCGCTCCGCTGGGCACTCAGTCAGCCAGGACCGCGCATCGTCGTCTTTGGCATCTCGGGCACCATCCACCTGCGGTCGTCGCTCGGCATCCCGTCGAACACAACCATCGCCGGACAGTCAGCACCCGGCGACGGCATCTGCGTGGCCGACTATCCCGTCAGCGTCGCTGGCAATAACGTCGTCGTGCGTTACATGCGCTTCCGGCTCGGCAACAAGTATGTGCTGGAGAACGGGGCCGACGGATGGGACGCCTTCGGAGGCATGGACCAGCAGGACATCATCGTCGACCATTGCTCAGTCTCATGGTCCATCGACGAATGTTGCTCCTTCCTTGGCAACAAGAACACCACCGTGCAGTGGTGCATCGTCTCGCAGAGTCTCGTCGACGCAGGCCACTCCAAAGGCAGCCACGGCTATGGCGGCAACTGGGGCGGCAGCGGCGCCTCGTTCCACCACAACCTCATCGCCCACCACACCTCGCGCACGCCCCGATTCGGGCCTCGCCCCTCGACACAGATGGACGAGCGCATGGACTATCGCAACAACGTCATCTACAACTTTGGCGGCAATGGCTGTTACGGTGGCGAGGCGATGAAGGTCAACATCGTGAACAACTACTACAAGCCCGGCCCAGGCTCACCTTCTGGCACGAAGGGCAAGCGCATCGCAGGCATCGGCATCCGTACGACGCAATACATCAACACCTACCCTGCCTATGCGCCCGCATGGCATATCTGGGGAAAATTCTTCGTCGAGGGCAACGTCAACGCCACCTACGCCGATGTGGCTGAAGACAACTGGGCCAACGGCATGTACAACCAGATTGACGCCAGCGGATGCGACGGTACATACACGGCCGTGACCAAGGATACGATCAAGATCGACGAGCCCATCCCCTTCATCCTGACGACGACCCACTCGGCCGACGTGGCCTATGAACGGGTTCTCGACTATGCCGGCGCCTCGCGATTCCGCGACAGCCACGACGCACTCATGGTCAGCGACACTCGCGACCGCGCGGCCACCTATCGCGGCCTTGGCAACAGCCCTGGATTCATCAACTCGCAGGACGACAACCGCCCTGCCGACGCCACTGACGACTGGACGGCATGGCCCACGCTCGAGACTCGTGGCAGCATCGTCGACTACGACGGCGACGGGATGGACGACAACTGGGAGGACATGAACGGACTCGACAACACCGACCCCGCGGACGGCAACATCGTGCGCAAGGACGGCTACACGAACGTGGAATATTACCTGAACTCGCTCGTAAACACGATTACCAGCCGACAGAACGAGGGTGGCGAGCAGATGGGCGAGCGCCGCTATGTCGAGGTGGGCGACGACGGCTCCGAACCCGGAAAGCAGACCGTCACGACGGGCACCATCACGTGGCCCTTCGGCAACGACGTGAACAGCGCCACCATCGACGACGCCCTCAAGCCCTATATCGCGGAGACCCACGTGGAATGGGGCGCCCACGTTTCTTACAACGCGAGCCGCAGCATCGGGGGCCAGCGATTTGCCGAGGTGAAGCCTTCTGTGAACAATGAGGCGACGGCCAATGCCGACAACGCCGTCTCGTTCTGCCTCAACATGGCCGACGGCTACTTCTTCCGCCCTACCCACATCTCGTTTCTGGCCTCGCGCATCGGCACTGACGGAGGCATGATCAATGCCGTGTGGAGAAACGAGAATGGGGAATACGAGGTCGAGAGCGGCATCACACCCGACCGCAACAACACGACACCTGGCTATAGCATGGTCAGCAAGGAGATGAAAGCCGTCGGCTCGGCCAGTGGAAAGAGCCGACTGGACATCCACGTCTACAAGCTTAGCAACTCAAAAGTCATCGGTCTATCGGACATCGTCGTCAGCGGCGAGTTGAAGCAACTCGCAGCCGATGCCATCGGCCACGTCAGCTACGGCAACATCGTCACCAGCTATTACTCACTTGACGGCCGACGGACGGCTTTCCCGCACAAGGGTATCAACGTCGTGACGACAACCATGCCCAACGGCACAAGGAGCATCCGCAAACTATTCGTCGAATGACCAGGAATGGCTCCTGGAATAATTAGATTTTATTTTACAAACTGCGGTACATACTCAGAAAAGCACCGCTTCTCGCAACGTGAAGCGGTGCTTTTCGACTCAAAAAGCGGCACTTCTCGCATCGAAAAGCACCGCTTCTTTTTTCATCAAACAAGAATCGCCTGATAATCAACGATTTAGCAAATTAGCCCCAAATATTCTGAATTTTATTGACAAATCGAGTCTTTCAACCATTCAGCTGACTACGTTGACGGGCTCGCCCTCGACGAAGGCACGCAGGTTGTCCTCTGCAATCTTAGCCAGGCGGACACGGGCCTCATAAGTGGCCCATGCGATATGAGGCGTCAGATAGGCATGAGGACACGCCAGAAGCGGACCATCAGCCTGAGCCGGCTCCACGGAGAGCACGTCCGCACAATAAGCCGCCAGGCTGCCGTCGTTCAGCGCATCGGCCACGGCCTGCTCGTCGACCAGCGGGCCACGTCCGGTGTTGATGAGGATGGCCCCCTGCTTCATCATCTTGAGCGTCTCACTGTTAATGATGTGATGGGTGGACTCCGTCAGGGGGCAGTGGAGCGAGACGACATCGCAGGCCGCCAGCATCCCCTCGAGTGTCGACTTCAGGATGCCGTCAGGCAGGTCGGCGTGGTGCTTGCTGGTGACGGCATAGACGTCCATGCCGAACGCGCGGACCATCCGGGCCACCTTCATGCCGATGTGTCCCAACCCGACGATGCCGAGCCGCTTGCCACTCAGTTCCATCAGCGGCGTGTCCCAGTAGCAGAAATCCGGACTCGAGGTCCAACGCCCCTGACGGTTCTGCCGCGCATAATGATCCACGTGGTTGGTCACATTGAGCAGATGGGCAAAGACAATCTGTGCCACGCTGTCCGTGGAATAGGCGGGAATGTTAGTCACGATGACACCTCGCTGCCGTGCCGCCTTCACGTCGACGACATTGAAGCCCGTGGCCAGCACGCCGATATACTTCAGCTTGGGCAGCTGGCTCATCACTTCGTCGCTGATGACAACCTTATTCGTCAGCAAGGCATCAGCATCCTTGCTTCTCTCGACGACCTCTGCCGCAGCAGTGCGCGGATAGACGGTCAGTTCTCCGAGGGCCTCGAAAGGCTTCCATGACAGGTCGCCCGGATTGGCGGCATGCCCGTCTAATACAACAATTTTCATTCTTCGTAGCGTTTACCCCAGTAGCTCACCATCCGCTGGTAGAGTTTCTCTTCTGAGGGATTGTGCTGACCATGCCAGAGCCGCTCGTTAGTGAGGGCGTCAGGCATGTATTGCTGGGTTGTGAAATGTCCTGGATAATCATGAGGATACAGATAGCCGTCGCTATAGCCGAGCTGCTTCATCAGCTGCGTTGGCGCATTACGCAGATGGAGCGGGACGGGCTGGTTGCCCGTCTGTCGCACCAGCGACAGGGCCGCATCGATGCCCAGATAGGCGGAGTTGCTCTTTGGCGACGTGGCCAGATAGACAGCGGCCTCAGCCAGCGCGATGCGCGCCTCCGGCCACCCGATCTTCATCACCGTGTCGAAGGCAGCGTTGGCCAGGAGCAGGGCGTTCGGATTAGCCAGCCCGATGTCCTCAGAGGCCGAGATGACCAGCCGGCGGGCAATGAACTGCGGGTCCTCGCCGCCCTCAATCATACGGGCCATCCAATAGAGCGCCGCATCAGGGTCGCTGCCCCGGATCGACTTGATGAAGGCCGAGATGATGTCGTAGTGCATCTCGCCGTCCTTGTCGTAGGCCAGCGGATTCTGCTGCAGCCGCGTCACCACCATCTCGTCAGTGATTGTGACGGGCTGTCCGTCGGGTTCCGACTCGACGACCAGTTCCAGTATGTTGAGCAGTTTGCGGGCATCGCCTCCGCTATAACGCAACATGGCATCCGTCTCCTTCAGCTCTATCTGCCTTTCCTTCAGGATGATGTCAGTCGTGATGGCCCTATGAAGCAGCTGCAGCAGGTCGTCCTTCTCCAGCGGCTTCAGCACGTAGAGCTGACAGCGCGACAGCAGTGGACGAATCACCTCGAACGAGGGATTCTCCGTCGTCGCGCCGATCAGTGTCACGATGCCACGCTCGACGGCCCCGAGCAGCGAGTCCTGCTGTGACTTCGAGAAGCGGTGGATCTCGTCTATAAACAATATTGGTGAAGCCTCGTTGAAGAATCGCCCCTTCTGAGCCTTCTCGATGACGTCGCGCACATCCTTGACGCCGCTCGTGACAGCCGAGAGCGTGTAGAAGGGCGTCTCCAGCCGATGCGCGATAATCTGGGCCAGCGTTGTCTTGCCGACGCCCGGCGGTCCCCAAAGGATAAATGAAGATATGCGCCCCGAGTCGATCATACGTCGGAGCACAGCCCCCTCGCCTACCAGATGTCGCTGACCGATATAATCGTCGAGCGTTCGAGGGCGCAGCCGTTCTGCTAATGGTTGTGACATAATTCAGGGGCAAAGGTACGAAAAAAGACTGTAACAAACGAGCTATTTCAGAAGATTAACGCAGAACGACCATAAATAAAAGGCAAGGCGGGGGAAAAAAGGGGAATTGAGGGGTGGAGGGAAAAGGCAGCTCGAACTATGTCCGCATTGCCCTGCAAAGAACATGATGCGGATTGGTGCAAGAGTCAGGTCACCAAATCGAAACCCATGATCTTTGCGAGTTAGATGATGCCCATGTCGGGCGAAAACATAAAGAAGTGCCGCTTGAAAGAAAAGCGGCACTTCTTTTGATGACTGTCGAGATAAAAGCCTATTTCTGCTCGCGCTCGATCCATGCGAGGGTGTCGCCCTTGCGGACCTTGGCGCCCTGCTTGGCGCTGACCTCGACGAGCTTGCCGCCCAGAGCGGCGGGGATGGGACGAATCTCGCCCCACTTCTCGACGAGGTAGCAGAAGGTCTGACCCTCCTCATACTTCTGGCCGATGAAGGGCTCGATGCAGGGGGCGCACTCGCCGTCGCCGTTGAACTCGTAGAAGATCTGTCCGGCGGAGGGACACACAAGGGCGTCGGCCTTGGCGTGCTTGAAGGCGGCGAGCTCCTCGGGCTTCATCTTCGAGCCGCCGATGCGGGCGTCCTTAGCCTTCTGGATGTCGGCGAGCAGCTGCTTCTTGGCCTGTCCGCTGCGGAAGGGGCGGTACTGCTCGGGATGCATGGCGAGCTCGAAGAGTTCCTCGTTGTCGCGGCCGTAGTCCCATCCGTTGTCATCCATCTCCTTCTTGAAGCCCTCGAGGGCGTTGGGAATGAGGGTGTGGGGGTCGGCGTCGGTGAACTGACGGCCCTGCTTCTCGGCCAGCTCGATGAGCTCGGGAGCGATGGTGCCGGGCACCTTGCCGCTCTTGCCGAGGATCATGCCCCAGATGGCGTCGTCCATCATGACGTAGCGGCCCTTGCCCTGCTCCATCGTGAGGAGGTTCATCAGGGCGATGTTCTTCGTGTACTGCGAGAAGGGGGTCACGAGTGGGGGATAGCCGACGCGCGGCCATACGTACTCCACCTCGTTGAAGAGTTTGACGAGCATGTCGTCCATCGTCAGGGGCGTCTCGCCCTTCTTCTCGCGCAGCTTGTTGATCATGGTCTGGATGGGGCCCAGGTCGGCCATCATCGAGCCCATCATGCCGCCGGGCAGTCCGCTGCCGAGCAGGAGTGAGGACATGTGCTTGTTGGCGGGATTGATGAAATAGCCGAGCCAGTCGTCGATGAACTCCTGAGTGAGGGTGCGGGCCTGCATGTAGGCGTTCATGTTGAGGTCGGCGACCTCGAAGCCCTCGTTCTTGAGCATGGACTGGACGGAGATGATGTCGGGATGGACCTTACCCCAGGAGAGGGGCTCGATGGCGGTGTCGATGATGTCGGCGCCGTTGTTGCAGACCTCGAGGATGGAGGCCATGGAGAGGCCTGGGCCGGAGTGGCCGTGATACTGGATGATGATGTCGGGATGCTTGGTCTTGATCGACTTGGTCAGTGCGCCGAGCATGGCGGGCTGTCCGATGCCGGCCATGTCCTTCAGACAGATCTCCTCAGCGCCGGCGGCGATGACCTCGTCGGCGATGGCGCTGTAATACTCGACGGTGTGGACGGGGCTGGTGGTGATGCAGAGGGTGGCCTGCGGAATCATGCCGGCGGCCTTGGCCCACTTGATGGAGGGGATGATATTGCGTGTGTCGTTCAGTCCGCAGAAGATGCGGGGGATGTCGACGCCCTGCGCCTTCTTCACCTTGTACATCAGCTCGCGCACGTCGTCAGGCACGGGGTACATGCGGAGGGCATTGAGACCGCGGTCGAGCATGTGGGTCTGGATGCCCACCTCGTTGAAGGGCTTGCAGAAGGCGCGCACGGCGTCGTTGGGGTTCTCGCCGGCCATGAGGTTGACCTGCTCGAAGGCGCCGCCGTTGGTCTCCACGCGTGCGAAACAGCCCATATCGATGATGACGGGTGCGATGCGCTCTAACTGATCTTTACGGGGTTGGAACTTACCACTTGACTGCCACATGTCGCGGTAGACAAGACTGAACTTGATTTTCTTTTTTCCCATAGCTTACATTTATTGGTTGTGGTTAATCGATTTGCATGCAAAGGTAATAAAAAAAGGATGAAGCAGGAAGATGGAAGCAGGATTTCTTCTGTATTTAACTTTTTTTGGGAAAATAGGATTCAGACGCTCCGCATTAAATGGCAACTTTTTCTTACCTTTGCAGACAAAAACGACAACTGAGGCAATGAAAAGGAATTATGCTGTAATGATGGCAGTGACTGCGATGATGACGCTCGGATGCAGCCATAAGGATGCGACGGATGAAGTCAGAACGGCTGCGGCAACCGCGGTCCATGAGGGCGACTCAACCATCTACGGGCTGGCCTGCGACGGTTGCAACGACACAATCGTGGTGTACCTGCGCACGCCTTACACGGGCTCCGACCCTGACACGCTAAACATCCTCGAGGCATCGCGTCACCACCACGTCTTCGGGCGTGCGATGATCGGCGACCAGCTGGCCATCGTGCGCAATGCGAACGACACGACCGTGGCCGACCTGATGATCGTCACTGAGGATCTGAAGGCCGAATGGTGCTATCGTGTGCTGCCGACGCTGCGCGAGCGGGTGGATCTCGAGGGGGTGCGCACGGCTGCCCTGCCAGACTCTATCAAAGAGCTGCTGACGATAGAGCGCGAATATGGGTTCCACCTGAAGAACGAGGGGGTCGCGATGCCTATAGGCATGAGCTACCGCGCCGCCACGACTGACGAGGAAGAGGCTGTCGTCTATCCTAAGCTGACGCGCTACTTCGAATGGCATATCTATAATGGACGGCTGGTGCTGGAGGCTTCGAGAAGAGATTCGCTTCAGCAACGACAGATCATTGTCAGCGACACGGCCGACCTCATGATGCTGACGCCCGACACGCTCGTACTGCGCTTCAACGATCGCGAACAAGGCTACTATAAGCGGCAGGCAGAAGCGAAGACTGAGGAGTGACCCCACCCCTTCCCCCCAAAGGGGAGGTCGGGAGGGGATATTTGTTGTCAGATGCACTGATGCTCCATGAGGCGGCGCTCGGCCATGGCCTCATACTTCGTCCCAGGGCGTCCGTAGTTGGCATAGGGATAGATGGAGATGCCGCCTCGAGGCGTGAACAGTCCCGTCACCTCAAGATACTTGGGATCCATCAGTCGGACGAGGTCCTTCATGATCGTGTTGACGCAGTCCTCGTGGAAGTCGCCGTGGTTACGGAAGGAGAAGAGATAGAGCTTCAGGCTCTTCGACTCCACCATCCGCTCGTCGGGCATATAGAGAATCTTCAGTTCGGCAAAGTCTGGCTGCCCCGTGATGGGACAGAGCGTAGTGAACTCCGGGCAGTTGAACTGCACCCAATAGTCGTTGTCGCGATGACGGTTTTCGAAAGTCTCAAGCACCTCGGGGGCATAGTCCTGCGAATAGCGGGTGGGCTGGCCCAGTTGCTGCAAGCCTTCGTCTTTTCTTGTTTCCATAATTCTTAACCTACAAAAACTTGTGTTATTATCACAGCTGGCTGATAAGCCACCCCAGATAGGCAACATAGAGAGCCGTCAGCACAGCACCTTCCCAGCGCGCTATGGTCAGCTTCGTGGCGGAGAAAAGCCACACCAACGCTATCGACATGAGCATCATCAGCAAGTCGACCATCGTGATGCCACCTATCTGCATAGGACTGATGAGGGCCGTCAGCCCCAGAATGAGCAGGATGTTGAAGACGTTAGAGCCAATGACGTTGCCTATGGCGATGGCCGACTGCCCCTTACGGGCTGCAACCACGCTCGTGGCGAGCTCAGGGAGCGACGTGCCGCCAGCCACGATTGTCAGACCTATCACACCCTGGCTAACGCCAAGCTGCTGAGCCACCTTCGTGGCGGCATCAACAAAGAGATTGGATCCGACGACGAGACAGAGGAGTCCCAGCAAGACATAAGCCAGGCCGCGCCAGACGGGCATCTGACCGCCCTCCGCCTCCTGCTGCTCAGCAGCATGACTCTTGAGGGCCTGACGCAGAGCTACTGCCATGAAGAGTGCAAAGCCCATAAGCATGACGATGCCGTCGAGGCGCGAGATCATGTGCCCGCTGATAGACCAGCACAGCATGCCGTCCATGCACAGCAGCAAGAGCAGCACGGAGGCTGCCACAGAGAAGGGGATGTCGCGGCTGACGGTGGAGCGGCTGATGACCATCGGAGCCACCATGGCCGAGACGCCTACGATGAGCATGGCGTTCATCGTGTTAGAGCCCACCACATTGCCCACAGCCAGGTCGGGCGTGCCGTTGAGGGCAGAGACGACGCTGACGAACAGTTCTGGCGCTGAGGTGCCAGCTGCCACAATGGTCAGTCCGATGATGATCTCTGGCACCTTCAGCCGGCGGGCCAGCGAGGCGGCCCCCTCTGTGAGACGATCGGCACCCCACAGCACGAGTGCAACGCCAACAACGATGAACAGAAACTGCAGCAGCATCACTTAATACTCAAATGTGTAAACAATTGTTCCATTGCCGTTTACGACCGTCATACGGCTGACACTCTGGTCGCTGTTCAGTTCTGTCTCAATGGTGATGTCGTCCCTGGCACCACGCGCCCGACGGACGATGCTCGTGTTGCGGCAATAGCGATAGAGCGAGAGCAACAGATAGGGATCGCACTCGTCGACGCCCAGCAACAGCTGGTTGACGTCGACAGACTGATGACGGTTGTCCTTCTGAGCATACTCGAAGCCCAGCTTGCGCACCAGCTGCTGCCCCTTGAAGTAAGAGAGCGTGTCGGCATTGTGCAGGCTGTCAGCCGACAGCGATGCGCCGCCGTTGGGGAAGAGATAGCGCACGCAGGTGTTGAGCTTGCTGTCAGCCCGCCGATGCTCGTAGTTGAAGGCAATATTGGCACTGATGGGAGTGTAGTTATAATAGAGCGAAGAGTACATGACGGTGTCAGTCGTGGAGCGCAGGACGATGGGCTGATAGTCATTGAGATAGTAGGAACGCATCTCACGTCCGTCCTGCGTGACGTTCACCATGCTGTCGCGGTCGTTGTAGCTCAGGGTGAGGCGGCAGAGCGAGGCGCCGTCCTTGTCGATCCGGAGCGACGTGGGACGATGCAGTCCGTCGTATGCAATGTCGATTCTCGAACCGTCGGAGCCAATGATGGCCTTCACGTCGGCCGCATTGCCCAGCGAGCCGTCGCCACGCGTGGCATACTGCCAGAAGCCGAACGCCGCGTTGGCATCGCCGGGATGCGACGTGTCGTCGATGCGGAAGAGGGCGCTGCGGCTCTCGCCCGTCGTGTTCTGCGTCATCTCACAACGGATGCCATAGATGCGCTCTCCCTCACCCGTGGTGAGCGGCAGGGTTACCCAAGAATTGTTGTAACCGCCGTAATTGCTGATCTTCCAGTTGCCATAGCTGAACAACACGACAGAATCTGCAACGTTGTTGGCATAAAGGAAGCTCACGCCGTTTGCTGGTTTCAGAAAAGAGAAGCCCGCACTGTAAGGATCATCATTACTCAGGCATGAGGCCGCAAGAACGGCTCCCAGGCCCATTGCCAAAATAGTCTTTATCGTTTTCATGTCCTTTGTGAATATATTAGTCGTCATCATCGTCCCACGAGTCGAAGTCGAAGCCCTCAAAGTCAGTGAAGGCGTCCATGGCGCGGCGGTCCTTCTTCGTGGGGCGTCCTGTGCCACGCGCGCGGTCGACGAATCCGCTGATGCGGTTCATCTCGAGCAGGTCATACTGATCCTGGGGCGTGACGTTCTCATAAATCTCGGGCAGGAGCTTGGCCCCCACGCGCTGCTCAATGGTCCGCAGGATGCGGAAGGAATAGGTCACGGGCGGCTTGCGCACGCTGACCGTGTCGCCTTCCTTGACCATGCGCGAGGGCTTCACGTTGACACCGTTGACCCCCACCCTGCCGTTCTTGCAGGCATCGGCAGCGATGGTGCGCGTCTTGAAGATGCGGGCCGCCCAGAGCCACTTGTCGATACGGGC
The DNA here is from genome assembly GCA_017470345.1 of Prevotella sp. Lineage (GTDB taxonomy): Bacteria > Bacteroidota > Bacteroidia > Bacteroidales > Bacteroidaceae > Prevotella. The sequence goes on from JAFUEP010000042.1 coordinate 179,998, forward strand.
TTCATTCGTCGTCATGCGTAGGTTGCTTCTTGATTCGTCCTTTACCTAATTTATTATATTGGTTCATCGTGACGTCGATGCCGCTGAGCACGAAGCTGCGGATGATGTCGACGCACAGGTCGAGGGAGGGCTGCAACAGGCGCAGCTCCTCGTCGGAATAGCGCCCCAAGACCCAGTCAATCTGACCGCCACGAGGGAAGTCGTTGCCCACGCCCATACGTAGCCGCGCATACTGCTGGCCGATGAGCTGCTGGATATGGCCCAGCCCGTTGTGGCCTCCGTTCGAACCGCTGGCCTTCAGGCGGAAATCGCCCAAGGGCAGAGCCACGTCGTCGCTGATGACGAGCAGCCGCTGCTGGTCGATGTTCTCCTTGTTGAGCCAGTAGCGCACGGCATTGCCACTCAGGTTCATATAGGTCGAAGGCTTCAGCAGGAACACCTTGCGGCCACGCACGGTGGTCTCGGCGACGAAACCATAGCGGCGGTCGTCAAAATGAATATTGGACGCTTTCGCGAAAGCGTCCAATACCATGAATCCCGTGTTGTGGCGGGTCAGGTCGTATTCTTCACCGACATTCCCCAATCCTACAATCAAGAATTTGTCCATCTGTCAGAAGCGCTTATTCCTCTGCAGCAGCGGCAGCCGAACGTGAAGCACGCGTCTCCTTCACCGAGCAGACGACAACCTGAGCGGGAGTAGCGAGCTCCAGGCCCTCGTAATGCAGGTCGCCCACCTTGATGGCCTTACCCAGACCGAGGTTGGTGACGTCGATGTCGAGGATTTCAGGAATCTGCTTGTAGGGAGCCTTCACGTCGATCTTGCGGATCGAGAGGTTCAGCTTACCACCGTCGCGCACACCCTGAGCCAGGCCGTTCAGCTTGACAGGGATGCCAATGGTGATGGCCTTCGTGTCGTTCACCTCGAAGAAGTCGGCATGCAGCAGGGCATCCGTCGTGGGGTGGAACTGGAGCTCCTTGATGATAGCCTTGTGCTCGGCACCGTCGATGTTGAGGTTGACGACATAGACATGGGGCGTGTAGACCACCTTGCGGAGGTCAGCAGCGGAAACAGCGAACGAGAGAGCCTCGGGCAGACCGTTCTCACCCTTCTTCTCACCATACAGATTGCAGGGCACGAGTCCCTCCTTGCGCATCAGCTTTGAAGCCTTCTTACCTGTGGTCTCGCGCTTCTGACCACTGACATTGATTTCTTTCATAACAGTTGTGTTACTCTAAATTAAGTTGGTTTATAAATGATTATTTGCTCACTTAATTCGCCATCACACGAAAAAAGCGGTGCAAAGGTACGACTTTTAATTGAAAAAAGAAAGATAATCGAAGAAAAAATGCAAAAAGAATGTTTTTTTCTTGCGCGATAACAGAAAAATAGCTATATTTGCACTCGATAAAACATAACCACCAAGTATGATTAACAGAGAAATCATCAGAATTAAGATTGTTCAGTTAACCTACGCGTACTATCAAAACGGTAACAAGAACATCGACTCAGCGGAGAAAGAACTGTTCTTCAGTCTCTCGAAGGCCTACGACCTCTACAATCAGCTGCTGATGCTCATCGTTGCTGTCACCCGCGAATCAAGGCGCCGTCTGGATGTCGTCCAGGCGAAAGCCCGCAGGGAAGGCACGCCCGAACCGTCGCGAAAGTTCGCAGACAACCGCTTTGCCTTGCAGCTGGAGAGCAACAAGCAACTGGGCGAATTTATGGAAACGCAAAAACGGACATGGGCAGACGAGCCCGAGTTCGTCGGCCATCTGTTTGAACTTATCGAGCAGAGCCAGATCTACAAGGACTACATGGAAAGCGAGGACGACGACTACAACACCGACCGCGAGCTGTGGCGCCGCATCTATCGCACACTCATTCAGGAGAACGACGACCTCGACCAACTGCTCGAGGAGCAAAGTCTCTACTGGAACGACGACAAGGAGGTCGTCGACACCTTCGTTCTGAAAACCATCAAGCGCTTCGACGAGAAGAACGGCGCCAAGCAGGAACTGCTGCCGGAGTACGACTCAGAAGAGGAGAAGGACTACGCGCGCAAGCTGTTCCGATCGACCATCCTCAATGCCGACGACTATCAGCGGCTCATGAGCGAGTCCTCGCGCAACTGGGACTTCTCGCGACTGGCCTACATGGACGTCATCATCATGCAGATAGCCATTGCCGAGATGATGACCTTTCCCACCATTCCCCTATCGGTGACCATCAACGAGTTTGTCGAGCTGGCCAAATACTACTCCACGCCACGCAGTGCAGGCTATATCAACGGCATGCTCGACGCCATCGCACGCCATTTGGTCAAGACGGGCCGCCTGATGAAGCACATCGAAGAACGTCAACCACAAGAAAACTAACAATAATTAAGGTATTATGACAACAATGTTTTTAGCAGCCCAGGCTGCACAGGGCGGAAGCATGATGAGCTTCTGGGTGATGATTATCCTCATGTTCGCCATCATGTACTTCTTCATGATCCGTCCACAGCAGAAGAAGCAGAAAGAGATCCAGAAGTTCCAGAACGAACTGACCGAAGGCACACCCGTCGTCACGGGCGGCGGCATCTACGGCACAGTGAAGGCCATCGACCTGGCCAAGAACACCGTCGACGTGAAGATTGCCCGCGACGTGGTCATCACCGTCGACCGCGGCTCCGTCTTCAAGGACATGGCCAACCAGCCCCTCAAGTAAGTCTCCCCCCACTACGCGCCGACGACGTTGACGACACGCAGGTTCTTTCAATCTGTCAGTAATTTCCTGTTCAGCCGGGCTAACAGGGAATTTCTGATTTTCCTTTTCTTCTTTGCCATTGCCGGCATCTTCTGGCTGTTGACCACGCTCAACGAGACGACGGAAGTGGAAGTGAAGATACAGGTGCGCTATGTCAATGTCCCCAAGAATGCTGTCATCACTTCGCCTGACGTCGACACGCTCCGAGTGTCGCTGGCCGACAAGGGCATCAACCTCCTGAGCTATCTCTACGGAGGGCAGCGCCATCAGGTCAGCGTCGATTTCCAGCGCTACGCCCACTCGGCCGGATCAGGCTCAGTCAGCCAGAGCGACCTGACCCGTCTTGTGAGCAAGGAGGTGCCCGCGTCGTCAAAAGTGAGCAGCATCAAGCCCGAGAAACTCGTGTTCTATTATAACTATGGTGAGCGAAAGAGTGTGCCGGTGCGACTGCGCGGACAGGTGACGCCCGAGAAGCTCTACTTCATCAGTGACACCATCGTCGAGCCGGACAGCGTGACTATCTACGCCTCGCGCCAGAAGCTCGACAGCATCAACGCCGTCTACACAGAGCAGCTCAACTTCACTGAATGGCACGACACGCTCATCCTGAAGCCATACCTGCAGAAGCTCACAGGTGTCAAGATAATGCCTGAGCGGGTCTGCTTCACTTTCATCACCGACGTGCTGACTGAGGAAAGCATCGAGGGCATCCCCATCGTAGGCATCAACATGCCTGAGGGCAAGGTGCTGCGCACATTTCCCGCCAAGGTCAAGGTGCGCTTCGTCACGGGCATGAAGCGCTATCAGCAGCTCTCGCCCGCCGACTTCCTCGTCGTGGCCGACTACGAAGAGTTCTCCAGGAGCCAGTCGCCCAAGTGCAACATCTACCTGCGGCGCTCGCCCAGCAACATATCACGAGCCAAACTCGACCTCCAGCAAGTCGACTATCTCATCGAAGAACGCTCGAAGCCATGAAGACCGCTATCACAGGAGGTATCGGCAGCGGGAAGAGCTACGTCTGCCGTCTGCTCAACAAACAAGGCATCGACATCTACGACTGCGACGCAGCCGCCAAACGGCTGATGCACTCATCAGCAAAGCTGCGCCGACAGTTGACACAACTCATCGGGCCAGAGACCTATCTGTCTGACGGCCGACTCAACAAGGCGGCCGTCGCCGCCTACCTGCTCAGCTCAGAAGATCATGCCAAGGCCGTCGACCGCATCGTCCATCCTGCCGTCGCGGCCGACTTCGAAGCCAGCGGCATGGAGTGGATGGAGTGCGCCATCCTCTATGAGTCAGGCTTCGACCGACTGGTCGATCGCGTCGTCGTCGTCACGGCGCCAGAGGAGGTGCGCCTCAGCCGCATCATGAAGCGCGACGGCATCACCCGCGACAAAGCCCTCGAATGGCTGTCGCGCCAATGGCCGCAGGAGGCCGTCAGGCGCCTCGCCGACGTGGAAATCGTCAACGACGGCGTGCGCTCACTCGACGACCAGATCGGCGCCCTGCTCCATCAGCATCACAACAGCAAAACCAATTAAATCATCACAAACAATAGAAAAGAAAATGCAACAGACAATTTTAGCCATTGCCGGAAAGCCCGGACTCTACAAACTCGTTTCGCGCGGTAAGAACAACCTCATCGTCGAGTCGCTCGACGCCCAGCACCGCCGTCAGCCCGCCTTCGCCTCCGACCGCATCACGTCGCTGGCCGACATCGCCATGTTCACCGACACTGACGATGTGCCCCTGATGAACGTGCTCGAAAGCCTCAAGACCCTCGAGGAGGGCAAGAAGGCGAGCATCGACTACAAGAAGGCCGGCGGCGACGAGCTGCGCGAATACTTTGGCAAGGTGCTGCCTGACTTCGACCGCGACCGCGTCCACGTCAGCGACATCAAGAAGCTCCTGCAGTGGTATAACATCCTCATCGAGAACGGCATCACTGACTTCAAGGAGGAGATGAAGCCCACTGAAGGCGACAACATCGACGACCGCAAGGAAACGGCCGAATAAGCACGACAAGCCATCACATCACACAAAACAAAGCGGTACTTCTTTGGTTATGAAGTACCGCTTTTCGTATGTCAAAGTACCGCTTCAAGGATGACGAAGCGGTACTTTTTTGTTGACAGAAATTTCGGATGTATTTTAGAACCACGAATTTCTCGAATAATCCTTTCTAATTATTGAGTTCAGAAGCGTCCCGGACCGCCGAAGCCGCCGCCGAAGCCGCCACGCTGGCCGCCGCCACGCTGGCCGCCGCCCTGACCTCTGCCAAAGCCGCCACCAGGGCCGCCAGGCCCCATGCGCATGCCCTGGCGGGCCTCGCGCGAGCCGAAGAGGTTGAGCTGGTAGTTAATGCGGAGCATCACGTAGCTGTTGATCGAGTTATACTCCGTGTCCGTGCGGGCCATGGCATTGAGCGTCCGGGTGAAACTCGACTGCTGATGCAGGATGTCGTAGAACTCGAGTCGCACGGAGAGCGGCTTGCCCTTGAGAAAGCTCTGGGCCAGCTGAGCGTTCCAGATCAGTTCATTGGTGTTCATCGTCGCGTCGCTATAGCCGCGACGGCTCGACATATTGAGGTTGGTCGTCAGCTGCATGCCCCAAGGCAGTTGGGCGGTGGCGTTGAATCCGTAGGAGAAGTTCCACGTATCCTGATTACCCTGTGCCTGGAGCTTGTTGCGACCAAAGGTATAGCCCACGTTGCCGTTCAGCTCCACCTCCAGCCAGTCGTTGCGATAGCTGGCGCCGAGGCGTTCGCTGAGGTTGGTCTCGTTGACGGCATTCTTCAGGATTTGGCCGTTGCGGTTGGCGTCGAGATAGCTGACGCTGTGCGTATAGCCAGCCGATGTGCGCGTGTTGAGGTTGAAGGTGCCGAGGGTATCGAGTGCGGTATTGAACATAAACTCAGCGCCTGCGTTCCAGTTGCCGTTGATGTTGTCGCGTGTCGACGTACGTCCGCCCGTCAGGGGGTCGTAGTAGACCTTGCTCGTCGTGGCGTTGCTGGTGGTCGAGAAGCGCAGGTTGGCAAACAGGAACTGCTGATGACGCTCGAAATAGTCGTTGTAGCGCAGGTTGAGGTTCTGCGTGAACGACGGCTTCAGGTTCTTATTACCGATTGAGATATTGAGCGGGTCGCTGTCGTCGCGGATCTCGAGCAGGTCGCTCATCGACGGCTGCGAGGTGTTGCCACGATAGGTGAAGCGCAGCTGTCCGCGGTCGCTCTTTTTCCAACGGAAATTAGCCGTCGGGCTCCAGTTGAGCACGGTCCGCGTGGTGGTGCCATAGTCCACGCCCATATAACGGTAGGTGAACTTCGAGGTCTGGGGGATAACCTGCACGCCGACATTGAAGTTATAGGCCTTCCGCACCACGCGCAGCATCACCTCTGCCGTATGGATATAGTTCTTGTATTCTGAGAATCGGCTCAGCGTCGAGTCCTTATAGTTCTCCCACGTGCGTGTCCCCTCCGTCAGCAGATCGAGGTTGGGGTCCCACTGACGATAGGACATATCGAAGGCGTCAAAGTCAAACTGGCCGCCATTATACACCAGCCGCGTGGGCCACTCGCTGTAGTCGTAGGTCGTGCGGTCGTTCTTGGTGTAGCGATACTGGAAGTTGTAGGAGAACTGCAGGTAGGTCTGCCGGGCGATGGGTTCGCTGTAGCTCAGTCGGGCCGAGTAGTCGTAGTTCTTCGAAGGGGTCAGGTTGTAGCGGTTGCGGAAATACTCCCTGTAGGCCAGCGAGTCGGAGTACATCGTCATGGTCGTCTGATATAGGTTGACGTCCTGCAGCGACAGCGATCGCGAGTCGCCCTCGGAGTAGTTGCCAGAGAGACGGAGCGAGATGTTGCGGCCCTCGTTGCCAAACTTGCGGGTCACAGTCAGGTCACTGCCGAAGCGGTTGTTGTCGTTGTAGCTGATCGACTTGTTGTTGCTGCTATTGACGAGGACGGAGTCCGTCGTATTATACAATTCCCTGACAAAATTGAGCAGTCTGGTGCTGCTGTCCAGGGCATAGTTGGCAAAGTTGTAAGGGTCCTGCGTGAAGGAAGCCGAGGTCGACCATGAGCGTCCGTCGTTGTTCGACCAGCTGAACGTAGGCCGGAAGTTGATGTTCCACAGCGTGTCGGGGGACCACTCCAGGCGGGCCTGACCGTTCCATGAATTGGAGCGCGAGTAGTTCTGGCTGACGCTGTTGGAGAAGGCACCAGCCTGCGAGACGAAGTTCTCCGTGGCCCGACGGCTCCAGGCGTCGCCATCGCCGTGGTTCCAGCGCACGCTGCCGCTCAGCTTCAGGCGGTCGGTATCCTCATAGTTGGCGTTCAGACCCACCATCTTCGAAGCCTGCAGGCCGTTGCGCCCGCCACCGCCGAAGCGTCCGCCGCCGCCACCGCCGCCGAAGCCCATGTCGCCGACGTTGTTGGCCTGGGCGAAGCCCATCAGCCGCATCGAGCTGTTGAAGCGGGCTCCCATCAGGCGGCCCGAATAGCGCTCCTTGGTGCCCAGTCCGGCGTCGACGTTGGCGAAGGTGCCGCGGTTCATGCCGCGCTTCAGTCCGAAGTCGAGCACCATCTCCTCCTCACCGTCGTCGATGCCCGTGACGCGGGCCTGGTCGCTCTTCTGGTCGTAGGCCTTCACGCGCTCCACGATCGAGGTGGGCAGGTTCTTGATGGCCGTCTTCGTGTCGCCCGTCATGAACTCCTTGCCGTCGACCTTGATCTTCTGCACCTTCTTGCCGTTGATGGTGATGGAGCCGTCGTCGCCGACCTCGGCACCCGGCAGCTTCTTCACCAGCTCCTCGACGACGGAGCCCTCCGGCGTCTTATAGGCGCCAGCATTATATACTAAGGTGTCATCCTTCGAATAGACCTTCGCCAGGTTCTTCACCACCTCGACGTCCTTGAGCATCTTCGAGTCGACCTGCATGGTCAGCGTGCCAAGGTCGACGGGCCGTCCGCTGACAGCTACCGACTTGAAGAGCGTCTTATATCCGACGTAGGTGATGCGCAGGATGTAGGAGCCGTCCTGCTGGGCCGTCACCGTGAATTGTCCGCTGAGGTTTGTCTTTGCATTGGCGACGAGCGAGCTGTCGTTCTTGAGCAATGCGACTGTCGCTCCGATGACGGCTTCCTGCTGGTCGGCATCGATCACCGTGCCGCTCACCGTCCGCTGTGCCTGCGCTGAGAGGGCCGCACCGACGATAACGGCCATCAGGAGTAGAATACGTTTCATACTTTTTTCAGTTGGGGGTAATAAAAATCAATCTTTTTATCATTGTAGACGCCCCGCAGGCTGCAAGGTTTAATTCTTCAGGAAAAAATTTGGTCGTCTCGACGTTTTCGCTTACCTTTGCAGCCAGTTATGCAGAAACAACGACTCATTTTTCCCCACGATCTGGAGCAAGCCCTCAACGACGAGCTGGCCCTCTGCCCCTGCGACCGCCGCTTCGTGCTCGTCGACGAGACCACCCGACAGCTATGTCTGCCACTCATCAGGAGCTACGCCTGCCTCGACGGCGCCGAAGTCATCACCATCCCCGCAGGCGACGAGCACAAGTCGCTGCAGAGCGTCAGCCACGTCTGGCAGGAGCTGCAGCGCATGGACGCCACGCGCCATTCGCTGCTCATCAACCTGGGCGGCGGCATGGTGACCGACCTTGGCGGATTCGCCGCCTCGACGTTCAAGCGCGGACTAAGGTTCATCAACATCCCGACGACGCTGCTGGCCATGGTCGACGCCTCCGTCGGCGGCAAGACGGGCTTCAACTTCGGCGGACTGAAGAATGAGGTGGGCGTCTTCAGCGATGCCCGCTCCGTCATCATCGCCACCTGCTTCCTCCGCACGATGGACCGCCAGAACCTGCTCTCAGGCTATGCCGAGATGCTCAAGCACGGCCTCATCGGGCGCCACGCTGTCGTCCGTCAGGACAGCAGCGCCGCCAGCGGCGACGAGGCCATGTGGGCCGAACTGCTGACGTTCGACATCGAGTCGCCCGACCTCGACGTGCTGAGCCGCATGATCAGGGACTCCGTGGATGTCAAGGAGCGTATCGTCATGGCCGACCCCACAGAGCAGGGGCTCCGCAAGGCCCTCAACCTGGGCCACACCATTGGCCACGCCCTCGAGTCGCTCGCCCTCACGAAGGAGCCAGTACTGCATGGCTACGCCGTTGCGTGGGGTCTTGTCTGCGAGCTCTACCTTAGTTGCATCAAGTGCGGATTCCCCGTCAGCCAGATGCGCCAGACCGTCAGCTTCATCACCCAGCACTACGGCCGCATGGCCATCACCTGCGACGACTACCCCACCCTGCTCAACCTGATGTCTCACGACAAAAAGAACCTGACAGCCAGCGAGATCAACTTCACACTCCTTGGCGGCATCGGCGACGTGCACATCAACCAGACCGCTACTCGCGAGGAGATCGAGGAGACGCTCGACTTCCTTCGTGAGGGTTGAGCGGAAAGTCAAACTCTTACTCTCTCCCTTTTCTCCTGAGCCATCAGGCCATCATAAGCTCGGCAATAACCATGTCGCTGACGAAGAGCCCGCGGCGAGTTAATCTTAACACATCGTCGCAGCGGACAAGAAGGTCGTCGGCAAGAAACGGACGGGCAGCAGCAAGGCAGTAGTCGCGTTGCTCAGGCGCAAGGCGGCTCAAAGAGAGTCCCTCGCTGGTGCGAAGGGCCGTCATCAACAGGTCGTTGTAGAAGCTCTGCTCGTCGAGCGTCTCGTGTCCGCTGAGCATGGCGCCTGACTCTACTCCAGTTATGTAAGCATCGACGTCGCTCACGTTCCACTGCCGCCGACGGCGGCCGTCATAGGAGTGGGCAGCAGCGCCGAGGCCGACGTAAGGCGTGTGATCCCAGTAGGCGCTGTTGTGAAGCGAGCGCCGTTGCGGACGTGCGAAGTTGCTGATCTCGTAGTGCTCGAATCCGGCAGCATCGAGGCGGTCGATGAGGTCGTAATACATGCGTCGGCTCAACTCCTCGTCGGCCTCGCTGACCTCGCCTCGCCGAAGCATCGCACTGAGGGGCGTTCCCTCCTCATAGCTGAGAGCATAGGCAGAGAGATGGTCAGGGCCAAGGCTGAGAGCAGCGTCGATATCACCGTGCCACTCGACAAGCGATTCGTCAGGGAAACCGTAGATGAGATCAAGGCTGACGTTGCCAATGCCAGCCTGGCGCAGGCGGCTGACGGCCTCGCCGACCTGACGGGCCGTATGGCGGCGGCGCAGGAACTGCAGACGCTCGTCGCTGAACGTCTGGGCACCCATGCTGACGCGATTCACTGGCAATGAGGCCAGCGCGTGAGCAAAGTCGAGTGTCACGTCGTCAGGATTGCACTCCAGCGTGACCTCCTCTGCCGTCGACACGGCATCGCCAAGCGAACAGAAAAGTTGTTCCAGCTGACGGGTCGAGAGCACCGACGGCGTGCCGCCACCTATATATATAGTACGGACGGGCTCAGCGAGCTCGCCACAGCGCAGTTGCCACTCGCGGCCGATGGCGTCGACATAGCGCTGGCAGCGGCCCATCAGCGTCGTCGAGAAAAAGCCACAATAGATGCAACGACTGCGACAAAAGGGTATGTGGACATAGATTCCTGCCATAATTCGGTTGCAAAAATACTAATTTATTTTAATAAAAAGAAGTTTTTCTTGGTCATTTGCAGAAAAATGACTACCTTAGACGCCGATTTGCGAAAAGCAACAACTAATAAACCTAAAAATAAAAACCAAAAACAATGAAAGTCTATCAGACAAACGAGATTAAGAACATTGCACTCATTGGCAGTGCGGGTAGCGGCAAGACCACTCTTGCCGAGTCAATGGTCTACGAAGCCGGCATCATCAAGCGCCGCGGCACCGTGGAGGGTAAGAACACCATGAGCGACTACTTCCCCGTCGAACAGGAGTATGGCTATTCCGTCTTCTCGACCGTCTTCCACACCGAGTGGAACAACAAGAAGCTCAACATCATCGACTGCCCGGGAAGCGACGACTTCGTAGGAGGTGCCATCACAGCCCTCAACGTCACCGACCAGGCCCTCATCCTCGTCAACGGCCAGTATGGCCCCGAGGTGGGCACGATGAACGCCTTCCGCAATACTGACAAGCTGAAGAAGCCCGTCATCTTCCTCGTCAACCAGCTCGACCGCGAGAACTGCGACTATGAGCAGATCCTCCACCAGCTGCAGGAGACCTACGGACCTAACTGCGTGCCCGTGCAGTATCCCGTTGCCACAGGCCCCGGCTTCAACACCATCATCGACGTGCTCATCATGAAGAAGCTGACATGGAAGCCCGAAGGCGGCGCTCCCACCATCGAGGACATCCCCGCCGACCAGATGGACAAGGCCAAGGAGATGAAGGCTGCACTCGTCGAGGCTGCCGCCGCTGGCGACGACGCCCTGATGGAGAAGTTCTTTGAGACCGAAGACCTCAGCGAGGACGAGATGCGCGAAGGCATCCGCAAGGGCCTCGTCACACGGTCCATCTTCCCTGTATTCTGCGTCTGCGGAGGCAAGGACATGGGTGTACGCCGTCTGATGGAGTTCCTCGGCAACGTCGTCCCCTTCGTCAGCGAGATGCCTAAGGTGCAGAACGCTGCCGGACAGGACGTCACGCCCGACGCTGCAGGCCCCACTTCGCTCTATTTCTTCAAGACAGGCATCGAGCCCCACATCGGTGAGGTGAGCTACTTCAAGGTGATGAGCGGCACAGTCAAGAGCGGCGACGACCTGACTAACGCCGACCGCGGCTCGAAGGAGCGCATCGGCACGCTCTATGCCTGCGCTGGAGCCAACCGCGTGCAGGTCGACCAGCTCTGCGCTGGCGACATCGGCTGCACTGTCAAGCTGAAAGACGTTAAGACAGGCAACACACTCAACGGCAAGGACAACGCCGAATGGCGCTTTGATTTCATCAAGTATCCTAACTCGAAGTTCTCACGCGCCATCAAGGCCGTCAACGAGAGCGAGACGGAGAAGATGATGGCCGCCCTGAACAAGATGCGTCAGGAGGATCCCACGTGGATCGTCGAGCAGTCAAAGGAGCTCCGCCAGATCATCGTCCACGGACAGGGCGAATTCCACCTGCGCACGCTGAAGTGGCGCATGGAGAACAACGAGAAGATCCAGATTGAATACCAGGAGCCGAAGATTCCCTATCGTGAGACGATCTCGAAGATGGCTCGTGCCGACTATCGCCACAAGAAGCAGTCGGGTGGCTCGGGTCAGTTCGGTGAAGTGCACCTCATCATCGAGCCCTACACCGAGGGCATGGAGGATCCCGTCAGCTTCACCATCAACGGCCAGGAGTTCAAGATGAACATCAAGGGCAAGGAGGAGATCGACCTCGAATGGGGCGGCAAGCTCGTCTTTATCAACAGCGTCGTCGGCGGCGCCATCGACCTGCGCTTCATGCCCGCCATCCTCAAGGGTATCATGCAGCGCATGGAGCAGGGCCCGCTGACCGGTTCGTACGCCCGCGACGTCCGCGTCATCGTCTACGACGGCAAGATGCACCCCGTCGACTCGAACGAGCTCTCGTTCATGCTCGCCGCACGCAACGCCTTCTCAGCTGCCTTCCGTGAGGCCGGACCGAAAGTGCTCGAGCCCATCTACGACCTCGAGGTGCTCGTGCCTGCCGACTACATGGGCGACGTGATGAGCGACCTGCAGGGCCGCCGCGCCATCATCATGGGCATGGACTCAGAGGCTGGCTACCAGAAACTGTCGGCCAAGATTCCTCTCAAGGAACTGTCGAGCTATTCAATCGCACTGAGTTCACTGACCGGTGGTCGTGCTTCGTTCTCAACCAAGTTCTCAAGCTACGAGCTCGTGCCCAACGACATCCAGCAGGCTCTCATCAAGCAGCACGAGGAGGAGACGAAGGACGAGGACTAAAAACAGTTCCCATGTCCCCTACTCCATCGGACTACTTATTATTCACAACGCCCTTTCCGCCTGTCGGAGAGGGCGTTTCTTTTTTTAGACTTCTCTGATTGATTTTTTGTTTACATCTCGTACTTTCTGATAAGCGAAACGGTGCTTTTCGGCCAAAGAAGTGCCGCTTTGTCCATCGAGAAGCGGTGCTTTTCGCACCTCAAAGCGCCACTTCATTCCATCCGATCTGGAAAGATGCTGTTTTTCAAGCATTTACGAAAACGCACAAAAGTATTATGAAATATTTTTACTTACCCAAGTCATTTCGCAGGCAATCAGTCGTCCGTTTTTACGATTGCATTTTCTTTGGCACGGAATTTGCATATTTGCATCTGTAAAACGTATTCAGACAATAAACATATACAAGTAACTATGCAAAAAGGCAACATCGGGGTTACGACCGAGAATATATTCCCCGTCATCAAAAAGTTTCTCTATAGTGATCACGAGATTTTCCTGCGCGAGATGGTCTCCAACGCCGTCGACGCTACACAGAAGATGAAGACACTCGCAGAACGAGGTGATTTCAAGGGTGATCTGGGAGACCTGACTGTCCGTGTCGCCCTCGACACCGAAAAGGGCACCATCACCATCAGCGACCACGGCATCGGCATGACCGAGGAGGAGATTGACAAGTATATCAACCAGATAGCCTTCTCGGGCGTGAGCGACTTCCTCGAGAAGTATAAGGACAACGCCAACAACATCATCGGACACTTCGGACTGGGCTTCTACTCGTCATTCATGGTCTCGAAGAAGGTGGAGATCATCACCCGCTCATACAAGGAGGGTGCCAAGGCCGTCAAGTGGACTTGCGACGGAAGTCCCGCATATGAGATAGACGAGGCAGAACGTGACAGCCGCGGAAGCGACATCGTGCTCCACATTGACGACGACTGTAAGGAATTCCTAGACCGTCAGAAGATTGAGTCGCTGCTGCAGAAGTACTGCAAGTTCCTGCCCGTGCCCGTCGCCTTCGGCAAGAAGCAGGAATGGTCGAAAGAGCAGAGCAAGATGGTCGACACGGCCGACGACAATATTATAAATAATGTGGAGCCGCTGTGGACCAAGACGCCGTCGACACTGAAGGACGAGGACTACCGCTCGTTCTATCGCACACTCTATCCGATGCACGACGAGCCGCTCTTCTGGATCCACCTGAACGTCGACTACCCCTTCAACCTGACAGGTATTCTCTACTTCCCCCGCATCAAGTCGAACCTCGACATCACCCGCAATAAGATCCAGCTCTACTGCAACCAGGTCTTCGTCACCGACCAGGTGGAGGGCATCGTGCCGGAGTTCCTCACACTGCTCCACGGCGTCATCGACTCGCCCGACATCCCGCTGAACGTCTCGCGCAGCTACCTACAGAGCGACCGTGAGGTGAAGAAGATCTCGACTTACATCACCAAGAAGGTGGCCGACCGACTCAAGGCGATCTTCAACGAGGACCGCAAGGCCTATGAGGCCAAGTGGGACGACCTGAAGCTCTTCATCAACTACGGCATCCTCAGCGAGCAGGACTTCTACGACCGTGCCAAGGACTTCTCATTGTTCAAGGACACGGAGGGCAAGTACTTCACCTTCGAGGAATACCAGAAGCTCATCGAGCCGACTCAGAAGGACAAGGACGGCACGCTCGTCTACCTCTATGCCACGGACAAGGAGGAGCAGTACAGCTACATCCGCGCCGCACAGGACAAGGGCTACTCGGTGCTGATGTTCGACGGACAGCTCGACGTGCATGCCATTCAGACCTTCGAGCAGAAGTTCGAGAAGAGCCGCTTCACACGTGTCGATGCCGACATCATCGACCGCCTCATCCAGAAGGACGACGAACGCAAGACCAGCCTGACTGACACGGAGCGTGACAATCTGTCAGCACTTTTCCAGTCGCAGGTGCCTAAGATGGACAACAAGGCGGAGTTCATGGTCGAGGTCGACGCCCTCGGCGAGGAGGCTCGCCCCGTCGTCATCACGCAGAATGAGTGGATGCGACGCATGAAGGAGATGAGCCGCTATCAGAGCGGCATGAGCTTCTACGGCCAGATGCCCGACTCGTTCAACATGGTGCTCAATAGCGACCACCGGCTGGTGAAGGAGGTGCTCACGGCTTTCAGTAACGACATGACCGAGACTCTGAAGCCCATCGAAAGCGAGCTGAAGGGCCAGGAGGCCCGACTGGCTGCACTGAACCAGCTGACCGACAAGAAGAAACCTGAGGAAATCACCCAGGAGGAGAAGGACGACAAGGCCAACACGCAGAAGGCCATCGACGAGCAGAAAGAGAAGAAGGAGACGCTCATCGGCGACTATGCCAAGAAGAACGACATCATCCACCAGCTCATCGACCTGGCTCTGCTGCAGAACGGCATGCTGAAGGGCGAGGCGCTCGACAGGTTCCTCAAGCGCTCGGTCGACTTGATCAAATAAGGACACTTGTTCATAACAAAGCCCAGGACTTTCATTTTATGAGGTCCTGGGCTTTATCTTTTGTGCGAGGTTTACTGTCCTATTACAGGTTCTTCTTTATTGTCGCAACTCTATCAAGCGTCTCTTGTAGGCCTTCTTCAGCTGGCGGATGGCATGGTCGCGAATCTGGCGGACACGTTCGCGCTTCAGTTGCATGTCGGCAGCTATCTCTGCCATGGTCAGACTCTCCTGCCCAACGCCAAAGTAGGCATTGACGACCTGTGAGTCGCGGTCGCAAAGCGAACGTAGGGCATATTCCACGGCCTGCTCAACGGTTGAGTTATAGACACGGTCGTCTGCCAAGGGAGCGTTGCCGTTGACAAGGACAGAAAGCAGATTGACGCCTGTCTTGCTGCCCAATGGCGCATCCACAGAACGGGTCTCGCCGTTGCGACGACTCTCCACGCGGCGCTCAGCGCTCTCTGCCGTCAGGGCGCGCTCAATCTGCTGACGCACGAACGTGACGGCATAATTGACGAAGCGGAGCCCTCGGCTGGCATCAAACTTGCCGGCTGCTTTCATCAGGCCGAGGTTGCCCTCGCTCACGAGATCCTCCATCGGCAAGCCTTTTCCCTGATACTGCTTGGCTATTGACACCACGAATCGCAGGTTGGATTCAATCAGGCAATTGAGCGCACGCTCGTCGCCCTTGCGAATCTGTTCACTCAGCCGCCGCTCCTCGTCTTCGCTGAGCAACTGTCCGCGACCGATTTCGTCGAGATAATGATTCAAGAGATGATCTTCCATGCCTGCAAAGTTAATAGTAATTCTTGAAATAACAAAGGAAACGGCGGAAAAAATGTTTATCTTAAACGCACGACAAGCGGCAGATGGTCGCTGGTGCCCCCTTCGTAGCGAAAGCCGTTGAAGGTGCGGCGAGGCTTCCAGCCTCCATAGATGTCGTCCTCTTCCAAGAGAAAGTCGGCGTCGTTGACATAGACGCTCTCTACCCTCTCATTCATACGTGGCGACATTAGGACATGGTCGAGCGACCGCCAGCGGCCCTTGAAGCGATACGTGGCACGAGCCTTGCCGAAGCGTCCCCTGGCCTGGCGCGAAACGTTGTTCAGGCCTTTCCGATAAAGGGATTTCAAGGCAGGGCTGTTGTCATAGTCGTTGAAGTCGCCAGCCACGACGACCAGCCGTTCATTGCCTAACGTCTCAAGGGCCTTGGCGAGCACCCGGGCTACTTGCAGTCGAAAGGGGCGTGAATATCGTTCCCCTCCATAGCGGCTGGGAGCATGAACGATGAAGAAATGGAGCGTGTCGCCCGTCAAGACGAGTCCTCTCACATAAAGTATGTCGCGTGTAGGACGCATGTCCTTGACAGGCTCCACCGTCAGGGATTCATAGCATAGCGGACGGAAGCGTGCCGGACGATAAAGCAGGGCTACATCAACACCACGCACGTCGGGCGACTCGGTCATCAGATAGTCATAACCAGCATTGCGAAGCAGCGAGCGACGCGTCAGGTCGTGCAGCACCGTGTCGTTCTCGACCTCGCAGAGAGCCACCACATCGGGCAGTTCGTCAGAGCACGAAAGAACGGTCCGCCCTACATCGTTTAACTTCTGCCAGTACTTATATGTATTCCAACGACGCGACCCGTCGGGCAGGAACTCCTGATCCTGCTTCGACGGGTCGTGGCGCGTATCGAACAGATTCTCACAATTCAGCTCAACGAACGTGAGAAGAGTCGACAGGAATAACGCGAGAATCATTAGCAGACCTTCTCAAGACGCTTCATCACGGCAAACATAAAGGCAGCCGAGAGCAGGCAGAGCACGATGAACACGCACCATACTGCCCACAGAGGCAGGTCGCCCCAGAGGTAACCGCCCACGCTGACCAGCTTGTTGCCAATAGCGGTAGCGCCAAACCATCCGCCCATCATGAGGCCCTTGTACTTCGGGGGTGCCACCTTCGAGACGAACGAGATGCCCATCGGCGACAGCAACAGCTCGCCAAAGGTCAGGATGAGATAGGTCGAGATGAGCCAATAGGGCGACACCAGCGGACCAAGCTCGCCATTGGCGGCGAGTGCAGCCTGCTCGTTAGGCGTCAGAAGGCCCTGCGATGCAAAGAGCATGATGAAGAAGGCCGAAGCAGCCACCAGCATGCCGTAGGCAATCTTGCGCGGAGCGGAAGGCTCCTTACCTTTGTTGGCCAGATAGGCGAAGATGCCCATCGAGACAGGGGTCAATGCCACGACATAGAACGGATTGAACTGCTGGAAGATAGGGGCCGAGATATCGATGGTGCCCGTAGCACGTGTGTACTTGTAGATCAGCACGCCGACAGCGGCCAGCACGACGATGGCAGAAATTCCTTTGCCCTTCGACGTCTTGCTCTGGAAGAGAGAGAAGAGGCCATAGACGATGAAGATGAGCATGACGAGGTTCCAGACGTCGAACGGCATCGTGTGAACGCCGCTGGCCGACTTAGCCGTGAACTCATCGGCAAAGTAGGTCAGGGAGAGACCATTCTGATGGAAAGCCATCCAGAAGAAGATGACGACGGCAAAGACGAGGCAGAGGGCCACGATGCGCTGCTTGGTCTCCTCCTTTGTCAGTTCGGGCTCAGCCTTGAGGGCCTGTCCGCTTTTAGCCTCCCCCTTGTTGCCCTCCGTGTGGCGGAAGGTGGAGCGGAACACATAGTAGATGGCAATCGAAAGGATCAGCGAGGCGCAGGCTACGGCAAAGGCGAAGTGGTAGGCCTCGCCAGGAGCTGTGTATCCCAGCGAATTCTTGGCCCACTCGGAAATCTCGATGGCAGCGGTCGGAGCAAACAGGGCACCGATATTGATGGCCATATAGAAGATGGAGAAACCAGCATCGCGCTTGTCGGAATACTGAGGATCGTCGTAGAGATTGCCCACCATCACTTGCAGGTTGCCCTTGAAAAGGCCCGTGCCGAAGCTGATGAGGATCAGCGAGATGAGCATGGCGATGAGTCCGACGGTGTTGCCGCCCAAGGGAACTGAGAGTAGCAGATAGCCAAGGAACATGATAATGATTCCGATGGTAACCATACGGCCAAAGCCGAACTTATCGGCCAGCCAACCTCCGACAATGGGGAGGAAGTAGACGAGCATGAGAAAATCACCGTAAATCTCGCCAGCCCACCCTGCATCGAGGCCGAAGTTGGCTCTTAGAAACAATGCGAAGACGGCTATCATCGTGTAATAGCCGAATCGCTCACCTGTGTTGGCCAGTGCCAACGCGAACAGTCCTTTTGGTTGTCCTTCAAACATAGTTATTTAATTTTAGGGTTAATAGTTTTCATCAAGTCACAGAGATATGTCAGTTTGATGACGATATTGCCAAAGTTGGAACGGGCAAAGTAATCGCGCTTCGAATTGCCGTAGATGTCGCCAAGACCATAATAGTAGCGGCCTTCGAGCAGGAAATGACCCAAGCGGGGATGGGAAAACTCCAGTCCGAGGCCGGCAG
The DNA here is from genome assembly GCA_017470345.1 of Prevotella sp. Classification (GTDB taxonomy): domain Bacteria; phylum Bacteroidota; class Bacteroidia; order Bacteroidales; family Bacteroidaceae; genus Prevotella. The sequence goes on from JAFUEP010000042.1 coordinate 198,630, forward strand.
CGATGCCGTAGTCGAAGCGGTGCTCGACGGCCATGGTGTCCTGGGCGACGACCTGTGAGGTGCGGTCGCGCGAATTGCGCTGTTCAAGTTCAAAGTTCTGGCTGGTCTTCTCGTTGAGGAAGAAGCCCATCTGGGGACCTGCCTGGAAGAAGAACTGGAATCCTCTGCGCTCGTGCCCCCACCCCAGACGGGCGAAGACGGGCAGCTGAATGTAGGTCATGTCGCGCTGATAGTGCTCCACTTCGCCCGTGACGTCATTGACGACAGGCACGTCGTTGATGTCGAGCTGGTTCTCCTTCCATCCGATCTGGGCGTAGTTGAACTCAGCCACGATGGCGCAGATGCTGCTGAAGTACTTCTCTGAGGTGTAGCGGAAGGAGAGTCCGCCCGTCAGCCCGCCATGCTGGCTCTGAGGCACACGCGGCGTGAATCCGACGGTGCTGAGGACGCAGCCTGCATTGACGCCGACGGCCAGCTCATTGCGGTGCTCGCCGACCTGGGCAGAAGCCGACATGGCCAGCATGGCCAGACATGCGAGCCCCCATCGGCGTAGGAACGACGGATTAGTAATTGACGGTTTCAATGGTATGGTCAGGCTTATAATGGATAAACATGAAGGCGCGGTTCTGATGGCCGCCCTCGCCGACGCGCTCGAACTTCAGCGGCGTCTGGACAGGCTGATAGCCGAACCGGCCGGCCGCTCCGTCGAAGTTGATGCCATACTTATGCAGTCCTCTGAGGAAGAAGAGGGCGTGGTCGAAACCTGTCAGCGCAAAGCGAGGCAGCGACTGCATCATGTCCTGACGGAAGTTGCGGCGATATTTCTGCTGGAGTCGCTCCGTCTGGGTCGACGCCAGATTAGTGTAGAACGTTGTTGGGATGTAGACGTTGTAGCGATAGAAATTCGTCAGCTGATACTGGTTCAGGTACATCATCCACTCCGTATAGCCGAACAGGGCCAGCTGCACCTCCGGATGATGGGCAATGAGGGCGCTGAGCTTGCCGAACGTGGCGTTGAGCTCCTGCGAGCGCGCCGTATTGAGCACCACCACGTTGGGTTTGTCCTTGACAAAAGCATTGGCAAACTGGGTGTCAGTGGACTTCAGGCTTGTCAGGCTGTACTGCACGCCTCGCGACTCGTAGATCTTGCGCAGAGCCGTCGTGAAGGCCCCCTTGGTGCTGGTCGTGTCAGCACAGTCGACGATGACGGGATGACAATCCTTGAACCAGTCGGCCACCCGCCGGGCCGTCGACTCATTGAGTGAGCTCGGAGCCTGATACACCTGGAACATATAGGCATTGTGGGCCAGCTGGGGCGCATTGATCGAGAAGGGGATCAAGAGCCGTATGTCGTGCTCGCTGATGAAGTCGGACAAGGGCCCGACGAACTTGGAATAGAGGGGTCCGATGATGAGGTCGCACTTGGCGGCGGCAGGGTCGGCCAGCGTCTTGTGGATGTCGCCGTCCTCAGCCAGGTTCCATGCGTGGACGTCGACAGATATGCCTTCCTTCTTCAGCGAATCGCAGGCCATCAGCACACCGCGGTAATACTCGACCATCCTGCGCCCGTCGTTGTTCTGCTTATGAAGGGGAAGCATCACGCCCAGACGTATGGCGCGATGGCGGACGTCGCTCCGCTTGCTCGCCGTCTGTGGCTCCTGATGCACGACGACAGGCTCCTGCGGAGCTGCCACCTGCTTGGCGGGAATATTGACGTAGCTGCCTTTCTTCAGCTTATAGTCAGGCGATTCCATGCCTGGGTTAGCCTTCATGAGTTCCTCGACAGTGATGCCATAGTCGCGGGCAATCCCGTAGATGGTCTCTTTCTTCTTCACCTCGTGGGTTGTCGCCGTCTGGGCATCTGACGGAATGGCCGTCAGAAGCATCAGCATGAGCAACAGCCACCAGCTTTTATAATGGGGTCTTATCATAAGTCATGTTTCTCGTTTTCGACCACAAAAGTACAACAAAAAAATGAAATGCGTATCATTTTTCTGCATTTTTTTGGTTTCATCATGCTTTTCACGTAGCACCCTCAGAAATGAAGCGGTACTTCTCTGCCTTCAAAGCGGTCCTTCTCTGCCCTCAAAGCGGCGCTTCTCTGCCCTCAAAGCAGCGCTTTGTTTTTAACCATTGAAAGCACCCCGATGAGGGCTCCAACGTTTATTAACCTTTTTTCCTTGACAAAAGTTGTGGTATTCGGGAAAAATGAGTAACTTTGCATTTTGAATCAAATGCTGACAACTATGAGACAACTCGCAAGAATATTGACTTCACTGATGGTGACAGCCTTGATCGGCATCGCTGGAGTGAAAGCTCAGGGAGTGGACCCGCAGGCCTACTATGTCGACGAGAAGGGCTTCGACCAGATTTCGAGAAACATTCCCGACGGCCAGGCGCCGCTCGACGTCACCTTCCGCTCCAACCCCACCGACATGGACGACTATTCGCCCAGCTACGAATGGCACTTCCGCAAACTGGAGCCAAACGAAGGTTTCAGAGAGCTCTTCGTGCGCTATGAGGAGGACACGCAGTACACCTTCAAGGAGTCGGGCACGTTCAACATCGTGCAGAAGACCCGTCTGGAGCAGGACGGAACGGAGCTCGACTCTGTGACCATCGTCATCTCGATAGCCGAGAGCAAGCTCGAGTTTCCCAACGCCCTGTCGCCCAACGACGACGGCCGCAACGACGTGCTCAAGGCCAAGGAAGGATGGAAGAGCATCGTCAGCTTCCACGCCATCATCGTCAACCGCTGGGGGCAGAAGCTCTACGAGTGGTTCGACCCTGCCGGCGAATGGGACGGCAAGTACAAGGGCCACGTCGTGAAGGACGGCGTCTACTTCCTTCAGGTGATTGCCAAGGGCGCCGACGGCAAGGAGTATCACATCCGCAAGGACATCAATCTCATCAGTGGATTTACGGAAGGAGGGACGAACAGTGGCACAGAGCAACCCTGAAGCCAAAATCAACGTCTACGGTGCGCGCGTACATAATCTAAAAAATATAGACGTCGAGATACCGCGCCAGTCGCTCACCGTCATCACCGGACTGAGCGGAAGCGGCAAGTCGTCGCTCGCCTTCGACACCATCTTTGCCGAGGGACAGCGCCGATATATCGAGACTTTCTCTGCCTACGCACGCAACTTCCTGGGCGGCATGGAGCGCCCTGACGTCGACAAGATCACGGGGCTCTCACCCGTCATCAGCATCGAGCAGAAGACCACCAACAAGAATCCACGCTCGACGGTCGGCACGACGACTGAAATCTACGACTACTTGCGCCTGCTCTTCGCACGAGCCGGACGGGCCTACAGCTACATGACAGGCGAGCCGATGGTGAAATACACTGAGGAGCGCGTCGTCGAGATGATTCAGAGCGACTACGTAGGCCGCAAGATCCTGATCCTGGCGCCCCTCGTGCGCAGCCGCAAAGGCCACTATCGCGAGCTCTTCGAGTCGATGCGGCGCAAGGGCTACCTGACCATGCGCGTCGACGGCGATATTGTCGAGATCACACGCGGCATGAAGGTCGACCGCTATAAGAACCACAACATCGAGGTGGTCGTCGACAAGATGATACCTACGGGCGACGCTTCGGAACGGCTGAAGAAGTCGGTAGGCATCGCCATGAAGCAGGGCGAAGGCCTCATTATGATTCTCGACCAGGCAACGGGCGAGGTGAAGCATTTCTCGCGACGGCTGATGTGCCCCACCACTGGCATCTCCTATAGCGACCCCGCGCCCAACAACTTCTCGTTCAACTCGCCGCAGGGGGCCTGTCCGCGCTGCAAGGGACTCGGAATCATCAGCGAGATCGATCTCAGCAAAGTCATTCCTGATCGCCACGTGAGCATCCACGACGGTGGAATCATTCCTTTAGGCAAATACAAGAACCAGCTGATTTTCTGGGAGATAGACGCAATACTGAAGAAGTATGACTGTACGCTCAAGACGCCTATTGAGGAACTGCCCGACGAGGCGATGACTGAGATTCTCTATGGGTCGCTTGAGAACGTGCGCATCGACAAAGAGGTGGTGCACACGTCGACTGACTATTTCGTCAGCTTCGACGGCATCATCAAATACCTTCGCGACGTGATGGAGCGCGACGAGAGCAGCAACGGTCAGAAATGGGTCGACCAGTTCATGGCTGAATGTGAATGCCCTGAGTGCCACGGACAAAGGCTTAACCGCGAGGCACTGAGCTACAAGATCTGGGACAAGAACATCGCTGAGCTCTCAGCAATGGACATCTCGGAACTGCGCCAGTGGATCGACGAGGCGGAACAGCATCTCGACAGCCAGCAAGCGCAGATTGCCGCTGAGATTCTCAAGGAGATCCGCACACGCCTCGACTTCCTGCTCGAGGTGGGACTCGACTATCTGTCGCTGGGCCGACAGTCGGCCTCTCTGTCTGGCGGCGAGAGCCAGCGCATCCGCCTGGCCACACAGATCGGCTCGCAGCTGGTCAACGTGCTCTACATCCTCGACGAGCCCAGCATCGGACTGCACCAGCGCGACAACGAGCGGCTCATCCACTCGCTCAAGGAGCTGCGCGACTTGGGCAACACGGTCATCGTCGTCGAGCACGACCGCGACATGATGCTGGCCGCCGACTATATCATCGACATTGGCCCGCGGGCAGGACGCAAGGGCGGCGAAGTCGTCTTCCAAGGCACCCCTAAGGACATGCTCAAGACGGACACCATCACCGCCCAGTATCTCAACGGTTCAGTGATCTGTGGCACTGCCACAGATGCCCCCCGCCGCAAAGGCAACGGCCACGCCATCACCATCCGAGGTGCCTCAGGCAACAACCTCAAGCACATCGACGCCTCCTTCCCCCTGGGCGAGCTCATCGTCGTAACGGGCGTCAGCGGATCAGGCAAGTCAACCCTCATCAACGAAACGCTCCAGCCCATCCTCTCGCAACACTTCTACCGCTCACTGAAGCGGCCCATGCCCTATGACGCCGTTGAGGGACTGGAATATATAGATAAGGTGGTCAACGTCGACCAGTCGCCACTCGGACGGACGCCCCGCTCCAATCCTGCCACCTATACGGGCGTCTTCTCCGACATCCGCTCGCTCTTCGTCAATCTGCCTGAAGCCAAAATCCGCGGCTACAAGCCAGGTCGCTTCTCGTTCAACGTCAAGGGTGGACGATGCGAGACCTGCGGCGGCAATGGCTATAAGACCATTGAGATGAACTTCCTGCCTGACATCCAGGTGCCCTGTGAGGAGTGTCACGGCAAACGCTATAACCGCGAGACGCTCGAGGTGCGCTACAAGGGCAAATCCATCGCCGACGTGCTCGACATGACCATCAATCAGGCCGTCGAGTTCTTTGAGAACGTGCCCGACATCCTGCGTAAGATCAAGACCATCCAGGAGGTCGGACTCGGCTACATCAAGCTCGGACAGCCCTCCACTACCCTCAGCGGCGGCGAGAGTCAGCGCGTCAAGCTCGCCACAGAATTGTCGAAACGTGACACAGGCAAGACGCTCTATATCCTCGACGAGCCCACCACAGGCCTCCATTTCGAGGACATCCGCATCCTGATGCAAGTACTGCAAAAACTAGTCGACCGCGGCAATACCGTGATTATCATCGAGCACAACATGGATGTCATCTGTCAGGCTGACCACATCATCGACATGGGTCCGGAAGGCGGACGGCACGGCGGAACCATTCTCAGCACAGGTACACCCGAAGAAGTGGCGAAGGACAAAAGAGGCTACACGCCACGTTTCCTACGCGAAGAACTAAAGAGGAATATAAAAAATAGTTAATTGTAGACCCGTTTTGCCAACTCGGCTTTGCAATTCAAATATTTTGTTGTACCTTTGCAGATGTTTTAAAACAAATCCAGCAAAGAATGGAAGCTTTTTTCAGGACACACCGCTATTTGGTAGAGCATACGAATGCTCCAGTCCGTCGGAACCTTATGGACGAGATAGACTGGAACGACCGCTTGATAGGCATCAAGGGAACACGCGGCGTGGGAAAGACGACCTTCCTTCTGCAATACGCCAAGGAGAATTTCGAAACGAACGATCGCCAATGCCTCTACATCAACATGAACAACTTCTACTTCCAGGGACGCGGCATTGCAGACTTTGCAGGAGAATTCTATCACAAGGGCGGCCGCGTGCTGCTTATCGACCAAGTGTTCAAACAGCCCAACTGGTCGAAGGAACTGCGCCGATGCTACGACGAACACCCCGGACTGAAAATCGTCTTCACGGGTTCAAGCGTCATGCGACTGAAGGAGGAGAATCCAGAACTCAACGGCATCGTCAAATCCTACAATCTGCGCGGATTCTCGTTCCGCGAGTTTGTCAACTTGCTGACGGGAAACGACTTCCATGCTTATTCTCTTGAGGAGATCCTCACTGACCATGAGCACATCGTCAAGCAAATTCTGCCCAAGGTCTCACCAAGCCGATTCTTTCAGGATTACATCCACCACGGTTTCTATCCATTCTTTCAGGAACATCGCAACTACTCAGAGAATCTGCTCAAGACCATGAACATGATGACGGAGATGGACATCCTGATCATCAAGCAGATTGAGGTCAACTTCCTCACAAAAATCAAGAAGCTGTTCTATCAGCTGGCCGAAGAGGGGCCCAAGGCACCCAACGTATCACAGTTGGCTTTGGACATCGAGACGAGCCGGGCCACAGTGATGAACTACATCAAATATCTGACTGACGCCCGGCTGATCAACATGATCTACCCGATCGGCGAGGAATTCCCGAAGAAGCCCTCGAAGGTGATGCTCCACAACTCGAACCTGCTCTACGCCATCTACCCCATCCATGTGGAGAAACAGACGGCAATGGAGACTTTCTTCGTCAATTCGTTGTGGAAAGACCATAAGGTCAATCAATCACCACGCGAGCAGTTCTACATCGTAGACGAACATCTGAAGTTCCGCATCTGCGACGCCAGTGCGGCTAATAAAATAAGGTATTCACCTGACACGATTTATGCCCGATACAATACGGAGATCGGAAAAGAAAACCTCATACCGCTGTGGCTGTTAGGTTTTCTCTATTGAACACATCAAATTTAAGGTATTATACATTTTACTAAACAAAACAAATGGCAAAAGAAAAGAAATTTATCACCTGTGATGGTAACGAGGCTGCGGCTCACGTGAGCTATATGTTCTCGGAGGTAGCTGCTATCTATCCCATCACCCCGAGCTCGCCTATGGCTGAGCACGTTGACGAGTGGGCTGCCCGCGGTCGCAAGAACCTGTGGGGTCAGACCGTAAGTGTGCAGGAGATGCAGTCGGAGGCTGGTGCTGCCGGTGCCGTTCACGGTTCGCTGCAGGCTGGTGCGCTGACCACCACCTTCACCGCTTCGCAGGGTCTGCTGCTCATGATTCCTAACATGTACAAGATTGCCGGTGAGCTGATTCCCTGCGTGTTCGACGTGTCGGCTCGTACGCTGGCCAGCCACTCGCTGTGTATCTTCGGTGAC
>JAFUEP010000043.1 GCA_017470345.1 Prevotella sp.
TTCGACCGTTTACATAGATGAGCGGTGCGCCTTTACCTAAGATTTCGAAGCCCTCACCCCGTTTGGCAATCATCGGAACACGTGTAAGTACGTCTTCAGCAGTACCTAACCGTTCCATCACTGTGCCCTCCACATTCATCACGAGCGAATTGCCTTGCAGGACTACCTTCGGACGTTCACCTTGCACAACCACACCATTCAGCGTGTAGTTATCAGGCTGCATCTTTATTGTTCCCACTTCAGATTGGTTGCAAAGTTTGTAGATGGTCTTGTAGCCCACGTATGAGATACGGGCGAGGACGGTAGGCTGCTCGTAGGGGATGACAAAAACACCAGCCTCGTTGCTCACGCCTCCACCGATGACGGTTGAGTCTGATGGATGAAGCAGGTAAACATTGGCGTAGGTCACGGGCTGGCGGTTCTCGTCGATGATGGTGCCAGTCAGATGGCGCTCAGTTTTATGGGTACACTCCACATAGATTTCGCTTTCACCACGCTTCACGACCCGGACGGGATAGAAGCCGACAATCTGCATGATGGCATCTGTGACGGTCTTGTGCTTGATGCTGGTAGTCACACGGAAGTTTTCCAGTTCGTCATAAATGAAGTTGATGGTATATGTCTGTTGCAAGTCGTTGAGTTCCATCAAAGCCTTCGACAGCGACACATTATCATATTGTCGGGTGATGCTCTGTGCATTGCCAAGCATAGTAACGAGGCTGAAGACGATGGTGAGTACCAGTCGTTTGGAAAGAATAATCTGTCTTTTCATAGTTACTCGGCAATAATCGTACTGTCGTTCAACACCAAGTGAATGCGTTCAAACGTATTCAGCTGTTCCAACACTTTAGACGCTTCCTGTCGCTGATTCCACTGGAAGAACAGGCGCAGTGTCTTAGCATCCTCGTTTCTCAACTCCACGCGCAAGCGGTAGTATTCGCCCAAGTCGGTGAGAATCTTCTGGAGCGTGGCTTCGTCGTAACGGATAATCTTGGGTGCAATGGTGTCGGTTTTGACAGTATCGACGGGCATCGTCGTGGATGGCTTGATTGGCACGGGTTGTTCGGTTTGTACGGTCTGAGACTTTTGGCTATTGACCATCCGAACTATGTGAATAGCCGCAAAGGTGATACCCGACACAAACAAAACACCGAGGAATACGGAGGCAATCTTCAGCCATCTACTACGGGGCTTACTGTCGATGATATGCTGCCCGGCAAACCGCTGCCATTCGGTATCCACATTCACAGCGTTCTTTCTCGTATTCTCCCAAATCATAGCTTGCTTCAATAGCGCTGTGCCCTCCATGAGTTCGCACACTTCGGGGTCTTCGAGCATCGTCTTCAATTCCTGCTCCAAGTAGTTTTCGGGATGCTCCTGCATGTCAAGCAACATCTGAATCTTTTCGTTCCTTTCCATCGTCCTTATATTATTTTGTCTTGATACTCTTTGATTATTGTCATCGCTTTTGTGAGATGTTTGTAAACCATCACCTTGCTAATGCCCAGTTGTTCGGCTATTTCCTGATACTTCATGCCTTGCAAGTGTCGCATCTGAAAGACCATCAACGTCTGCTCCGTCAGTTGTTTCTTTGCGTAGGCAATGACCTGTTCATATTTGCGTTCAACTGCCATTGGTGAGAGATTATCTTCATCATCTACACTCCCTTGCTTCATCTCTGCCACATAAACCTGTTCAAACTTCGCTCTCACGTCCTTATGCTCCAGCAGATTCCTGCATCTGTTCCTGACACTTGTCATCAGGTAGTTTTCAACGTTCCTCGGCATGATGTCTGTCTTTACCAGCGCGGCAAACACCTCGCTCACCACGTCGCGCGATTCCTCGTCGTCGTAGAGCATCATTCTTGCCAACTGTATCATCTGATTATAGTGCTGGCGGAAAAGCCATTCTATCTCTTTTGTTTTCATCTAATATAATAGACAGGAAAAGGGGCGCAAAAGCTAACCCCTATTAACAACTTTTTTCAAATAATCCGCAAAACAATCTCAAATTCTACTATCCGACCTTGCCATGTGTGTTTCCTGCTTTGATTCCTGAAATCCGGACAGGACATGGTGCTGGGCGGGAGTGGATTCGCCAAATCCAGACTGTTAGGGCTGTACTGGCGTCATATCACTGCCACCGACGGCATCGTTCGCTCGGCATTCCGAAGGGTGACGCTTGCTATTGAAAGGACGCAAGAATCTGCTGTGTCGTGCCGTCGTGGTTGGCGTTGCTCAGCGCAGCCAGCCAGTTGGTAGGTAATGTCGGGTTCTCCATAATCCTTATTGTTTTTTTGAAAGTTTGACATAAAGTGAATGGGTCACGAGGGTTATTTGTTGAATCATTCCGCTTCAGCCTCTTTGATCTTTGCTAACAATTCTTCGCGTTTCGTCTCATTGGTGCCATGGACGGCGTGGCGGACGATGCCCTTCTTATCAACAACGATGGTGAGTGGGAAACCTTCGGTGCCAATCCACGCCATCATATCCTTCGCCTCAATGAGATGCGTCCATGTAAAGTGGTGCTTGTCTGTAATACGCTTGGTCGTCTCGGCATCGTGGTAGGTGGCTGAGAAGAATATCACGCCGGGCAATTGAGTCTTCCACTCGGAAAGGATGGGCATCTCTGCTCGGCAGGGTCCGCAGCCAGAGTACCATAGGTTAATCACCATGACGCGCCCCTTCACGTTGTTGTTCGTCCATGTGCGCCCATCCATGTCCTTTTCCGAGAACTGTGGGAACGGCTCACCCTCCTTGGGCGAATACCACGTGCCGTCGCCCTTCACGCCAGCCTGTGTCAGCGAGGTCACCGTGGCCATCATGTTCAGTCCGTTCAGGAACTGATCGGCGTTGTGAACTTGTTCGCGAGGGATAGCCTTGCGGATGAGTGACTTGGGCAGCGTGGCGTCAACGTTGATGACGATGACGCTGTTGCCCTCCTTGTCCTTCAGCCGCGACATGGTTTTCTCGCCGTCGGGCAGCGTAGGCATTTCACGGAAGAAATAGCCGTTGGAAAGGAATTTCGGAATCACAGTGTCGATGCGCTCTTCCTGTGCCTGTCCCGCCACTGCGACGAGGGCGAGCAGGATTGTAATAATACTTTTCTTCATAATCATTTCGTTTTATTATCATTCCGAACCACAAAGTTACAAAAAGGTATAAAAATAGGCCCTTGGCTAAATCTGAAAAAAGAATGCCAAGGGCTAATGTCTCAACTTAGGATGAGAGTTTCTATCTGTTATAGGCTATTATTTGCCGCCAAACGTAATATCACGCCGAATTTTGCTGACAGTATTGGGATGAACGTTCAAGAAAGAAGCGATGTCTTGCAAGTCAAGAAACTCCACAATACCGGGACAACGCTGCAGCAGCAACTCATAGCGTTCGCGAGCTGTGGCGCGGTGGAGGTCGAGGTAGCAGGCACGGGCCTGACTGAGTAAGTGCTCAGCTATGGCACTGCGAAACTCCATCTTTTCAGCGGCTTGACGGAAAAAGTCCATCAGCTGCTCGCCGCTCACCCTGAGCAAGCGGCTGGGCATCATCGCCTTGATCGTGGTCTGCGATGGACGACCGTCGAGGCAAGCGGGATAGTCGCCAGCAAACTCACCCTCGAACGAGAACCATGTAATATGCTCCCTGTCGTCGCTGATGCCATACGTTACATACTTGAAGCACCCCTCGGTGACGAAGCCGAACCAACGTGCGGGGTCGCCCTCGCGCTCCAGCTGTTCGCCCTTGCGGTAAGTCACCTCCTTCCCCTCGCGCTCGCAAAACTCGCGCAGCGTCTCAATGTCAATACTGTTTTTCCCGAATTTCTGTTCCATACGCCATGATGTTTTGGGTGCAAAGGTACTCATTTATAAGCAAAAATTGTTTCTTTTGTTACAATCTTGCCTTGTTTTAGGCAAAAAATGCTTAAATTACGCGCGAAACTATTATAATAATGATACCTTAATTTCGATAATAATAAGTACCTTTGCAATTGACAAGTTTCTATATTTAGTAAATTATGGCACTATATTTATCGGCAGAACAGAAAAATCTGAAATCATTGTTTTCCAATGACAATCGATTATTCATCGATAGCTAATAATTGTGAGAGGCGCATAACCTGTGCCTCTCACTTTTTTGCCCTCATATCATAAAAATATTTAAACCGCCAAATAACCGCCAAAAACACAATAACAATTCTGCTTAAAAATAAGAAAGTGGTTGATTTTCAGCCACTTTCTTTGTTTTCCGACTTTGTGATTGTCGGGATGAGGCGACTCGAACGCCCGACCCCTACGTCCCGAACGTAGTGCGCTACCAACTGCGCTACATCCCGCCTTTGCTCGTAAGCGGGTGCAAAGTTACAACTTTTTTGTGGAACGCGCAAATTTTTCCTTAAAAACTTTTCTATTGTTGTTTCTGGAACTGCTTGAGGATGTCGCAGCGCGAGACGTACGGGCTCAGGCTGGCGCTGTTCTGGCGGGCAAAGTCGCTGAGGCGCTTCATGGCGGCATATTCCTGCGTCTCCTTCATCGGGATGGCCACGAAGTCGTTCTTCTTGTCGCTCCACTTATACTCATGCCAGTTGTCGTAGGGGGCATAGGCCAGGGCGAAGATGGCGTGCTCGCGCAGGGCGTAGTCGCTGGCCTTGGCGGCCTCCTCGAGCAGCTCGCGGGCCTTGACGACGAAGGCCGGCTTGGGCTCGTCGGCCGCCGAGTAGGTGCTCTTGCCGTACTCGGTGAGATACCACGCATCGCCGTAGAGCGAGGCCTGATAGTAGCGCACGGCCAGCTCATAGGCCTGCTGCTGGCGTTCGGCGCCCTTGGCCTTGGCGTAGGCTTGTTCGGCCGCCATCATCTCGCGGGCGAAGTCGAGCTTCTGGTTCGTGGCGGGCCATGCGCTGCCTGGGCGCTGCAGTTCCTCCTTGATCCACTGTCGGGTGATCCATGGCTCGGTGGTGTAGTTGCGCTGTGCCATGAAGGGCGCGATGTTCATCTGGTGGACGAAGTCGAGCGACACCTGGCTGAGGTGCTCTATGGCCTTCTGCCACTCGCCCTCGCGCAGGTATTTCGTGCCGACAATCTCGTGCAGGAACTCAGCGTTGTGGGTTATGTGGCCCGTGAGCCATTTGCCGAGAGCCGACGACGCGGCGTCCTTACGCGTGACGAACTGCAGGTAGCGCTCGGCGTCGGCCGTCGATGCGGAGTCGATGAGCACGAAGAACTCCGTCGAGTAGTCGTCGTTCCATCCGTTGCATCCGAGGTCTTCGTTGGCGTAGCGCTTCTCGTAGAACCGCTCGGCCATCTCCGACTTGGCGGCCATGAGGGCGATGCTGAACTCGGGCTGGCCGCTGTTCTTGTAGCGGTCGACGAGCACCTGATGCACCAGACGGTCGTAGACGTGCGTGTAGTGGTTGTCGTAGTAGTCCTCGGGGGTGCGCATGGCGTCGGCCTGCTGCTCGATCCACGCGAGCTCCTGGGCGATGAAGTCGTCGTCGGCCTCCTGCGCTTTGATGTAGAGGCGCAGCACGCGGGCGTTGTCCATCGTGCGCTCCGAGCCCTTCAGCGTCATGGCCTCGGCGATGGCCTTCGAGGCTTTCTTATGGTCGCCGAAGAGGTATTCGAGCCAGGCCTCGAGCGACTTCCACAGTGCGGGCTCGCTCGTCTTGCCGTCCTTGACGACACGGCGTGCCAGCTCGCGCATCCGCTCGCACTCCTCCTTCTCGATGTTGCGGATGAAGAGCTTGCCGGGCCAGTTGCACTCCTCGAGCCCGTCGACGGCCTCCTGCGCGTTGTTGGCAAAGTCCTGCAGGAGGAAGGGCATGGCTGGCGAGTCGGGGTTCATGTTGTATTCGCGCTCGATGTCGTCGGCCGACCGCTTGTCATAATAATAGGTGTTGAGGCTGGCCGCGTCGCCCTGCTCGACGAAGATCTGCGTGGCCTCGTCTGTTCGGCCCGTCTTGAGCAGTGCGCCGGCATAGATGTTGCGCATCATGTCGCGATAGACGCTCTCGATGAGCTTGCTGCCCTTCTGCTCCCAGAAGCCGACGTTCGCCTCGTGGTCGCCCAGCAGCATGTTGCAGCGCATCAGGAGCAGGGCGTGCTGGCTGCGCAGGCGGCTGTCGAGCTTCGACGTGGCGTAGTCGCGAAGGCCCTCGAGGACGCTGCGACGGCTGTCGAGCTCCTCCCTCGTGGGATAGTCCCACGACTCGCACTCCGAGTCGCGGGCGATATTGAGATAGGTGTCGAGATGCTCCAGATAGCTCACCATGAGCTGGTCGCCCTTGCGGCGTGCGGCAGCCATGATGGCGTCGGCCTCAAACCAGAAGAGGCGGTCCTCCTGTCCGAGGTAGACGCGCCAGTTGTCGAGCGTCTGCTCGTTGACACGCTGGGCAAAGTCGCCCTCGCGTACGACGCTGAACAGATACCAGTTGTGCGTGGGCGGTATGGCGCAGGCCATGGCCTCGGCTATGGCGGCCAGCAGGAGCAGGTTAATCGTGATAAATCGTTTCATAGTCATCGGCGGTATAACGGTTGATATTCTGGGTTGACAGGTGGTAGGTCAGGATGAGCTGCGTGAGGTCGGGGCGGCGGGCCTCGACGGCCTTCTTCACGTCGAGGATGGTCTGCAGGTCGGCCTCATGGTCGATGGTGACGCCATGGACGACGCGTCGCCACTGGAACACGGGGTAGGCGGCGGCCAGTGGCAGCTCGTAGTCGGCCAGGTACTTCACGTAGGGCTTCACGTCGCGCAGGTCGAGGATGGGGTTGCGCTCCTCGAAGCGCTCGGGAGCGCCCGTGTTATAAAGCATCAGCACGCCGTAGTCGACGGGCGGGGCCGGCATCTGCAGCTGGTGGAGGCGGATGGTGGCCGAGAGGCGAATGTCGTGCTGCTGGCAGATCTGTCGCATGTCGCTGAGCAGGGCGTAGAACGTCTCGCGGCTGCGCTCCGTCCAGTCGCAGTCGATCTGGATCTCGCTGACGTCGCCCAGGCCGTTGGTGGCGTTCATCTGCAGGATGCGGCTGACGATGCGTCGCGGCAGACTGTCCACCTCGTTGCCCCTGAGGCAGTTCTCAGTGATGAACACCGTGGGCACGATCTCCGTCGAGTCAGGCAGCTGCAGGCTGTCGCCGAACGTGATCGTGGCGTTGGGCATGGGCACGTCGGCGCCGCCCAGCACGACGTCGAAGTAGCGGCAGTAGATGCGGCTGACGTGGTGGTCGGCCATGAAGCCGCGCTCTGTGGAGTCGAGCTGCAGGCTGGTGCGCCAGTAGTAGACGGCGTTGCCCCGTACGGGCATCTCGCGCCATGGTGCCTGCTTCTCCGTGCAGGCCACGGCCGTGACGGCGAGCACGGCCATGAAGAACAATCTCGGAAGTTTAAACATGGTAAAGTTTTTTTTGTTACTGTTAGGGACGTAAATATATAGGATGGTGTCAAAATATTTAAGTGCAGGCTTGCAGGTCTAACTTTACTCCCCTCCTTGGAAAGGAGGGGCTGGGGGTGGTTGATACACCACGGGCGGCATAACTATATGATAGTCAGAGTGCAGCAGTCAACCACCCCCGACCCCTCCTTTCCAAGGAGGGGAGTAGCTGCGCCGTCATTCCCGTCGGGCAGTGCGGTAGCCATTTCCAAAGACGATGAAGTCACAGCAGCGGGGGCAGCTCATAGAGCCGCATGCTGTTGCTGCCCTTGATGAGGATGAGCCGGCCCTCGGGCTGCTCCTGGGCGATGGCCGCCTTGACGTCGTCAGCGGAGTCGAAGTGGCGGAAGTGGTTGTCAGTCTTGGCAAACTCCTGTCCTACGAGCCATACGTCGCTCAGGTCCTCCATCGTCTCGATGTAGTTGACGACGCCCTGGTGCTCCTCCTGGCTGGTGGGGCCCAGCTCGCGCATGTCGCCCAGGATGAGCATCTTGCGCTGTGCGGGAATCTGCGAGAAGTTCTCCAGTGCAGCTTGCATCGACGAGGGGTTGGCGTTGTAGGCGTCGACGATGAGGCGGTTGTGCTCCGTCTCGGTCAGCTGCGAGCGGTTGTTGGTCGGGTGGTATTCCTCGAGGGCCTGGCAGATCATCTTGCGGTCGACGCCGAAGTTGATGCCCACGGCGATGGCGGCCAGCGCGTTGTAGATGTTGTAGGCGCCGACGAGCTGCGTCTGCACCTTATGCCACTTCTGCGAGGCGCCCTCCTGCTCGAGCTCCATCAGCGGCTTGCGCCAGCGGAAACGCAGGTACATCCCGCCCTCCATCACTTCGCCCGAGATGCACGAATACTGCTTCTCGGGGTCAGTGGAGTAGGGGGTGCACCAGAGGTCGTCCGTCAGCATGTCGACCAGCTCGTCGCTGTCCGCATTGATGAAGACGAGGCCGTCCTGGCGCGAGCGGAGGTAGTCGTAGAGCTCGCCCTTCGTGCGGCAGACGCCCTCGAAGGAGCCGAAGCCCTGCAGGTGGGCGCGCCCCACGTTGGTGATCAGTCCGCACGTCGGCTCGGCCGTCTCGGCCAGGGTCTTGATGTCGCCGGGATGGCTGGCCCCCATCTCGATGATGGCGATCTCGTGTTCGGGGCGCAGGCGCAGCAGCGTCTTGGGCACGCCCACGTCGTTGTTCAGGTTGCCCTCCGTGGCCAGCACGTTGTATTTCTTCGAGAGCACGGCGCGGATGAGCTCCTTCGTCGTCGTCTTGCCGTTGGTGCCGGTGATGCCGATGACGGGGATGTCGAACTGGCGGCGGTGCTCGCGGGCGATGTCCTTAAACGTCTGCAGCGTGTCGTCGACGAGGATGCAGCGCGGGTCGGAAGCCGCCACGGCCGCGTCGTCGACGATGGCCAGGGCGCAGCCCTTCGCCAGGGCCTGTGCGGCAAAGCGGTTGCCGTCGAACTTGTCGCCCTTGAGGGCCAGGAAGATAGAGCCTTCGGGGCTTTCGCGCGAGTCGGTCGTGATCGTCGGATGCTGGCGGTAGAGCTCGTAGAGTTGCTTGATGTCCATAATCGTTGATTGCTAATTTGCCTGCAAAGTTACGCCTTATTTCTGGTTCGGGCAAATAAAAACTCATAAAAGTTCTGCATAAAACGGCTGGAAAGCCGCCTGACAACTATTTTCACGTCGTGGTTTATTATTTTCAAGCCTTGAAAATATATTTCCAAGCCATGAAAATCTATTTTCAAGCCTTGAAAATAGTTTTCGGGCGTTTTTTGTCGACAAATCGCCGCCCGAAATCTGCATTTGCTCCGATTTGACCCTTAAATTTGAAAAAAATACCGCCGGCAGACGGATTGTGTCGCGAAGATTTTGTAACTTTGTCCGCTGTATGGACTACACATTGAACATCCGGGGCCGACTGCTGGACCTCAGCGAGCCCCTCGTCATGGGCATCCTCAACGCCACGCCCGACTCCTTCTTCGCCTCCAGCCGACAGCTGACGGAGGCCGACATCGCCCGCCGCGCCAACCAGATCATCGCGGAGGGCGGACGCATCATCGACGTGGGCGCCTGCTCCACGCGGCCGGGCTCCGAGCCCGTCAGCGAGGCGGACGAGGCGGACCGCCTCAGGCGCGCCCTCACCGTCGTTCGGCGCGAGCAGCCCGATGCCGTCGTCTCCGTCGACACGTTCCGCCCCGACGTGGCCCGCATGGCCGTCGAGGAGCTGGGAGCCGACATCGTCAACGACGTCAGCGAGGGCTCGGAAGCCATGTTCCGGATGGTCAGCCGCCTGCGCGTGCCTTACGTCATGATGTCCGTGCAGCCCGACCTGCGCCAGACGCTCCTCGCCTTCGCCCGCAAGGTGCAGCAGCTGCGCTCCATGGGCCAGAAAGACATCATCCTCGACCCCGGCTTCGGCTTCGGCAAGTCGCTTCAGGAGAACTATCGCCTCATGGCCGAGATGGAGCGCCTCGAGGTCATGGGCCTCCCCCTGCTCGTCGGCGTCTCCCGTAAGTCGATGATATACAAGCTATTGAATTCGACGCCCGATGACTGTCTCAATGGTACAACGGTGCTCAACACCATCGCCCTGATGAAAGGCGCCTCAATTCTCCGCGTCCACGATGTCGCTCCTGCCTGCGAGGCAGTCAGGATATGGAGGAAGGTTGAAGGTTGAAGGATGATGTGTGCGCTTCGCGCAGGTTGAAGGAGGAAGTATGAAGGTGGAGGGTTGAAGGTGGAGGGTTGAAGGAGACTGGAACATTAATTATCTAAAAATATATAAGTATAACTATGAGTGATTTTGGTGATGTGATGCAGGACAAGTGCTTGAATTTTGCAATTCGAGTGGTCAATCTGTGCCAGTTTCTCAACGACGAAAAGAAAGAATTCAAAATCGCTGACCAACTCTATCGCAGTGGGACCAGCATTGGTGCGAACTATGCCGAGGCCCAGTGCGCCATCAGCCATAACGACTTCATTGCCAAGGTGTATATCTCGCTAAAGGAGTGCAACGAATCCCTCTACTGGCTCCAACTGCTACATAAAACCGGGAAACTGACCAAGCAGCAGTTTGAATCAATCTATGCCGATGCAGAAGAGCTGAAGCGAATGCTCATCTCAATCACGAAATCAGCACGTCAAAAGGCTTCTTCCGTCAGCCCCTAATCCTTCAACCCTCAACCTTCAACCTCGGCGAAGCCGATACCTCAACCTTCAACCCTCATCCCTCATCCCTTAAACTATGATTAGTTTTGGCATAAAAGACTTCATCGATATCCTGCTGGTGGCCATGATGCTCTACTACATCTACCGGCTGATGCGCGAGACCCGCTCGCTCAACATCTTCGTGGGCATCATGATCTTCATCGTCGTATGGATATTCATGTCGCAGGTGCTCGAGATGCGCCTCATGGGCACCATCCTCGATAAACTCGTCTCCGTCGGCGCCATCGCCCTCATCATCCTCTTCCAGGAGGACATCCGCCGGTTCCTATATAATATAGGTACGCGACAGGGCGTCAGCCGCATGATCCACTTCTTCGTGCCACAGCGCCTGGGCAACGTCAGCCGCGAGCAGCTCAAGCGCGACATCATGCCCGTCGTCATGGCCTGCATGTCGATGTCGAAGCAGAAGGTCGGCGCCCTCATCGTTTGGGAGCGGTCGCAGAGCCTGCAGGACATCGTGGCCACGGGCGACGTCGTCGACGCGGCCATCAACCAGCGGCTCATCGAGAACATCTTCTTCAAGAACTCGCCCCTGCACGACGGCGCCATGATCATCCACGACCACCGCATCCGCGCCGCCGGCTGCATCCTCCCCGTCAGCCACGACCTCAGCATCCCCAAGGAACTGGGCCTGCGCCATCGCGCCGCCCTCGGCATGAGCCAGGAGAGCGACGCCCTCTGCATCATCGTCTCCGAGGAGACGGGCGCCATCAGCGTCGCCCGCGGCGGCGACTTCCGCCTGCGCCTCTCGGCCGAGGAACTCGAGTCGGTGCTGACCGAGGAACTGGGGTGAAGACAATTTATCTGAGATGTGATGAAATGGGCTAATATTGTTATCACTTTACTTGTTTTGCCTTTCTTGCTGCCACAACGGCTGGTCTGTCAAGAGTATAAGACCACACAGCAAGCACTGTGGAAACAGATGTCGATGAGACAGCTGCAGAGTTTGTCAGATGACTATTACTACAAGCGGGATATGCTCGACAGTGCATTGCTGGGCTACTCCATTCTGGCCAATGCCTGTTTTGAACGCAAACTGGAGGGCGACGATCTGGGTATGAGCACCTATGGCAACTATATGCTGGGTGTGTTCTATTCAGAAAAGCTTCAGGACTACCCAAAAGCAATGGGCTACTTCCTTCAGGCTAACGACATGGCCGAACAGGCCGGTTTCAAGCATATTGGCGCACACATCAAGCAGGATATCGCCAATATTGAGCACATCTACCAATTGATGACCAATTTGGGTAACGACACCCTCTCACTTCAGCGGCAGAAGGAAGTTTTCAAGGCTGCTTACGAAGCCAGGGAGTGGGATGCCTTTGTGCCTGCCTTTGCCAACATGCTCTCTGACGCCACCGCCACGTCGACGACCACTGGACTGGAAGAGGAAATTGAACTTTTCCTGAAAGCGGAAATACCCGACACCACGCATGGTTTGCACTTTGCTCGGAAAACCATGGAAGCCTATCGGTCGATATGTAGTGAAGACTACGAGCATGCCCTGCAATGCTTCACCGAACTGACTCACTACACCGAAAGCAATTGTTATAAACACAAACAGTACGGGCAGATGGCTCTGCGCAACAAACTTAATTTGTACTACAGGCTAAACCGTACAGAGGATGCTCTGGCCCTGATGGATACTATCATAGAGGTAGGCAAGCGCGATAATGACCATGAAGCCCTGTTCAACTCCTTCTTGCGCTTGTTTCAGTACTATGACAAGATTGGCGACACCATTGCGGCAAAGGAGTACATGCTGCTGACTTACATTGAGAAAGATAATCTGATGCAGGGCAGCAACATTAAGGACGTAGGGCTCGTGAAGTTTGCCCACAAGCTGCATAGGGCTAACGAGGAAATCAGACTGTTGGCCTACAAGCGCCGCATGCAGCAGCGCGTGCTTTGGAGTGTGGTGGCTTTCGCTGTCATCGTCATCGGCTTTGCGCTGGCGCTCTGCTACAACTACCGTCAGGTGAAGCGCAAGAACCGTGAGCTCTACCAGAGAAACCTCGACTTGCTGGCTTCTGACGACGAAAAACACTTACTTCTGTCAAAAGCCAGGAAGCAGAACGTGACGGATGAGAACACCCCCGGCATGACAGACGATGCCCGGCGGCAAGATCTGTTACTCAGTATCATCACCGTCATGGAAAGCAGCGAAGAGGTCTACACTGACTCTTTCACGCTCGACCGTTTGTCCGAACTCGTAGGCGAGCGGCCCTATCTCGTCTCGCAGGTCATCAATGAGCAACGCCATTGCAACTTCTATGCGCTGCTCGGCGAGTATCGTGTCAAAGAGGCCTGTCGCCGGCTTAACGATCACGAACACTACGGACAACTCACCATCGAGGCCATCGCTCAGAGCGTAGGTTTCAAAAGCCGCAGCAACTTTGTCACTACGTTCAAGAAGTTCACGGGACTGACACCCTCGGTATACCAACGAATGGGACGCAAATAGCGTGTTTTTTGTACTTTTAGGCTTAAAAGAACAAAGCGGTGGAAGAAGTCACCCCTACCGACTGATATTTTTTTATACTTTTGCGGTGTCAATTCATATTATTAACACCCTAAAAAAAGTAATCCATGAAAAAGTTTAAACGAACATTGGCTACGGCCGTCTTGACGTCACTGTGTGCTATGCTGCAGGCTCAGACGCTAATTGTTGAAAACCACACGCGAGAAGCTGGTGAGACGGCACTGCAAGTCCCTGACATGAAAGACTATAGGCTCGTGCGTGAACAGGGCAACCGCAAAACGTATGTACCTGCCAGCCAAAAGCCACGTCCGGCGGAGGTTGGCACCGTTACCGTGACCTGCCAGATGGAGGCTCACGAAACCGAACTCGAATACAGCCCTGACATGGTCACGGTCATTAGCAATGGCCTCAACAGTGAGATTGACGGGGAGGAAGGCTCGGTAGTGCTCACCCTGCCAAAAGGCTGCTACGACTTTCTGACACATGCATACCGCACCGATGGCGCCATGGCGTTGGTCCTCAAGGAACAAATAGATGTCAACACCGACACCACGTTGGTCTTCAACCTTGACGACGCCACCATCCCCTACAGCACAAAGACCTATAAGCCGAACGGCGAACTGTGCGAGGTGGATGTGATGAGGCTCTATTACGGTGAACGCGACGATGAGGTAGTGACGCCAGGCAATGTGCAAAACATAAGTGGCTTCACCTCGCTTGTCAGTAAGGAAGAAGGAGATGTCTTTGGATTGATCTATTCGAGGAGCTTCTGCGAAGCCGACTCCAGAGACGAAAGCTATAGCAACATTATCTTCATGAACCCCATCAGCGACAGATACCGCTTTGTCGACGCTCGCCTTGTCATCGACGATGAAGCCAACACATGGTATGTGGTCAAAAGCGAAAACAAGTCGATGGCTGAGCAGACGCTGAGCAACACCCCCGACCTCTTTGTAGAACTGGAGCAACAATTTGAAGATACACCCGGCGGCAACTTCGACAAGGGTAATCACAGTTTCCTGATGCTCCGTGCTGCCGTCAAAAACAAGGAGGTTCCCATAGCCTACACGATGCCCAAGTTCAGTTCTGCCCGTGGCTCGATGAAAGCCTTTATCGATGCTCCGAAGAACACCGACGACAGTTCCGCGCATATCGACATCTATACTTACATGTGCTACGCCGACCATGAAAGAGCCGACACCACCGTCTTCGAATGGTACGACGAAAACGGACAACTGCAACGGTTCGAGGCCATCAACTATATTGTTCAGAGGACAGAATCGAACCCCATCGTGCAGACGGGCAGCTCTTTACGAAGCATTTGCTCAGGGCGTGCCCTATACGACCCCCGCAATATTGGCTTGCCCATCACAGAATATCCAGCATTCTCGTTCGGTCTGGACCAACAGCGCCAGCCTTTGGGGAGCGGGTGCCCGGTCAACGTGGTGCAAGTGTACAACGGCCTGATAGGCAACGTCTCGCGCCTAGAGTCCTATTTCATCGGTCGTCACGGAGAGTGGCGGATGGTCGACAATCTAAGATCGAAGGTCAACATGAAATACGATGGTGAGACGGTAGGAGAGGGAACCATGAACTCTGTAGGATACGAAGTACCAGGAGAGCATGAAGGAGGGTTGTTTGAAGTGACAATCACTGACTCTAACGTGCTTGTAGACGGTCTTGCCGGACAGAACGTCACCACCATGGCCTATCGCCACGGCCTGGACGACTGGACACCGCCTGTGCTGCAGATGTTGCAATTCCGCAGTATCGACGACAACGTGACCGACCGTTTCTCGCAGCCTGCCGACGGTCTGCTGACGTTTGCGGGTGGCGACTTCTATGTGTCGGCAAACGAAAGTTATCCCGTGTTCGACGTCAATGCCCAGGTGGCAGAAGTGTGGTATGCACCTTATGGCACGGTCAACTGGACAACCCTCGAGGTTGAGGAGGTTCCCGAAAACTTCTTCATGCCTGGCTTCGGTTACTTCTACCGTGGTGCTTTAGCCAACGTGCAGGGCTCGGCTGAGAATGGTTGGTTCGACCTGAAGATACGCCTCACTGACGCCGTCGGCAATTGGCAGGAGCAGATTATCAGCCCTGCATTCCGCATCGACGAACTTGTGGCCACGGGCATCGAGGATGTGAGGTGCGAGTCGGCTGATTCTGGGAAACACTTCTACTCCATTGACGGCAAACAACTAAGTCATCCCCAGCCGGGGCTCAACGTGGTGAAGGCATCCGACGGCTCGGTGCGCAAGATAATATGGTGAAATAGTCAGGGAAAAAGACATTTTTGGCATACTTTTACCTCATAATACTTAAAAATATCCGAAGGCTTACACGTCGTTCGGATATTTTTTTGTACTTTTGCAGGCATATTACTTTTAACATCATCAACAAAACAAACTATGGGTTTAATTGAACAAATCATAGCGCGTGCGAAGTTGAGCAAGCAGCGCATCGTGCTCCCCGCACTCAGCGGCGTAGCCAAACGAATGGTTTGACGCTTCAAATGTCAGGTTTTATTACAGCAACGCGTCTATCTCCTTTATGAATTGCTGGGCTTTTGGATAGAGTTCGTCAACTTCCTCGCGAGTAGAATATACAAACTCATCATAGTCTCCTCGTTGCCTACTGTCAAACAAATTAGCGAAGGCCCGGCCACTTTCTTTTGAAATGAGTCCGGTTGAAACAAAATGCATGCCAAGCATGGTCTTTACGCCAGCGTGTGTCGATGCAGAAATATGGTGCTTTGTCAAGAGCGCAACAGCTGCGTAATAGCAAGCATAATACAGACGGTTGACGGCAGTATTGTAGTAGCCTTGTTCCCGTAGGTAGGGAATTTCTGCAAGCGTCTCATGAGCACGCTCTTGGCGATAACGTGACAGAGCTTCGTAGTTTTCGTCTGTAAGTTCAGTGTTCATAGTGTGATACCTTCTTTAATTACATTGTGCTGAAAGGGCGTAAGGAACGGGCGATTTTCCCATTCCTTCCGAGGTATTATCAGCGTACTGATGATGATGCCTGAGTCAAGTTCTATGTCGTAGAATGGCGCAATGATGCGGTCTTTATCGCTATAAGTAAGTTTGTCCGTATCGACCAGCATCAGGAGGTCGATGTCAGAGTCGGGCCGCGAATCTCCCCTCGCCTCCGAGCCATAAAGGATGGTCTGGACTTTAGGGCGCAGTTTTTGTGCCTCTTGCTTGATCCTGTTCACTGTTTCTGTCCGCGTCATAGAGATTGCATGATGTTGTTATGACTGCAAAATTACGTTTTTTATTTTAGATAACGGCACAAATCAGTAAAAAAACATCATTTGCTGATGGGAAAAATATAAAATCTATCTGTAAATCACTTTATTTGCGATGTTTGGTTCGTATTCGGAAAATTATTAGTACCTTTGCAGCGGCTATGAGAATCGTGCGCTATATATGGTTGATCGTGACGGTGCTGCTGCTTGGGTGCAGCAGGACGGGCGACGGCGTGGCCCTGCTGACGGCAAAGGCCGACAGGGGCATGGACGTGACGGTTCTCGCCGACGGACAGCGCCCGGAGCCGGCGACCGGCTGCATCAACGGCCGGCGGTCAGCGGACGTGCCGCCTGTGGCCACGCTGAGCGACGCCACGCAGGGCTATCGCCTCTCGACGACGCGGCCGCAGCGCGTGGTGCCGTCGCAGGTGGCCAAGAGCCCGCGCACGCTGGGCAAGACGGGCGGCTCGGGCCAGAGCCGGCTGGCGTGCCCGCAGTATTCACGCTTTAAGACCTTTGGCGGCTGGCGCTGCCGTATGGGCTCGCCGTTCCGCCCTTTCGTCTCGCGCTTCTACTACATCATTGCGCTGAGGCGAATCCTTTGTTAGACGATGTTGATGCACACGGCTTTATCAAGAATCAACATACGTCAAACAAAACACATTATTTATTATCATTATGTCAAATATCAAGAATCTGGAGATGGCTGAGGCCATCGCCAACTGTCAGCATATTGTCGTCAAGAAATCACTGTTCAGCCATAAGGTCGTCTATCAGCCCACGGGCAGCGACGTGGAAGTCATCGTCAACGAGTATTCGCAGGCCGAGGGCGACCGCCTGGAGCGCCTGATGCACCTGCCCCTCGACAAGATGGCCGCTGAGGTGAAGCAGAACGGCCGGCCCAAGTCGACGGCCGTCGGGCCGCTGCGCATGGAGGCACTCCGCTCGAAGGATGGGCAGTTCTGCGCCGTCCAGCTGTTCCGCTTCGGCGACTTCAAGTATCATGCCGTCAGCGAGTGGATCTCGTCGGAGGGCAGCGACGCCGCCGTGCTGGCCGAGGTGATTGACCGCTAAAGAATTAATGTTATGTATACAAGTTTCGCATGTTTGGAGTGAAAGGGTAGTGAAAAGGAAGTGAAAGGGTAATGAAGTGGACGTTATTCTCAGCTTTGATGCCTGCGATAGGACTGACGTCACCTTCACTCCCCCTCACTCCCCCCTTTTATCCTCTTTACTCCCGGCAAGCAAAGCTTTCGAAAGTTGAATTATGTACTTCACCCTGATCCTTCTGGCCGTCACGGCCGTCATGTTCGCCGTCGGACGCGTGCGCTCCGACATTGTGGCGCTGTGCGCCCTGATCGCCCTGCTCCTGGCGGGCATCCTGACGCCTCAGGAAGCGCTGTCGGGATTCTCTAACTCCGTGGTCATCATGATGGCGGGCCTCTTCATCGTGGGCGGCGGCGTGCTGCAGACGGGACTGGCCAAGATGCTGTCGTCGCGCCTGCTGCGGCTGGCCGGCGGCAGCGAGCTGGGCCTGTTTCTGCTCGTCATGCTGGGCACGGCCTCGATAGGCGCTTTCGTCAGCAACACGGGCACGGTGGCGCTGATGCTGCCCATCGTCGTGTCGATGGCGGCCAGTACGGGCACCAGTCCGCGGCGGCTGCTCATGCCGCTGGCCTTCGCCAGTTCGCTGGGCATCCTGACTCTCATCAGCACACCGCCCAACCTGGTCATCGACGAGACGCTGCGCGAGGCCGGCTACGAGGGCCTCTCGTTCTTCTCGTTCCTGCCCGTGGGACTGGTGTGTCTGGCGGTGGGCATCGTGGTGTTGCTGCCCCTGTCGCGTCTGTTCCTTAGCGACAAGAGCGGGCAGGGCGACGAGGGCTCGCAGCAGGGCAAGACGCTGAAGCAACTGGTCAGGGAGTATCGGCTGACCGACGACGTGTCGCGACTGACGGTGACCCACGGCTCGCCCATCATCGGGCGCA
The DNA here is from genome assembly GCA_017470345.1 of Prevotella sp. Taxonomy (GTDB): domain Bacteria; phylum Bacteroidota; class Bacteroidia; order Bacteroidales; family Bacteroidaceae; genus Prevotella. The sequence goes on from JAFUEP010000043.1 coordinate 18,363, forward strand.
CCATCGGCGAGCTCGACGTGCGCCAGCGCTACGGGCTGACGGTGATGGAGGTGCGCCGTGAGCGGAAGCACATCGGCGGCGGACTGGTGCCGGGCAAGCTGATGAAGGACATCTCGCAGAGCCTGGCAACGGGCGACGTGAGCCTGCAGGAGGGCGACATCGTGCTGCTGTCGGGCCCTGCCGACGGTGCAGCCCGGCTGGCCAAGGAGTATGCGCTGAGCATCTCGTTTGACGCCACGGAGCTGGAGTTCTACGACATCGGCCTGGCCGAGCTGGTGCTGCTGCGCCAGTCGAAGTTCGTGGGGCGCCGGCTGAGCGAGACGGGCTTTCGCTCGAAGTATAGCATCAACGTGCTGGGCATACGGCGCGGCTCAATGATCATCCGCGACCGTCTGGCTGAGCTGCGGCTGCAGGACGGCGACGTGCTGCTGGTGCAGGGCTCATGGACCAACATCGGGCGCCTGAAGGACGACGAGGAATACTTCGTCGTGCTGGGTCAGCCACTGGAGGCGGCCGCCCACGTGACGCTCGACTACAAGGCGCCGCTGGCCGCCCTCATCATGCTCGCCATGGTCTGCATGATGGTGTTCGACTTCATCCCCGTGGCGCCCGTGACGGCGGTGCTCATCGCGGCGGTGCTGATGATCCTGACGCGCTGCTTCCGCACTGTCGAGGCGGCTTATAAGACGATCAACTGGGAGTCGGTGGTCCTCATCGCGGCCATGATGCCCATGTCGGTGGCACTGGAGAAGACGGGCGGCTCGCGCCTCATCTCCGAGTCGCTGGTCGACCTGCTCGGCGGCAGCAGTCCGCTGCTGCTCCTCGGCGGCATCTACTTCACCACCTCGCTGCTCACCATGTTCATCTCCAACACGGCGACGGCCGTCCTCATGGCCCCCATCGCCATGTCGGCGGCCCAGTCGGTGGGCGTCAGTCCGCTGCCGATGCTCTTCGGCGTGGCCGTCGGGGCCAGCATGTGCTTCGCCTCGCCCTTCGCGACGCCGCCCAACGCCCTGGTGATGCGTGCCGGCCGCTACACGTTCATGGACTACGTGCGCGTCGGCCTGCCCCTGCAGATCGTCATGGGCGTCGTCATGACGTTTGTGCTGCCGTTGCTGTTCCCCTTCTGAGCGCGACGCCTGGCGGCGCAATGCCAAAAATACATTAAAATATCCGAATAGTGACGTCTGTTCGGATATTTTTTTGTAATTTTGCACGCATATTATCTTTTAACATTATTATAAAACAAACTATGGGTTTAATTGAACAAATCATTGCGCGTGCGAAGTCGAACAAGCAGCGCATCGTGCTCCCCGAAGCTGAGGAGGAGCGCACACTCACGGCGGCCGACCGCGTGCTGACCGACGACGTGGCCGACCTGATCCTGATCGGCAATCCTGAGAAGGTACATGCATTGGCAAAGGAGAAGGGCCTGACCCACATCGACAAGGCCACACTCATCGACCCCGAGAACTACGAGCGGAGCGAGGAGATGGCCCAGCTGCTGCAGAAGCTGCGCGAGAAGAAGGGCATGACCATCGAGAAGGCCCGCGAGCTGGTGAAGGACCCGCTCTACCTGGGCTGCATGATCATCAAGACGGAGGGTGCCGACGGTCAGATCTCTGGTGCCCTGTCGACGACGGGCGAGACGCTGCGTCCCGCCCTGCAGATCATCAAGTGTGCCCCCGGCATCACGTGCGTCAGCGGCGCCATGCTGATGATCACCAACAAGCCGGAGTACGGCGAGAACGGCGTGCTCGTCGTGGGCGACGTGGCCGTGACGCCCATGCCCGATGCCAACCAGCTGTCGCAGATCGCTGTCTGCACAGCTCAGACGGCCCGTTCGGTGGCCGGCTTCGAGGATCCGCGCGTAGCCATGCTGAGCTTCTCGACGAAGGGATCGGCCACGCACGAGGTGGTCGACAAGGTCATCGAGGCCACCCGTCTGGCTCATGAGCTCGACCCCGAGCTGAAGATCGACGGCGAGCTGCAGGCCGACGCCGCCCTCGTGCCCTCCGTGGGCAAGAAGAAGGCCCCGGGCAGCGCCATCGCCGGCCAGGCCAACGTGCTCGTCTTCCCCAACCTCGAGGTGGGCAACATCGCCTACAAGCTCGTCCAGCGTCTGGGCGACGCCATCGCCGTAGGCCCCATCCTGCAGGGCATCGCCCGCCCCGTCAACGACCTCTCGCGCGGCTGCTCCGTCGACGACATCTACTACCTCGTCGCCATCACCGCCTGCCAGGCCATGGACGCCAAGAAGTAAGTGAAGAGTGATTAATTATTAATAAAAAGGACAGAAATTATTATAATTAATATAATTTAATGACGCGAGAGGAATATCGGGATATCTACGACATTGTGGGAGTAGCGCAGGAAGTCCACAAGACCTTAGGCCGCGGATTGTCTGAACCTATTTATCAGGAAGCAATGGCTATTGAGATGAAAGAGCAAGGTATGGATTTTGAACGAGAAAAGTTGCTCAATCTATACTACAAAAATCATCTGATGGTGAAAACATATTATGCCGATTTCTTCTATAAAGGAATCATTGTTGAACTTAAGGCTGTAGAGGCTATATTGTCTGAACACCGCTCTCAGTTGTTCAACTATATGAGAATTACTCGCGTTAACAGGGGCGTGCTGATCAATTTCTGCGAGAAGAGTCTGAGAGCAGAACGTTACCTATACGTTCCTGACAATGATAAATTTGTCTTGCTGACGCAGGCCAATTACAAATTCTATATCGATGAACCATAAAAAATTATAATAATTATAATAATTTCTGTTCTTATAAACTTAAAGCAAAATGAAGATTTTAGTTCTTAACTGTGGCAGCAGTTCTATTAAATATGCATTGTACAACATGGACGACAAGTCGGTGATGACCTCGGGCGGCGCTGAGCGCGTCGGCATGGAGGGCGCCTTCGTGAAGGTCAAGCTGGCCAACGGCGAGAAGAAGCAGATCATGCACGACATCCCTGAGCACACCGAGGGCGTGAAGTTCATCTTCTCACTGCTCACCGACCCCGAGATCGGCGTCATCAAGAGCCTCGACGAGATCGACGCCGTCGGCCACCGCATGGTGCACGGCGGCGAGAAGTTCAACAAGTCGGTGGTGCTGACCCAGGAGGTGCTCGACGTCTTCGAGCAGTGCATCGACCTGGCCCCGCTGCACAACCCCGCCAACCTGAAGGGTGTGCACGCCGTCAGCGAGCTGATGCCCGGCCTGCCCCAGGTGGGCGTGTTCGACACCGCCTTCCATCAGACGATGCCCCCCAAGGCCTACATGTATGCCATCCCCTATAACCTCTACAAGCAGTACGGCGTGCGCCGCTATGGCTTCCACGGCACCTCTCACCGCTACGTCTCGGCCCGCGTCTGCGAGTTCCTCGACGTCAACCCTAAGGGCAAGCGCATCATCACCTGCCACATCGGCAATGGCGGCTCCATCGCTGCCGTCGTCGACGGCCAGTGCGTCGACACGACGATGGGCCTGACGCCCCTTGAGGGCCTCATGATGGGCACCCGCTCGGGCGACATCGACGGCGGCGCCATCACCTTCCTCGAGAAGAAGCTCGACCTCGACGCCGACGGCATGTCGAACCTGCTGAACAAGCAGAGCGGCGTGCTCGGCATCACGGGTGAGTCGAGCGACATGCGCGACGTGGAGAGCGCTGCTCAGGCTGGCAATGAGCGTGCCCGCCTGGCCCTCGACATGTATTTCTATCGCATCAAGAAGTACATCGGTGCCTACGCTGCCGCCATGGGTGGCGTCGACATCATCGTCTTCACCGCCGGCGTGGGCGAGAATCAGGTCGGCATGCGCCGCGAGGTGTGCGAGGGCCTGGAGTTCCTCGGCGTGAAGATCGACGACGAGAAGAACAAGGTGCGTGGCGAGGAAGCCGTCATCTCGACTGACGACTCGCGCGTGAAGGTCTGCGTCATCCCCACCGACGAGGAGCTGATGATTGCCACCGACACGATGAACCTGCTCTGAATACTACTCAATAATCAAAGTGCCGCTTCTTCCATCGAGAAGCGGCACTTTATGCCCCTTAAAGCGGCACTTCTCCCATGACGAACGACCGCTTCCGTCACACGAGACTGTCGCATAGTCTTTCCTTAACGAACAATTGTCGATATGATACCAAAGCTTACGAGACGCATCTGCGCCCGATTCTTATTTCTGTTGTGCATCCTCCTGACGGGAACGACCACCATGCAGGCTCAGGAGAACTATACCAGCTACGTGGCTGGCGCGGCCGGCGATGATGCCCAATACTGGTCGATCACCACCGAGGGGCACAACGGCGTGCTCGTCTGCGACACGTGGTCAGTGCGTGGCGGCTCCGACGGCACCAGCATGACGCCGCCCTTCATGGAGGTGACCACCGACGGCCAGCGCACGCCCCTGGCCGACATGCAGATCCGCCATCAGCCGATCACGGGCCTGCCGCAGGGGCAGTATCGCCTGACGATGCGCATCCGCTGCTACGACGAGAGTGCGCAGCGGCTGCCCAGCGGCGCCACGGCGACGGCCAACGGCGTGACGGTCAGCGCCCACGACGGGGCCCTGACGGGCATCTATAATGGTCAGCAGTACACCTATAAGGTGGTCGAGCTGTCATTCCCCGTCGGCGACGACGGACGTCTCGACTTCGGCATCAACATCGAGAACGCCAACTTCAACTGGGTGGCATGGAAGGACGTCACCCTCATCCGCACCGACGGGCCGCTCGTCAGCGGCGACTACGTCGTGCGCCATCGCCAGACTGGCGTCTACTTCGACGCCGGCGCCATGTGGGGCACACAGCTTGTCGGCGGCCAGCACCCCCGTCTGGTCAGCCTTGAGCCCATCGGCAACGATCTGTTCTACATCCGCATGGGCTTCGACCACTATGGCTCGTCTGCCGGCCTGAGGGTTGTCGACGACGCCGCATGGGTCGACGAGGCCGCCACGCCCTGGCTCATCAGCCGCTCGGCCGACGGATGCTATACTATCCAGTCGGCCAACGAGGGCACCTATCTCGGCTACTACGACGGCGAGCGCCTCGTGGACGTCAGCCTGACCGACCCTGCCGATGAGGCCGCCCAGTGGGAGATCATCTCGCGTCGCCAGATGCTCGACCGCCTCATCGCCGCCAACCCGCAGTCGACCGCCGACGCCACTTTCCTCATCTCCGACGCCCGCTACGACCGCAATGCTTACAGCGACGCCTGGATCTTCGAAACCTCTAACCACAACATCAGCGGCGAGGACGGCAGCTGGAACGGCGAGGGCAACTACTGCGCCGAGTCGTGGAACACGTCGTTCAACGTCTATCAGCGCCTGGAGAACATCCCCAACGGCCGCTATCGCCTCCGCGTCCAGGGACTCTACCGCTATAATTACACATGGGACAACGTCAACACGGCGGCCCTCGAGGCACATGAGGGCGGCTTCGAGCAGCTCTATGCCAAGCTCTATGCCAACGACGTCGAGACGCCCCTGCAGAGCATCGCCGACGAGCGCGACCGCATCGCCGAGCTGGGCATCCAGGTCAGCAGCGACCCCAACGGCGGCGGCATGCCTTACTCCATGGCCGACGCCTCCCACTGCTTCTCGGCCGGACTCTATGCCGACAACGAGCTGGAGGTCAGCGTCACCAACCATCAGCTGACCATCGGCCTGCGCAAATACGATCAGGACGGCTGCGACTGGACCATCTGGGACAACTTCGAGCTCGAGATGCTCCAGGCCGGCGACAACTCCGACTATAACTACGGCGAGCAGCCTCGGGACACGACGGACTATAGCGGCGTCACGCCCGACCACCCGATGGACATGACCAGCCGCATCCAGAACGCCGACTGCGAGTCGTCGTCAGGATGGCGCGGCAACCCGACTTACGGCGGCGATTGGGAGAACCGCAACGCCGAGAGGTGGTTTGCCGAATTCGACGTCTATCAGGAGCTCAAGGGCCTGCCCGACGGCTGGTATCGGCTGACGGCACAGGGCTTCTATCGCTACGGCGACTGGAAGGAGCAGCAGGACCTGACCTACAACGGCTGGGGCGAGATGCGCGACGAGAACGTGGCCAACAACGTCTATGCCATGGCCACCGTGCCCTGGGCCGTCATCAGCCGCCGCATCGGCCAGGAGAAGCTCTACGCCATGCTCTATGCCAACGAGGCTGAGACGCCCCTGCCCTCCATCTTCGACTTTGCCCATGACGAGCAGCTGCACTACGACGATGTCGAGACTGAGTTCGGCTGGATTCCCAACACCATGTCGGCCGCCTCGCGCGCCTTCACCGACGGCGAATATCCCGCCGAGCTGACGGTCTACGTCCACGACGGCACGCTGCGCCTCGGCGTGCGCAAGTCGCTCGGCTATAAGAACGACTGGGCCATCTGGGACAACTTCCACCTTTATTACTTAGGCAATCAGGCGCCTGACAATCCCCGCGCGGAGTCGATTGCCATCACTGCCGACGGCGGGCTGCGACTCGACGTCGGCGAGACGCTGCAGCTCAGCGCCGTCGTCAGCCCCGCCCTCGATGGCTATACGCCCGTCAGCTGGGCCACGCGCAACTCCGCCGTGGCCATGGTGACGCCGCAGGGCGTGGTCACGGCCATAGCCCCCGGCCGCACCACGATCGAGGCCTCACTCTACGGCCTCGACCGCGCGCTCGGCACCATCGACATCGAGGTCTGCGACCCGACGGGCTCGCCGCGCGACATCATCATCAACGAGATCCAGGTCGCGAACGTCGACATGTTCCTCGACCCCTCGCATAACTATGGCGGCTACGTCGAGCTCTACAACCCGACCGACAAGTCGATACCCCTTGACGGCCTCTGGCTCAGCATCGACCCCGCCAACCCGATGCAGAAACAGCTGACCCGCGCCAATGGCTATGTCAAGGCCCACGGCTATGCCCTGCTCTGGTTCGACCACGCCCAGGACTGCCCCACGCAGCATCCTGACCGCATGGATATGGACGGCGGCATGGTCAGCCTCAGCGACGCCTCGGGCCAGCTCATCGCCAGCCAGACCTTCCCGCCGGCCGTGACCCGCACGTCGTATGCCCGCCTGACCGACGGTGCCAACGCGTGGGCCATCACATCGTATCCCACGCCCGGCCGCAACAACGCCGAGAGCCGCGAGTACCTCTCGGCCACGGCCTACGAGCGCCTCGCCATGCCCGAGGTGAGCCATGAGTCGCAGCTGTTCACGTCCGACTTCACCCTCGAGGTCACCATCCCCCAAGGCGCCAAGCTGTTCTACACCCGCGACGGCTCCACGCCCGTGGCCTACGCCTCGCCGATGTCCGCCAGCGGGCGCCTCACCGTCAACAAGACCACCGTGCTGCGCCTGCTCCTCGTCCAGGACGGCCTGCTCAACAGCCCCGTGAAGACCCTCACGTTCATCAAGTCCGACCGCGACTACACGCTGCCCGTGCTCTCCATCGTCTCCGACCAGGCCAACTTCTACGACGACGAGATCGGCGTCTTCGTCACGGGCGTCAACGGCAAGCCCGGCAGCGGCCAGAGCTTCCGTTGCAACTGGAACATGGAGTGGGACCGCCCCGTCGCCTTCAACTACTTCACTCCCACCGGCGACGACCGCTACGACCAGGAGGCCTCGCTCGAGCGCTTCGGCGGATGGAGCCGCGCCTACTATCCCTACAACTTCAAGCTCAAGGCCCAGAAGCAATATGAGGGCCTGAACTACATCGGCCATCAGTTCTTCCCCCGGAAGGACTACCTCAAGCACAAGACGCTGCAGGTGCGCAACGGCGGCAACGACCTGCTCTGCCGCATCAAGGACGTGGCCGTGCAGCAGATCATCATGACCACCAACTTCCATCTCGACTGTCAGGACTACCGTGCCGTCCACACCTTCGTCAACGGCTCGTATCTCGGCATGCTCAACATCCGCGAGCCGAGCAACAAGCACTTCGGTGTGGCCAACTACGGACTCGACACCGACCTGATGGACGCCATGGAGCTCGGCGGCGGCGTCGGCGTGACGGCCGGCGATGCCGACGACTTCTGGCAGTGGCACGACCTGGCCTATTCGGCCTTCGACGACGAGACCTACCGCCAGATCGGCGAGCTGGTCGACATCGACGAGTTCATCAACTACATGGCCGCTGAGCTCTATCTCGGCGGCGACGACTGGCCCGGCAACAACTGCAAGGCCTTCAAGGGCGACGACGGCAAGTTCCACATCGTCTTCTTCGACGTCGACCAGGCCTTCCGCTACGACAGCAACGCCCTGCGCCACATGACCGATAACAGCGGCTGTCCCCTGGTGCAGATATTCCTCAACATGCTCAACAATAACAAATTCCGCAAGCAGTTCGTCGACACCTACTGCCTCTTCGACGGCAGCATCTTCACCACCGACCGCAGCCATGAGATCATCGACCGCATCGCGGCCGAGATGGACCCCGCTCTGGCCCTCGAAGGCCTGTCGACCGAGCCCACGGCCGGCTACATGAAGCAGGTGCTCACCGACGAGCGCCGCGCGAAGATGATCCGCTCGCTGCGCAACTGGTCGTATGTCCGGCTGAACGACGACGGCAGCCATGTGGCCCTCCAGAGCAACGTCGAGGGCGTGGCCCTGCGCGTCAATGGCATCGAGGTGCCCACTGGCCGCTTCGACGGCACCCTCTTCGCCCCCACGGTCCTGACGGCCGTGGCCCCCGAGGGCTATCAGTTCCGCGGCTGGCAGGATGCTGACGGCATCGTCTACAGCGAGAACGAGACCTACGACATCTCCGACATGGGCGACATCTTCCTCACTGCCGTCTATGAGCCGCTGCCCGGCGACAGGGAGCAGCTGGCCGACCTCCACATGCCGCTCAAGGTCAACGAGGTGAGCGCCGGCAACACCGTCTTCGTCAACGAGCAGTTCAAGAAGAACGACTGGATAGAGCTCTACAACCCCACCGACACCGACCTCGACGCCGCCGGCCTCTACCTGAGCGACGATCCCGACCAGCCGATGAAGTATCAGGTGCCGCAGAGCGACGGACTCATCAACACCATCGTGCCCGCCGGCGGCCACCTCGTGCTCTGGGCCGACAAGCTGGAGAGCGTCACGCAGCTCCACACGGGCTTCAAGCTCGGCAACAACGACGGCGAGATGGTGCTCCTGACGAGCAGCGACGCCTTCGTGGCCAACAACCCGGCCTACTTCAACCGTCATCCCGGCATGCGGGCCTTCGTCGACGGCCTGGTCTATACGGCCCATCGCGGCGACCAGACCGTAGGACGCTATCCTGACGGCGGCCGACAGTTCTACAGCATGTGGCGCCCCACCATCGACCGCCGCAACACGCTCCAGCCTTCCGATCAGCTTGTCGGCGAGGATCAGTCGTGGATGATTCCCCAGACGGAGTCGTTCGCGCTCAACCTGGCTGAGGGCTGGAACTGGGTGTCGCATCTCTTGGACGAGCCCATCAGCCGCGACGACCTCTCGGCCCATGCCCAGCGCATCGTAGGCTTCGACAGCGAGGCCTATCGCGACGCCAACCGCGGGCTCGTCGGCTCGCTCAGCCGGCTCGAGGCGGGCCAGCTCTACAAGGTGCAGATGTCGCAGGCCGATGTCTTCACCGCCGACGCCCCGCTCTGCGACAGTCGCATGCCCATCGGCCTGATGCCCGGCTGGAACTGGATCGGCTACACCGCCAACGGCACGCAGACGCTCAGTAGCGCACTGGCCGGCAACCTGCTCGACAACGGCGACGTCGTGATGGGTCAGGACGGCTTCTCGACCTATCGCAACGGCACGTGGACCGGCACCCTCTCGACCATCGAGACGGGCAAGGGCTACCTCTTCAAGACGACGAAGACCAAGACGCTCCGCTTCAGTGAGCCCGTCGTCCAGGTGCGCATGTACCGCCGCAACCTCTCTGCTCTCAGCTCTCAGCTCTCACTCCTCAAGACGGCCTATCCCAACCAGATGGGCGTCATCGCCCAGCTCAGCGTCGACGGCCGCTACGTGACTGATCCCGACCGCTATGTCGTTCAGGCCTACAGCGGCGAGGAGCTCCGCGGCCAGGCCCAGTGGGCCGACGACCTGCTGTGGCTCTCGGTCTACGGCAACGGCGGCGAGGCGGTCAGCTATCGCGTCGTCGACCAGTACGACGGCTCCGTCTACGTGGCCAGCGAGAAGAGCGTCTTCGCTCCGGACCTGTTCGGCACCGTCGACGAGCCCTTCCTGCTGACGCTGACCACCGAGCTGCTGCCCACGTCGGTGCCCGCCGTCGGCAGTGCTGCGCTGGCCGTCAGCCAATACTACGACCTGCAGGGCCGTCCGGTCGGTGCCCACACCGTGGCGCTGCCTGCCGGCGTCTACGTAGCCAAGATGAGCGACGGCTCCTATCGTAAGATTCACATTCAGTAAGCCAGATGCAATAATGAAGAAAACGTTTCTAAGCCTGATTTTCAGTCTTGCCCTCGTCGCCACGGCGCCGGCCCAGGGGCTTGTGGATATCCGCTTCAGCGGCTCGACGGCCACGGTCGACATCCCGGCGACCGTCGTCGGCGTCAGCCACACGGTCCAGGGGGCCGACGTCATCATCAACTCGACGACCGTCGACACGGAATACACCTATCACGTCAGCGGCTCGTCGAACAACGGCTCGCTCACGATCAACGGACAGTATAAGCTCACCCTCCAGCTCGACGGACTCTCGCTGACCAACTCGCACGGCGGAGCGGCCATCGACGTGGAGTGCGGCAAGCGCATCGCCGTGGAGCTGGTCGACGGCACGGTCAACACGCTCTCCGACATCGCGACCGGCGGCCAGAAGGCGGCCCTCTACTTCAAGGGCCATCCCGAGTTTCGCGGCGGCGGCACGCTCAACGTCACCGGCCGGCTGAAGCATGCCATCGCGGCCAAGGAGTACATTGAGCTCAAGCCCTCGCTCGGCACGATCAATATCCTCTCTGCTGCGGGCGACGGCATCCACTGCGGCCGCGGTCTTCAGGACCCTGAGAAGAACTACTTCCTCATGCGGGGTGGCTCGGTCAACATCTGGGATGCAGTCGACGAGGGCATCGACGCCGACGACTACGGGGCCGTGCGCATCCTCGACGGCGGCGTCAGCATCACCGTCGGCGACGGCGCCACGGGCATCAAGGCCGACAGCACGCTCAGCGTCATGGGCGGACTGCTCAACATCCGCGTTGCCGGGCGCGATGCCACCGGCATCCTCTCGCGTTACGCCACGACCATCAGCGGCGGCCGCCTCGACCTCAGCGTCGAGGGCGACGGCTCGAAGGGCATCAAGACGAAGAACAACACCGACGCCGACGCCACCGTGCGCGACGGCGGTCGGCTCACGATCAGCGGCGGACGGCTGCACGTCACGGCCTCGGGCGGCACAATCGTCGATGAGGCCACGGGCGACACCGACCGCTGCATGGCCGTCAGCACCGATGCCGACCTGCTGCAGACGGGTGGCGACGTCGCCATCAGCGTCCAGGGCCTCGAGGCCGCCAGTCACAACGTCAAGGGCACAGAGCAGCACCTGGGCGGCACGTGGCAGCTGAGCCGCCAGCCCTGGGTGGTCGACGCGCGCAGCTCCCACTACGACATGACGCTCTTCGTCCGTCTCGTCGTCGACGGCCAGCCTGTCAGCGACTACACACAGCTGGCCGTTGGCGCCTTCGTCGGCGACCAGTGCACGGGCTGCGCCGACCTCTCCGCCGCGCCCGACTATGCCATCCTGCGAGTCCGCAACAGCTCACAGCTCGCCACGCCCGTCAGCTTCCGCCTCTACGACTACGCCGCGGCCACCGAGTATGCCCTCGTGCCCGCCCAGCCCGTCAGCTTCGCCGCGGACGCCGTCGTCGGTACCCCCTCCGAGCCTTTCGTGCTTTCCGTGACCACGGGAAGCGAGGGCATCGCCGACGTGCGCGCCACGTCGTCAGCCGATGGTCCTTGCTACGACCTGCAGGGCCGTCGCCTCGCTCCGTCGGCCACCCATCCTGGCGTCTACGTCAGCAATCAGCGTAAGCTGATCCGCAACCCCAAACGCTGACCATGTGATACAAGAAGACTACGAAATACGATTTTCTTTTTCAAACCACGAATTGAACGAATTAAACGAATTTCATGACTCGGCAGAATTCGTTTAATTCGTGGTAGAAAAAGAAACAATGGAAAAATTTAATCACTAATTATGCAATAAACAGCAATGAAGAAGTTTGTCTTAATGGCTGCAGCCGCCATGATGGCTGCAATGAGTGCGTATGCACAGGAAGACACCGTGGAACCCTACATCCAGCTCAGCGAGATGCCCCGTCTGATCGACATCATGCCCGCACCGCCCGCCTTCGACAGCCCCGAGTTTGCCAACGACGTCGTGCGCTATGGCTGGGGCAAGCAGCAGCGGCAGGACGCCGACCGCCTCGCACTGGCCATCGCCGATGCCGAGTGGGACGATCACGCCAAGCTCTTCCTCCAGTGGAAGGATGCCTTCGGACTGGCCATCAACGAGACGGAGACGCCTGAGATATGGAAGGTCATGGAGACCAGCCTCGCCACGACCGACCCCATGCGCAAGGAGACCAAGGCCTACTATCATCGCCAGCGCCCCTTCGAGCGCTTCGACGACACGATGCCCTCGCACGAGGAGGACGAGCTGCGCGGCGAGGGCAGCTATCCCTCGGGCCACAGCCTGCGCGGATGGACCATCTCGATGCTCCTGGCTCAGATAGCCCCCGAGCGCGCCACCCAGATCTTCAGCCGCGGATGGGACTACTGCAACAGCCGCGTCATCCTGGGTGCCCACTGGCAGAGCGACGTCGACGCCAGCCGCACCGCCGCCAGCATCGGCTTCTGTGCCCTTCAGAGCAGCGACGCCTTCGTTGCCCAGATGAAGAAGGCCCGTCAGGAATACCAGGAGAAGATGGGTCAGACCGTCGGCGTGAGCTCCGCCCCCGTCGTCGAGCATCCCGCCGCGCAGGCCTACCGCCTCAACGGCACCCCCGCCACTGACGAGAGCCGCGGCGTCGTCATCGAGCAGGGCCAGAAGGTCGTCAGGTGATTCCCCCCCGTCCGTCAGCACCGCAGTGCCCCCTGAGCACCTCCCCCTGACGGCATCAAAAACAGCGAAACGGCGCTTTTCGATAGTAATATACCCCTATATTACCTTCGAAAAGCGCCGTTTCTTCGTTTCAGCCCTGCCGGTTTGTCCTCGGAGAACGTCCACTTTATGATGGCCTAATCTTGGAAAAGATCATTTAGGAAGAACGAGATGGCCTTACCCAAAGAGGGAATGTCCTCTTTCAGTATGTTAAACACAGCTTCTGCATCAATCTGGAAGTAGCGGTGAGCAATGATATCCCTTACACCCATGAGGCCTCTCCAGTCAATTTCAGGATAGGTTGGCAGCAATTCCTTGTTTGTCAGTTTGTCAAGATTCTTAATGCTTTCACCGATAGCCATAATCACCATGCAGGCTGCATCAAGTTTCTCCATCCCCTGGGGAGACGATATGAAGTCGTCCGCAGAGCTTACTGAAGCAGTGCGCTCTTGCAGGGTCGTAATAGCACGCGCTATGTTCGTCAGGGTCTAGTAGACCATTGCCAGATTTTCAGAAGACCCGTATTCCATACTTGACGATTTGTTGTTTAAATACGGGAGGAAGAGTGTCGTGCATCCGAACGACGTCGACATTGCAGCCCAGCAAGTCCTCAAGGTAGACTTTCACACCGGCTTGCTTGAACAAGTTCGGAGTCATTTCTACGCAGACGTCCACATCGCTGCCCTCCTTTTGGTCGCCCCTTGCGAGAGAACCAAAAAGCATCAGCGAACGCACACCGTACTTCTCACTAAGATATGCCTTCGTCGTCTTCAGCTTGTCGATACATTCTTCTCTGTCTGTCATCGCGATGATGATAATCGTTATGTCTGCAAATTTACGATTATTATCTTAATGCACAAAATTTTTGCCCCTCTTTTTTGTCGTTTCACGGATTCATACCCCTATATGACCTTCGAAAAGCGCCGGTTTGCCCCCGGAGATTCGTCAATAGGCATAGACCAGCCCGTACTTCTCGTGGAGGCGGCGGAGGGTGCCGTCGGACTTCATCTTGCGGATGACGGCGTTGACGGCCTGCATGAGGTCGTCCTGGCCCTTCTGCATGAGGACGCCGATCTGGCCGTGGGTGAAGGGCTGGCTGAGCAGCGGGGCAGCGAGGCGGGGATCGGCCTGGACGTAGTAGGGGGCCTCGGTGATCTCCGTGATCATCACGTCGGCCTTGCCCTCGGCGATGAGGGTGGGGATCTCCTCGTTCTTCTGATGGACGACGATTGTGGCGTGCGTCAGGTTCTCGTTGGCAAACTTCTCGTTGAGTCCGCCGGGATTCACCATCACCGTCACCTCGGGCCGGTCGAGGTCGGATAGCGACTGGTATCGGCTGCTCTCCGTGGCCCGGCAGAGGATGGTCTTGCCGTTGGCCAGGTAGCCTTCGCTCATGAGCATGACCTGCTGGCGGGCGTCGGTGATGGTGATGCCGCCGATGGCCATGTCGAACGTCTGCGGCTCGGCCATGACGTCGGCCGTCAGCGTCGGCCATGAGGTCTGGACGAAGGCGGGCTTGACGCCGAGGCTGCCGGCGATCTCGCCGGCCACTTCGATGCCGAAGCCCCAGTAGGTGCCGTCGCTCTCGCGGAAGGAGAGCGGCCGATAGTCGCCTGTCGTGCCTACGAGGAGGGTGCCTCGGCTGACGATCTTGGCCACCTTCCCCTTGCCGTCCTGCCCTGTCGGGTCGTCGCTGCTGCCGCAGGCTGCCAGGACGGTGGTGCTGCACAGCGTGAGTATGACGGTCAGCAGACGGAGCTGTCTCCTGATCCGTTCTGTCATTTCTTTGGTCTGATGTTTCATAACGGGGACAAAATTACTCATTATATTTCAATTGGCCGCAAGAAATGGCATTTATTTAGCTTTTAGATGAAGGCTTGCAGGTCTGACCAGACTCCCCTCCTTGGAAAGGTCAGACCTTTCCAAGGAGGGGAGTAAAGTCAGGCCTGCAAGCGAGTTTTATTCCCTTTCGAGGATCTTGTCGACGAGCTTCGTCACGTCGGCGATAGTCACGCGGCCGTCGCAGTTCACGTCGCCATCATTAGTCTTCTCAGCTTCCACAATATCCTTGAAGTATCCGCCATCTTCAAGCGTCTTCCATCCTGCGCTAAGATATGCCTCTTTCGCTCCTCTTGGTACGATAAGTACGCAATTGGCTATTTCAGGCAGAGTTTCAGAATTCTGTCTAAAGAAGTATGTTCTGAATGTGATAGGTTCACGACGTTCCATCACCAATGAGTCTAATATGTTGTTAAAGAATGAGAGAGTTCCAATAGACGACACCGTTTCTGGAATAATCACCTTTGTCAATCCAGTACTGTAGAAAGCCTGATTATAGATATTTGTCACTCCCTTAGGTATAACGCTATTCTTGCATCCATACAACAGGGTGGCTGAATTTTGTCCTTTCTTAATAATTGCAGAGCAGTTATTGCGTGAGTCGTAGGTCTGGTTTTCTTCATCTACCGCAATATTAGCGAGTTTCTTACAAGAAGTAAAGATATTTGCACCACCTCCGTATGTAATACTATCCACATTTTTGGGAATGAAGATGTTTTTAATTGCAGTATAAGCGAAGGCATGGTAACCGATAGTTGTCAGACTTTCAGGCAAATCAATTTGTTCCAAATATATACAATCGTAAAAAGACCTCTCACCGATGGTAGTCACACCTTCAGGTATTCTAATACTCCTAATGGTTGTACGACGAAATGCGTCATTATCAATAACTGTAATATTTGGTGGTAAGACAATGCTCTTAAGACTATCGTTATAGAATGCATATCTTTCCACAGTTGTCAGGCCTGTGAAAAATTGGAATTCATCAAAAGACGTAATAGACTTTTTCAGATCCCTGAACACAGACTGACTGGTTTCGGCGTCAATTAATGTTGTCACTGCTGCCGCCTCTTCATAACTGAGTTCCCCGTCACCGTTCGTGTCCCAGTTCTCTACGCAGATAGCCTTGACCGCTGCGTCGGCAAACTCGATGATGTCATTCGTCTGCTCGAAGATCAGAGTCCAGACGGACGACTGCCGGTAATGCTCCGTATTCTGGTCGAAGCTATAAGCATACTGATTGTTGTAATTAACTGGTATGAAATCGTCTGTCACGTCTACGCCGTCGCGATATGCCGTGAACTTCTCACCGGGCACCTTGTCGACGTATAAACTAGCATAAGTGCAGTCATCGCTGTTGTAATCCGGGAGGGTGATCGTCGTTGTTCCAATCTCAATATCCGGGTCATAGTCACCGCTGTTCTCCTCGTAGTTCAAGGAAACACTTCCTGTTCCGCCATATCGGGCGAAGGTCTGTGTGTTGGTGTCGGACGCTCCATTGTCTAAATCCACGAATACCACATAATCGCCGCTGCTCCATTCCATATAATTCTGAAAGGCATCGACGATGAACGAATAGCTGCCGTCGGCATTCTGCGTCATCGAAACATCCTCTTCCATCGTCAGTTGCGGTGTCCCGGTATCAGAATCATAGGTATAGCGGCCTATCATGAAGTTCCTCACCGTTCCCCCTGGCTGGGGCCTCACATTCACTTCGAACCCCCAGTATTCGCCATCGCCGTCGGGCGACATTGTGGGCAATGGTATGGTGACGTCTGTGACTGCGTCTCGACAGATTACTTCTTCAGTATTGTACCAGGTCTCCCCGTCCCAATCCCACATGCCAGTGAGTTCCACGTCGCCCTCGCCTGTTCTTATCACTTTCACGACGGGAATGCTCTCAGGATGAGTGGGTATCTCGGTATACCACTCGTAGGTGACACTCTGTTGCACGTTGAGCTCATTGTAGTAGGCATAGTGGATGTCGCCCCGCGTCAGGTTGTTCAGCGTCACTTCTACGTCATTGCGCTTCAAGTGTGGGATGTAGTTGTTGTTGCCATAAACATAGACCGTCGAGTAGTTGCCGCCGGCAAACAGGCCGTCGGTCGTCTGTCCGTTGGTGGTCGAGTACATGTAAGGAATCGTGTTCGTAGCCCCCGCATCGGCAAAGCTCGTCTTGTCGCCAAGGTCAGTTATGAAGACCATGCCATGGGTCTGGTTCTTCAGCACACACTCCCATGTGGCTATCGACGGGAAACTGACGTCTAAGACCACATCGCCTTGCACCGTTATCTGGCAAAAGGCAATGTTATAGTGCGGAGTCATTGGGTACTCCAGGCCGTTAACGATTACGTGTGGCTCAACCTTGTTGTGATTGTAGTCGGCAACCACCAGATAACGCTGGAACTTGTTAACCTCAAACTGCCCTGCGCTCGACATATCAACAGGGGTGAGGTTGTTCAGATTGTAGTCGGCATCAGAGAACGTTTCGTAATCGCCAAGGCTGTACAACGCTACATTTGCATTTATATCCACCGGACTAAATGCCAGATTCAAAGTCAGGGTCTGTTTAACTGGCCGATAGTTGACAGAGTGGAACTGATTCCACGGAGCATTGCGCTTCAGTTCTGCTATCTGGCTCTCTGTTTTGTCGGCAAGGTAAACATCTACCCATCCGACTGAATTCTTGAAATACTCCGTGTAATCTCCGTCGAAAGGATAGCTGTAGCCTTCAAAAATAAGAGTGGTAAAGCCTGTCATTCCAGACCAAAAGTTCACAGGAGAGTCCCATGAGATTACATCACCTTTGAATGTGAGGCTTCCCACGTTCTGCACGTCAGAGTAAACTGTACTGGCACTGCCAAAACCTCTAACGTAATAAGTGTGGTTGCCATAAGTTACAGCCTCGGGGATGGTGGCAAAACCGATGGTAGGCGTAACCTTCTGGATGGTGGCATAATAAGTCTCCATCCATTTCCCACCATAACCATTGGAGTAATAGGAATAGTAGAGATTATAAATCGCAGCATTATCCTGGGTCGTACCCATCGACTGCACTGTCTGCCCAAAGGCCGTACCTGCCCATCCCGCCAAGAGCAAGACGAGCAATAATAGTTTTTTGACTAACTTTTTCATCATGGTTATAGGTTTTTGTTTGTTTAGTGGCCGCCTCAGTCGGTGGCGGCGGATTGTGGCTTTAGGTCGTATCGTCTGGCGCCTGATGGCCAGCATGAGAGGGCTTCCCGGGCTCCTTCGTCAGGAAAGAGCACGCAATGTCTGATTTTTCCGCAAATATAGGAAATTATTCTTATACTACCAAACTTTTAAGAGGAAAAGTGTGCCTGCCTCGTGCAATTCCTGTCTGGCGTGAATAAGGATGCAGTGGTGATGCAATGTATTGATATACAGTTTTTTGCGTATATCTGGCGTCGTGGCCTATAGCGATGATGACTGCTCTGACGGAGAAGTGCCCCTTTGAGGACGTCAAAGGGGCACTTCGCGTGGGTCAAAGGGGCGCTTTGCGGTGGTCAAAGGGGCACTTCGCCGTGGGTCAGAGCTGGCTCTCGCCCTCGATGTACTGCGACATGAAGAGGTGCTCGCCGTCCCAGACGACGTAGGAGAAATGCGAGATCCAGTCGCCGAGGATGATGACGCGGGCCTTGCGCGTCAGCTGTAGGTCGACCTCGATGTGGCGGTGGCCATAGATGAAGCAGTCGACGTTGGAGTGATACTGGATGTACTTCTTCGTATATAATATAAGGTGCTCGCGGTCTTCGCCCATGTAGGGGGGCTCCTCGCCGCCGGGGCGCTTCATGCGCGAGTGCTTGGCCCAGGTCTGTCCGAACCATACGCCCCAGCGGGGATGGACGGCGGCGAAGAGGCGCTGGCAGATGCGGTTGTGGAACATGGCGCGTATGACCTTGAACTTCGGGTCGGGGTCGCCCAGCCCGTCGCCGTGGGCCAGATAGAAGATGCGGCCGTAGAGCTCCGTGGTCAGCGGCTGGCGGTGGATGATGACGCCGCACTCGCGCTCCAGGTAGTCGAAGGCCCAGATGTCGTGGTTGCCCGTGAAGTAGTGCACCTCGACGCCCATGTCTGTCAGTTCGGAGATCTTGCCGAGGAAGCGCGTGTAGCCCTTTGGCACCACGTATTTATATTCGAACCAGAAGTCGAACATGTCGCCCAGCAGATAGACGGCAGCCGCCTTCGTCTTGATGGAGTCAAGGAAGCGTACGAGTCGCCGCTCCTGCATCCGCTTGTGCTCGAGTGCCCATGATCCGAGGTGGGCGTCGCTCAAAAAGTATATATTCTTCATTTTAGATGAGAGATGAAAAGTGAAAGATGAAAGATATGATTACATTTTGCCCTACAACTTCCCAATCTTTTGTTTGAGGGTCTTAACCGACGTGACGAGCATCTTGACAAGTTCCTCGCAGTCGCCGTTGATGGAATGGTATTCTTTTTCATTCAGGTAGTCTCCTTCATATAGTTTTTTCAACCAGTACTTTGTTTCGTCAGCTTCTTTTAGGGCAATATTCTGTTTACTTAAATAGTCTGCTGTGCTTTGGGCATTTCGGCTCTCGGCCAGATTGGCACCGATGCTTGTGCCGCTTCGAAGAACCTGTTTTGATAAAACAAACTCTTTCCTGTGTTCAGTCAGGATGTGATACATCTTGATGATTCTGCTAGAGAACTGATCAGATTTCTCTAACAGAATGTTTGGCTTCCTTTGCATGATGGTTCAGCTTAAAGGTCTAATCATATCTTTCATCTTTCATTTCTCATCTCTCATCCCTTACTCAAATCCCAGCTCCACGCGGGCTTCTTCGCTCATCATGGACTGGTCCCAGGCGGGTTCGAAGACGAGATTGACGTTGGCCGACTTGATGCCGTCGAGACCTTCGAGCTTGGTGCGCACGTCCTCGAGGATGAAGTCGGCGGCGGGGCAGTTGGGGGCGGTGAAGGTCATGTCGACCTCGACGGCGGCGTCGTCCTTGACGTCGATGCGGTAGATCATGCCGAGGTCGTAGATGTTGACGGGAATCTCAGGGTCGTAGACCGTCTTGAGCACATCGACGATGCGCTCCTCGAGTGTTGTTTTCTGTTCTTGAGTCATTATCTTTGCGTTTTATGTGCTTGCAAAGATAATGTAATTTTGGCAAACGGCAAAATAAAACGCCTACAATTTGCCCTGTTCGTGGTAGGAGTAGTAGCGGCCGTCGCTGACGATGACGTGGTCCATCAGCCGCAGCCGCATGACGTCGCAGGCCTGCTTGACCGTCCTGGTCAGCGCGTCGTCCTGGCGGCTGGGGGTGATGTTGCCGCTGGGGTGGTTGTGGCAGACGATGAGGAGCGTGGCGTTCGACAGGACGGCCTCGCGGATGATGATGCGCACGTCGACCGTCACCTCCGAGATGCCGCCGTGGGCTATCCTGACCTGCTTGATGAGGCGCTGGTCCTGGTTGAGGTAGAGCACCCAGAACTCCTCGACGTCGAGGTCCTGCATCTGTGGGTGCATGTGGTTGTAGACGCGTGTGGCCGTCGACAGCTGTGGGCGCTCCTCGGGCGTCTCCATCTGGCGGCGCTTGCCCAGCTCGCAGGCGGCGAGGATGGTGATGGCCTTGGCCTCGCCGATCCCGTTGTATTGGCATAGGTCGTGGATGGTCAGCTTGCCCAGTGTGTTGAGGCTCCCCCGGCAGTCGTTGAGCACGCGCTTCATCAGGTCGACGGCGCTCTCCTTCGTCGAGCCCGACCCGATGAGGATGGCCAGCAGCTCGGCGCTGCTGAGTGCCTGAGCCCCCAGCCGCTCCAGCTTCTCGCGTGGGCGGTCCTCCTCGGCCCAGTTGGCTATGGTCAGCTTCTGGAGTGTAGAATGTAGAGTGTTGAGTGTAGAGTTTGCTACCGCCGTCTCATTATTCTCTGCTTCTTTGTTGTCATTCTTTTTCATCGTTTTCCAAGTTTCTTCTGGCTGTTTTGATGGAACTGACAAGTAATTTGATGATTTCTTCGTTGTCGTTGTTTATCGAGTTAAATCCTCGTTGGTCGATGAGTCCGGCTTGGTGGCACATCTTTATCCAATATTGCGTCTCGTTAGCTTCTTTCAAAGCAATGCTCAGTTTGGTGATGAAGTCGGCTTTCGTTTGTGCGTTGATGCTTTCTGCTACATTAGCTCCGATGCTTGTTCCGCTACGATAGAGCTGTTTTGCCATGACAACCTCATGCATTTCCCTCGTCAAGTATTGGTGAAGTTTTATAACTCGTAAAGCGAAGGTTTCCGTTTTGGTTTTAAGAATACTGTCTTTTCTCGGCATGTGTCATAAATTAAAAAGAAGCGCGGTAACAAACTCTACATTCTCCAATTAAAAAGAAGTGCGGTAGCAAACTCTACATTCTACATTCTACACTCTACACTAAGAATAGAAGTTCTTCTCGAATGCCTGGAATTCGTCCTTCTTGAGCACGCAGCGCTTCCACCACGACTCGATGAAGCCGAGCCCGTAGCCCATCAGCTGCGTGAAGGCGGCGGGGACGCTGAGCAGTCCGACCTTCAGGCTCTTGTTCTTCAGCGACGAGTCGACGAGGATCACACCACTATATAATAAGATAGGCAGCCAGGGCGTGAGGCAGAGCCAGCGCCACTCATCGTTGTCGACGTAGTACATCAGCAGGCGCCCTGCGGCCGAGATGAGCACGAGGGCGATGACGCCGAGGGTGAAGACGGTGGGCAGCAGGTGGACGAGCTTCATCGTTCCCGGGTGGCGCTTCTCGAGGTTGATGCGTGCGATGCCGCTGTTGTAGACCTGGCGGAAGAACTTCTTCAGGTCGGTGCGCCGCTTGTGCCACACCCATGCCTCGGGCAGCAGGGCGGTCTTGTAGCCGGCCTCGACGATGCGATAGGAGAAGTCGATGTCCTCGCCGAAGCGCATCTTCGAGAATCCGCCCAGCTGGCTGTAGACGTCGCGGCGTATGCCCATGTTGTAGGAGCGGGGATAGAACTTGTCCATCTTCTTGCCCTTGCCGCCGCGGATGCCGCCCGTGGTGAAGAATGAGGTCATGGCGTAGGAGATGGCCTTCTGCACGGGCGTGAAGTCCGGGTGGGCAGCGTCGGGGCCGCCCCAGGCGGCGATCTCCGAGGTGGAAGATGAAAGATGGAATCTTTCGTTTACGGCCACAAGATAGCCATCTGGCAGCACCACGTCAGAGTCGAGCACGATGAGCCACTGGCCCCGGGCGCGCTCCGCGCCGTAGTTGCGGCTCTGGCCGGGGCCGCTGTTGGGCTTCATGAAGTATTTCAGGTCGAGCCGGTCAGCGTATTTGCGGCATACGTCTTCGCAGGGGGTCTGCGAGCCGTCCTCGACAATGATGACTTCGAAATCTTTCTCCTGCTGTGTGCAAAGGCTCTGGAGCAGCTCGTCGACCTCGTCGGGCCGGTTGTAGACGGGCACTATAATGGAATACTTCATGCGGTCAATAGGCTTATTGTTAATAGAAAAAGTGAAGAATCGGCCCGCCCGCCTGATGGTGTGGCGAGAGCAAATTCTTCACTTGTCAGTTCTGCTTTTCCCCTTCGCTTACTCCTTGGCGCGGGCCAGGTAGGAGCCGTCGCGGGTGTCGACCTGGATGAGGTCGCCCTCGTTGATGAACAGGGGCACGCGAACCTCGACGCCAGTCTCCAGCGTGGCGGGCTTCAGCGTGTTCGTGGCCGTGTCGCCCTTGATGCCGGGCTCCGAGTGGGTCACGCGCAGGATGGTCTTCACGGGCATCTCGGCGTAGAGGATGGTGCCGTCGGTCGTGTCAGTGACCACGTCGACGATGTCGCTCTCCTTCATGTACTCATGGCCGATGACGAGGTCGTTGGCGATGGGAATCTGCTCGAAGGTCTCCTGGTTCATGAAGATGCGGCCTTCCTGGTCCTCATAGAGGTACTGGTAGGGACGGCGCTCGATGATGACGTCCTCGAGCTTCTCGCCGATGTTGTAGCGGCGCTCCAGCACGCGGCCGTCGCTGACGTTCTTCAACTTGATGTTCATGATGGTGTTGCCCTTGCCCGGCTTGCGGTGCTGGAAGTCGATGCACACCCAAATGGCGCCGTCCATGCGAATGGCGGTGCCCTTCTTGATGTCTTGTGAGTTGATCATAACTGAATTTTATATATAATAATATTGAAAAAGGCGCTTTTGCGCTGCAAAGGTACGCATTTTTCCGAAAAAAACATAAAATATTTAGCTAAATTTCTTAGTTTTCTTGCTTATTTAAAAAGATTTGTGTAATTTTGCAGCCCGAAACGCTTGAATAAACTCAAATAAAAGTGATATAACGATGAAAAGAACATTTCAGCCCCACAATCGCCGCCGCGTGAACAAGCATGGTTTCCGCGAGCGCATGGCCACGAAGAATGGCCGTCGCGTCCTGGCTGCTCGCCGCGCCAAGGGTCGCAAGAAGTTGACCGTTTCCGACGAGAACCACGGGAAGTGATTTCCTACGCGCCACGACGAAGGACTGGCGGACGGATGCCGAAAGGCGCCCGTCCGCCAGTCCTTTTTTGTCGGCGTGCGCCGCATGCTTATTTCGCCGTCGCGAAACACTATTTCAGCGCCGCCGAAATATATTTCAGCGCCGCTGCGATATATTTCAGCGCCGCTGAAATAGTTTTATCCCCAAAAAGCGGCCCCTTTGAACATTTATTTGCGCAAACCTGCCGCGGCTTCATTTTTTTTTTGTAATTTTGCCGAGAATACAGAAGCAGAACGCAATGAACGTGAAAGAATTCAAACGGAAAATAACGTCGCCGCTCATCTGGGGCAACCTGCTGGCCATGGCCCTCGTCGTCGTCGCATTGTTCCTCGGGCTGCGCTGGTGGCTGGCCGTCTATACGCACCACGGCGACAGCGTCGAGGTGCCCGACGTCTACGGCATGGACCTCCCGACGGCCCGTGAGCGGCTGAAGGCCGAGGGCCTGTCGCTGCTCGTCACTGACTCCGCCTACAGCAAGAAACTGCCGGCCGGCAGCGTCATGCTGCAGCAGCCGGCCAAAGGGGCACGGGTGAAGGAGGGGCGCGTGGTCTACGTGACGATCAACTCGACGACCCTCTCGAAGCTGGCCATACCTGACCTGATCGACAACAGCTCCTTCCGCGAGGCGCGCGCCAAGCTGCAGGCCATGGGCTTCCGCGTGGGCGAGCCGCGCTTCATCGAGGGCGAGAAAGACTGGGTCTACGGCATCCAGCACGAGGGCCACAACCTGATAGCCGGCGACATGGTGGCGCGCGAGTCGCTGCTGACGCTCGTCATCGGCAGCGGCTACTCGACAGAGGAGGAAGACCTCATGACCGACAGCCTCGTGCTCAGCGGATTCATGAGCACGGGCGAGGAGGCCGACGAGGTGGACGATTTCCTGGAAGTAACGGATGAGGAATGATGGACGTGACTGACGACGAACTGCTCGACGACGAGCTGGAACAACTGCTCGACGATGACGCTGAGGCACAGGCGGACGGCGAGGCGCAGACGCTCTTTGAGCATCTGAGGCTCGAGGTCGACCGCGGACAGGTGCCCCTGCGCATCGACAAGTACCTGGCCGAGCACACACAGCACTCCTCGCGCAACCGCATCCAGCAGGCGGCCGAGGCCGGATTCCTCTTTGTCAACGACCGCCCCGTCAAGAGCAACTATAAGGTGCGCTCGGGCGACGTCATCACGCTGATGCTCGACAGGCCCCACTACGACTCGACCATCGTGCCCGAGGAGATGCCCCTCGACGTGCGCTATGAGGACGACCAGCTCATGGTGGTCTACAAGCCCGCAGGCCTCGTCGTCCATCCCGGCTGTGGCAATTTCCACGGCACGCTCGTCCATGCCGTCGCATGGCACCTGCGCAATCTGCCCACTTATGACCCCAACGACCCGCAGGTGGGACTCGTCCATCGCATCGATAAGGACACCAGCGGACTGCTCGTCGTGGCCAAGACGCCCGAGGCGAAGTCGTCGCTCGGCAAGCAGTTCTTCAATCACGACACGCATCGCTCCTACGTGGCCCTCGTCTGGGGCAACATCACCGACGACGAAGGCCGCATCGAGGGTAACATCGGCCGCGACCAGCGCGACCGCCTGCGCATGGCGGTCTATCCGCCAGGCTCCGACATCGGCAAGCCCGCCGTCACCCACTATCGCGTGCTCGAGCGCTTTGGCTACACCACGCTCGTGGAATGTCGGCTCGAGACGGGCCGCACCCATCAGATCCGCGCCCACATGACCCACATCGGCCATCCCCTCTTTGCCGACGAGCGCTACGGGGGCTGCGAGATACGCCGCGGCGAGCGCACAGCCTCGTATAAGGCCTACATCCAGAATTGCTTCAAGCTCTGCCCGCGCCAGGCGCTCCACGCCCAGACGCTGGGCTTCCGCCATCCCTCGACCGGCCGCCAGATGGACTTCACCAGCCCCCTGCCCGACGACATGCAGGCCCTCATCGAAAAATGGCGCAAGCTGACCCGCAATAACGAAAATGTCGAAATAACGTTATAACGAAATATCGAAATAACGTTATAACGAAATATCGAAATCACGAAACATCGAAATAACGAAATCACGAAATAGAACGAAATAAAATAAGAAAGAAAAATGAAACCCGCTAAACGCACCATTGCCATCGTCTGCGGTGGCGACTCCTCCGAGCACGACGTCTCGCTCCGCTCCGCTCAGGGCCTCTACGGCTTCTTCGACAAAGACCGCTACAACGTATATATCGTCGACGTCAAGGGCACCAGCTGGCAGGTGGAACTGCCCGACGGCACCCTGACGCCCATCGACAAGAACGACTTCTCGTTCCGTATGAACGGCCGCCGACGCTTCTTCGACTATGCCTACATCACCATCCACGGCACACCCGGCGAGAACGGCATCCTGCAGGGATACTTCGACCTGCTCCACCTGCCTTACTCGACGAGCGGCGTGCTCGTCGAGGCCATGACGTTCGATAAGTTCGTGCTCAACCAGTACCTGCGCGGATTCGGCGTCCGCGTGGCCGAGAGCATCCTCGTGCGGCGCGGTCAGGAGCAGCAGCTCGACGAGCAGAAGGTGCTCGAGACCATCGGCATGCCCTGCTTCGTCAAGCCCGCCAACGACGGCTCGTCGTTCGGTGTGTCGAAGGTGAAGAACATCGACAAGCTGGCCCCCGCACTGCGCATCGCCATGATGGAGAGCGACGAGGTGATGATCGAGTCGTTCCTCGACGGCACGGAGATCACCGTCGGCTGCTACAAGACGAAGGACAAGCAGGTCGTCTTCCCCGTCACTGAGGTGGTCACGAAGAACGAGTTCTTCGACTACGACGCCAAGTATAACGGTCAGGTCGACGAGATCACTCCCGCCCGCATCCCCGCCGAGCTGGCCAAGCGCGCCCAGGACCTGACGTCGGCCATCTACGACATCCTCCACTGCAACGGCATCATCCGCATCGACTACATCATCACCCGTGGCGACGACGGCCACGACAAACTCAACATGCTCGAGGTGAACACCACGCCCGGCATGACCCCCACCAGCTTCATCCCCCAGCAGGTGCGCGCCGCCGGCCTGTCGATGACCGACGTGCTGACCGACATCGTGGAGAACCAGTTCTAGTGAATAGTTTACAGTGAATAGTGAATAGTTATGATTACCTTCTGCCTATGAAGCGGCCTGATAGTCCATTGCAGAGAAAGTCTGAAGCCTATTCTGGAAGAATAGTACGTCTGTATCGCTATTTGCTGAATACTAAGAAAGAAACGGTCATGGCCAAGCAGATTTATCGGAGTGGAACCAGCATTGGGGCTAATATTGCTGAAAGTCGGTACGCGCAAAGTGGGCCAGACTTTATCAGTAAGTTGAGTATTGCCCTGAAAGAGGCAGGTGAGACGGAGTATTGGTTGGGATGCATTTATTCATCTGGACTGATAGATGAAAAGGGGTATGAGTCAATGCTCTCGGACAATACTGAAATCATGAAGATGCTTACGGCTTCGATTAATACAATGAAGAAAAAATTAGGGATATAATAGATTCGGGACCAAGTCTAATCATAACTATTCACTATTCACTGTTCACTGACAACTAAAATGACAGAGTTTGACGACATCCGGCCATACGAGCCGCAGGAGATGAAGGAGGCATTCGGCGAACTGCTTGCCGACCGACATTTTAATGCCGTGATGAAAGGGCTGGCACCGTGGCTGCCGAAGGGCGTGCGCAACTGGCTGCTGCGGCTGGCCTTCACGGGCGTCAGGACGCCGCTCGACTTCCAGAAGCGCTTCATGAAGCCCGTCGTGAAGCATATCATCCGCAAACATTCCGACGGCTGCTCGTTCGACGACGCTGCGTTGCCCGCGGACAAGAGCCAGCGCTATACGTTCATCTCCAACCATCGCGACATCGTCCTCGACTCGGCCTTCCTCGACGTCATGCTCGTCGAGGCCGGCTATCCGACGACCGTCGAGATTGGCATCGGCAACAACCTGCTCATCTATCCCTGGATCGAGCGGCTGGTGCGCATGAACAAGGCGTTCATCGTGCGCCGCGGCCTCTCACTGCGCGAGACGCTCGAGGCCAGCCAGCACATGAGCCGCTATATCCACCATGCCGTCACCCGCAAGCACGAGAACATCTGGCTGGCGCAGCGCGAGGGCCGCGCCAAGGACTCGAGCGACCACACCCAGGAGGCCGTGCTCAAGATGCTGGCCATGGGGGGCGACCTCAGCGAGCTGAACATCGTGCCGCTGACCATCAGCTACGAGTATGACCCCTGCGACTACCTGAAGGCGCAGGAGTTCCAGCAGAAACGCGACAATCCGGCCTTCAAGAAGAGCAAGCAGGACGACCTCGACAACATGCGCACGGGCATCCTGGGCTATAAGGGCCGCGTGGCCTACCGCTGCTCTGCCCCTGTCAACACATGGCTCGGCGAGCTGAAGGACCTGCCCAAGAACGAGTTCTACAGCGCCCTGGCACAGCGCATCGACCGCGCCATCCATAGCGCTTACGTGCTCTATCCCGGCAACTACGTGGCGGCCGACCTGCTCAGCGGCACCGACGACTATGCCGACCACTACACCCCCGCCGACCGCCAGCGATTCGAGGCCTACCTGCAGCAGCAGCTCGACAAGATCACGCTGCCCGGGAAGGACGAGCCTTTCCTCCGCGAGCGCATGCTCACGATGTATGCCAACCCCCTACGTAACTATCTCGCCGCCCAATGAAAACCGTCAAGTATGTTGCGATGTTATCGCAACTCGCAATCCTTCTGCTCGCTGCCTGCACCACCGATGCCTACGAAAAGGGCGAGGGCGAATACTCTGGTCTGCGGGGCGACCTGGCTGACCTGCAGGTCAACGCCGAGAAACAGGCTGAGACGGCCGTCACCGACGAGGACGACCGCCTGACGTTTGTCAACCCCTTCGCCACGAACTGGATTCAGAAGGGCGACACGACCTATCGGGCCTACATCTATTATAATAAGGAGGAGGGCGGGGCGGCCCGCGTGGTCAGTGCCGGGCAGGTGCTGGTGCTGCGCCCGCGGCGTGAGGACAAGCCGATGACCGACCCGACGGGGCTGGAGAGCATCTGGCTGAGTACGAACAAGCGCTACCTCAACATGGCGCTGCTGCTCAAGGTGGGGCAGGACGGCAGCGACGACCTGCACCACGTGCTCGGTGCCACCTTCGACACCATCATGACCAACCCTGACCGCACGCGGACGATGCATCTGCGGCTTTACCACGACCAGGGTGGCGTCCCGGAATACTACACGCAGCGCTCCTACGCCAGCATTCCCCTCGACGGCCTGCCCGTCGACTCCGTCTGCCTGCGAGTCAATACTTACGACGGGTGGCGCGAGCGGAGGTTCTCTGTTAAATGAAAAATGAAAGATGAAAAGTGAAAGATATGATTAGACTTGTTGGTGGAATTAACTAATCATATCTTTCATCTCTCATCTCTCATCTTTCACTTCCTCAGTTTCACGGCCAGCTTCTCGAGCATGTCCTTTGTCATTTCGCGGAGGTTATATTCATGCTGCCAGCCCCATTCCTCGCGGGCGCAGCTGTCGTCCATGATGTCGGGCCACGACTCGGCTATCGACTGCTTCAGCGGATCCACCTGATACTCCATCTCGAACGTGGGGCAGTGGCGCTTGATCTCATTGTAGATCATGTCCGGGTCGAAGCTCATGGCGGCCACGTTGAAGCCGTTGTGATGGATCAGCCGCGTCGGGTCGGCTTCCATCAGCTCCATGGCGGCGCGCAGCGCGTCGGGCATGTACATCATGTCCATGCGCGTGCCGGCCTTGATGGGGCACGTGAACTTCTCGCCGCGCACGGCGTAGTAGTAGATGTCGACGGCATAGTCCGTCGTGCCGCCGCCCGGAGGCGTCACGTAGCTGATGATGCCGGGGAAGCGCACCGAGCGCGTGTCGACGCCATACTTATGATGGAACCAGTCGCTGAGCAGCTCCGTCGTCACCTTCGACACACCGTAGATCGTGCGCGGCCGCTGGATGGTGTCCTGTGGGGTGGGGTCGTGGGGCGTCTCGACGCCGAACGAGCCGATGGAGCTGGGCGTGAAGACGGCGCACTGGTTCTCGCGGGCCACCTCGAGGATGTTCCACAGGCCGTCGATGCCGATCTTCCAGGCCAGCCGGGGCTTCGATTCGGCCACGACGGAGAGCAGCGCGGCCAGGTTGTAGATCGTGTCGATGTTGTATTTCTTGACGATGTCGGCGATGCCGGCGCCGTCGGTCACGTCGGCAATGGCCGACGGCCCGCTTTCGGCCAGTTCGCCCTTAGGCTCTGCGCCGACGATGTAGCCGGCCACGATGTGTTCGTTTCCATAGCGCTTCCTCAGTGCCATTGTCAGCTCCGAGCCAATCTGGCCCGTTGAGCCAATTACCAAGACATTTTTCATTCTGATTCTATAGATTTTAGATTTACGCGTGCAAAATTACAAAATTATTCTTAATAATTGCACCATGTTTCGCGAAAAATTTCTATCTTTGCACTTAATAATTCTAAAACTAATAAACGTAAATCGTAAATCTTTTACTTATGTACGGAAAAATGAAGGAACATCTCAGCCAGACGCTTGCTGAGATTCGTGAAGCAGGGCTCTACAAGGAGGAACGACTCATCTGCAGCCCGCAGCGTGCTGCCATCGAGGTGGCCGGTAAGGAAGTGCTCAACTTCTGTGCTAACAACTATCTGGGCCTGTCAGACCATCCGCGGCTCATCGAGGCTTCGAAGCGGATGATGGACCGCCGCGGCTTCGGCATGTCGTCGGTGCGATTCATCTGTGGCACGCAGGACATCCACAAGGAGCTCGAGGCTGCCATCTCGGACTACTTCAAGACGGAGGACACCATCCTATATGCCGCCTGCTTCGATGCCAACGGCGGCGTCTTCGAACCCCTCTTCACCGAGGAGGACGCCATCATCTCGGACGCCCTCAACCACGCCTCGATCATCGACGGCGTGCGCCTCTGCAAGGCCAAGCGCTATCGCTACGCCAACGCCGACATGGAGGAGCTCGAGAAGTGCCTGCAGGAGGCTCAGGCCCAGCGCTTCCGCATCATCGTCACCGACGGCGTCTTCTCGATGGACGGCAACGTCGCCCCGATCGACAAGATCTGCGACCTGGCCGAGAAGTACGATGCACTCGTCATGGTCGACGAGAGCCACTCGGCAGGCGTCGTCGGCCGCACGGGCCACGGCGTCAGCGAGTTCTACGGCACCTACGGCCGCGTCGACATCTATACCGGCACGCTCGGCAAGTCGTTCGGCGGTGCCCTCGGCGGCTTCACCACGGGCCGCAAGGAGATCATCGACCTGCTGCGCCAGCGTTCGCGCCCCTACCTCTTCTCCAACTCGCTGGCCCCCGCCATCATCGGCGCCTCGCTCGAGGTGTTCAAGATGCTGAAGGAGTCGAACGAGATCCACGACCGCCTCGTCGAGAACGTCGAGTATTTCCGCTCGAAGATGATGGCTGCCGGATTCGACATCAAGCCCACGCAGAGCGCCATCTGCGCCGTCATGCTCTACGACGCCAAGCTCTCGCAGGTCTATGCCGCCAAGATGCAGGAAGAGGGCATCTACGTGACGGGCTTCTACTATCCCGTCGTGCCCAAGGGCCAGGCCCGCATCCGCGTCCAGATCTCGGCCGGCCACAACCGCGAGCAGCTCGACCGCTGCATCGAGGCCTTCATCAAGGTGGGTCGCGAGCTCGGCGTGCTGAAATAACAGGATTCTAAAAAAGTTTTACAAGCGGCACCTCTTCTCCGGAAGAAGTGCCGCTTCTTCGTCAGAGAAGTGCCGCTTTTCGACCCGAAA
>JAFUEP010000044.1 GCA_017470345.1 Prevotella sp.
CTGCAAGATTGCTACGTTAGACACGTCGCCTCCTACGGCAAAGCGGTGAAATAACCATGTAGTTATTTAGAAAGAGGCTGATGAGACGAATGATGCTGTTGTGGATGGCCTTGACGGCTGTGCTCACGGCGTGGGGACAGACCGCGGGGACGACGACGGTGGTGGCCGACGCCGTGACGCGTGCGCCCATCGCCCACGCCTCGCTCTACGCCAAGGAGCAGGGTCGCTTCCGCTCGGCCATCAGCGGCACCGACGGCGTGGCCCGCGTGGCGTTTGAGTTCCGACGTCTGACCGTCTCGCACCTGAACTACGAGCCAACCACGGTGCGCCGGCTGAGCGACACCATCTGGATGCAGCCCAAATACAGGAGCACGGCCGAGGTGGTCGTGACGAACAAGGAGCCGGAGTGGATCCGCCGCAAGCTGCGCCAGGTGGTCAGGACGAAGCGGCAGCGCTACTTCTCACGCCAGGACACGCTCGGCTTCAGCTATCGGACGCAGAGCATCAGCACGAACAACCTCTACCGCTACCACCTGACGGGACTGATGGCCATGCGGTCGGAGGAGCAGAAGCGCTACGCCATGGCGGCCGACACGAGCCACATCACGAGCGCCGACACGACACGGCTGACTGACACGCAGAACCTGCGCCGCATGCTCTACGAGGACTTCGTCGAGGAGCTGGACAACGGATTCATCTCGTCGCACAAATGGGGCGAGAACCCTGATTTCCAGGGACAGACGAAGTCGCAGGTGGAACTGCTCTTCCGCTCGAAGAACCGCACGGACGACCGCGGCCGCATCGTCATCGACACAGCCCGATGCGTCATCCTCGAGGCCACCCGCCAGACGGGCACCCGCACGAACCGCCACGAGCGCATGTCGGAAGTGCTCTACAGCATGGCGCAGCTGATGTCGGGCTACAAGGTGACGCAGTGGACGCGCGACTATCGCGTCAGCTACGCCACGCGCCCGGACGGCACCCTCTACCCCACCCGCGTGGCCTACAAGATGTACTTCGCCAACATCGACGGCGAGCAGACGAAGGCCCAAGAGGCTTACAACGAGCAGATTGGCGGCGGATTCCCCAACATGGAGGCCACGCTCACACTTATGCCCGCCACGCAGCTGACTCCCGCCGACGTATGGGAGGAGCTGCCCCCATCATGGTACCTGCGGCTGAGCAGCGACGCTGAGAGCCGACGCGACGTCGAGCTGTCAGGGCTGCCCGCCACATTCGAGATCTATGATGAATAAGAATATCAAAATCATTGCATTCGACGCCGACGACACCCTCTGGGACTGCCAGGGACACTTCGAGCGAGTCATGCAGCAGCTCTACGACGAGCTGCTGCCCTGGACCGTCACCCGCGAGGAGGCCGCCCGCCAGCTCTTCGCCACCGAGCGCAAGAACATGCCGCTGCTGGGCTTCGGCACCAAGGCCTTCACCCTGTCGATGATCGAGACGGCCCTGCGCGCCAGCCACTACGAGATGACGGCCGCGAAGGTCAGCGAGATTCAGCAGCTGTGCTACACGCTCAACGAGTTTCCATGCACCCCCCTGCCCGAGGTCAAGGAGACGCTCGAAGAGCTGCGACACTATGTGGACAGCCTGAGACAGTCAGCAGATGACGCTCACGCATCAGTCTACGGCACTCATGCGCCAGCCCACCTCTCACCTCTCACTTCTCACTTCTCACTTCAAAAGCTCGTCTGCTTCACCAAGGGCGAGCTGCTCGACCAGGAGCACAAGCTGGAGCGGTCGGGCCTGAAGGACTACTTCGACGACGTGGTCATCACGAGCGACAAGACGCAGCGCGAGTTCCGCGACCTCTGCGACCGCTATGCCATCGCCCCGCGCGAGCTCCTCATGGTGGGCAACTCGCTCAAGAGCGACATCGCGCCGGCCCTGGCCATCGGGGCGTGGGGCGTCTATATCCCCTTCCACGTGACGTGGGAGCTGGAGCACACGGAGCACTTCGACCACGAGCGGATGGTGCAGATCAGCCACTTCGGCCAGCTGCTCGACATGGTCTGACGAAGAAAAAAAGAGGCCGACCTTACGCATATTTCATTTTTTATTAGTACCTTTGCACGCGAAATTTCAACCAAGCCAGACAATATGATAGACAAGATCTTCTCGCCCGAGACCTACAGCATGCTGGGTCAGTGGGCCTTCGGGTTCGTCAAGAACCTCATCGTGGCCATCGTGGTCTACTACATCGGCAGCTTCCTCATCAAGTGGACCACACGCCTGATCACCAAGCTGCTCGAGCGGGCCAACGTCGAGCGCACGCTCTACACCTTCCTGACAAGCATCGTCCGCGTCGTGCTCTGGTTCTGCCTCATCATCGTCATCATCTCCGTCCTCGGCATCGAGACGTCGTCGTTCATCGCCCTCTTTGCATCGGCCGGCGTGGCCATCGGCATGGCCCTGAGCGGCACGCTGCAGAATTTCGCCGGCGGCGTGATGATCCTGCTGTTCAAGCCCTTCCGCGTGGGCGACTATATCGAGGCGCAGGGCTATGCCGGCACGGTGAAGGAGATCCAGATCTTCAACACCATCATCCGCACGCTCGACGCACAGACCATCATCATCCCCAACGGCGGACTGTCGACGGGCTCGATGAAGAACTACTCGACGGAGCCTTATCGCCGCGTCGACCTCGACTTCCAGTTTGCCTACGGGGCCGACCTGAACGAGGTGAAGGCGGCCATCGGAAAGATCCAGGCCGCCTCGCCGCTCATCCTGCAGGGACCGGTCAGCGACAGCGACGTCGTCAGCGCACCCTGGATCGGACTGACGAAGCTGGGCGACAGCGGCTGCGTGGCCACGACGCGCCAGTGGTGCAAGTCGGCCGACTACTGGACCGTCGCCGGCTATATGAACGAGACAGTCTACCAGACGCTGAAGGACGGCGGCTTCATGTTCCCCTTCAACCGCATGGACGTCAATATCGTGAATAGTGATAAGTGAATAGTGAAAACAGATTAATGGAACAGAAAAAACAGTACAAGCGCTACACCGTGACGTCGGCACTGCCCTACGCCAACGGTGGCGTTCACATCGGACACCTGGCCGGCGTCTACGTGCCGGCCGACATTTATGTGCGTTATCTCAGAGCCAAGAAACGCGAGGTGATGTTCATCGGCGGATCGGATGAGCACGGCGTGCCCATCACCATCCGCGCCCGCAAGGAGGGCATCACGCCGCAGGACGTCGTCAACCGCTACCACGCGATGATCCGCGACTCGTTCGACGAGTTCGGCATCTCGTTCGACGTCTATTCGCGCACGACGAGCAAGACGCACCACCAGTTTGCCGCAGAATTCTTCCGCAAGCTCTACGATGAGGGCAAGCTGACCGAGGAGACGACGACACAGCTCTACGACGAGGAGGCCAAGCAGTTCCTGGCCGACCGCTACGTCACGGGCGAGTGCCCCCACTGCCACAACCAGGGGGCCTATGGCGACCAGTGCGAGAAGTGCGGCCGCGACCTGAGCCCCACGGAGCTGATCAACCCGAAGTCGACCATCTCGGGCTCGACGCCCGTGCTCCGCGAGACGAAGAACTGGTATCTGCCCCTGAACGAATATCAGGAGTGGCTGAAGCAATGGATTCTGGAGGAGCACAAGGAGTGGCGCCCGAACGTCTACGGACAGTGCAAGTCGTGGCTCGACATGGACCTGCAGCCCCGCGCCATGACGCGCGACCTCGACTGGGGCATCCCCGTGCCCGTGGAGGGCGCCGAGGGCAAGGTGCTCTACGTCTGGTTCGACGCCCCCATCGGCTACGTGTCGAACACGAAGGAGCTCTGCGAGCGCGACCCCGAGCGCTGGGGCTCGTGGCAGAAGTGGTGGCAGGACGACGACACGCGCCTCATCCACTTCATCGGCAAGGACAACATCGTCTTCCACTGCATCATCTTCCCCGTCATGATGAAGGCCCACGGCGGCTATATCATGCCTGACAACGTGCCGGCCAACGAGTTCCTCAACCTCGAGAACGACAAGATCTCGACGTCGCGCAACTGGGCCGTCTGGCTGCACGAGTATCTGGTCGACTTCCCCGGCAAGCAGGACGTGCTGCGCTATGTGCTGACGGCCAATGCGCCTGAGACGAAGGACAACAACTTCACGTGGAAGGACTTCCAGGACCGCAACAACAACGAGCTGGTGGCCGTCTACGGCAATTTCGTCAACCGTGCCCTGCAGCTGACGCAGAAGTACTGGGAGGGCATCGTCCCTGAGCGTGGCGAACTGCTGGACGTCGACCGCAAGGCCATTGAGGAGTTCAAGGACGTGAAGGAGAAGATCGAGTCGCTGCTGGAGCAGTTCAAGTTCCGCGATGCCCAGTTCGAGGCCATGAACCTGGCCCGCATCGGCAACCGCTACATCACGGAGTGCGAGCCGTGGAAGGAATGGAAAGCCTCCCCCGACCCCTCCGAGGGAGGGGAGTGGCTGCACGGTGAAAAGCGCGTACAGACCATCCTGAATGTCTGCTTGCAGATCGTGGCCAACCTCTCGATCGCCTTCGGACCGTTCCTGCCCTTCTCGTCGAACCGCCTGCGCTCGCTCATCAACACTAACGACCTCGACTGGGAGCAGCTCGGATCGGTCGACCTGCTGCCCGCCGGCCACCTGCTGAACGAGCCGCAGCTGCTGTTCGAGAAGATCGACGACGAGACCATCCAGAAGCAGCTGGACAAGCTGGAGGCTACGAAGAAGGCCAACGAGATGGCTACCCACAAGGCTGCTCCGATCAAGGACAACGTGGACTTCGAGACCTTCGAGAAGCTCGACATCCGCGTCGGCCTGGTGAAGCAGTGCCAGCGGGTGCCGAAGTCGAAGAAGCTGCTGCAGTTCACCATCGACGACGGCAGCGGACAGGACCGCACCATCTGCTCGGGCATCGCCGCCTTCTACGAGAATCCTGAGGAGCTCGTCGGCCGCCGCATCCTCTTCGTGGCCAACTTCGCCCCGCGCAAGATGATGGGCATCGAGAGCCAGGGCATGATCCTCTCGGCCGTCGACGCCGACGAGACGCTCAGCGTCGTCACCACGACGAAGGACGTCAAGCCTGGCAGCCAGGTGGGATAAGATAAGCTACAGAATAAAAATAAGAAGAGAGCCTGGAGGCAACCGCCTACCCGGCTCTCTTCTTTTGCAGTATCGCCTTCAACTGGGTGATGCATTCCCTCAGCACCTGAGCCCTCAGCAGATAAAGGCTGAGCACATAGCAGGCCGCAGCCACCACGATCTTGGCTGTCAGCACGAGCCAATCGCCATGCAGCAACGAGGCGACGGCCCCTGCCACCAGCATACTCACGGCTGCGACGAGGCAGAAGGGAACAATATCGCTCAACGTGCGCCAGAAACCGAGGCGGATCAGTCGTCTGACAAACGACCACCACACCACGACCCACAGGACATTGACGACCGTATAGGCACAGACCATCTGCCGGACGCCGAAACGGCTGCATATCAGCCCAACGGCCAGCTGCAGCACCCCGTAGGCTATGGTGACCCGGAGACAAATGTCCGACCGCCCCTTGCTGACAATCAGGTTGTACATCAGGTTCTGGATCGGCAGGAAGGCGCTGCCGATGCAGATGACCTGCATCAGCGAGGCGCTCGCGCTCCACTTGTCGGTGATGGCGATCACGATGAGCTCGGGGGCGATCAGCGACAGGCCGAACATGCAGGGCATGGCCACAAAAGCCGTGAACCGCAGCATCTTACGGAAGACGCGCAGCTGGCGAGCCTCGTCGTCCTCCACCTGGCGCAGCACGGGCTGGGCGACGCCGTTGATCATGCCTTGCAAGCTGTTGTAGCCCATATAGCTCCACTTGTTGGCCTGATTGTAATAGCCCACTTCGCGCTCGTGGTAGTATCGGCCCATGATGACCGTGAGGATGTTGTTGTTGATCTGAGTGACCAGATTCGACGCCAGCATCTTCACACTGAAGCCGAACATGCTGCGCAAGGGTTTGAAATCGACAGGAAGGGAGGGATTCCAGCCGGAGCAGACCCAACGGCCTGCCGAGACGCCGACGATATAGACCAGGGTCTGGGTGGCCAAGCCCCAGTAGGCCATGCCGCTATAGGCCATGCTGACGCCTACGACGCCCGAGACGGCCAGACTGATCATCTGGACCATGACATTCTGCTTGACCCGCAGGCGCTTGATGAGCATCGCATTATGAGCGACGCCCACGCTGGAGAAGAAAACGCTCAGAAAGGAATAGCGGCCCAGGCTGGTCAGCGCGGGCTGATGGAAGAAGGCGGCAATCAGCGGGGCACAAAGGAACAACAGCAGATAGAGGCCCGCCCCCATGGCGAGATTGAACCAGAAGACGGCATTATAATCCTCATGGCGGATCTTCTCGCGGTTGACGAGGGCTGACGTGAAACCGCTCTCCTGAATGGCCCCGGCCACATTGGAGAAGATGAGCAGCACCCCCACCATGCCATAGTCGTCGGCCGAGAGCTTTCGCGCCAGGATGATGCCCAGCAGCAGATTAAGCCCCTGGATGACCATGTTGCTGAGTCCGCCCCAGAAAATGCCCTTTGCCGTCTTTTCTTTCAGTGTCTCTGCCATGCAGTCCTCATTTGAAATATTTCAGCCAGTGGTTCACCTCGTAATGCTGGGTCGTCGCGACAAGCGACTCGTCGGATGCGAAGGGGCTCTCGACGAACTGCCGCAGCGTGTCGAAGGAGTCCTTGCCAAGGATGAATACATTCTCGGGCCGATAGATGTCGTAATCGGCCACGCAGACATTCTCGGTGAGAAGCTTCTTGCCGAAGAACAGCGCCTCGACCGGCCGGCGCGTCAGTCCGGCCTGGCCTTCCTGCATCAGGTCGACGATGCAGCGGCTCTCCATCACGTGGCTCAGATATTGCCGATAGGTGATCATGTCGTCAGGCGGCACGACGATGAACAGGCAGCGGAAGCCCATTGACTCCAGCTGCGCCTTCAGGCGGGTCAGCCGCTCGAGCCGGTCTTTCTGCACACCGCAGAAGAAGAAGTCGTACTTCACGGCCGTCTCCGTCTTTTCCGGATAGCGGAAGAACTGCTCCGTGTAGGTCATCCCATAGCGGGCGGCCTCCTCCGGGTCGAAGGTCATCAGCCCGTAGCCCATCTTCCGCATCGAGGCCGTCCGGCGGCCGACCTCCTTATCCGGGAAGTAGAAATGCAGGCAGTTGTTGAAATAATTATAACGACGCACCCCCTTCGGCGTCAGCCATGCAATGGCCTTCAGCGTGTGCAGATTGGTCACCCCGTCGACCAGCAGACGGTCATCCGGGTGCAACGTCGGCAACCACGAATAGCCTTTGTAGCCCGTGATCCATTCCACGAGCCGGCCGCTCAGGGGCACCCTGCCGACAAGCAGGAACTTCAGCACCTTGCGCCAGAACGACTTCGGCTGCCGTGTGAAGTCAGGACGGAGCACCAGGTCGCTCTCCGGGCTGACGCCTTCGAAGATATACTCGGGTGCACCGCTCAGGGTTCTCGGATAATAGAGATGGCTCATGCCGACAGACTGTTAAGGAACTGCTCCGCACACCACAGCTGCCATTTCTGGTTGCCCGTGAGCTGCTGCATGGGGATGTCGCGGCGGAACTCCGGGCGCGTAGGCCCTGCCCAGTCGCGGAAGACCGCATCGACGGGCCGCGGCATGGGAATCTTGAAAGGTATCTCCAGTTCAGGATACTTCAAGGCATAGAGTCCACGCACGAGATACTTCGGCTCACCGCTACGGACGCGCTGCATATCGAGCGGATCGGCCATCACCAGGCAGGCATAAGGATCATAATAGGGCATCCAGGCGGCTCCGAAGGCATTCAGGTAGGAGCCGCTGCTCTCCACGGCGAACACCTCGTCCATGAAGCGCATCACGTCGATGCCGTCGCCGCCCTGCCGATAGCGTTCGAACAGCTCGGCCTGGCTGACGGGATGGGTGAGCACCAGTGCCGGGTCGAGGAAGGTGTAGCGCTTCACGAAGGCATCGAAGGTCCATTGCGGCGAGATGAGCTTGTCCATGCCGCCGAAGATGAGGTCGGCACTCTCGCCGACGATCATCAGCTGCACGCCGTCGGCCTTGGCCAGCATCGCCGCCTTGTAGATCTGCGGCTCTATCGAGTGGACAGGCGCAAACTTATGCCGCATGACGATGGGAGCATACTGCTCATAGTCGGCCATCGTGATGTCGATGAGATGGTGGTGCAGCTGCCACTTCGCGCTGTAGCGCTTGGCCCGCTCCACGTCGGCGTCGAACTCGCCCGAGGCGGAGTTGAACGTATAGGCATGGCTGCCCGGCCGCAGGTAGGCCGCAAGGTTGGCACTGTCCATGCCGCCCGAGAGCAGGATGCCGATGTTGTCGTACTTGTCGTAGAGGCGGTCGAACTGCTTCCGGATCTCGCGGTCAATGTCCTCCGAGGTCTTGACCGGGATACGCTTGTCGTCGTCCAGCGGCAGGAAATTCTTGTGCTGGAAGCCCTCGGCGAAGTCCACGCCGTCCTTCCAGATGTAGCGGAAGGCGATGTAGGAGCTGAGGCAAAAGTCCTTGTCTGTCATAGCGTTGTTATTTTACGTCGGTTAAGTCATGTTTCCTGACGGCATTCAGGGCCTCGTTAATCTTCGTCGACGAGATGCCCTTGGTGTAGGGGAAGTAGACAATCTTGATGCCGGCCTCGGCGAACTCCTGCTCATACTGCTGCCACTTCTCCGTGCCGTACCAGTCGTCGCCCACGAAGAGGAACTGCGCGCCGAGCTTCTTGCAGGCCGTCAGCTTGTCCATGTCGTACTGCGGCACGGCGGCGTCGACATACTTGATGCTGCGCACGATCTCGATGCGGTCCTCAAAGGGTATCATGGCCTGCTTGCCCTTGTAGGCCACGAGCTCGTCGACGGTGACGCCGACGATGAGCTTGTCGCACATGCCCTTGGCATTTTTCAACAGATTGAGGTGCCCGATGTGAAAAAGATCGTAGACACCCGTCGTATATCCTATCGTCATAGTTTTATTTGTAATAATTATGTTGCAAAGGTAAACATAAAATTTGATAATCCTTTGGTTTTTGGGAAAAAATTACTAACTTTGCAACACTTTAAAACCTCAAAGCTGAGATGGAAGATAAAACCACGTTTAATGCGCAGGAACTGAAAGCCCGCTTCAACCCCGAGGGCTCCCCTCTGCGCCGGCAGCAGATGGTGATGCTCGGGATGATGGCCGAGCTCGACCGCATCTGCCGTAAACACGACATCCCATATTTCCTCTACGGCGGCACGCTGCTCGGTGCCATCCGCCACAACGGCTTCATCCCCTGGGACGACGACCTCGACGTAGGACTGCTCCACAAGGACTACGTGCGGCTGATGAAGGTGCTGCCGGATGAGCTGCCCCCCCACATCGCCCTGCAGAGCAACGACACCGACCCGAACTATTTCTACTTCTACGCCAAGCTGCGCGACCGCCGGTCGTTCGTCGACGAAGCCAACTACGACTGCGTGTTCCGCGAGCGCGGCATCTTCATCGACATCTTTCCCTTCGAGCGGGTGCAGCCCTGGGCCCAGCGGCTGGCCCACCCCCTGCAGGGCCACACGTTCAAGATGTTCCGCAAGGCCCGCGACCCCCGCAAGGTGATGTGGAAGATCAGGCTCATCACGTGGGTGAACCGCCACGCGACGTTCCCCCTCCTGCGCCTCGTCAGCCGGCTCACGGGCGGCAAGACGCTGACCTACGACTACGGCATCCCCTTCCATATCGTCTACGACGAGGCCGACATCTTCCCCCTGACGACGCACGACTTCGAGGGCATCCAGCTCTCCGTGCCGGGCAACAGCCACCACATGCTG
Organism: Prevotella sp.; assembly: GCA_017470345.1. GTDB lineage: Bacteria > Bacteroidota > Bacteroidia > Bacteroidales > Bacteroidaceae > Prevotella. The sequence continues at coordinate 9,859 of JAFUEP010000044.1, forward strand.
CAGACGCAGTTTGGCGACTACATGCAGCTGCCCGACCTCGACAAGCTACAACATCATGCCAACAACCTTGAATTCTATGACTAAACATCCCGCAAAGACCGACGTGGCGGTGCTGATGCTCTTCTTCACCCGCACCGACCCATTCCAGAAAGTGTTCGACGAGGTGCGCCGGGCACGCCCCTCGAAGTTGTTCCTCTTCCAGGACGGGCCGCGCGGCGAGCGCGACATGGCGGGCATCGAGGCCTGCCGACAGATTGTGAGCGACGACGAGATCGACTGGGAGTGCGAGGTGCACCGCAACTATCAGGAGCGCAACCTGGGCTGCGACCCCGCCGAATACGTGTCGCAGAAATGGGCCTTCTCGATGGTCGACAAGTGCATCGTGCTCGAAGACGACGACGTGCCGTCGCAGTCGTTCTTCCCCTTCTGCAAGGAGATGCTCGACCGCTATGAGCACGACGAGCGCATCACGATGATTGCCGGGTTCAACACCGACGAGGTGACGCCCGACTGCCCCTACGACTACCTCTTCACCTCCGTGTTCTCCATCTGGGGATGGGCGTCGTGGCGGCGCGTTATCGACCGCTGGGAGGGCGACTACCGATTCCTGGACGACGCCTACAGCATGAGGCAGCTCGAGGCACTGGTGCGCCAGCGCGACTACCGCCGCGACGCCATCGCCATGTTCCGCAACCATCGCGCCACGGGCAAGGAGTACTACGAGAGCATCTTCTGGGCCGACATGCTGCTCCACTCGGGGCTGGCCATCCTGCCGTCGAAGAACCTCATCAACAACATGGGGGCTTCGGCCGACTCGACCCACTTCGGCGGTTCGCTCTACACGATGCCCCGCGGCCTGCGCCGCATCTTCACGATGAAGCGCCACGAGCTGCAGTTCCCCCTGCGCCATCCGAAATATGTCATTGAGGATGTCGACTACAAGGAGCGGTTCTATAAGACTTACGCATGGAACCACCCCCTGACGAAGATCGGCTACTCGCTGGAGGAGCTGTGGCTCAACCTGCGCGAGGGCAACTTCAGCTACATCGGCAAGTCGGTCAAGCGGCGGCTAAGGAAATGGATGGGAACGGACCGGCACAAATAAGGGCACTCTCCCCCACTCTGCCTCAGCAAAAGGAAAGCGACGGGGGCTAAGTATACAGACGGCGTACCAGAGGAGCAATGGCCTCGGGTACGCTGTTTTTGATGCTCTGTCCCTGACGCACCCGCTGACGGATCTCGGTGCTCGAGATGTCGAGCAGCGGGGTGTCGACGACGGTGACGGTGGGCGGCAGGGCCGTGCGGTCGATGTCGCTGCCACGGCGGGGATAGACGACGATGTGGTAGCGGCTGACGATGTCGTCAGCACGATACCACTGCGGGAAGCGCTCCCAGTTGTCGCCACCTATTAATAATATAAAGGTGTGTTGCGGATAGTCCTCGTGCAGCCGTTGCAGCGTGTGCCATGTGTAGCTGGGACGCGGCAGGTGCAGCTCGTAGTCGCTGGCGCAGATGCCCTCCTCGCCATACAGCGCGATGCGGGCCATCTGGTAACGCAGGCGGTCGTCGAGCAGGTCATCGCGCCCCTGCTTCAGCGGGTTCTGCGGCGACACCATCAGCCACACCTCGTCGAGCCCTGCCAGCCGGCGTAGCTCGCGGGCCAGGGCGATATGGCCCACATGGATGGGGTTGAAGCTTCCCCCGAAGAGGCCGATGAGCCTCCCCCGACCCCTCCGAGGGAGGGGAGGGGCTGGCGCGATGACGGGCCTCCCCCGACCCCTCCGAGGGAGGGGAGTGGCTGGCGCATTGTGGTTATTCACTTAGAAAGGTTTTTATGAGTGCGAGGGTTTCTCGCTTGGCCTGCTCCAGGTCGTCGTTGACGACGATGTGGTCGAACTGGGGGGCGAAGGTGAGCTCGTAGGAGGCCTTGGCCAGCCGGGCCTCGATGGCCTCGGGGGTGTCAGTGCCGCGGCCCTCGAGGCGGCGGCGCAGCTCCTCAATCGAGGGAGGCTGGATGAAGAGGCTCAGGGCCCGCTCGCCGTAGAACCGCTTGATATTGACGCCACCCTTGACGTCGACGTCGAAGACGACGTTCTGCCCCTGCGCCAGCTGCCGTTCCACCTGTGCCTTCAGCGTGCCGTAGAAGCGGTCCTCATAGACCTCCTCATACTCGAGGAACTCATCGTGCTCGATCTTCTGGCGAAACTCCTCAGGCGTGAGGAAGAAATACTCCACGCCGTCCTGCTCCGTGCCGCGCGGCGGGCGCGAGGTGCACGAAATGGAGAAATAGAGCCGCAACTCCGGGTGCTCCTGCATGAGCCAGTTGACGATGGTCGACTTGCCACTGCCGGAGGGGGCAGAGAAGATGACCAAGCCTCCTCCGACCCCTCCGAAGGAGGGGAGTGGCTGCGCACTGCCTGTGCTATTAATAGTGGGTTGATTATCCATTACTTCTTGTATTCTTTTCATAACATATTCTGTGTTTCCTATCACCTCGTCATTGGTAAACCTTAATACTGCAAAACCGTGTTGATTCAGATAAATAGTCCTTTCTTGGTCTGACAATGACTGATTCCCAACAAAGTGGTAGCCTCCGTCAACTTCAATCACCAAGCGCTTTGGCAGACAAACAAAGTCCGGGATATAATCTCCTATGGGATGTTGTCTGCGGAATCTGTAACCGAACTGTTTCCCTCGCAACAATTCCCATAAAGCCGACTCTGCGGGTGTCATATATCGTCGATGGTCTTTAGAAAACCTTCTTAGAATATCATAAGTGATACCTGCCGTCTCATACCCAAAACACTGTTTCTTCATATGACACCATCTATCGCGCCAGCCCCTCCCCTCCTTCGGAGGGGTCGGGGGAGGCTCCCATCACAGTGCATTCAGCACCTGCTCCTTGATCTGCTCCAGCTCGTCCTTCATCTGGACGACGATGTTCTGCATCTCGGCCAGGTTCGACTTCGAGCCTGTGGTGTTGATCTCGCGGCCCATCTCCTGGGCGATGAATCCGAGCTTCTTGCCCTGTCCGTGGCCGTCGCGCATGGTCTCGCGGAAGTACTTCAGGTGGTTCGTCAGCCGCTGCTTCTCCTCGCTGATGTCGAGCTTCTCGATGTAGTAGATGAGCTCCTGCTCCAGGCGGTTCTTGTCGTATTCGACGCCAGGGATCTGCTGCAGTCCGTCGACGATGCGCTGGCGGATCTTCTCCACCCGCGCCTTCTCGTAGGGCTCGATCTCGGCCAGCAGGCGCTCGATGTTGTCGACCTTCTCGTTGAACTTCTTCTCCAGGGCGGCACCCTCCTGGCGGCGGAAGCCGACGAGCGCCTCGATGGCCTCGACGACGGCCTGGCGGGCGGCAGCCCACTCCTCGTCGGTCAGCACCTCGACCTCGGTCTTCGCCAGCACGTCGGGCATGCGGGTCAGCGTGTACATCCAGTCCTGGGGCTCAGGGATGCCGATGCGCCCGGCCACGCCCTTGAGCTGACGGTAGTAGTTCTCCACGAGGGCGGCGTTGACGGGCGTCGCCTCGACGCCTGCATCGCGCTCGATCCAGAGCGAGAAGTCGACCTTGCCACGCTCCAGCGCCGTGGCAATCATCTGCCGGATCTCCATCTCCTTCTCGCGATAGAGCGGTGCGATGCGCGTCTGCAGGTCGAGCTGCTTTGAGTTGAGCGACTTGATCTCCGCGCTGATCTTCTTATCCTTAAAGGCTACGACGGCCTTGCCGTAGCCAGTCATTGACTGTATCATTTCGATGCTCCGTATTTATTATATGACACGTTCTCGGGTTTCCACTTGTCCTTAGGCTCAGGCTGCTCGTCGGGATAGCCGATGACGACGGTGGCCAGCGGCACGATGTTCTCGGGCAGCGAGAGCAGCCGCTGCGTCTCCTTGTAGCGGTTGTCCATGGGCCACTGGCCTGTCCAGACGGCACCCAGGCCCATGGCGTGGGCGGCGAGCAGCAGGTTCTCCGTGGCGGCCGAGCAGTCCTGGATCCAGTATTCCTGGCCCTTGCCCTGCATAGCCTTGCTGAGGTCGCCGCAGACGACGATGAGCAGGGGCGACTGGCCGGCCTGGCGCGACAGCTGCGAGATGAGCTGGCGGTCGGTGACGACGACGAAGTGCCACGGCTGCTTGTTGACGGCCGACGGGGCGGCCATGGCGGCCCGCAGCATCTTCTCCACGCAGCAGGGCTTCACCTCCTGGTCCTTATACTTGCGCACGCTGGTGCGCGTCATGATGGCGTCGAGGGCACCCATCTTGCCGCAGCACTCCATCTTCTGTTCTCCCTCGCCCTTCTTGCAGCAATCCTGTGCCAGGGCCATCCCCGTGCTCATCCCGAGCGCCAGGGCTAATGTCATGACGATTCTTTTCATTCCAAGGTTATTCTTTTAACGGTTACAAAGGTACGAAAAATAATAATTACTGCCAAAAGGCTTAGCATTTTTTCACACGAACCACGGCCGCATTTCTATTCTTCAAATCAGAGAAACGGCAGCCTACGGCTGGAAATTTTTCAAAATTACTTCAAAATTATTCATCTTGCCCATTTAGGTTTGTCATTTTGTTCAATTTTGTTTTTAATTTTGAAAAATTTCCCGCCGAAGGCGGTTCGGTTCGCTGAATAAATACAGGCCGCCGACTATTTTCAAGGCTTGAAAATATATTTTCGTGACTTGGATTTATATTTTCACGACTTGAAGATTTATTTTCAAGCCTTGAAAATAGTTTTGCGAGGCGTTTCCCGGGCCTTGTCCCAAGAGTTAATTTGTGAAAAAGCGACGGAAGTTATGAAAAAAAGTAGTACCTTTGCAGTCTTAAATATATAATTAAGGAGAAAAAGACATGTCGTGCATACTGCATATTGAGACCAGCACCGCGGTCTGCTCGGTGGCCGTGAGCGAGGATTCGCACGTCATCTTCCACCAGGAAGACCACAGCGACCGCAAGGGCAGCAGCGCCGAGCGGCTCGGCCCGATGGTCGACGAGGCCCTCTCGTTCACCGACAACCACGCCATACCGTTCGACGCTGTCGCCGTCAGCTGCGGCCCGGGCTCCTACACGGGCCTGCGCATCGGCACGTCGATGGCCAAGGGCCTCTGCTACGGGCGCGAGCTGAAGCTCATCGCCGTGCCCACGCTCGAGCTGCTCTGCGTGCCCGTGCTGCTGAGGGAGGCGATGGACGTGAAGACGTGCCACACCGACGCCGACGGCAACTTCTCGCTTCTCACCTCTCACCTCCCACTTGAAGACGACGCCCTGCTCGTCCCGATGATCGACGCGCGCCGCATGGAGGTCTATGCCGCCGTCTACGACCGCGCGCTGCACACGGTGCGCGAGGTGGGGGCCGACGTGGTCACGGGCGAGACCTACCGCGAGTGGCTCGACCAGCGGCCCGTCTACTTCTTCGGCAACGGTGCCGCGAAGTGCATGCCCGTCATCAACCACCCCAACGCCCGCCTCATCGAAGGCATCGAGCCACTGGCGCGCTGGATGCAGCCCCTGGCCGAGCGCCGCCTGCTGAACGGCCAGACGGAGGACGTCGCCTACTTCGAGCCTTTCTACCTGAAGGACTTCGTGGCGAAGGTCGCACGCAACCCACTAAGTTAAAAGCTATTACATGGAAGAAATGAACATACAAGGATTAGACTACAACACCCGTCGTGAGGCGCTGCTGATGCCCGAATACGGACGCGAGATCCAGAAGATGGTCGACGTGGCCGTCGCTCTGCCCGACCGCGACGAGCGGCTGCGCTGCGCCAAGACCATCGTCAAGCTGATGGAGACCAAGGTGCCGCAGATACGCGAGAACACCGACTACCAGCAGACGCTCTGGGACCACCTCTACCTGATGAGCCACAAGCAGCTCGACATCGACTGGCCCTACGACGTCAGCAGTGCCGAGAAGATCCTCTCGAAGCCCGAGCCCATGCCCCTGCCGCAGAACCGCATCCCCCTGCGCCACTACGGACAGCTGGTGCGCGAGCTGTGGGACAAGCTGAAGACCATGCCGGCCGGCGAGGAGCGCGACGAGCTGGCCCGTCTGACGGCTAACCAGATGAAGCGCGACCTCGTGCAGTGGGGCCACGGCTCAATCGACGACGAGAAGGTGGCCGACGACCTGGCCCGCTTCACTGACGGCGTCATCCAGCTCGACCTCGGCTCGTTCAGCTTCGAGCGCTTCGTGCCCGACGCCGAGCCCATGGGCAAACGCAACGGCAAGAAAAAGAAATAGACTACTATCGGCATGGCATCATTCATCATCGAAGGCGGCCATCCGCTGAGCGGCACCATCACCCCGCAGGGCGCCAAGAACGAGGCCCTGCAGGTCATCTGTGCCACGCTGCTGACCGATGAGCCCGTCACCATCTCGAACATCCCTGACATCCGCGACGTCAATAACCTCATCCAGCTGCTCAAGGATATGGGGGTTAAAGTAACGGCCCCCTCCAACCTCCCCCAACTGGGGGAGGCTACAGCCGCTGAAGTCTCTGGGGCAGCAGCCTCCCCCAGTTGGGGGAGGTTGGAGGGGGCCCTCACCTTTGATGCCTCATCGCTCAACCTCGACTATCTGGAGAGCAACGAGTTCGTAGAGAAGTGCTCCCACCTGCGCGGCTCGGTGATGATGATCGGACCGCTGCTGGCCCGCTTCGGACGCGCCATCGTGGCCAAGCCCGGCGGCGACAAGATCGGACGCCGGCGCCTCGACACCCACTTCCTCGGCTTCGAGCGACTGGGCGCGCAGTTCAGCCACGTCGCTGAGCGCGGCGTCTACCAGATCTCGGCCAGCCGGCTGCGCGGCACCTACATGCTGCTCGACGAGGCCTCCGTCACGGGCACGGCCAACATCATTATGGCCGCCGTACTGGCACAGGGCACCACCACTATATATAATGCAGCCTGCGAGCCATACGTCCAGCAGCTCTGCCGCATGCTCACCCGCATGGGCGCCCACATCGAGGGCATCGGCTCCAACCTGCTGACCATCAAGGGCGTCGACCGTCTCGGCGGCACCACTCACCGTCTGCTGCCCGACATGATCGAGGTGGGCTCCTTCATCGGCATGGCCGCCATCATCGGCGACGGCATCCGCATCAAGGACGTCTCGCTCAGCGACCTCGGCATCATCCCCGACACGTTCCGCCGCATGGGCATCCGCATCAAGGTGGAGGGCGACGACCTCGTCATCCCCCACATGCGCCACTACGAGATACAGTCGTTCATCGACGGCACCATCATGACCCTGGCCGACGCTCCCTGGCCCGGCCTGACGCCCGACCTCATCTCGGTGCTCATCACCGTGGCCACGCAGGCGCGCGGCTCGGTGCTGTTCCACCAGAAGATGTTCGAGAGCCGACTCTTCTTCGTCGACAAGCTCATTGACATGGGCGCACAGATCATCCTCTGCGACCCCCACCGCGCCGTCGTCGTCGGCCACGACCGCAAGCTGCAGCTCCGCGCCGGACGCATGTCGAGCCCCGACATCCGCGCCGGCATCGCCCTGCTCATCGCGGCCCTCAGCGCCCGTGGCACCAGTCGCATCGACAACATCGAGCAGATCGACCGCGGCTATGAGCACATCGAGCAGCGACTCAATGCCCTGGGGGCAAGGATCACGCGCTTAGCCCCCCCTACGGCCCCCGAGGGGGCTTCAATAGACCCGGCGTCTGCCAACAAAACTAATGTAGCCCCCTCGGGGGCAGAAGGGGGGGCCAGATGATACGGCCCGACGAAGTCTATCGCATCGGCCGCCTCGGCAAGCCCCACGGCGTCAAAGGCGAGTTGTCGTTCCAGTTCGACGACGACGTCTTCGACCGCGCCGACGCCGACTACCTCATCCTGGAGGTCGACGGCATCCTCGTGCCCTTCTTCATCGAGGAATATCGCTTCCGCTCCGACACCACCGCCATCCTCAAGCTCGAGGACGTCGACACGCAGGAGCGGGCCCGCGAGCTGACCAACTGCGACGTCTACTTCCCCCGCGCCCTCACCCCGCACGACGACGAGGAGGAGCTCCGCTGGAGCTTCTTCGTCGGCTTCGACCTCATCGACGCCGCCACCGGCCGCCCCGTCGGCCGCATCGTCCACGTCGACGACCAGACCGCCAACATCCTCTTCGAACTCGAGGACGGCCGCCTCATCCCCGCCGCCGAGGACCTCATCACCGACGTCGACCACGACCAAAAGACGATCACCATCGCCCTGCCCGAAGGGCTCCTCGAGCTGTAATCTCATAGAAGAAATTTTTATCGTTTATGTTTTGCAAAAAATGTGGTAAAGAGATTCCCTCTGATTCAAATTTTTGTCCTTATTGTGGAACCTATTTATGCGAAAGCAGCATAAAGACTAAATTATTTCAATTGTTTGGTAAAAAGCCAAACAAAACATTACTATATACATATGCTATATGGGGACTATTCCATTTCTCCTTATTCTTTTTCTCATTTCCAACAATCAAAAGAGAAGCATTTTTTCCTTTTGAAGGAAATCTACATTCATATGACATCTCTGAATTATTTTTCTATATAATATTAACTCCTGTACTTTTGGGGGTGGGTAAGAAACTTCTATCAGTTGTTTTTACAAAGAAGAAAATACAATTCTTTTATAACTGGCTTTGTAAACATAGGTACATATTATTATCTATTTACTCAGTTTGGGCCATCATTCATATATTATTATATATATTTACTAAAGATACTTTTGGGGATAAAGAAGATTTCTATCCCTTCTACAATTATTATGGAGAGGGAATTTCTATTGCCTTAAATTATATAGAAAATTACGATTCTTCAGAATTGCTTTTCTACACCTGTTTATTACCATCAATTCTTTTCTTCATATTGTATTTCTTTTTTTCAAAAGAAAGAATTGGGTCTATCAGGAAAGAAAAGTCTTATATTAAAACTGAGGATAATTGTATAAATGAATCCAAGTACAAGTTTGATATTGAAAATACGAATATAAACAAATCATTATCAAATTGCACTGACTTTTCGAATCAAGCAGGAACAGAACCTCATAAACTTATTTTCAAATGGCTATTATTTGATATCCTTTCATATGGCGGTTTTTTATTCTTATCTGTCATTGTATGGGTCTTATGGCTGCTTTCTTCTTTCGGTCCATCATTTTCCACTTCAGGCGGGGCATTTTTTAACGGGTGCATTATCATTATGTTAATTATTATATTGACAGACATTTTCTTTTTTTCATTTACATTATATAAACACAGGAAAACTACTCATTGGTATTATTTCATATTGTCATTTTTCATATTAGAAATTCTTATCATTTGTTCCTGTTACAAAATACACGAAAATGGAATTTTTGAATTCTTGGATTACACTTTAAAAGCCGCATATTATTTATCAATAACAAACTTTATAGTATTATTGTGTTTTTTATTGTCCATATATTTTTTAAATACAAGCAAAAACCATGAAATATAATGAAAAAAGAATGATGATTCATTTATTTTTTGTACTTTTGCGTTCGATTTGATAAAAGCCCAAAATGGAAAGAAAGAAACAGATTGCCATCCTCGGCTCCACAGGCAGCATCGGCACGCAGGCCCTTGAGGTCATCAGCGAGCACAGCGACCGCTATGAGGTATACTGCCTGACAGCTAACAACAAGGTGGAGCTGCTGGCCAAGCAGGCCCATCAATATCATCCCGCCGCCATTGTCATCGCCAATGCGGAGCGACGCGACGAGCTTGTGCGGCTCATGGACGACATGCCTGACGTGAAGGTCTATGCCGGCGCCCGCGCGCTGGACGAGATAGTCGAGGCCGAGCCCATCGACATGGTGCTCACCGCCATGGTGGGCTTCGCCGGACTGTCGCCTACCATCCATGCCATCCGAGCCCATAAGGCCATCGCCTTGGCCAACAAGGAGACGCTGGTCGTGGCGGGCGAGCTGATCTGCCGGCTGGCCATCGAGAACCGCGCCGCCATCCTGCCCGTCGACTCGGAGCACTCGGCCATCTTCCAGAGCCTCGTCGGCGAGGACCGCAACCCGATCGACAAGATCCTGCTGACGGCCTCCGGCGGGCCCTTCCGCCTGAAGTCGATGGACGAGCTGGCCACGGTGACGAAGGCCGACGCCCTGCGCCACCCCACGTGGGACATGGGGGCGAAGATCACCATCGACTCGGCCTCGATGATGAACAAGGGCTTCGAGGTGATCGAGGCCAAATGGCTCTTCGGCGTCGAGGCACAGCAGATCCAGGTGCTCGTCCACCCGCAGTCGATCGTCCACTCGGCCGTGCAGTTCCAGGACGGATCAGTGAAAGCGCAGCTGGGCGTGCCCGACATGCGGCTGCCCATCCAGTATGCCTTCTCCTACCCCGAGCGCCTGCCCCTCAGCGGCGAACGCCTCGACCTGTTCCGCGCGCAGCACCTCGACTTCTTCGAGCCTGACATGGAGAAGTTCCGCTGCCTGAAGATGGCTTACGAGGCCATCCGCCGCGGCGGCAACATGCCCTGCATCGTCAACGCGGCCAACGAGATCGTCAACCGCGCCTTCCTCGAGGACCGCTGCGGCTTCCTCCAGATGGCCGATGTCATCGCCGAGACCATGCAGCGCGCCACGTTCATCCCCACGCCGACCTACGACGACTACGTCGCGACCGACGCCGAGGCACGGCGCATCGCAGCGGAACTGCTTCTTAAGGGAAAAGTGAAGAGTGAAAAGTGAAAAATTTGCTGCCGCTATCCCCATGTGTTAAATAACAATTAAATAATAATAAGTGAATAGAAAAGAAGTGCGGAAGCAAATTCTTGCGTCCCTTCGGTAGCAAGCGACCTAAGGTCGAGCGTTTCACTTTTCACTATTCACTATTACCTTAGATTATGGAAATATTTCTGATAAGGCTCTTACAGTTCATGCTCGCCATCAGCCTCCTGGTGCTGCTCCACGAGGGCGGTCACTTCTTTTTCTCGAAGCTGTTCGGCGTGCGCGTTGAGAAATTCTATCTGTTCTTCGACGTCACCGTCGGCAAGTGGACAGGCAAGCTGTTCCACTTCAAGCCCAAGACGAGCGACACGGAGTACGGCGTCGGCTGGCTGCCCCTGGGCGGCTATTGCAAGATTGCCGGTATGATCGACGAGAGCTTCGACACCGAGCAGATGAAGCAGCCCGAACAGCCGTGGGAGTTCCGCTCGAAGCCCGCCTGGCAGCGCCTGCTCATCATGATCGGCGGCGTGCTGGTCAACTTCCTGCTGGCGCTGTTCATCTACTCGATGATCCTGTTCCACTGGGGCGAGACCTATGTGCCGCTGTCGCAGATGTCGCAGGGCATGGAGTTCAACCAGGAGGCCAAGGCCCTGGGATTCCAGGACGGCGACGTGCTGCTCCGTACCGACCGCGGCGAGCTGAAGAAGTTTGGCGCCGACATGTTCCGCCAGCTCTCTGAGGCAAAGACGGTCACCGTCGTGCGCCAGGGCAAGGAGGTGGAGCTGAGCCTGCCCGGCGACCTCAACCTGCTCGACATGCTCAAGACGGAGCCTATCTTCGCCCGCATCATGATGCCGGCCGTCGTCGACAGCGTGCTGCCCGACATGCCCGCCGCACAGATCGGACTGCAGCGGGGCGACAGTCTGCTGGCCATCGGCGACAAGAACATCAGCTCGTTCGGACAGCTGACCGACGAGCTGGCCCGTCTGGGCGACGTGCTGGCCGCAGCCACCACCGTCCAGGACAGCTCGGCTATCCGCTGCGTGCGGCTGGTCTATGCCCGTGGCGGTCAGCCTGACACACTCGAGGTGGAGCTGACTGAGGACCTCAAGCTGGGCTTCGTGCCCAAGCAGATCTACGAGCCCGTCACGCGCGAATATGGTTTCTTCGAGAGCTTCCCGGCCGGCATCAGGTACGGCTGGCACGTGCTGGCCTCCTACGTCGACGACTTGAAGTATGTCTTCACGGCCGACGGCGCCAAGTCGCTCGGCGGCTTCGGAGCCATCGGCAGCCTCTTCCCCTCAACGTGGGACTGGCACCGCTTCTGGGAGATGACGGCCTTCCTGTCGATCATCCTGGCCTTCATGAACATTCTGCCCATCCCGGCCCTCGACGGCGGCCACGTGCTGTTCCTCCTCTATGAGATGATCACGCGCCGCAAGCCCTCCGAGAAGTTCATGATCCGCGCCGAGTACGTCGGCTTCGGCATCGTCATCCTGCTCATGGTCGTGGCCAACCTCAACGACATCCTGCGCTGGCTGGGCTATATGTAGCCCTCGTCCGTTCTCTGTCCGCACATAGAAATAGCGGGAAGCCCCGGTCTGACTCATCAACCAGTCGATCGCGAGGCTTCCCGCTATGCATATGATCAGTGACACCAGCCAGAAAGCGAGCCCCGAGGGATCGAAGGCGAGGAACGGCTGAAGCAGTCGGCAGGGGAAGGTGAAGACGGGCGAGAAGAGAAACAGCGGCATGGTGTGGCGACCTAAGAACGTCAGCAGGCGGCGGAGGCCCTTGCCGATATGCCGATAGACAAAGAACGTCCAGTTCATCACGAGGAAGACCATCAGCATGCCTCCCGTCGTGTCCATCTGCAGGTGGCGAGGCTGGGCTGCCAACAAGGCGAACGGCAACACGGCGACTGCCGAATGACGGAACATGTCGCCGAATCGCACGCCCGACTGACGGATGGCCGCCCCCAGGAGGAAATAGACGGCACAGCCGAACGACATCAGGCCCAGCACGCCCAGCAACTGAAAGACGGCAACCAGCAGGATGAGCCGCGAGACGGTCTTCATCGGCACCAGACGGAACACGGCTACATAGGCGCTGCCACAGAGGATGAGCGTCTGAAGATACCAATAGGGTCCGAGCGGATGGAGGAGCAGCTTATCGAGAAACACGCTCACGGTCAGCTCATCGACATGCTCCCTGACGGGCAGCAGCGAAGCCATCACGACGTAGGCGCCCTCCATCACGAGATAGGGCACGGCATAGCCCAGCATCGTCCGGGCAAAACGCCTCCACGGTTTAGAGATGTTCATCAGATACCCCGACATCAGGAGGAAGGCGGGCATGTGGAATGTATAGACGACTCGTTTGGCATAGGGATAGGAGTCGCCTATATAGACCAGATGGAAACTAATCACGAGGATGATGAGTAGTCCTTTCAAGAAATCGAACTCAGTCGTGCGTGAGCGACTGACCGTCATATTCTGCAGCATCATTCTAACACCGTAACGTTTTGATGCTGCAAAGGAAAGCATTTAGCGTCGACGGAGCAAGTCTTGCGATTCACACCTTGTACACAAGGCCGTACACAAATGATACACCTCGCGAAATAAAGCCTAAATGAGGATCAGACCTCTCTCCTACGAGTTATCAAGAAACGGAGCAGGCCATACAGGCAGGCCACCAGGACATAGACCATCAGCAGCTGCAGAAGGGACAGCTGCAGATGGTCTATGCTGGCGTAAGGCAGGGCCGACAACCAGCCTAAGGCCTTGTTCAGCGCGCCCACCAGCCAGGCCAGGGCCACGCCAACGGGCGGCACGAGCAATGTCAGCAGTGCTCCGTAGAGGATGAGCGTGGCCGCGGGGATGACCACGAAATTGGACAAGAGAAAATAGGTGGAGAACCGATGGAAATAGAAGGCGATGAGGGGCCCGACGCCCAGCTGGGCCGCGACGGAGACGGCGCTGAGACGATAGACCCAGCGCAGGAGCGGATGGCGCATGAGATAGTCAAACGACACCAGGCGGTCGAACAGCGGCATGAACAGCAGGATGGCGAGGACGGAGAGGAACGACATCTGAAAGCCGACGTCGAACAGCATCCGGCAGTCCAGGAGCAGGAGCACGATGGCCGTGAAACTCAGCACGTTGAGCGGCGACCGACCGCGGTCGCCGATGGAGAAGAGCGCATACAGGGTCAGCATCGTCGCCGCGCGGACCACGCTGGTGGACAGCCCTGTGAGCAGGGCGAAGGCCCAGATGCTCAGGATGATGACGACCTGCGTGACGGCATAGCCCCGTCGCCCCAGCATCAGCACGCTGAGCAGCATGTAGATGATGCCGAGGTGGAGTCCGCTGAGGGCCAGCACATGCGACGCGCCAGTGATGCTGTAGGTCTCGCGCAGGTCGGACGTCAGGGCCGACTTGTCGCCCAGCGTCATCGCGGCCAGCACGGCATACTGTGCCTCGTCGCCCGTCACGGCACGATAGCGGCTGAGCAACACCTCGCGCTGCTGGAGAAACCACTCGCCGAGGGGACCGGCCCGACGCTCGTCGGCGTCGCTGCTGCTCCAGTTCCATGAGGCCATGCCCAGCACGAAGACACCCGCGCAGATGAGCAGCGACTGCAACAGCGGCCGGTGGCGGGCCAGCAGCGCCGCCCCGACGACGGCCGCCAGCAGCAGGACGGTCCAGAGCAGCGGACACGTGAAAGCCCGTCCGACGACAATGCCGCCGACGAGTGCCACGGCAATGCGCAGGAGCGGTGCCGGAGCGGTCAGATTAGGTCGCATCATAGTGCAAAAGTACACATTTTTTTCGTTCCCCCAAAGAATTTTAACGTTCAAAGTTTCTTATATATGATTTATTTGTGTAACTTTGCCCCCACAAACTAACGATCTACGAGAAATGAAACGATTCATGACGGCACTGTTGGCGGCCTGCATGGCTCTTGCTATGCATGCCCAGTCGTTCTATCTCTGCGATGAAGGCCGCACATCCACCTCAACCCAACTGACTTTTTCACAAGACGGCACGACCGTCAACGGCATGGCAACGGCCAGCGTCGACAGCATCACGATGCACGTGCCGGAACTGCGGTTCGTCGGGGGCGACATCTCGCTGCTGCCCACCTACGAGGCACATGGGGCCGGCTATAAGGACCACGGCGGAAAGACCATCAGCGACGTGATCGACTTCCTGAAGACAGAGGGATGGAACGCCATGCGCGTCCGGCTGTTCGTCGACCCCTCGAAGGCCACCGCGGCAGAGAAGGGCCAGGGCGTCCGTCAGGACCTCGACTATGTGGTCAGCCTCGGCCGGCGCATCAAGGCGGCCGGACTGCTGCTGATGCTCGACTTCCACTACAGCGACACGTGGGCCGACCCCTCGAAGCAGTGGACACCCGACAGCTGGCTCGGCCTGGACGATGCGGCCCTGGCGCAGAAGATCTACGCCTACACCCGCGAGTGCCTTGAGGCGATGAACGCCGCCGGCGCGTCGCCCGACTTCATCCAGACGGGCAACGAGATCAGCTACGGCATGTTGTGGGGAAAGCGTGACACGCAGGACAACCGCTGCTACATGGGCAGCGACGCCGGCTGGGACCGCTTCGCCACGCTGCTGAAACAGGCGGGACGGGCCTGCCGCGAGGTGTGCCCGCAGGCCAAGATCGTGCTCCACACGGAGCGGGTCAAGCAGGCGAGCGTGCTCAGCAACTTCTACAACCAGATGAGGCAGCGGGGCGTCGACTACGACATCATCGGACTGTCCTACTACCCCTACTACCACGGCACGCTCAGCACACTCAACATGGCCCTGAGCCAACTGGAGACGAGCTTCCCCGAGAAGCATATCATGATCGTCGAGACGGGCCACAGCTACAAATACAAGGTGGGCGACGACGACACGGCCTACGCCCTGACCGACGCCGGACAGAAGCAGTTCACCGACGAACTGATCCAGACGCTGAAGCGCCACAAGCAGGTGAACGGCCTCTTCTGGTGGTTCCCCGAGGCCAACGAGTACGGGCTCGACTGGTCGACGAAGCGCGTCACCGACAACTGGTACAACGCCTCGCTCTTTGACAACGCCACCGGCCACGCAACCAGCGCGCTTTCTGCGCTCAGGAACTTCATTGCCGACTAAGCAGCCGAAACCTCATTACTACTAGATAGACACAACTTTATTACTAACTAAATAACTAACAGTAAGATGAAAAGATTCTTTACACTTGCATCATTAGCACTCGTCCTCGGCGCAGGACAGGCTGATGCCCAGAACCTGAGGAAGACATGGGACTTCCGCGAGGGTTTCAGTGCCAAGACCGTCAACGCCCTGAAGGGCGACCAGGAGGAGTTTGGCGACACGAAGTACTGGCGCAACTATGAGAGCGACGCCACCAAGGCCGACGAAGCCCACTACTGGAACGCCAGCGGCGACTTCAAGAACGGCGACGGCTATGCCTGCACGCACAACGGCGGCAACGAGAAGGTCATCCCCGAGCTGGAGGGCCTGAAGCTCGGCGCTACGGCTGCCAAGAAGTTTGTCATCACCTACAACGGCACGATGAAGACCGACGAGGAGAAGTATGCCGATGCTCCCGAGCACCGCCATCCCTTCGGCCCGAGCTACATCTGGCTGAACGGCAAGAACGAGACCTTCTCGTTCCAGGCCGAGGTGAACCAGACCATCAAGATCGGCGTGGAGTCGCACTCCGACTCACAGGATCGCGGTATCAGCCTGACCGCCTCGACGGGTTCGCTGACCCTCACCGCCGGCAATCCCGTCCCCACCCACTACACGGAGTGCGAATGGGAGCTCACCGGCACTGACGGCGAGGTGGCCACAATGACTGTCAAGACGACCAACGGCTGCCACATCTACTACATCATCGTGGGCGAGGGTGACGATCCCAACGCCAACAAGACGAAGGTGGGCTACCTGACCTCCGGCGACGCCACGAGCGAGGCCGCCTATCAGACCATCGCCGCCGACGAGAGCTACAACGTGACGGCCCTCGATGCCGCCACCGTCACGGCCGAGCAGCTGCAGGACTACCATGTGACCGTCGTCAGCCCCGAGCTGGCCGCTGACAATGCTGCCGTCGAGGTGCTCCGCCAGGCTATGCCCTTCGTGCCCGTCGTCAACCTCAACGCCGATCTCTATGCTGCATGGGGCTACGGCGAGGCCTATGAGTCAGGCATGAGCATGGCCCTGATCACGAACATCAAGCACGAGCTGTTCGCCGGCCTGGTGGCCGACGAGGACTATATCGCGCATGAAGTGGAGGGACAGTATATCGTCGACCTGGGTGTCGAGTCGTTCAAGGGTGTCCGTCTGGGCGACTACTTCGCCGATGACGCCATCCCCGCCATCGACGGCTCCGACGAGACCGTGGCCGCCATCCACGCTCACAACCCCTATCACAATGCCTACATCTACGTGCCCTTCGGCACGTCGGCCGCCGCTCAGAAGATTCTCTTCAACGCACTCGAGATGGCCAAGGGCTCGAAGAGCGCCATCGAGCAGGCTCCCGCCCCGAAGATCAACCTGGAGTACAAGAACCTGAACACCAACATCACGCTGTCGATGGCTTCGAGCTCGCTGCCCAAGCCGCAGATATTCTACACCCTCGACGGCACTGAGCCCACCGCCGCAAGCACCCTCTACACGGACGTCATCAACGTCACGGCCGAGACCACCGTCAAGGCTGTGGCCATCGCCGAGGGCTACCTGCTGAGTGACGTGGCCGAGGCCAAGGCCGAGATCTTCACGCAGCCGGCCATGCCCGTCGTGGCCAAGGACTATCAGGAGGGCAAGACCATGGTGAGCCTCAGCTGCGAGACCGAGGGCGTCGACCTGTGGTACAACTTCACCGAGGGCAACGACACGACGAAGTCGATGAAGTACACGGAGCCCATCGTCGTCACCCTGCCGACCAACCTCACGGCCTTCGCCGTGGCCGGCGGCCAGGTGTTCTCTGAGATCGTCAGCGACCGCATCGTGGTGAAGGACGTCGTCGTGCGTCAGGACCAGATCGGCGTGTTCGACGCTAACGCTGACGAGTGGCAGAACGGCGGCGGCAGCACCGTCTACTACTTCTCATGGGGCAAGAACGCCACAACCATCTACGACAGCACGCAGGAGCCCACCATCGAAGTGGATCCTGAGACGGGCGACGAGATCAGCATCTATCCCGAGCGCGACTATGAGTACTATGTGCCCTCTGAGGAGGCCACGTGGGAAGTGAAGTCGAAGGGTCAGGTGATGATCTTCCAGGTGCTCACCGTTGGCAAGGATCCGGGCAACGACTCGGGCTACAATCCTGAGACGGCCGGCGACCTCCTGTCGTATGCCTCGCCCTCGAGCAACGACATCCAGTTCGGTGGCAAGACGAGCGGCGAGCCCTGCACGGGCGCCATCCAGAGCCGCGTGAAGTGGGCCGGTCCGTTCGACGTGGTCACCATCGTCGGCACGGCTGCCGGCGGCGACAACGTGGGCCGCATGCAGATCCAGGTGTCGAAGGACAGCGTCAACTGGGAGAACCTGGGCGACGAGATGGCCACCTCGACCGTGAAGCGTCTGTGGAAGTCGTACACGCGCAGCTACAACGAGTCCGACGAGGTCTACGTCCGCATCATCCAGGCTGGCGGCGGCTCCAGCGTCCAGATCTACAACATGTTCATCCTGAACGAGGGCGAGAAGTCGGCCGAGCTGAAAGCCCAGTACGACGCTGAGTACCAGGAGGCCATCCAGAACGGCATCAGCGATGTCAACGTGGCCGCCAAGGTGCTTGAGGGCGTCTACAACCTCAACGGCATGCGCATGCAGAGCATGCAGCCGGGCCTGAACATCGTCGTCAGCCACGACGGCACGGTGAAGAAGGTGCTCGTGAAGTAATTCCATCAACAAGACTAAGTGCCGCTTCAACGAACTTGAAGCGGCACTTTCATATACGAGAAGCGGCGCTTTCCGAAAGTAATATACCCCTATATTACCTTCGAGAAGCGCCACTTTTTATTCAGAAGCTCAGCTCCTCGCCGCGATAGAACTTGAGGAGAGCCGTCTGATAAAGATATTCGTAGCGGGCCTGGGTCAGGTCGCTCTGGGCCTTCAGGAAGTTGTTGCGGGCCTCATTGAACTCCGTGATGGTGGCCTTGCCCTGCTCATACTTGCCGGTCATCAGCCGGAAGGCCTCCTCGCCGGCCTGACGGGCCGTCTCGCTGCTCTTCAGTTTCTGTTCAGCAGCCACGGTGTTGTAGTAGGCCTGCTGAATCTCCTTATAGAGCTGCTTCTTCACATTGTCGAGCGCCAGCTGCTGGCTCTCGCGGTCGATGCGTGCCGCGCGGATCTGGTTGCGCGTCTGGAAACGGTTGAAGATGGGAATGTTCAGGTTCAAGCCCAGATACTGGCTGAAGTTGTTCTGCAGCTGCTTGCCGAAGGCGTCGGCCTTGAAGCCCGAGGTGGTGTAGTAGTTGGTGCCCAGTCCGGCCGAGAAGCTCAGCGTGGGGTAGAGCCCCGACTTGGCAATCTTCAGACTGTTCTCCGTGGCCTGCAGGCGCAGCTGCTCGGCCTGCACCTCGGGCTTGACGGCGATGGCGTCGGCAAAGACGACGTCGGCCGCGGCCAGCGTCTCTTCCGGCAGACGGGTGGGCACCTGGATGCTGAAGCCCTCGGGCGTCTCCAGCTCAAGGAGCTGAGTGAGGGTCAGCAGGGCCAGCTGGCGGTTGTTGTCGGCCTGGGTGGCCGTGAGCTGGCTCTGGGCGAGTGTGGCGCGCTGTTGCGAGACGTCGGCCTCGCTGACGCGGCCCACCTCGAGGAGGGCCTCCAGACGGGCCACCTGGGCCGAGTCGATGCTGATCTGCCGGCGGGCCACACTGCAGATCTCCATGTCGTAGAGAATCTGGACGTAGGCCTGGGCCACCTGCATGCGGATGTCGTTGCGGGCCTTCTCGAGGTCCTTGGTGGCCGCCTCGAGGTTGAGGCGGTTCAGCTGGATGGTGTTGGGAATCTGGAAGCCGGTGAACAGGGGGACACTGGTGCCGAGGGAGAACGACGTCGACGATGTGTTGGTGTTCGTGTACGTGTTCTGAGCCGTCAGTCCACGGCCGAAGGAGAAGTTCTGTCCGGCAGAGCCGTTGAGGTCGGGCAGCCGCGAGTTCTTGGCCGTCGAGAGGCGCAGCTCCTGCTGGCGGCGCTGGTTCTCATACTGTTTGACGGCGATGTTGTGGGCCACGGCGTAGTCGCAGCACTGTCGCAGCGACCAGGGGGCGGGCTGGGCTTGCAGGGGCTGCGATGACATCGCAGCACACCAGACGAGGGCGGTGAGTATTCTGTTCATGGTGATCTTAGTCGTTGGTTTCGGTAATGATCTGCGGGCCGCGCACCTTCTTGTCCTTGGTGAGCCCCTGCCGGATCTCGATGCTGACGCCGTCGCTCAGGCCCGTCGTGACGGCGGTGCGGGTGTAGGTTCTCTTGCCGACGGTGTCGGCCAGCACGTAGACGAAGGTGGAGTCGCCGCTGAACTCGATGGCGCTCTCGGGCACGCTGAGCACCCCGCGGGCCTCGTCGAGCACGATCTCGGCATTGGCCGAATAGCCCGAGCGGATGTTGCCCTCGGAGGGCACGGCGACGGCGGCCTTGATCTCAAACTGGTTGGCACCGTTGCTCTCGGTGGCCTTGGGCGAGATGTATTCCAGCGTGGCGTCGAACTGCAGGTTCTGGAGGGCGCCGATGGTGATCTTCATCGGCACGCCGATCTGCAGGCGTCCCACCTCCGTCTCGTCGATGTTGCCGCGGAAGATGAGGTCGCGCATGTTGGCCACGGTGGCGATGGTCGTGCCGTCGTTGAACGTGTTGGAGTTGATGACCGAGTTGCCCACCTTGACGGGGATGTCGAGGATGACGCCCGCGATGGTCGAGCGGATGAGCGTCGACGAGGCGGAGGCGTTCGAGCGAGACACACCGTCGCGCACCACCTGCAGGGCATCGTCGGCCGCGGCCTTCTCCTCCTGCGCCTGGCGCAGCTGCTGGCGGGTTTTCTCGAACTCCTCGTCGCTGACCAGCTTCTGTTCGTGGAGCGAGAGCTGGCGGGCGTAGTCCTTCTCCGCCTGCTGCAGGTTGATGGCCGACAGTCGGACGCGGCTCTCGGCCGAGGAGAGCTGTCCCATGTCGGGGATGACTTTCACGCGGGCGATGACCTCCCCTGCGGTGACCGTCTGTCCGGGCTCCTTCATCAGTTCGGTGATGATGCCCGAGATCTGCGGTTTCACGTTCACCTCGTTGCGGGGCTCAATCTTGCCCGTGAGGACGGTTGTCATGCGGATGTCCTTCTTCTCAGGCGTGAACTCCTGATAGGTCACCTCCTTGGGGCGGCTCTTCTGCCAGAGGAACACGAAGGTCCCGATGAAGATCAGGGCAATCAATGCCGCGATAAACACTTTCAAATACTTCTTCATGATTTATTTCCTTTTTCTTCGTTATTCCGTTTTCTTTTCGTTTTCTCGTTATTTCGTTATTTCGATATTCCGAAATTCCGTTATAACGTTATTTCGTTATTTCGAGATTTCAATTTTATTCATCCCTCATGGCATCGACGGGCTTGATGCTCATGGCGCGGGCAGCGGGGGCCAGTCCGGCCAGGACGCCCATCAGGGCGATGACGACGGCGGCGAGGAGGGCCGTCCAGAAGTCGACCTGGAAGTGGGCGGCGACGATGCCGTCCTCGGTGTTGCCCAGTTCGAGCATCTGCAGGATCATGACGGCAAAGAGGATGCCGCTCATGCCGGCCACGAGGGTGAGCACGATGCTCTCGGAGATGATCTGCGAGAGGATCATGCGCGGGGTGGCACCGATAGCGCGCCGTATGCCGATCTCGGTGGTGCGCTCGCGGACGGTGACCATCATGATGTTCGAGACGCCGATGGCACCGGCCAGGAGCGTGCCCAGTCCGACGAGCCAGATGAGGAAGTTGACACCGCGGAAGAGCGAGTCGAGCAACTGGAACAGCACCTCGGTGTTGAACACCATGATGCCCTGCTCGTCGGTCGGGTCGACGGTATGGGCGCGCCCGATGGTCTCGCGGATGCGGGGCGCCAGCTCCGACATCACCACGCCGGGCCGCCCCGTCAGGGCCATCATGTCGACCGACGTGCCGCGGTTATAGGTCTGTTGCATCAGGGTGATGGGCAGGAGCATCGTCGTGCCGGCCTCCGAGCCGAACGACATGCCGCCCGTCGTGTTGTAGTCGACACCCACGACCTGATAGTAGATGGAGTCGACGCGGATGAACTTGCCGCAGGGATCGCCCCCGCCGGGGAAGAGTTCCTTGTAGGTCTTCTTGCCGATGACGCAGACCTTGCGGCGCTGCGCGATGTCCATGTCGTTGAGGTAGCGGCCGTAGTAGATCTTGGGCTCGTTGACCTTCTGATAGTCGGCCTCGACCCCGTTGACGCCGACCGTCGACTTGCGGTCGCCGAAGTAGGCCGTGCCACCGTTGGAGAACAGCACGGGCGAGACGACATCAAGCTCGGGGATGCGCTGCCGCAGGCGTCCGACGTCCTTATAGTCCATGTGCCAATAGCGGCCCTTGCGGAAGCCCTTGTAGGCCTTGGTCGTCGACTGTGCCCACACCATGGCGGAGTTGGTGGCAAAGCCCTCGAAGTTGCTGTTCAGCAGTTCCTTCAGTCCCTGACCGCCGCCGATGAGGGCCACGAGCATGAAGACGCCCCAGAAGACGCCGAAGCCCGTGAGGAAACTCCTTGACTTGTTGCGGGTCAGGGTGTCGAGGATTTCGCGGTAGTTGTCGATATCTATACGCATTTTTGACTTCAGGCTTTTGACTACAGACTATTCTGCTCTTAGGGCTTCAATGGGACGTATGCGGGCGGCCTTCATGGCGGGGATGAGACCGGCGATGGTGCCGGCGATGATCATGACGAGGGTGGCCTCGATGCAGACGTCGATGCCGACGGTGGGGTCGACGAACATCGTGGCCTTGAAGAGACCGGCGTCCACCTTGGTGTGGCCCAGCGTGGCGTCCATGTATTCGTTGGCAGCAATGCCGAGGAGCATGCCGACGTAGCCGAAGATGGTGGTGATGATGATGCTCTCGGTGATGATGAGCTTGAGGATGCTCCACGGCCGGGCCCCGATGGCCTTGCGGATGCCGAACTCATGGGTGCGCTCGCGGACGGTGATGAGCATGATGTTAGAGACGCCGACGATGCCACTCAGAAGCGTGAACAGGCCGACGATCCAGAGGGCCATGCGGATGATGCCGATGCCCTTCTGCATCTGCATCGACTGCGTGTAGCGGTTCCAGAGCCAGAAGGCATCCTCGTCGTCGGGCGCCACCTGATGGTTGGCCCCGAGGCGCTGCGTGTAGCTGTGCTCGAACTGCTCGTTCTGCTGCTCGGTCTCCAGTCCGTGGAAGGTGAACTCGATGCGCCCGGCGTCGTCGCCCTTGCCGTACATCGTCTTCAGCGTGGTGTAAGGGATGAAGGCGTCGGCCGAACCGTTCTCGCGCTCCTTATAGATGCCGACGACACGGAAGGCGAAAGCCCCCACCTTGACGTAGGCCCCCACCAACCTCCCCCCATTGGGGGAGGCTGCTGCGCCCGATGCTTCAGCGCTGGAAGCCTCCCCCAATGGGGGGAGGTTGGAGGGGGCCAGCTCCTTAGCCTGATTATTACCCAGGACGATGACCTTACGCTCCTCGCGCATGTCGATCTCGTTGATGAAGCGGCCATGGAGCATCTCCGTCTTCTCGATCTGGAAGTGGTTGGGATAGACGCCCACCAGCGAGGTGGAGAGATACTGCTGTCCGTAGGAGACGGTCTGTCCATACTGCGAGAGGACGGCCCCGACGTGGTCGACGGTCTGGGGGAAGTCGGTGCGCGTGGCGGCGATGTCGCGGTCCTTCAGCGGCAGGTAGCGGCCCTCCTGCAGCCCCTTATAGGGCTTCGTGGTCATTCCGCCGAACACCATCATCGAGTTCGACAGGAAGCGGTCCGACTGCTTCATCTGCGCGTTGATCAGTCCGTTGCCGGCACCCAGCAGGACGATGAGCATGAAGATGCCCCAGGCCACGGCAAATCCCGTCAGGCCCGTGCGCAGCTTGTTGCGGCGCGCCGTCTGCCATATCTCATTCAATAACTCCATCCTTGATGCGTATGATGCGGTTCGTCTTCTCAGCCACCGTCGGGTCGTGGGTGACGATGACCTGCGTGATGTGCTCCTCGGCGTTGAGCTCCTTCAGCAACTGCATCACCTCGACCGACGTCTTCGAGTCGAGGGCGCCCGTGGGCTCGTCGGCGAGGATGAGCTTGGGGCGCGTGATGAGGGCGCGGGCGATGGCTACGCGCTGCTTCTGTCCGCCGCTGAGCTCATTGGGATAATGGTCGGCCCAGTCGAGCAGTCCCAGCCGCTCGAGGTAGTCGAGGGCCAGCTGGTGGCGCTTGCGTCGCGCGACGCCCTGATAGAACAGCGGCAGCTCTACGTTCTCGACGGCCGTCTTGAATCCGATGAGGTTGAACGACTGGAAGATGAAGCCGATCATGCGGTTGCGGTATTCGGCGGCGCGGCGCTCCGAGAGGTCCTTGATCAGCACCCCGGCGAGCTCATAGCGCCCCGAGT
Organism: Prevotella sp.; assembly: GCA_017470345.1. Lineage (GTDB taxonomy): Bacteria > Bacteroidota > Bacteroidia > Bacteroidales > Bacteroidaceae > Prevotella. Next base: position 34,191 of record JAFUEP010000044.1, read on the forward strand.
CGTAGTTGTCGAGGATGCCCAGGATGTTGAGCAGCGTCGACTTGCCCGAGCCGGAGGCGCCCATGATCGAGACGAACTCACCCTCCCGGATGTCGAGGGTGATGCCCTTGAGCACGTGGAGCGGCTGAGCGCCGAAGTAGGTCTTGTTGACGTCTTCTAAGTGTATCATCGCGTTTGCTTTTGCCTGTTTGACGGCAAAGTTACACATAAAGTTGCAGCATCACGCCCTTTTCTCCGAAGAAATAAGGAATATAAGATTAATTTGTCTAATTTTTAGACAATCAGCGGTTCAGGTGCTGCCACTTGCCGACGATGCTCTCGATGCCAAGGCCGAGGAGCTGCATCTGGCGGAACAGCTCGGGGAGGGTGCGGTCGAGGAACTGCTCGCGGCGCTCGCGGAGGATCTGCTCGCGGGCCCCGGGCGTGACGTAATAGCCCAGTCCGCGCTTGTTATAGATGATGTTCTCGCGGGCCAGCTGCTCGTAGGCCTTGACGGCCGTGTTCGTGTTCACCTCGAGCATGACGGCATACTCGCGCACCGAGGGGATGCGGTCGTCGTCCTTATACGTGCCTGCCAGGATCTCGTCGCAGAGGCGGTCGGCCATCTGCAGGAAGATGGCCTTGTCATTCGTGAAGGTCATAGGCTGAGGTATTTACGGGTGATGAGCTGCCAGCGGCAGAACGAGCGGTAGGCCAGCCAGATGAAGAGGACGATGCAGACGGCGGCGACGACGAGGATGCCCCACAGCAACTGCTCTTGAGGGAGATATCTCAGGACATTCTCAAGCAACCACAGATAGACCGCCAGGCCGCCGCCGAGGACAACCGCCGTGATGACGACGGCATTACGCCGCACCAGCGTGCTGCCAAGAAGACAGAAGGCATGGATGGCCGTGAAAACCAGGAAGATGTCGGCATTCGACAGAAGGTTTGTCATCCGCTGATGGTCGCTGACATAGACGACGTCGGTCAGGCTCAGCAGACAGCCGACGCCCGAGATGGCCTCATGGCCCAGCACATAGTGGTAGGCATAGTGCAGGCCGTCGGCCACGACGAACGTCAGGACGCCGGCGAGGGTGAAGACCAGGAGCCAGACCCAGCGGGCGAGGAACTTCTCGAGGTTCGTGGCGGGCAGCAGCATCAGGGCCGCGCGCCCCTGATTCGACTCCTCGGCCCGGAAGAGCGTGGCGGCGGAGACCATGATGAAGATGATGGTGGCGATGGTGCTCATGGCCAGGGTCTGATTAACGACAGACATCATCATCACATTGTTGAGGTTAGCCATGATAAACATAAAGAGGTAGCACAGCAACATGCCGACCACGCCGTTGATCATCGTGCGGCGCGAGGTGACAAAGGTGTAGCGCAGCATGTGCGCAAAGCGTTGGGGATTGAAGTTTTTCATTTGAGGAGTCCTTTCGTTACGGCGTTAAACAAGAGTTCGAGGTTGAGGGGCGTCTCCGGGTCGCACTCGCGGCGGCGGGTGATGACGGCGTTGCCCTGGAGGGTGGGCTCGGCGTAGAGGACGTCATTGTCGGCGTTAACGGCGGCAATGCCGCCGTTAACCGGACGGGAGGTGCCGTTCAACGGACGGGAGGCGCCGGCGGGCTGGAGGGTGAAGGCGTAGCGGTCGGTGAGGCCCTGGACGGAGGCGTTGAGCAGCAGACCGCGGTCGGAGAGAATGAGCAGGTGGTCGAGCAGGGGCTCCACGTCGTGCACCTGGTGGGTGGAGATGATGAGCGTCTGGTCGTCAGCCATGTTGCGGGCCACGATGCGGCGGAACTGCGACTTCGAGGGGATGTCGAGGCCGTTGGTGGGCTCGTCCATGAGCAGCAGGGGCGTGCGGGCGGCGAGGGCGATGCTCATGTAGACCTTCTTCTTCTGGCCCATCGACAGGGCGTTGAGACGGAGCGACAGCGGCAGCTCGAAGTCGTCGAGACAGCCCTGCAGCACCTCACGGCTGAAGCGGGGATAGAAGGGCGCGACGAGGCGGACATAGGCCTCGAGCGTCATGGCGGGCAGGTCGAACTCCTCGGTCACGACGAAGAGGTCGCGGAGCATGCCGGCCTCGCGGCGGTGGGCAGGGGAGGCCGCAGCGGGGCCGTCGGGCGCAGCGGCTCCCGTCCTGTCAATTGCGACAGTGTCGCAATTCACCGAACCGGACTGCGGGCGGAGCAGACCGGCGATGAGGTAGAGCAGGGTCGACTTGCCCGTGCCGTTCTTGCCGAGCAGTCCGTAGATGCGGTTCTCACTGAGCCGGAGCGAGAAGTCGCTGAAGACGGGCACTGACTGGCCCGGATAGCGGAAGGTGATGTTCTGAATGTCAATCATATCATTATTATATTTAAAGAGATTTTTGGTGTACTACCTTAATAGTACACTGCAAAAGTATGACTTTTCTGGCAATCCACCAAACAATTGAAGGAAAAACATCAAAATTTAACTATAATTTAACACTTGGAATGAAAGACGAGAATAAGCGCACAATAATATTTTGTAAAGTAATTTGACAATGCGTTGCGACAATTTCACAATCTATTCATTTTCAGTACCTTGCGAATTCGTTAAACAAGAAGCGGTGCTTTTCAATCAAAGAAGCGGTGCTTTTCGCATCAAAAAGCGGCACTTCTCTGCCCGAGAAGTGCCGCTTTTTTGAAGAAAGTTCGCGAAATGTAAAATAAAGTGACAATATTACCTGTTTCCTAGATCAATCACCTGATCACAATAGCCGACGACAGCCTCGCGGTGGGTGACGAAGATGACCGTGCGCTGCTGGTCGCTGAGCAGGTTGTGGAGCAGCGTGCGCTCCGTGTCGGCATCCAGCGCCGAGGTCGCCTCGTCGAGGAGCATGATACTGCCGGGGCGGAGCAGGGCACGGGCGATGGCGATGCGCTGCGCCTGCCCTTCGGAGAGTCCCCCACCCTGCTCGGCGAAGACCGTGTCGAGCCCCTGCGGCAAGTCGAAGACAAAGTCGGCGCACGCCATGCGCAGCGCCGCCACCATCTCGTCGTCGGTCGCCTCGGGATTGCCGAGAAGCAGGTTGTCGCGCAGCGTCCCGCTGAGCAGCGTGTTGCCCTGCGGCACGTAGACGAAGTTGCAGCGGTGGAGGGGGGAGAGGGGGGTAGAGTGTAGAGTGTAGAGTGTAGAGTTTGCTACCGCTGCAGAATCATCCTGCTGGGCGGCAGCAAACTCTACACTCTGCACTCTACGTTCTACACTCGAGTACAACGATATTTCCCCCTCCTGCGGCCTGATCAACGCCAGCAGGAGGCGGATGAGGGTGGTCTTGCCCGAGCCGGTCTGTCCGAGGATGGCGGTGCACGTGCCGGGACGGAAGTCGTAGTTGGCGTCGGTGAGTGTGGCCTCCTGTCCCTCAGCACCATAGTTGAAGCTGACGTGACTGAAGCGGATGCCACAGGGCGCGGGCAGCATCTGCGGCTCGCCCTGCTCCTCCTCGGGGATCTCCTCGAGCTCCATGAGGCGCTCGGCAGCGGTGAAGACACCGACGAAGGCCGGCGCCAGGCGCGTCAGGTCGCGTGCCGGCCCCTGGATGCGATAGACGAGCTGCAGGAAGGCCGTCATGCCGCCGAAGGTCAGTGTGCCGCGGCTCAGTCGGAGGGCGCCCCAGAGGAAGGCGACGAGGTAGCCGACGGAGAACCCCGTGTTGAGCACGAGGTGACTCAGCACACTGAAGGCCGTGCGCTCCTTGACGCGCGAGCGGAGCTCAGCCTGCGAAGAGTCGAGGCGGTCGAGCATCTGTTCGTCGGCCTCCATCGTCTTGACGAGCATACGGTGCTGCATCGTCTCGGTCAGGATGCTCTGGATATGACTGTCGGTCTGGCGGACGCTACGGCTCAGACGGCGCATCTGCGACACGTAGTAGCGGCTGAGGACGAGGAAGACGGGCAGGATGCCGACGGTGACGACGGCCAGCCACGTGTCCATCTGCATCAGATAGCAGAAGGCGCCGACGAACATGAGCAGCGTGGAGACGACCGACGGCAGCGTCTCGGTGAGGAAGTCGACCACCTGACGGACGTCCTGCTCGAGGCGGTTGATGACGTCGCCCGAGTGCATCGCCTCGCGGCCGCGCCACTCCGACCGCAACAGCCGGGCCAGCATCTGCTGCTGCATGCGGTTCTGGGCCCTGACGCCAAGGATGTTCTTGATCCAGACGCGCGAGATGCCCACGGCGAACTCGCAGAGGATGATAAGGGCCATCACGCCCACGGCTCCGTAGAGACTGCCCTCGCGCACCCCCTGGGCGATGTCCATGGCGCGCTGCATGGCCCACACCGTCAGCAGCGACAGCACGACGCCGAGGATGCCGACCGTGGCGTTCAGCCCGGCCTGCAGACGGTTGCCGCGCCAGGCTGCCCACAGCCAACGGGCAATCTGGCCGGCCTTATACTTGCTCTCATGTCGCCGCAACAGCTCTTTCCAGTTCATATTCCTTTCTTTTTTACTCGAATGTTTTTATAACAACGAATTAAGACGAATTACACGAATTGACACGAATTATTATTTATTTCACTAATTATTATTTATTTCACTAATTAATTTTTATTTCACGAATTAATTTCTATTTCACGAATCATTCGTTTAATTCGTTGTCGAATAAATTCGTTTAATTCGTCTTAATTCGTTGTTTAAAAAATTCGTTTAATTCGTTTTAATTCGTTGTCGAAAAAATTCGTTCAATTCGTTTTAATTCGTTGTTAGAATAGGTCCGTTGTCTCAGGTACGGCCGTCGGCGCCCCACATCATCTTCTCGCGCAGCGTGGAGAAATAGCGTGTCCCGGGACGTTTGACGATGCGCGCCACATAGTCGGCGCGGCCGACACGCAGTGTGGTGCCCTCGGGCAGCGAGTGGCTGCGACCGTCGACGGCGACGAGGAACGAGTGGCTGCGGCTGTGGACCGTCAGCTCGACAGAGGCCGTGTCGGGCATGACGATGGGCCGGATGTTGAGTGAGTGCGGCGCCACGGCCGTCATGACCATGACGCCCGTCTGCGGCACGATGATGGGACCGCCGTTAGAGAGCGAGTAGGCCGTGGAGCCCGTCGGCGTCGAGACGATGAGACCATCGGCCTGATAGGTCGTCAGGTATTCGCCGTCGATGCGGGCCTCGACGGCAATCATCGAGGCCGAGTCGCGCTTCAGGATGGCCACGTCGTTCAGGGCGTGGAGCGGTCCGCCGGGCAGGAGAACGCACAGCAGGGCACGGCTGTCGATGGAGTAGTCGCCGCTGTAGAGGCTGTCGACCAGCGTCTCCACCTCCCCGGGACTGACGTCTGCCAGGAAGCCCAGCCGACCCATGTTGACGCCGACGATGGGCGTCTGGCGGCGTCCGATGCGGCTGGCCGTCCTGAGCAGCGTGCCGTCGCCACCTAACGACAGGGCAAAGTCAGCCTCGAAGTCGTCGCCCTCGAAGGGCGTCAGACGCCCGTCGGCGGTCAGGCCCGACCGTCGCAGGAAGTCGAAGTAGTCGCGGTCGGCCGTCACCCGCGCCCCCCTCTGGAAGAGGGCCTGCAGCAACCGTCCGGCCACCGCGGGGCCTTCCTGGCTGTAGACATTGCCGAAGAGTGCGAAACGTAACATCATGAACAATGAATAATGTACAATGAACTATTAACTTTGGGCTACGGGGGTGAGGCCCATGGAACGGGCCTTCTCCATAAGCAGGGCCATGAGCGGCTCGCGCTCGTTCTCGACGCGGTTGTCGAGCACGGCGTCCTTCAGGCATTGCTTCAGCGTGCCCACCTCGCGCGAGGGCTTCAGTCCGAACAGCGCCATGATCTCGTTGCCGTCGATGCAGGGCTGCAGCAGTCGCTTGTAATCCTTCTCGACGAGGTCGGCCAGCTTCTCGCGCACCATGCGGAAGTTCTCGAGAAACACCTTCTTCTTCACCTCATTCTTCGACGTGATGTCGGCCTCGCAGAGCGTCATCAGGTCGTCGATGTCGTCGCCCGCGTCGTTGAGCAGGCGCCGCACGGCCGAGTCGGTCACCTCGTTGTCGGCGATGGCCTGCGGCCGCATGTGCAGGTCTACGAGCTTCTCGACGTAGCGCATCTCCTGTCCCATGGGCAGTTTGAGGCGTCGGAAGATCTGGGGCACCATCTTCGCCCCTATATAATTATGGTTATGGAAGGTCCAGCCCACCAGCGGGTCCCATCGCTTCGTCTTCGTCTTGCCGATGTCGTGGAGCAGGGCGGCCCAGCGGAGCCAAGGCCCCTCCATCCTCCCCCCACTGGGGGAGGCTGCTGCGCCATGTACCTCAGCGGAAGAAGCCTCCCCCAGTGGGGGGAGGTTGGAGGGGGCCGCGACATTCTCCAGCACCTCCAGCGTGTGATAGAAGTTGTTCTTGTGGGCCCGGCCGTTCTTCTGCTCCACGATGTCGAGGGCCGCGAGCTCGGGCAGGATGATGCCGAGCAGGCCGGAGCGCTGCAGGTCGACGAAGCCCTTGCTGGGATGTGGGGCCATGATGATCTTGTTGAGCTCCACCTCAATGCGCTCGCCGCTGACAATCTTGATGCGGTCGGCCATGCGCTCGAGGGCCTCGAAGGTCTCGGGCTCGATCTGGAAGTTGAGCTGCGTGGCGAAACGGATGCAGCGCATCATGCGCAGCGGGTCGTCGCTGAACGTTACCTCGGGGTCGAGGGGCGTGGCGATGATGCCGTCCTCGAGGTCGGCCAGTCCGTTGAAGGGGTCGACGAGCTCGCCGAAGCGCCCCTCGTTGAGGCAGATGGCCATCGCGTTGATGGTGAAGTCGCGCCGGTTCTGGTCGTCCTCCAGCGTGCCGTCCTCGACGATGGGCTTGCGCGAGTCGTGGCTGTAGCTCTCGCGGCGGGCACCGACGAATTCCACTTCGAGGTCGCCCATCTTCACTTGTGCCGTGCCGAAATTCTTAAACACGCTCAGGTGGGCCCTCCGCCCGAGCTGATCCTTCAGCCGCCTGGCCACTTCGATGCCGCTGCCCACGACCACCACGTCGATGTCATTGCTGGGGCGCTCGAGGAAGATGTCGCGCACATAACCGCCCACCACGTAGCACTCCACACCCAGCTCGTCGGCCACGCGTCCTATCTGGTGAAAAATTGGCTTGTCAAGAATGACTGCCAGTTCGTCGTCAGTATATAATTTCATCCAAGATAAATCAATTACAGGCCACAAAGGTACAAAATAAATCAGAATATTCGGCCGACTATTCACATTTATTTTGTAATTTTGCAAGCGGATATGAAACAAATGATACTATCACTCGCCGTCGTGGCCGTGATAACGGCCTGCGGCAACCACTCACGACGTGACGAGATCGAGGCCCGACGGGCAGCACTCACGCACAAGCAGGACTCCGCCTTGGCCGAAGCGCAACAGCGGCTGGCGGAGGTCGACAGCGCCCTGGAAGCGGTCAGACGCGACCATGACGCCCAGCACCAGTGGGTCATGGAGCACGCCACGAAGCTCGACGGGCGGTCGCCCGAGGTGGTGCGGCTGAACCAGTTGCGCGCCCGCCGCGACTCGCTCCAGGCCGAATGGCAGACGTTAGGAGCCAAGATTAAGTACATCCGCATGCAGAAAACGAAATAATTCTTAATTCGTCGCGCGTAATTCATAATTATTTCGTACCTTTGCAGCCAGTTATGGACAAATTCGAAAAGACCAACGCTCAGTTTGAGGAAGCCATCGGCGAATGTCGCGGGCTGTTCGAGAAGAAACTGCACGACTACCGCGCATCGTGGCGCATCCTGAGGCCGTCGTCGCTGACCGACCAGCTCTTCATCAAGGCCAAGCGCATCCGCTCGCTCGAGATCAAGAAGGAGTCGCTCGTCGGCGAGGGCATCAGGCCCGAGTTCGTCGGACTCATCAACTACGGCATCGTGGGGCTCATCCAGCTGGAGCTAGGTTTTGCCGATTCGGTCGACATCGACAACCGCCAGGCCATGACGCTCTACGACCGCTATGCCCACGAGGCTCTGGAGCTGATGAAGCGCAAGAACCACGACTACGACGAGGCGTGGCGCGGCATGCGCGTCAGTTCGTACACCGACCTGATCCTGACCAAGATCGAGCGGATTAAGGAGATTGAGAACCTGAGCGGCGAGACGCTCGTCAGCGAGGGCATCGACGCCAACCTGATGGACATCATCAACTACTCGGTGTTCGCCCTCATCAAACTGAATAAAGAAGCATGAAGAAAGTCTGCGTCAACATCTGTCGCCTGTTGCTGGCCGTCGTCCTGATTTTCTCAGGATTCGTCAAGGCTTTCGACCCGATGGGCACACAGTATAAGATTGACGACTACCTCACGGCGATGCACCTCGGCCAGATGTTGCCCGACATCGCCAGTCTGCTGGTGGCCGTGGCGTTGGCTGCCCTGGAGTTCTCGCTGGGCGTGTTCATGCTCTTCGCTATCCAGCGCCGGCTGACATCGCGGCTGGTGCTCGTCATCATGCTCGTCATGACGCCGCTGACGCTATGGCTCGCACTGGCCGACCCGATCCACGACTGCGGATGCTTCGGCGACGCCGTGGTGCTCACCAACTGGCAGACGTTCTGGAAGAATGTCGTGCTGCTCGCGGCCGCCGTCATCGTCGCCCTGTGGCCCAAACAGATGTTCCGCTTCGTCAGCGAGTCGAACCAGTGGATCGTGATCAACTACACCATCCTCTTCGTCCTGGCCATCGCGGGCTGGAGCCTCTACGACCTGCCACAGCTCGACTTCCGCCCCTACAAGGTGGGCACCGACCTGCGCGACGGATGGCAACGCACCTGGGAAGGCGAGGACCTGCCCTACGCCGACCTCTTTCTGGAGCGCACCGACACGGGCGAGGACGTCACCGAGACGGTGCTGACGGACGAGGGCTACACCTTCCTGCTCGTGTCGCCTCATCTCGAGCAGGCCAACGACGCCCACTTCGACCAGATCAACGAGATCTACGAATACAGCGAGGTCTTCCACTATCCGTTCTACTGTCTGACAGCGAGCGGACCGAAGGGCATCAACCGATGGCAGGAGATGACGGGAGCAGAATATCCCTTCTGCCAGACCGACGAGATCGTGCTGAAGACCATCATACGCTCGAACCCCGGACTGCTGCTCCTGAAGGACGGCGTCATCATCCAGAAATGGAGTCACAACAGGCTGCCGACCGTCCTCTCGATGATCTCCGACCCGCTCGACCGCCTCAGCATCGGACAACAGCCTGACGACACGGCGGCCCGCCGCATCGCCCGACTGCTGCTCTGGTTTGTGCTGCCCCTGGCCCTGCTCGTTGTGGCCGACCGCACCTGGGCCTGGACCAGATGGCTGCGCCGTCGTCCCAAGAAGACTCAACAACAAGAAGAATCGAATCATAATAATAACCCACAACAAAACAATTAAGGTAAAAATGAGAAAGAAAATTGTAGCAGGTAACTGGAAGATGAACATGAATCTCCAGGATGGTATCGCTCTGGCAAAGGAGCTCAACGAGACACTCAAGGCCGACAAGCCCAACTGCGGCGTCGTCATCTGCACCCCGTTCATTCACCTCGCTTCGATCGCACAGTTCCTTGACCAGGACATCATCGGACTGGGAGCCGAGAACTGCGCCGACAAGGAGAAGGGTGCCTTCACGGGTGAGGTGAGCGCCGAGATGGTGAAGTCGACCGGTGCACAGTATGTCATTCTGGGTCACTCCGAGCGCCGCGAATACTACAAGGAGACGCCCGAGATCCTGCGCGAGAAGGTGCTGCTGGCACAGAAGAACGGCCTGAAGGTCATCTTCTGCATCGGCGAGAGCCTGGCTGAGCGCGAGGCCGGCAAGCAGAACGAGGTGGTGAAGGCTGAGCTCGAGGGCAGCGTCTTCAACCTCCCCGAGGAGGACTTCCGCAAGATCGTCATCGCCTACGAGCCCATCTGGGCCATTGGTACGGGCAAGACCGCCACGGCTGAACAGGCTGAGGAGATCCACGCCTACATCCGTTCGATCATCGCCGAGAAGTACGGTCAGGCCGTAGCCGACGACACCACCATCCTCTACGGCGGTTCGTGCAAGGCTTCGAATGCTCCCGAGCTGTTCGCCAAGCCCGACATCGACGGCGGCCTCATCGGCGGCGCCTCGCTGAAGTGTGCTGACTTCAAGGGCATCATCGACGCCTGGAAGAAGTAAGGAAGTGAAAAGTGAATAATTAAAAGTGAACAGAGAATAGTTAATAGTGACGACATGACAATGAAGAATAGAACCAAATGCAAGACGAATGCCCTGTGGCAGAGCAGATGGATAGTGCTGTTTTCGCTATTCGCTATTCACTGTTCACTCTACGTCAGTTTCGCAGGGGCACAGACCTTCACCCAGCGCATCCAACAGACGGCGAAAGGTGAAGGCACCGTGACCATCCACCAGTCAAAGGAGATCGACGACCTGGTCAACGCACCCGTCAGTCCGACGAAGAAGACCGAGGCTGCGCCCCAACAGAAACAACAGGAGAAGCAGGAGAAACAGGAGAAACAGCAGGAGAAGCAGACCGATAAGTCCGCGGCTCAGAACAACAACACGACTCCTGCCAACACCGCCTCATCAGCACCAGAGAAAGACACACTCGAAGTAGCTCAGACGATCCCACACCGCACACGCAAGGTGATGGGCTATCGCGTACAGGCCTTTGCCGGCGGCAACACACGCTCCGACCGCCAGAAGGCTGAACAGACGGCCAATGCCATCCGCACGCTCTTCCCGACTGAAGCCGTCTACACCCATTTCTACAACCCCAGATGGATCTGCCGCGTGGGCAACTATCCCACCTACGAGGAGGCCCGCCGCATGCTCAAGGAGCTGCGCAGCCTGGGCTACAGCTCAGCCACCATCGTCAAAGGAAAGATCACCGTTCCCTATTAAGAATTACACCGTATCAGCATGACACCCAACCTTGAAGTTACCCCAATCACTGAAGAACTGGCACAACACTATCACCGCGTCCTCGAACTGCTCGGCGAAGACCCCACCCGCGAAGGACTGCTCAAGACACCCATGCGCGTGGCCAAAGCCATGCAGGTGCTCACACGCGGCTACGACGAGGATGCCCACGCGGTGCTCCTCGGCGCCCTGTTCAAGGAAGACTACAACCACATGGTCATCGTCAAGGACATCGACTTCTTCTCGCTCTGCGAGCACCACATGCTGCCCTTCTATGGCAAGGTGCACGTGGCCTACATCCCCAACGGCTACATCACCGGCCTCAGCAAGATAGCCCGCGTGGTCGACATCTTCAGCCACCGCCTGCAGGTGCAGGAGCGCATGACGATGCAGATACGCCAGTGCATCGACGAGACCCTCCATCCCTTGGGCGTCATGGTCGTCGTCGAGGCTAAGCACATGTGCATGCAGATGCGCGGTGTGGAGAAGCAGAACAGCATCACCACGACCAGCGAATTCAGCGGTGCCTTCAATCAGGCCAAGACGCGCCAGGAATTCATGAACCTCATATCACATTAAGGGAAAAGTGAAGAGTGAAAAGTGAAAAATTTGCTACCGCCTGACAGGGGGAGCAAATGAAAGGTGTAAGATGAAAGATATGATTAGTTCTTCTGCCTGAGGAACTAATCATATCTTTCACCTTTCATTTATAATCTTAAAAAGACTTACTTCTCGTCCTTGCAGGGATGGATGCACTTCCAGATACCGGCAGCGCAGGCGCCACCCACCAGCGGACCGACGATGAAGACCCAGAGCTCGCTCAGAGCCTGACCACCCTGGAACAGGGCGGGGCCGATGCTGCGGGCAGGGTTGACCGACGTGCCCGTGAAGTGGATGCCGACAAGGTGGATCAGGATCAGGCTCAGACCGATGGCCAGACCAGCGAAGTTGTTGGTGGCACCGTTGGTCTTCGACGTGGCACCAAGCACCACGAGCACGAACAGAGCCGTCAGCACAATCTCAACGATGAGACCGTTGGTCACACCATACGAGCAGGCATTGGCACCCGTCGACGTTGTGATGACAGCGCCCTCGCCGGCCGTCGAGACGATCAGAGCCAGACAGGCAGCAGCCAAGATGGCACCGATGACCTGGAACAGCATGTACATGCCACAGTCCTTGGCATTCATACGACCCGTCAGGAAGCAGCCCAGCGTGATGGCCGGATTGATGTGGCACCCGCTAATGCCGCCAATGGTGTAGGCCATGGCCACCACCGAGAGACCGAATGCAATGGCCGTGCCGACGATTGAGGCCGTGTCAGATCCGCAACCCAGGGCGACGGCTGCGCCGCAACCCAAGAACGTAAGTACGAACGTACCTACCATTTCTGCTAAATACTTTTTCATAACGCTTTGTTTTGTTTTTTGTAAATAATATAAAGTTAAGTTATACGACTGTTCCCTTTTATTTCGATGGCAAATATACAAAAAAAATCAATACCGACCATCATTTTCGGCGAGAAAAGTTTCATTTTATTACAAAAAACATCATTTCGAGACACAAAAAAAGGGTCACCGCCGTGACCCAACCTTTGTTAACCTTAAATCTAATACTATGAAAAACACGATGCAAAGGTACGACCTTTTCTTACAATCCGCAAGTTTTATCATCTTTTTTATTACGATTCGGCCGAATTATTGATATAAATCAAGTATTCTATTCATTTTCTTGGCCATTTGGGAAAATATACGTAACTTTGCCGCCACTTATGGAGAATCAATACGTCAAGCAATTCCCCGAGCTCATGAAGGGGAAAACGATCATGTACGTCCATGGCTTCGGGTCGAGTGGACAGTCAGGCACGGTGACCCGCATGCGCACGGTGTTTCCCTCGGCACGCGTCGTGGCCCCCGACCTGCCCGTCCATCCCGCCGAGGCCCTCAGCCTGCTTCGCCAGCTCTGTCAGGACGAGCAGCCCGACCTCATCATCGGCACGTCCATGGGCGGCATGTACACCGAGCAGCTGCGCGGCTTCGACCGCATCTGCATCAACCCCGCCCTGCAGATTGCCGACACGATGCAGGCCCACGGCATGACCGGCACGCAGACCTTCCAGAATCCCCGTCAGGACGGTGTGCAGACCTTCTATGTCGACAAGGCCCTCGTGAAAGAATACCGCCAGGTGTCAGAGCAGCGGTTCGAGGCCCTCGACGACGACGACCGCCACCGCGTCTACGGCCTCTTCGGCGACCAGGACACGACGGTCGACACGTTCGACCTGTTCCACGAGCACTACCCGCAGGCCATCCGTTTCCACGGCGAGCACCGCATGGACGACCACTCGTTCATGCACGCCGTCGTGCCCGTCATCCGCTGGATCGACGACCGTCAGGAGGGTCGCGAGCGCCCTATTATATATATAGGTATAGAGGCGGGGCTGCCGGCCCAGACAACAGCCCACCCGACCGCCCACCCCCTACCCCTCCCAAAGGGAGGGGAGAGTCAGTCAGTTCTGCCGGCCCCGTCGTTCCAGAAAGCCGTGCGCTTCCTCATCGAGCGCTATCAGGTCTATTTCGTCTGTCCGGCCCCCTCGCCCCATCCTACACAATCTAACCAATCCCCCCTCCCTTGGGGAGGGGAAGGGGGTGGGTTCCTCCCCTCGGGAGGGGAAGGGGGTGGGCTCCTCCCCTGGCTCTACGAATACGTCAACGTGCCGGCCTGGGGCCACACCATATTCACCAACCAGCGCCACCTGCTCTACGGCGACTACCTCATCGAGCGCCAGGACTCCCACTCCGAGCTGGCCACGCGGCTGGCATTCGGCAGCGACCAGTTCAAGACGTGGGACGACGTCATCGACTACTTCGCCCTGCTCGGCGGACAATGAATCCGCCGCTATGACGACTAAAAAAAGGCGGGAGCCCCTGTACTTGGGGCTCCCGCTTTTTTTTGTTGATCGCTCAGTCGTGATCACTTCATGACCTTCATCGTGCGGCTGGTGCCGTCGGCATAGTTGATGCGGACGATGCCGGCACCCTTGGCGCGGCTGCTCAGCTGGCGACCGCTGAGGTCGAAGTACTGTACGCTGCTGACCGTGCGGCCCTGACCGCCGACGGTCTGGATGGCCGTTGCGTCACCGCCCGTCGTGACTGGCACGCGGATGGCGTTGCACACCTCGCCCGTCGCCGTGTTGACGATCAGAGCGACGACCGACAGCTGGTTGACATCCTGGATGATGGGCTCAAACGACGTGTTCATGGCATAGTCGAGCTCGAAGCTGTAGGCATGGCTCACGGGAGCATCGGCCTGCAGCACGGTGGGCAGGCTCTCGAAGATGCCGCCGAGCTCCGACTGCATGACGACCACATCGTTGAACACCAGGCCCTTGATGCTGCTCTCACCGCTGGTGAACTCAGCCAACTCCTCCTCGGCATCCATGCCGGCATAGTAGTTCTGCTGGGTCCAGTCGCTGCCCTCGCCCGTCAGTCCGTCCTCGACGAGGATATACTCCAGAGCGAACTGGGCGTCGTCAGCGTCGAAGGGGAAGACGACGCTGGCCTCGACGTCGACCGTGTTGGCCTCCTCGTTCAGCGTGGCTGCAGCCGAGATGTCGGCCATGCCGAACATCGAGTTACGCCAGTCGAGCACGTCAGTGACGTGGAATCCCTCCTCCTCAAGACCGTTGAAGGGATCGACCTCGATGCCGCGGTCCACCCATGCCGAGGGGAATCCGGCCACCTCAGAGGGATAGTAGCTGGTGATCTCCATCGGGTCGCCGTTGTGATAGCTCACGCAGACATAGTCGTTGGGATAGAGCTCCTTGAGCAGCTCCAGGGCGACGAAGCCGCGGGTGCACCAACCGCACCACGTGCCGGTGTACTCCTCGAGCAGGGCGCGGTGCTTAGGCATCGAGTTGACCACGACGATGTCGGTCGAAGCCGGAGCTGCCTCCTCCTCATTGTCGACGCCGTTCACCTTGACCACCTTCACGCCCAGCTCATACGTGCCGGCGTTGTTGACGATGGGCAGCGAGAGCGTGTACGTATAGGTCAGGCCGAAGAAGCCCTTGACGGGGCTCTCGGGCGTGATGTGCTGACGCTGTGTCAGTCCGTTGAAGTCGTACTCGACGTCGAGCGACTTGATGCCCTCAGAGCCGTGGTTGACGAAGTCGATGGTGGCCGTAGCCTGTTCACCAGCCTTCACGTAGACCGTCTGTCCGTCGACGGGAGCGACGGCGTTCAGCTTCACCTGGCTGCCGCCCAGCGTGACGTTGATGCAGGCCGAGCCGCCGACTATTTCAGAGAAGTCGAGCCACTTCATGATGCCGCCCGTCGAGTGGACAAAGAGTCCGCTGGGCTTCACCTCGCTGACGATAGTGATGGGCATGTTGCGCTCAGAGTAAGCCGACTCAGAGAGGTCGAACGAGTAACCCACGTAGACGCCCTCCTCAGGAATGATGTAAGGCTTGGGCAGGGTGACGGTGACGTCGCCCGTGCGTGTAGGCATGTCAACGGGCACGCTGACCAGGTCAGGCACGTTCTGGCCGTCCTCGACGCGCAGCTGGCTCGACAGCCACACCTTGAGGTTCGACAGTCCGGCGATGGTGCGCAGGTTGAAGGTGACGCTCTCGATGTAGGAGCCGACGATGGCGGCATCCTCCACCTTCATGGCCACGTCGTAGGTCTGCGGCTTCCAATCGCCGAAGGTCACGCGGCTCTCATTGCCCGTGTAGGCACCATAGCTGATGCTGCCGCCCACATCCGACGGGTCGACCTCAGGATAGTCGGGCGTGGCAGCGTCGGGCTGTATCTCGGAGCCCGTGCCCCAGACGTCGGTCCAGGTGATCTCCGAGCGATGCTCCTCGCCGCCGCCGCGATAGACGGTCTGCACGCCGATGGCCTCGAAGCCGATGACATACAGGTAGAGCTCCTGCAGCGTGCCCTGGGCATAGATGTCCCACTCCTCCGTGAAGCCATAGGGAATCTCGGTCATATCGTCATCGATATACATATAGTCGTGGGTGCTCAGCGTGAGCGGCTTCTCCTCGCCGTTGACGCGTGTCCAGATGATATACGAGAGCTTGTCGGGCTTGATGTAGTTGCCGTCCACGTCGTTCGGCACGATGGTCACGTCGAGATAGCTCCAGCCGTAGCCGTAGGTATAGTAGTCATAGCCCAACTCGGTGTAGTCGACCGACGTGGGAGCCATCGGCGTGGCGGCCACCTCGACGAAGGGCTTGATCACGCAGTTCTCGTAGCAGATGACATAGCTGACCTCGCTCACGCCGGCGTTGACCATGAACATAGAGCCCTCCGAAAGGGTCTTCGTGGCGGCGTCGTAGTTGAAGACGATGTCGGCGTCGCTGACGAAGTAATAGGTCTCGTCGTAGTCGCCCCACTCGGGATCCTCGACGTGGGTGGTCTCAGACGTGGCCGAGATGAGATACTGCAGACTGATATTCTCGAAGTCGGGGCCCAGGTACTGGCCGCTCTTGAACGTGGCCTTGTCGCCTGCGATGGTGCCCTTCACCCAAGCCTCGGGCATGGCCGGATAGAGGCCCTGCACGTAGATGTCGTTGCCCACGAAGCCCACGTTGGCGATGGTGCCCTCGAAGCCGTCGGCCAGAATGACATACTCCTCGGTCTCCAGGTCAGCGGGTGCGCTGACGGGCTCCTCGTCAGCTACGGTCATGGTGAAGTTCCAGTCGCCGTAGCCTGTCCAGACGCCGTCCGGCTCAGCTAGTCCGATGATCATGTCGCCCGTGGCATAGTCGCCGCTGGTGAGGCTGATCTCGCCCGTGGCAGCGTCGTAGTCCATCGTCACCGTGGTCTCGCCCTTGACGCCGACATAGGTCTGCTCGGCTGCATCATACTGCATCGCCATGGCATAGTAGTTCTCGTCGTCGCCCATGGGATAGATGTTCTGCGGCAGCGTGAACGAGATCTTCGAACCGCTGAGCGTGCCCTCGAGCCATCCCGGGCAGGACACCTGCGAGATGATGTACTTCATGTAGACCTTGCCACCGTCGGCAAAGACCACCTCAGCCAGCTTGCCGACGGCCGGGTTCTCGTACACACCGAACAAGGAGTTGAAGAAGCTGTCGCCGTTGCGCTCATACAGCTGATAGCGGCCCTCAGGCTGGTCCGTGATGGGGGCGCCGACGCGGGCGGGAGCCTTGGCCACCTTCTGCCACGGCATGCTCAGGCGTCCGGCCTGGGCGCTGCGGGCAGCGTTGTCACGCATCATACGGCCCATGTCGGCCGTCAGCCGTCCGCGCTGCTGCTGCAGGTTGGGGCGCTGCTGGTTCTTACTGGCGGCGAGCTGCGTCTGCCCAGGCTTCTGGGGCAGCTTCACCACACGCTTAGGCCCTGCTTGGGCCACTGTTGCCGTTGCCACGAACAGGGCAACGAGCATCATCATGGTAAATTTCTTCATAAGCAAATCGTTTTTTAAAAAAAAGAATATTTCCGAGTGCAAAAATAACGATTTATTATTGAAACAACAAATTTCTTTGCACTTTTTTACCACAAAATTCTTCGGTTGACATAAATCAAGGTCAGCATCCTTAATAAAGGTGAAGTCCAAACACCGACAGCGACATGAAGGTATCCGGATTCAGAATTTTCTTTACACTGCAAAAAGAAGTGCCGCTTCTCAGCCCGAAAAGCGGCACTTCTCGCATCAAAAAGCGGCACTTCTCGAGGCGAAAAGCACCGCTTCTTTTTTCACGATTTTACATTATGCTCATTTTCAGGTAATTACGTAATGTTTTAGAAAATTACGAATTTCTTTTACATTTCAACCTGATTTTTCTTCATAAAAGCCGATGACGGCATGATTAAAGATACAGACCCCTCCCCTTGCGGGGACGACTCATTTTACGACCTCAAACTCTGCGGAAGCGGTCACCCAGCGATGATCGTCGTAAGCCCTGAAATATGACACGGCCTTGTATCGCCCCACCTTATAAATATATTTATAGGTTTCAAAACTGAAGCACCATATCTCTTTTTGGTGGGGATCAACACCCGATGCTACACTCACCCTTAAAGGAGTACTATACTTCTTCTTGGTCTGCAAAGGAATCCATTTGCCCTCAGACCAAATGAAGATTTCATTGTGGTCATGCTGGCACCATGTATCAGTCCTATTGACATACGTAACAAAGACGAGACCTTCCCTGTCATTTACCGGGAATTTCTTTGTCCTCGGGCTGATGGTCATCTGCATCTCTTCCAAAAGCGTATCAGCCACCTCTTCTGCTTTGGCCATCTCTTGCCCGGCAGGCATCTCATTCGTTTGGCTAAAAGAACAGGACGAAAAGACAAAAAGCAGTATCAATGCAACAAAAACTGTCATCATAAAAAGGAAATATTAATATCTTTCTAATCCAAATACATTTAGAATATTATCTGCCTTTGAAAAAACAGAGATATGCCTATTATTTACAGAATCACAATAGCTTGCAGAATGGACACCTACCGTAGCCCTGACTCCTGTTAAAGAATAATAAGTATAAACGATACCACCACTATCACCAAAATCAGAATAATATGTAGCAGCCATCATATCGTGAACATGGATAGTATTGCTTTGTGAAATAGTCAACACACCAGAATAACACGTCGATAGCACCACACCTGTTGTTCTTCCAGTTCTATATCCTCTTTTATTAATAATAGTCCCAACACCAGGCACAATGACATCTGTTGAAAGGGTTACAACGAGAGTATCTGGTGGGTTTATCATAGACATATCAAACTCCATTATATTAAGTGGGTGAAAAGCTATGCGCTGAAGGGACGGCCGTGGATTTTCATCCACTTCCACAAAAGCGGCATCCATACTTCCCGCTACTTGTTTGGGATAAGCAATACCTATGTAATAACTATGATAGAATGCAGAGTCAGAAAGTAAATGACCTGCCGTTACCATTCCAACAGTAGAAGTATCATTAACAAAGCGTGCCCTAAAAGCCATGGACCCATATGTTGATTCTCCTATCTTCCTCGATATAAAGCCGCCAGGCTTCAAATCCATATCACCTGTCATATCTATAGGATTAGGCATAGGTCCACTATCAAGCATCATATGGACTTTCACATATACGACAGCTGGAAAATCGATTACTGATGATCGTAATTCATCAATAAGCGAAGCATCATCGTTCACTAACCCTACAACAATACGATTATTTCTGTCATCAATATAATACATTTTTAAATTCTTTTGGATATTCGGTGGTAAAAGTTCTATTTGTTCGTCCAAATAATGCATAAAGTCTAATAGTTCTTGATAAGAATATTTACAGTCTTTATAATCCACGATCTTATCATTCCTAAGAATCTTTCCTATCGTGTCCCTTCCTATGCCGTTTTTTAAAAGAATTACCAGTCGACCTTCCTCTGTTATGTAAGCACCTCCATAATAATTTGGATATCTTTTAGAAAACTTGTACTCCTTATCATCTCGTCCTATTCTTTTTAGCAAATAGGTATACAACTCATTTGCCAGGATTTGACGACTTGCATCTCCATCTTTAATCTTAGCATTACAGGCATCACTCATTTTTTCCATTTGTACATCCATCCCACTTTCTACGTGAATCGGATCTATTATATCGTCGCATGCCAGTATCAACATAATAAAAATCATTAACAATATACCATAATTGATAGATTTCATCATCTTTTCACTTTTATTATTTCTTCAAAAAAATTTCATTTAATATAAGAAGAGACGGAGACGACAGTAAGCATGACTCTGCCTGCCGGCGTTCCGCCTCTTCACATGAAAGAAAAGAATTACATTCGGATCTTCGACGTGCGCACCTGGCCGTTGGCAGTCGTCTCAGCCTTGATGTAGAGACTGCCCTGGCGAGGCATCACCACGCGGCGGCCCTGCAGGTCGTAGTAGTCGACGTGGCTGACGGTCTCATCCTGCGTGAGGGCCGGACGGGCGATGCCCGTCGTCACCGACGACAGGCCGGCCATGGCCTTGTTGGCATTGACGATCGAGCCGTCGCGGGTGTCGATGACGAGGGCGATGACACGCAGCTGCTGCTTGTCCTGCACGATGTTCTGGCCCGACGTGTTCACGACGTCCTGCATGCGGAACGCGTAGCTGTACTGCTGGGCCACGTCGGCCACGATGGGAGCCGTGAGCGAGCCCTCGATGCCGGCGATGCCCGACCGGGCGACGATGACATCATTGAAGACGAGGCCCTTGATGCTGCGGCTGCCCTGCGTGAACTGGTCCATCGACTCCGGCCAGCCCTCCTCGCCGGCGTAGTAGTTCGACTGGGTCCAGCCGCTCTCCGTGCCGGTCATGCCGTCCTGCGTGAGCACGAAGCCGAGCTCGTAGGGGCAGTCGGCCCGCTCGACGGGGAAGGTGACGTAGGCCGTGGCCTTGAGCGTCTCATCGTCGGTCCACTCGCTCTCCACCTCCACGGCAGCGGGGGCGAAGACGCTGCAGGCCTGCAGCCAGGCCTGGTCGATGCCAAACGTGCCGTACTGGCTGTTGCCGCAGAAGGCGTCGGTCTGCCCCTTACGGTCGAGCCAGCAGTCGGGGAATCCGTTGACGTCGCTGGGGAACTGCGAGGTGATCTCCATCGGGTCGCCATTGTGATAGCTGATGCCGATGAAGTCGTCAGGATAGAGGCGGTTCATCTCCTCCAGGCCCACGAAGCCGCGGGGGCAGTAGCCGCACCACGTGCCGGTGTACTCCTCGACGACGGAGCGGTGCTTGGGCAGCGTGTTGTAGACGTTGCAGACGCCGCTGACCGAGGGATAGGCATCCTCGTTAGCCTCACCGTTCACCTTCGTGATGGTGATCGTATAGGGATAGGCCCCCTTCTCGCTCAAGGCCGGCAGTTCGAAGGGCACCGTGGTAAAGCGACCATAGATGTTCTTCACGTAGACACTCTGCTGGTTGGTAAACGTCTGGCCGTCGATCTCAAGGGTGTACTCCACGTTGCGGATGCCCTTGTTGCCGTGGTTGACCAGCTCGAACTCGTCCCACCACGACTGGCCCGTCTTGATGTTCACTTCGGGAGCCCAGACGGCCGAGGCGGCATTCTGCATCACGCCGTCGCCGGCGAGCACCACCTGCATGGCCAGCTGGCCGGCGTTGGGATAGAGCGAGCGCCAGGCTGTGCGGTAGACCTTGGTGGTGTGGATATAGAAGCCATCGGGCGAGGTGTACTGCGTCGTCTTGACCGGTCGGGCAGCCTCGTCGGTGGCCTTGGCCACATCGAACGAATAGCCGACGTAGACGCCCTCGGCAGTGATCGTGTAAGGCTCGTCGAAGACCACCTCGACGTCGGTCGTGGAGATCTCGAACGCCTGCTTGCAGATGTCAGGCTCGCCGGCCTTCGACGACTTGACGGCCGGCAGCGCCTTGGTCAGCCAGGCATGGGCATTGCTCAGCTGCTCGGTCTGGGCGAAGCTGATGCGCACGGCCTTCACCTGGAGGCCCACCAGGGCCGGGTCGGCCAGCCGGAGGGCCACGTCGTAGGTCTCGGCGTTCTTGCCGCCCGTGCCGTAGTCTAGTTCATGATCGCCCAGACAGTAGACAATCTCGTTGTCGGCCTGCTGGGCGAAGGCAGTGCCCTGGACGCCAAGGGCCAGGGCAGCTGCCATCGAGAGAAAATATCTTGGAAAAATCATGTTGGCAGTGTTTGGGGTTTCACTTGCGGACTACCTTTACCATCCTTCCGTCGCGGTTCATAAGCAGCAGACCGCGGGCACCGGCCTTGACACTACGGCCCTGCAGGTCGAAGACGCGGCTGGCGTCGGAGCGAAGCTCCGTGATGCCACGGACGCCGACGGTGATATTCTCGTAAGGCTCGACGGTGGTCTCGCCCGTGTTCACGTTGTACCAGACGATGTTGGAGCGCATCTCGACGCCGCTGCCACGGTAGATGGTCTGCAGACCGACGTTCTCGGCGGGCTGGAAGAACAGCAGCAGGTAGTTGGAGCGGATGCCGTAGACGCTCGTGCCGTAGGGGATCTCCTCGAGGTCCTCCTCGAGGTCCTCATACTCTGCGGTCTCGAAGATGAAGGGCTCGTTGTCGACATAGACCATGTACGACAGCTTTTCGGGCAGCAGATACTCGCCGTTGACACCGGTGGCGTTGATGTAGAAGTCCAGCTCGGCACTCTCATAGCTCTCGTCATATTCCCACCAGTAGTCAATCTCGGGATCGGCAGGCACGGCGGGCGTCTCGACGAAGTACTTGATGTTGATCTCGTTGAAGTAGGCGGCGTAGTAGATGGCGTCGCGCTTGCCGTCGATGTAGATGGCGGCGGTGGTGCTCATCTCACGGGTCTCGGCGTTGTAGTCGAAGACGGTCTGGTCGGTGATGGTGCCGTAGTCATAGTAGGAGGGATTCTCGGGGTCGGATTCGTCGAGGAGCGTCTCCACCGTGGCGGTGTGGGCCCACTCGAAGGTGCCGTAGTACTCATCGTAGCCCAGATACTGCTGGTTGTCGACCACCACCTTGTCGCCCTCGATGCGGCCTTTCACCCAGCCCGGCGTGCGGGTGTAGAGCTTCAGGTAGACGGCGTCGTCCTCGAAGGCCACGTCGATCATCTGCGAGTTCAGGCTGTTCACGTTCTTATAGGTCACGATCATCTGCTCGATGGTGGCATCGGCTGACGGCTCGAAGTACTTCTCGTCGTTGATCTTGGTCGACAGGTTCCAGTAGTACTCGTTGTTGGTGTAGTAGCCGCTCTCGTAGTCATCGCCCTCCTCGGCCTCGTACCAATAGACCGAGCCATAGATATAAGGAGGCACGTCGCCAGCCTCGGCCTTCATCTCGTCGATGCTCTCGAGCACACCGTTGCCCTTGTAGAGCAGCTTGATGTCGGGATTGTCGGCAACGTGGATGTTCTCGGCCTCGGTGGCCTCGTCGTACTCGTAGGCAATGCGGGCGATCTCGTACTCATGGACGCCGCCATAGAAGTCCTCGTAGTAGCCCGTGGGCTGCTGGCGGATGACGACGGTGTCGCCCTCGGCCCGCTCGGCCTTCACCCAGTAGTAGACATCGAGACCGGCATTGGGCGTCAGGCCCTGAATATATATGTTGCCGTCGGTGCCCTCGATGACGGTCATCTTGCCGGCGTCGGTCGTGGCGTCGCTCCAGCCGTAGAGCCAGTTGTAGAACAGACCGCTGTAGCTGGCGAAGAGCTCATAGGCCGTGCCCTCGGGCTGTGCTTCGATGCCGGCGCGGCGCGGGGCCTTAGCCGTGGCGGCCGGTTTCTGTCCCATCATCATCTGATGGCGCTGCTGAGCGGTCATGTCGCGCTTTGCGACACGCTGGTTCATCTGGATGCCCTGCGGGGCGGTGAGCTGACTGCGCAGGCTGCCCTGTGCAAATGTCAATGTCGTAGCCATAAGGGCCACCAGAGTGACAAGTGTAAATTTTTTCATACGCTTTTCAGTTAAATTAAAACATAAATACACAAAAAAGATACCGCAAAGGTACGGTATCTTCACTAATTATTCGGGAAAAGCGTCGTGGAAGAATGAACGAAATCATTATTTCGTTCAAAAAACGGCGGTTTCATCGCATTTCCTCGTCCTGTTTCTGGCGGGCTATGCGCTGATATTCCGACGGCTGGAGCCCCGTCTGGCGGCGGAAGACGGCTGCGAAGTTGCTCCGGCTGCGATAGCCCAGGCTCAAGGCGATGGCTTCGATGGTGTAGCCCCCGAAGCGTTCGTCGTCGGAGAGTCGTCGGCAGGCCTCGCGCACACGATACTCGCCGAGCAGCTGGTTGAAGTTGCGGCCATAGCACTCGTTGATGACCTGCGAGATGCGCTCCTTCGACTCGCCCGTGAGCTCGGCCAGCCGCTGCAGCGAGAAGTCGGGCGCACAGATGGTGTCGGTCTGCCGCATGACCTCATCGATGCGGCTGACGAGCAGGCTCTTGTCGTCGGCCGTCAGCCGGCTGCGCTGGTATTTGGGCTCCACGCCGACGGGTTGACGGAGCAGTTGTTCGTTCTTCATGAAGAGCTGCTCGTTCTTCTGCCGCAGCGACCGGTTCTTTCTCTGGACCACCAGCAGGAACAAGCCCAACAGCATGGCCACCGCCACGGCCCCGACGGCAACAACCAGGTTGGTGCGCCGCCAGTATTCGCTGTTCATCATCTGCTCATTACTCTTCTCAAGGTCGAGCAGGAAGCGCTCCTCGCCCATCGTGCCGACATTCGACATGAGGTCGAACGAGTCAGCCATCTGGCGGTAGGCGAGCTCGGCCTCGCGGGCCTGCCCCTCCTGTCCGCTGCGGCGCAGGAATTCGGCCAGTGTGCGCTGGCGCAGCACCATCGCGTCCCACATCTCCAGCTGGCGGGCCCGGGCGATCTGGCGGCGCAGCGTGGCGACGGCTTCGTCGTAGCGACGGTCCAAGGCCAGCACACGAGTCTGATAGTAGCGCGCCATGAGTTCATACCGGTCTGACTGCATGCTGGATGTGTCGATGGCAGCCACGGCGCTGTCGAGAGCGACGAGTGCGGCTGCGGGCTGACGGTGAGCCAGCTGGTCGACAGCCGTGCACACCCAGTTGGTGTAGCCGACCATTGGCACGCTGTCAGGCACCCCCAGAGCCCGGTAGCGGCGCATGTCGTCGGACAACATTCCGGCGGAGTCGTTCTCCATGACCAGACTCACCAAGGCGTTGAAAGCCCCGATGAGCAGGTCCCAGGCCTCGCGGTCGGCTGCGGAGTCGATAGCCTTGCGGAATTTCGAGACGGCCTCGCGCCCGTCGATGTCGCCACGGTTCTTGGCCTGCTGCTCGTTTTCGAGATTGGCCAGTCCGAGATAGATGTAAGGCAGATAGCGGCTGTCGTTCTGCTGGGCCAGGTCGAGCGAGCGCAGCATATAGGCATAGGCCTTGCGATAGTCGTAATAGTGGAACATGTAGATATAGCCGGAGTTGAAGAGCGACAGCACACAGTCGTCCATCGCCTCAGCTGGGGGCGTCTGGCCGGCATAGCGGGCATTCACGATGCTATAGCACACCATGGCACTGTCGGGCTGGTCCAGTTCCTTCAGGTAGCGGGTGCCCAAGGTGGTCAGCTGGTGGGTGGCGAGACGGCTGCAATACTGATGGAAAGGATTCTTCGGCTCGGAAGCAACGGCGATGCCGACGACAGTCAGCATGAAGATGACAGCCAACAGCCGAATAATCCTATTGTGTTGCACAAGCCTATACATATCTATTATATTATTCAACTTTGCTTGCTGGGAGTGAGGGGGAACACTCCCTTTCACTTCTTTTCACTCCAAAAGGTCACGGCAGCATCACGGCACCGAGCTGGCGCTTGCCGTCCATGAGGATGCGCAGGGGACGCTCGAAGCGGACGTGGCGCACGTGCTCGGTCTCCTCGACGGCCGGCATCCGGTCGAGCACGTCCTTCTGATAGATACCGTCGCCGGTGTAGGTGTTGATGGTGAAGTAGCCGACGCCGAACGACGTGAGGTTCTGGAAGAAGTGGGTGCCCTGCGAGGGGTCGACATGATAGTTCTTCAGCCCGGTCTCGACGATGACGCGCGAGGCGGAGATGTGGGGCCACTTCACGGGGATGCCCAGCCAGGGGTCGGAGGAGCCCCAACGGCCCGGGCCGATGAGGACATAGCCCTCGCCCCGCTCCAGGAAGCGGCGGTTGATCTGTTCTATCTCGCAGGCTATCTGCGGGTTGGCGGCCGCCGTGAAGTCCTCGCCGGCCTTGACGTAGACCACGTCGCAGACGTCGTCGCCGATGCCGTGGCCCAGTGAGGTCTGTGAGCGCAGCAGGCACTGTTCGGCCGGCAGGGCCGAGATGTCCTCGTCGAGCATCTGCTTCGAGTCGACGATGGGACGTATCTGGAGCAGGTAGAGCCGGCCCTGGCGGTTGGCGTCGAGCTTGCAGGCGAACTCTATCTCGACGGGACGCTTCATCTCGTCGGCCCCTAAATGCTGCACCAGCCGGAGCAGTTCGGGAAGGGGGAAGATGCCCTGCTGGAGCACGCCGACGAAGGAGATGACCTTGCGCCCGCCTTCATAGTAGCCGGGCCGGATGAGCTGGTCGACGGGGTCGTAGGTCGAACTGATATACTGCAGCGAACCGTCCTGCTCGGCCTGCCTGACGCGCAGGTTGAGGATATTGAAACCGTCGTCGACCTTGAAGTCGGTGCCCACGCGACTCATGTCGAGGGCATAGAAGCGGGTCTGCGTGTCGCGCAGGGCCAGCTCCATCTCGCTCATCTGCAGGATCTGGTTGGGATGGTAGGGCGAGAAGCGCAGCGTCTGGCCGCCGTCGACGATATACTTGCCCAGTCCGAGGGCGAGCGATACGATGCCCTCCTCGGCCTTCTCGTCGCCGATAGGATAATAGTTGAGCGAGCGCAGCACGCCCGAGAACGTCGGATAGAAGCGGTCGCCATATTGCTGGCCGACGACCTCCTGCAGGATGACGGCCATCTTCTCCTGGTCGATGACGTTCTGCGTGGCCGTCATGTAGGCCTTCGAGTCGCGGTAGTAGACCGAGGCGTAGACGCTCTTGATGGCGGCGGCCAGCATGTGGAGCATGGCCTGGCGGTCGTCGCTGTAGGGGATCATGTAGGTGGAGTAGATGCCGGCGAAGGGCTGATAGTGGGAGTCCTCGAGCAGCGAGGAGGAGCGCACGGCGATGGGGCTCTTCGTGGCCTCGAAGAAGGTGAGGAAGTCGTCGATGAGGTCATCGGGCAGCTGTCCCTCGAGGAAGTGTTGCAGGATGACCTCGTCGGGCGCATTGCTCAGGGCGATGCCCCAGAGGTCGTTCTGGTCCATGAAGTCGTCGAAGAAGTCGGTGCAGAGCACCACCGTCTTCGGAATCGAGACACTGGCGTTCTCAAACTGGTTGAGCTCAGGATGGCGCTTGATGATGTTGTCGAGGAAGGCCAGGCCGCGTCCCTTACCGCCGAGCGAGCCGTCGCCGATGCGGGCGAAGTGGGCGAAGCGGTCGAACTTCTTGCGGTCGAAGACGGCGACGACGCCGATGTTCTTCATCTTACGATACTGCACGATGGCCTCGAAGATGATGTCGCGGTGGGCGTTGGCATCCTTCAGGCGGTCCCAGGTGATGTGCTTGAGAAACTGCGACACGGGGAAGATGGCGCGGGCGCAGAGCCAGCGGCTCATGTGGTTGCGGCGGATGTGCCACGTGAACGAGTCGTCGGGGATGTTGTAGAGGTTGTCCTGCAGCTCCTTCAGCGACCGCACGCGCAGAATCTCCTGCTTCGTCTGCGGGTCGCGGAAGATGAAGTCGCCGAAGCCCATGTGCTCCTCGAGCAGATGACGCAGGTCGACGTTCATCTTCGACGAGTTCTTGTCGATGAAGTGGAAGTCCTCCTGGCGGGCCCGCTCGCGGTTCTGCGACTCCGAGCTGGTCAGGATGAGCGGCACGAAGGGGTCGCGCTCACGGATGGCGCGCAACAGCTTCAGTCCAGCCTCAGGATTGCTCTCGGCCGTCTGCTGGCGCACCTCGGCGGGATTCAGCGACGTCGAGCCGCCTCGCATGGGGAAGCGGGTATCGGAGATGACGCCCTGCACGTTGTCGTGATACTTCTCATAGAACTGCCATGCCTCCTCGTAGTTGCGGGCCAGCAGCACCTTCGGGCGGCCGCGCTTGCGCTGGGCGGCGGCATGGGGGTTGAGGGCCTCGGTCGAGAAGCGCTTCGACTGGGCCAATATATAATTATATAGGTTAGGAAGGATCGAGGAATAGAAGCGGATGGAGTCCTCGACGAGCAGGATGACCTGCACGCCCGCCTCCTCGATGTCGTGGTCGAGGTTCATGCGGTCCTCGATGAGCTTGATGATCGAGAGGATGAGGTTAGTGTTGCCCAGCCAGCAGAAGATGGCATCGAAGATGGAGAGGTCCTCGTCCTGCATGCGCCTCGTGATGCCATGCGAGAAGGGCGTCAGCACGACGCAGGGCACGTCGGGGTTGAGAGCCTTCACCTCGCGGGCCACGGCAAAGGCGTCGTTGTCGGCCGTGCCGGGCATACAGATGACGAGGTCGATCGAGGTGGTCTGCAGCACGTGGTGGGCCTCCTCGATGGTCGAGACCTGTGTGAACGTGGGCGGATAGCGCAGTCCCAGCTCGGTGTACTCGTCGAAAATCTTCTCGTCCACACGTCCGTCGTCCTCCAGCATGAAGGCGTCGTAAGGATTAGCCACAATCAGCACGTTGAAGATGCGCCGCGTCATCAGATTGACGAACGAGACGTCCTTCAGCAGGAAATTATTGAACTCCTGGGGGATATTAGCCATTGTTGATCTCAGTTTAAACAGGGCTGCGAGGCGTGCCCGCTTTCCCTTTTAATAATTGTTCATGCGACTTTCGCCGCACACTACTCGCAAAAACTCTTAATTAGCCAAGCTTCGTATCTCTTTAGGCACTGCATTCGAGAGAGAGCGTGTTTCGTGTCTTATCCCGCCCATCTATTAATTTAAAGGGACAATTACTTATAGGATTTCTCGTCGCAATCTCGAATGCGAATATACGTCTTACGGGACGATTTTACCCAGGATGATATTCACCAAGACTGTCACATCAGCATTTGTCACTGAACCGTCACCATCCACATCGGCATTTCCAATTCTCAATTGTCCGTTTATATTATCGGTTTTGCGGAGAATAATGTTCATCAAAGCCGTAACGTCAACTACCGAAAGTCGTCCGTCACCGTTCACGTCGCCAGGAATAGTACTAGGCATCACATCGCTCAACGTGGCTTCGCTCCCGTAGTAGGTCAGACGGAAGTTATCCCAGATGGCCCAGAGAGTAGTGTTATTCTCCAGCCTGGCTCCCAGGGTGAGAGTGCCAGCATCGGTGAGTTCGATGTACATAGGCTCTGCCTCGTACAGCCCTTGGCGGAAAGACTCTCCGGCGGCTGTCATCGATTCTTCTGTACCAGACCGCTCAGGGAATGCTGTTGTCGCGTCGTTGATGTAGAAATATGGCAGATGGTCATAATCGGAGCCGTCCTGCCTGTAGAATCCCTGGGCTGTGAGTTTGTAGACGCCCTTGGGTGCATCCGCGATGACTTGCGACAGGTCGAATGTGCTGTGCCATGACTCGGCGCAGGCATTGGGGTGTGTCTCGTCGGCACCGCCACCGATGTCGTAGTTCCACGTGTTGCTTATCGTCCATGCGCTCCATGTATCACGGCGGTTGCGTCCGAAGCCGGGATCTTTGATCAGGAACGTCGCGTCGACTGGGGACTCCACGGTGGCTGCAGCGAGGGTGGCCTGCTCCTCGGCGAGCATGTCCTGTTCAGAAATTACCTCCCACAGCGCGTTCTCGCTGTCGGCTCCCAGACCATTGGTGAGGACGGAGGTTGTGCCGTCATAGCCGATGTAGCTGCCCTCGTCGATGGCAAAGGTGTAGTACTCTCCTTTTGGAGTGATAGTCACGCTGGCAGGCTGGCTGTCCATGAAGAGGTTCGCTCCGAGGTAATAGTCGGTGCCACCGTTGGACACCAAGCTCTCTATGGTGTACCTGCCGTCGTTGAGACGGGCGAGGGTCACATAGACGTGCTCGTCGACGAGCGAGGCCTGCGTGCCCCACTTGTTGTCGGCACCCCAGTACTGCCCAGTGGCAACGTTCCGCAGGTAGTAGATGCCGTCGGCCAGGTCGGCCTCGGGATCCGGCTCGTCGACTTGTCCGGTAGCCGACACCTGCTTTCTCTTGCGGTTGCCAAGTTGGTCATACGTATAGGTAACGGATGTTCCGTTGGGGAACACCACCTTTGTCAGCCTATTCAGCTTGTCGTAGGCATAGGTTGTCTGGGCGAGTGCCGGCAGTGTTACCAGAAGGCAAGACAAAGTATAGAATAATCTTTGTTTCATATCGGGTAATAAGCTTAATTTACAGGTCCCATCGTAACTGGGGTTTTAGTTACATAGAAAGGAATATTGCTTTTACTAACATTAATTCCTCTTGCTTGTTCTTGTGCTGTTTTTCGAATTTCCAGTTGCTTAACTCTTCTTCTTATTTTGTCTATATATGTTTGGCAATTATTGAAATATGAATTGTACTCTCCATTATCAGAAGGCTTGTAGCTTTTAATAGCTTCAAGAACCAGTTCATCTGGATAATACTCTCCAGTATCTATATACATGCCTTTATAAAACCTTTCGTCATTAATCATAGCAGGGTCTTCTTCTCCGCCAAATCCTATATCAGAGATGGGTCTACCACCATTTAGTCCTTCAATAACAACAGGATTATCAAAGAATATTTGTTCGTGAACTCCTTGTATATTTATATAATCAAGAATTGGAGTGGATAGAGATGATAGTGATGCATCAGCAAGCCAAGCCATTGTCATTGGATCACCTAGGTCTAATGGCCTTTTTTTGATAGTAGCTCTTCCTTCCGGGTCAATCCCCATAATCGGATTATTATCCGCATAGGGATAGAGGTTGGTGCTCCAGATGGGGTCTTCGCTGAGGAAACGGCCGATGGTGGGGTCATAGTGGCGGGCACGCATGTAATAGAGGTGATCGGTAAGGTACATCACACCATACTTGCCGACATACTGGAATGGGTTGTAGTCGGCTTCTTGCTTCTGAGTAACCCCGCCGAACTCGTCATACTGATACTTGTGAGTCACATTGCCGTTCTCGTCAACGATGGCCACGACGGAGCCACGGAAGTCGGTGACATAGTAACTGACAGCTCCGTTTACAACACGGGCTTCCAGCCCGTTGCCGTAGATGTACTGCGCACCGCTCCTGGTGTCGCTCAGCACGTTGCCCATGCCCAGCGGGTCGGTAGTGAACCGGATGGTGCCGTAGGAGGCGATGAGCCCCATCGGGTCGTAGCTGATTGCGGTGCCATCAGCATTGGTCAACTGGTCTTGCACGTTCCACTCATAAGCCTCGCTTCCGCGGCTGGTGGTGTTGCCGTTGCTGTCGAAAGAGAAACTGACGTCACCGGCTGTCAGGATGCGGTTGGCATCGTCGTAGGTGTATTCGGTGTCCTCGTCGGACAGTATGATGTCTTCGTGGGGCTCCTGCGACGTCTGCTCAGTGATGTTGCCAACGGCGTCGCGTTTGAAGCTGTAGCCGGCAATGATGGTGCCGTCGCGTAGCGAGGTCTGCTTGCTCTTCAGACGTCCCACCTCGTCGTAGACATATGTAGTGGTCATGCCGTTGGGGTAGGTGACCTTTGACAGCTGGCTGTCCTTACGGTAAGTGTAGGCAATGGTTTTCCCGTTGAACGTCACCGATGTCATGCGGTTCAGCCCGTCGTAGTCATACGTCACGCCATTCAGGCTGGTGAGGTTGCCGTTCTCGTCATAGCCGTAACTGTTGCTATGGCCGTCGTAGGTGGTAGAGGTGATGCGGTTGAAGCCGTCGTAGCCGAACGTCATGGTCTTGCCGCCTTTGCTGACCGACCTCAGCTGCATCTTGTCGTTGTCGTAGGAGTAGGTGCTTACGCCGTCGCTGACGATACGGCCCAGTGCGTCGTAGGTGCAGCTGAGCGTCGTCAGGTCGGGCTTGGTGAAGGTCTTGACAGAGCCGTCCTCGTTATAGGTGTAGCGTCTGGTGGCATTGCCGAATCTGACGGCTGTCAGCCAGTCGGTGGCCTCGTCGTACTCCATGACGGTCTGCATGCTCTTGGCGTTGGTGATGGTCGTCAGATTACCGTTGACATCGTATTCATACCTTGTAGAGTGTCCCTGTGCGTCGGTTTCGCGGGTCAGGAAGTCGTTGTTGTTGTATTCGTATGTCGTGGTATGGTTGAGGGCGTTGGTAGCGCTTGTCAGCCGGCTGACCTCATCATAGACAGCTGTGCTGGAGATACCCAGAGCAGGTAACGTCGTGCTGGTGAGGTTGCCGTAGCTGTTGTAGCCGAACTCCGTCTTCACGCCCATAGCGTTCTCCACCTTTGTGGGCAGGCCTTTCTCGTTGACCGTGAAATAGGTGGTGGCGCCCTCAGGAGCCTCTATACGGGTGAGGTTGCAGTGCTCGTCGTAGAAGTATTCCGTCGTGTTGTTCCTCGGATCGGTCACGGTCTTCAGGTTGTTCTTCCCGTCGTAGGTCATAGTGGTGGTAAGAAGGCCGTCAGCACCGCCGTCGACGGTAATCTGTTCCACGTTGCCCTTCGTGTCATATCTTATATCGCTCACGTTGGCGTTGTTGCTCTGCATGGCTGTAGGCAACTCAGGGTGCTGCTCGTTGTCGTAGTTGTAGTTACGAAACAGCCCCTCGCTGCCAGTGAAGGCGGTCACCGCGTTATTCTGGTTGTAGGTGTAGTTGAAGGAGGAGGACTGTGCACCGCTGCGTGTCACCTTCACAGCTGACGTGGTAGGAGCCGTGGCGTTGCGGTAGTCGGTTGACACACTGACGCTGGTCTGCGCGGTGGGCACGTTGCCGGCGCCGCTCACCGTCTGGCTGAGACGGCGGTTAGCATCATACTGGTTCTCTATGTAGTTGCCCTTGGGCAGTTGGATGCGGGTCAGCAGTTTTGACGTGCCCACGTTAGTCATGTCATATTCATAGGTGGTGGTATTATTCTCAGCATCGGTGAAACTCTGCAGCTGTTTCTTGCCTGTGAGCGGGTTGTCGAAGTAAGAGAATGTGATAGTACGGCTTTTCGGGTCTCTCACTTCCCCAATAAGGTCGGTACCGCTCAAATAGGAGAATGTCAGTGAGCGATGCCCGTCGCTGACGCTGCTGATGCGCTTTGAGCCGTTTTGTCCGTCCTCATAATTGACGGACAGCTCATTGCCGTTGGCATCGGTGATGCTATAGAGGTAGAGCACCGTGGCGCCATCGGCCCCCTGACGTGAGAAGCGGTATTCCACCTGTGACTTTGTCTTGATGGTCACTACGTGGTTTGCGAATGTCATCTCATCGTACACCCCCATGGACTCAGGCACCAGCTGACCGTTCTCCGACTTGTAGACATCAATCTGCCCGCCGCCCCAGTGTACGATGGCACGTCCGTTGCCCGATGCGATGTCGCCCACGACGTTGATGAAAGAGTGGTAATTGTGGCTCCATCCGTCGCCCAGCGGCTGATAGGTCGTCGTAACGCCGTTGTTGCTCTTCGGGCCATAGAATAACTCGGGAAGCGTGGTGTTATAGCTGTTATATGTGTGTGCGAAGGTCAGAGGTACCGTTCCACTCATGGCGAAGCTCGTCTTTGTGTAGTGCTGGAAGTTTCCCATCGACAGGCCGGCTCCCATGGCAATGGTCTTCAGTGTGGTGTTCAGCGGGTGGAAATAATCATTCTCCGTGGGTGCTGGGTCGTTGAGGACGCCGTCCTCCACAGCCTTCATGATGCGGTAGGTCATCAGGAAGCACTCACCTCGCGTGCAGTAGTCGTTGGGGCGGAAGGAAATGAGTCCTTTATTAATGATGCCTAAATCAGCGGCCCTTCGCACGTAGCCCATCAGGAACGGATCCCTCTTGGCCAGGCTCACTACGTCGTTGTCAGTCGGGAAGGGGTTATTGGTCCCTTGTACGTCAGGCTGCAGGTTGAACGTCTCCATGAGCACCTTCAGCGTGTGCAGGCGCGAAATGCTGTCGGCGGGGTAGAAGTTCAGGCGGTTGCGGTCGAAGGGCGTCACACCGTCGCCGTAGTCCAGATAGAGCAGGGCTCGCGCAGCCTGATAGTAATAGTCGTTATATTCGTTCCTCTCCGTCAGGTCCTCATACACCGTCGGGAAGTCGTCTGAGGACACCGTCGATGGCACCTGCTTATAGTTTGTGGCATATACACCGCGGAATGCTATCTTTGCCAGGTGCTGACGCAACAGCGTGCCTTCTGCATTCGCCTCCTCTTCAGTCGTCCCGTCAATCACTGTATGCTCCTGTAAGTACCGGATCGCATTCGGCAGTTCGTTGGGGTCTATAACGAGGGGATCTCCAATGTCAACAATCGTTCCAAAATTCTTCCACGGGTCAGTAACTGAGTAGGCTTCGATGCTTTCGGACGGGACGTAGAGGGTGGCCTTACTGGCATATAAAGAATCAAAAGCTGTAGTACTTGTCTCTGGAATATCCGCAGCAAGACAGAAAACATCGGTGAGCGACCTGCAATACTCGAATGCATCGTCGCCAATGGAAATTACCGAACTTGGTATAATAAGGGTGGTAAGGTTATAACAGCCAGAGAATGCTAAGTTACCGATGGAAGTCAAAGAGTTGGGAAGATTAATATTGGTGAGTGCCTCACATAGACTGAAAGCTTCATTACCGATTGAGGTTACAGAGTTGCCTACGCTTACGGAGGAGAGGCTGGTGCATTGATAGAATGCTTCTCCTCCGATGGAAGTCACGGAGTTCCCAATAATTGCTGTTTTAAGATTTGTGCAACCTGCGAATACAGCCTCCCCTAAGGCCGTCACGGAATTAGGAATGACAATAGAGGTGAGACTGGTGCAGTCCCTAAACGCACAATTTTCAATGGAAGTTACTGAGTTGGGAATGTTGATATCGGTGAGGTTGTTACAACTTTGGAAAGCATATGTCTCAATGATAGTTACAGAATTCCCTATAGAAACTGTTGTTAGGTTACTACAAAGAGTAAAAGCCATGAAACCAATAGAGGTCACGGAATTAGGGATGATGATAGAGGTAAGACCATCACACATAAGAAATGCATAACTTCCAATGGATGTCACGGAGTTCGGAATTTCAGTATTATTGCATCCCCTTATTAATGTGTTAGTCGCCGTTTCTATAATCGCATTGCAATTGTCTCGTGAGTCATAATAACGATTTCCTCCATCAACGAATATGGAAGAAAGACTGGAACAGCCAGAGAATGCTCTATTACTGATATAGGTTACTGAATTGGGAATGGTAATAGAAGTTATGCTGGAGCAAGAAGAGAATGCATAGTCGCCAATGGAAATCACAGAGTTGGGTATACTGATAGAAGTGAGGCTGGAGCAATAGGAAAATGCGTTGTTGCCGATGGAGATCACTGTATAGGTGCCTTCATTATAAACAACAGAACTCGGTATAGTGACTGTACCTGTGTATTTGTTGTCACCAGAGGTCACGGTAGCGCTCTTAGTGCTCGTGTCCAAGTTGTAGTAGATGCCATCAATCGCCACGTCGTAGGCACTGGCAACCAGGGGGAGGAGGGCCATTATGGTAAGGAGGATGCTCTTTCTCATTGCTGAATATGGTTTTTAGTTGTTTTTGTCTTGCTCTATTATCGGTTTCTGTGTGCAAAATTACGCAAAATCCATGAATTTTCATTATTTTAGCAGATTTTATTTTGCCGTACGAAGTTTTTTTCCTACTTTTGCGCTGAAAATCCATTAACCATTAACCATATTGGCAAACTTTAAAATCTTTAAACTATGGAAGTTGAGAAAATCATGCAAGAGCTGGAGCGCAAGCACCCCGGCGAGTTAGAGTTCCTTCAGGCAGTGCGCGAAGTGCTGGAATCCATTAAGGACGTCTACAACCAGCATCCCGAATTTGAGAAAGCAAAGATCGTGGAGCGCATCGTGGAGCCCGAGCGTATCACGACATTCCGTGTGCCCTGGGTCGACGACAAGGGCGAGGTGCAGGTGAACATCGGCTATCGCGTGCAGTTCAACAGCGCCATCGGCCCCTACAAGGGCGGTCTGCGCTTCCACCCCTCCGTCAACCTCTCGATCCTGAAGTTCCTCGGCTTCGAGCAGACGTTCAAGAACGCTCTGACCACGCTCCCCATGGGTGGCGGCAAGGGCGGTTCAGACTTCGCTCCCCGCGGCAAGAGCGACGCTGAGATCATGCGTTTCTGCCAGGCCTTCATGACCGAACTCTATAAGGTGATTGGTCCCGACATGGACGTGCCCGCCGGCGACATCGGCGTGGGCGGCCGCGAGATCGGCTACCTCTTTGGCATGTACAAGAAGCTCACCTCGCAGTTCCACGGCGCTACCCTCACGGGTAAGGGTCTGGAGTGGGGCGGCTCGATCCTCCGTCCCGAGGCTACCGGCTTCGGCGCCCTCTATTTCGTCCACCACATGCTCGAGACTCACGGACTCGACATCAAGGGTAAGACCGTCGCACTCTCCGGCTTCGGCAACGTCGCATGGGGTGCTGCCAAGAAGGCTACCGAGCTGGGCGCCAAGGTCATCACCATCAGCGGCCCCGACGGCTATATCTATGACCCCGCAGGCCTCAACGAAGAGAAGATTGCCTACATGCTCGAGCTCCGCGCCAGCGGCAACGACATCTGCTCGCCCTACGCCGACGAGTTCCCCGGCTCGACGTTCCACGCCGGACGCAAGCCTTGGGAGGTCAAGGCCGACATCTATCTGCCCTGCGCTACTCAGAACGAGCTCAACGGCAACGACGCCGACGCTATCCTGGCCCACAAGCCGCTCTGCGTCGCTGAGGTGTCGAACATGGGTTGCACGGCCGATGCCGTCAACAAGTTCATCGCTGCCCAGCAGCTCTTCGCTCCTGGCAAGGCTGTCAACGCCGGTGGCGTCGCTACCTCGGGCCTCGAGATGACCCAGAACTCGATGCGCATGTCGTGGACGGCCGAGGAGGTCGATCAGAAGCTCCATCAGATCATGGCAGGCATCCACGCCCAGTGCGTCAAGTACGGCAAGGAGGATGGCTACATCAACTACGTGAAGGGCGCCAACGTCGCCGGCTTCATGAAGGTTGCCAATGCCATGATGGCTCAGGGCATCGTGTAAGCTCGGCGAAGCCAAGAGCTTATAGATGACATGAGCAAAGCTCAGGGCATCGTGTAAGCTCGGCGAAAGCCAAGGGCTTATGAGCTCAGGGCATCGTATAATTTGATGTATCGCAAACTAATTATATTAACGACATCACTGTTATTAGGCTTTACCGCTCTGCAAGCACAGACGCAGAGGGGTAAAGCCTCTTATTATGCAAAGAGAGCCACAGGTGCCCGCACGGCCAATGGCGAGAAACTACATCACGACAGCATGACCTGCGCCCACCGCACCCTGCCCTTCAACACCTTGCTGAAGGTGAAAGTGCTGTCCACGGGGCGCGAGATCGTCGTCCGCGTCAACGACCGTGGGCCATTTGTCCGCGGCCGCATCATCGATCTCTCATGGGGCGCTGCCCGCGACCTGGGCATCCTCCAGCAGGGCATCGCCGAGGTTGAAGTGTCGCCTGCCGTGCTCGTCCATGTCCCACTGCGCGAATTGCCTGCTACCGAAGTGCCGCGCTTTGAGATTGAGCTCGACCAGCCCGAGCTGCCCTGGCACTTCCCCATCGGCGACGCCCGTTGAGCAAGGCGCTAAAATCGTCTTAATTTTTAAATAGAGACACACAAAGAACGGCCTCTACAGACAGAAAACGGAAAAAGTAAGTACATTTGCAGCATAGTTGTTTAATTCTAATTATTATGCTTATGAACAAATTATTTACTTCTTTCCTCGTCTTGATGGCCACATGCATCAATGCCTCGGCACAGGACACTCCGACCTTCACCATCGTCGATGCTGAGGGCAATGCCATCGAGAATGGTGCCGTCATCACCGTCAACACCTGGGCCCAGGAAGCTGACGCCGAGACCGGCGAGCTCAAGCAGACCGACTACATGGCCTGCCCGCTGCAGCTGCGCAAGAACGTCGAGAACGGCGTCTCCATGGCCGCCACCATCACGATAGGCACCATCGACAACGGCACGCTCTACGAGGCTGTCGGCGGCGTCGCCAAGGAGTTGACCGAGCCCACGACCTACAGCACCGGCTATAGCGACAACTACTCCGAGCTGCGCGACATCGACCTGCGCTGGACACCCGCTGCCGCCGACGCCTATGGCGTATGCGAGGTGACGGTGAAGTTTGACGTCTACGAGCGCTCCGGCTTCTTCCCCCCGTTCAAGTATAACAAGGTGGAGGACGGTCCCTCGGTCACCATCCGCTTCGTCAATGAGGAGCCGCAGGGCACCTTCAGCATCGTCGACGCTGAGGGCAACATTGTGAACGGCACCACCGTCACCGTCAACACCTGGGCCCAGGAGGTCGACCCCGAGACCGGCGAGCTCAAGCAGGCCGACTACATGGCCTGCCCGCTGCAGCTGCGCAAGAACGTCGAGAACGGCGTCTCCATGGCTGCCACCATCACCCTGACCACCATCGACAACGGCACACTCTACGAGGCTATCAGCGGCGTGGCCAAGGAGTCGACCGAACCCGCCACCTACCGCACCGGCTACAGGGACAACTACTCCGAGCTGTGCGACATCGACCTGCGCTGGTCGCCCGCTGCCGCCGACGCCTATGGCGCCTGCGAGGTGACGGTGAAGTTCGACGTCTACGAGCGCACCGGCATCTTCCCCCCGTTCAAATACAACAAGGTCGAGGATGGTCCCTCGGTCACCATCCGCTTCGTCAACGAGGACCCGACGGCCACCGCTATCAGCTCCAGCGAGCTGCAGAGCCAGCCGGCCGTTGCCCGCTACACCCTGGGCGGCCAGCTCGTCACGTCGCCCCGCCGCGGCCTCAACATCGTGCGCATGGCTGACGGATCAGCCCGCAAGGTGCTCGTCAAGTAAGCGCCAACGCGAGCAAGTTTAACAACGTTCTGTTGCTTTTTCCGCGTAAAATGACGCGATTACGGAAAATTCTTCGTAATTTTGCAGCGTCAACGCAAGAAAAGAAAGCATGGGACGCGCTAAAATATGGATTTTTACATTCCTATGGATGGTATCTTTGCCGGTCGTAGCATCCCGGCAAAGATACCATCTGCCGTTCTATGACCACTGCGACAAGCTCCCCACCGACACCCTCATGGCCATGGGCGACCGCTATATGCGCCAGCAGGAATACACCGACAGCGCACTGGTCTGCTTCTCCGTCGTGGCCAACCGCTACTACCAGCACAACCTCACCACGGAGGAGATCGAGAAGAGCGTCTGGGCCATGAACATGCTGGGCTACCTGTTCAAGTATAGCCACTTCGACTACGAGAAAAGCTACGGATTCCTCGTCACCGCGCTCGACATCAGCGACAAGCACCACCTGCAGCGCTACCTGCCCTACATCCATCAGAACCTGGCACCCTTTTATCAGACGGCCAGCGACCGCGGGCACGGCAGCAATGGCCACAACGCCATGATGGACTGCTATCAGCAGGCTTTCAGCGAGGCTGCCGCGCTGAAGGACTACAAGGCCATGACGTCTATCTTCATCAACCTGGTCAACTTCTCCGGCGGCACCGACTCGCTGAAGCACATCAGCACGGCCTTCGCGCAGTTCATGCGCATCCCGCAGGACACCAAGGCCGAGATGTACGACTTCGCCACCGCCCTCTACGAAGGGGCGCAGTGCATCGAGCACGGCGAGCCGCAGAGGGCACTCCGATGGTTCCGCCTCATGGAGCAGAGCGTCGACACGCCCATCGAGGGCATGGCCGGACGCTATCGCATGATGGCGGTCAGCAAGAAGATGCAGGCCTACTTCAACATGGGCGACATCAGCGGGGCCCTCAGCCAGCTCGACTCACTGCTCACGATGGCCAAGCACTTCAAGGCCCGCGATGTCATCGTCGACTCCTACTGGGTCTACTATCAGTACCACCGCGACCAGCATCATGCCGACGAGGCCAACCGCTACTTCCAGCTCTATCTCGAGAACAAGGACTCACTGCTGACCTACGACAAGCTGAGCGACATCACCGAGCTCAACTTCCAGATGCAGCTCAACCGCGCCGGCGAACAGGTGCGCACGCTGTCCTATAAGCGTCGCGTGCAGGGCTACATCCTCGCGGGCGTCATCGCTTTTGCCGCCCTCATCATTGCCATTCTCATCGTTCTGGCCCGCAGCTACCGCCAGCTGCGCATCAAGAACCGCCAGCTCTACGAGAAGCACGAGGCCATGATTGCCGAGATGGAGCGCACCCGACAGTTGCAACAGAAGTATGAGACCGAGCAGCAGGAGAAAGCCAAGTACAGCGGCAGCCACCTCGACGACGACACCATGGCCGTGCTTCAGCGCCGCATCACCCATGTGCTGGAAGACTCCGACGAAATCTACGCCGAAGACTTCTCCATCAAGCGGCTGGCCGACCTGACCGGCTCCAACCAGGCCTACGTCTCGCAGGTCATCAACACCACCTATGGCAAGACGTTCACCGCCCTCATCAGCGAGCGGCGCATCAACGAGGCCTGCCGCCGGCTGGGCGATTCCCAACGCTATGGCGACTACACCATCGAGGCCATCTCGCAGAGCGTCGGATTCAAAAGCCGCACCAGCTTCGTCGCACTCTTCAAGAAGATCACCGGTCTCACCCCCTCAGCCTATCAGAAGATGGCTCTCAAGAACTGACCAACGATGTCTTTATCGTGCCGACCGGTGTCTTAATTTCCACAAAAAGACATGCCGGACAGCCTCATCCGTCGGCCATAGAGGCCATTTTTGTATATTTGCAAGCAAAAACAATATGACGATGAACAGACTTCTACTCTACATCTTATTTGCCATCACAGCCATCCCGGCAGCTGCCATCGAGGCAGCCGACGGACAGCAGTGGTATGGCTACTACAGCGGCAGCGAGCAGCTGTCGGAGTTCGGCACCGGGCAGAGCGAGCACTACATGTGCGCCATCTTCCTGCCCGGCAATCAGGGCCAGGCCTACGGCAAGACCATCCGCGCCCTGCGCTTCGTCGTTCAGGGCGTGGCCGACCTGAGCGACATGGACGTATGGCTGTCGTCGTCGCTGCCCGGCACGATGGACGACGTCGACATCGAGCGCCACCGCATCGACCTGTCGGCCGTCGCCGACCTCACGCCCTGCGACGTGGCCCTCGACGCGCCTTATGCCGTGCCCGACGGCGGCGTCTACGTAGGCTACTCTTTCTGGAGCGACGATCCCTTCCCCGTCATCGCCACCATGGGGGTGCCCACCCAAGCCAACAGCTTCTTCCTGAAGACGTCCGACAGCTATCCCACATGGCAGGACCTGACCCGCTTCAACTACGGCAACCTGGCCATCCAGGTGCTCCTCGACGGCGAGTTCCATGAGAACGCCGCCAAGGTGGGCAACTTCGGCGAGAAGGTCACCACCGCCGCCACAGCCACCACGCTCCCCCTGACCATTGTCAACTGGGGCGCCAAGGGCATGCGCAGCATCGACTTCGTGCTGACATCTGACGGCGTGGCACAGCCCGAACAGCACTACGACTTCGACGAGCCTGTCACGGTCGTCCGCGGCACGGCCACCATCGAGCTGCCCTTCACCAGTCCGGCCGAGCCGGGCATCTCTCACAAGACCGTCACCATCACCCGGGTCAACGGCCTGCCCAATGAGTACGGCGCAGAAGAGGCCTGCGCCCACGGCGCCGTCGTCACCATCGGCGAGTCGGCCCCGCGCCGCGTCGTCATGGAGGAGTTCACTGGCACGTGGTGCGGATGGTGTCCACGCGGACTGGTCGGACTGGAGCACCTCGAGAAGGACTTCGCCGACCGCTTCATCGGCATCTCCGTCCACAACAACGACCCCATGGCCATCCCTGACTACGACCCGATGCTGCCCCGCAGCTTTCCGTCGGAGAACCTGGACCGCCAGGAGAGCGGCGACCCCTTCTTCGGTTTCTTCTACGGGCTCGGCTCTGAGCCCTCCTACGGCATACGCGACGACGTGGAGCGCCATCTGGCCGAGCTCACCGAGGCCACCATCGAGCTCCAGGCCGACTGGGCCGACGCCGACAGCACCCGCATCCGCGCCACGGCCAGCATCGCCCTGCAGTACGACCGCGATGACACGCCGCCCTACGCTCTGGCCTATGTCCTGCTGGCCGACAGCCTGCGCGGCGAGGGCAACGACTGGAACCAGAACAACGACTTCACGCTCATCATGGCCCAACGCTATGCCAGCGACCCCTATCTGGGCTATCTGACCCACCTCGACCAGCGCATCAAGGGCATGGCCTTCAACGACGTGGCCGTGGCCACCGCCGGTCTGCGCCGCGGACTGACGGGCAGCGTCGCCGGACCCTTCGTCCAGGGCGTGCCCAACACGTCGGAGCACGTCATGGACATCAGTGCCAACACGATCATCCAGGATAAGCGCAACCTGCGCCTCGTCGTCCTCTTGCTCAACACCGACGACGGCCACATCGTCAACGCTGCCGACACGCGCATCGGCGCCAGCAGCACCGACGCTATCGCCTCGCCCGTCAGCAAAGCCACGTGCGTCCCCCAGCGCTACGACCTGACGGGACGCCGCCTGAGCGACACGTCCGCCGGCCACAACGCCATGCAGATCGTGCGTCTGTCTGACGGCACCACCAAGAAAATCATCGTAAAACCATAAAAAGAACATGACTATGAGAAAGATTCTACAAGGCAGCATCGCACTGCTGGCCCTCATGGCTGCAGTGCCCACCGTCGCCGTGGCCCAGCAGGTGGAGCCACAGCTCGACGTGACGTCAGCCACGGCTCCCGCCCGCCACAAGGCCCCGGCCAAGGAGATGGTACTGACCGACAACCAGATGTGGTACGGCTACTACAAGGGCACCGAGCCCATCGTCGGCATGGGTGTGCCCGCACCCGGCATCATCAACGAGATGATCTACATCAACGCCGCCGACCCCATCATCAAGGGCAAGACCATCAAGGCCGTGCGATTCCGCGTGCAAGGCACGTACGACCTGAGCGACTTCTCCGTCTGGCTGGCCCCCCAGATGCCCTACCCCGCCAGCGAAGGCCACATCATGACCGTCGAGGTCGACACCAAGGAACTGCGCGACACGCTCTGGAACGAGGTGCTGCTGCCCGACGGGGGCTATGTCGTCCCCGACACGGGCGTCTACGTCGGCTACTCGTTCTACACGGCAGCCACCACGCGCCAGTCCACCTATCCCGTCATGACCACCAACGACCGCATCGCCCCCGAGGGCTGCATGTACGACTGGGAGGAGGCCTTCATGTCCAGCTGGCAGTGGTATCCCGGCGGACAGATGGGCAAGCTCTGCATCCAGGTGCTCCTCGAGGGTGAGTTCCACGAGAACGCTGCCACGGTGGGTCCCCTGGGCGACCATATCGTCGTGGCCGGCGGCAGCGTCGACGTGACGGTCCAACTGACCAACAACGGCAATGCCGGCATCAGCAGTTTCGACTACGTGGTGCGCACCGGCGAGGCCTCGACCGACGAGCAGCACGTGGAGCTCACTGAGCCCTTCTACATCCTGGGCGGCAAGACCGAGGCCACCGTCACCCTGCAGGCCGACGCCGACTATGCCCGGGCCGACAAGCAGCTGGTCATCACCCGCGTCAACGGACAGCCCAACGAGCAGATGGCCGAGGCCGTCGCCGACGGCTCGCTCATCACCCTGGCCCAGGCCTCGCCCCGCCGCACCCTCATCGAGGAGTACACCGGCACGTGGTGCGGCTACTGTCCACGCGGCACCGTCGGACTGGAGCTGCTCCGCGAGGAGTTCGGCGACGACATTGCCGTCGTCTCCATCCATACCGACGACCCGATGACCATCCTGGGCTACCAGCCGATGTACGAGAACGTGCGCGACTACCCCTCAGCCTACTTCAACCGCGAGTATGGCGTCGACCCCTACGCCGGCACCCTGCGGGAGCCCCGCGGCTCGCGCTACGACGTGCTCTGGCAGCAGTCGCAGCCCACCGAGGCCTCACTCGACCTGGAGGCCCGCTGGAGCAACGACCAGCAGACGCGCATCGCCGTGACCTCGCGCATGCGGTTCCAGTACGAGAGCACGACGGCCCCCTACGGCCTGGCCTACGTCCTCGTCGAGGACGGCCTCGAGTGCGACACGACGGGCTGGGAGCAGCGCAACTTCTACTACTACTTCAAGGATCAGGACGACTACCGCCCCGGCACTCAGATGGGCGACGACTTCAAGGACTACCTCAACGTCGACACGGAGTACATGCAGGGCGTCGTCTACAACGACGTGGCCGTAGCCGCCTATGGCATCACTGAGGGTCTGGCCAACTCCGTCAAGGCGCCCCTTGCCATCGGCGAGGAGAAGACCCACAACTACACCATCTCCGTAGGTCTCAACAACCTCATTCAGGACAAGCAGCGGCTGCGCGTCGTCGCCTTCATCATCGACCGCAAGAGTGGCCGCGTGGTCAACGCCGCCGTGGCTGACGTCCACAGCGAGACCGACGGCATCGAGTCCATCCCCGCCGACGTGGCCGCCCACGAGGGCACGGCCCGCACGTACGACCTGCAAGGACGTCCCGTGGTGGGCCGTCAGCCCGCTGGCGCCCTGCGCATTGTCCGTCAGCCCGACGGTCGCGTGGTGAAGACGCTGGCCAGGCCATAACCCATTATCATTATCTCTTATTCTTGGGAGCACTTAGGAGTTTGGGAGTTTAGGAGTTTAGACGATAGTAAAAACCGCATATTAAATGCCAAGACTAACGCCTAAACTCCCAAACTCCTAAACTCCCAAACTCCTAAACTCCCAAACTCCTAAAAAAATCACCGGCGCCGAATACTATTTCAGCGCCGGTGAAATAGTATTC
This sequence comes from Prevotella sp., assembly GCA_017470345.1. GTDB lineage: Bacteria > Bacteroidota > Bacteroidia > Bacteroidales > Bacteroidaceae > Prevotella. The sequence goes on from JAFUEP010000044.1 coordinate 78,573, forward strand.
GGCGCCGGCGAAACAGTATTCAGCGCCGCTGAAATAAAACTTTCTTGCTAATGTCTATAGTCTATCGGATGCGCTGGCCCTTGTCCGTAGGCACCTGATACTCATAGATCTGCGAGTCGACGACGCGACGGCCCTCAGCCACGCCGATGCGCACCACGATCTGGCCGCGACGCAGACCACGGTCGGCCATCACGTGAGCCGTATAGCGCACACCGCGGTGGGCATCGATGCTGCCGATCACCTTAGCCGGCGAGATGTGGATGTGCTTGTTGCCCGTTGCCTCCTCGACCAGCGGCGTCAGGTTGCGCACGGCACGGTCGCCGTGGTTCATCACCTCGAAGACCACCGTCAGCTCCTCGCCACGCGTGAGCACGCCGTCGCGATGGCTCTCGATGATCTCGATGTTACGGATCTCAATGCCCGACGAGGCGAAGCCCTGACCCATGAAGTCAATGCGGTCGTCGCCGCGCCCCTGCGGGTCGTAATAGCTGCCCTGGTCGTAGTCGCCGCGGTTGCGGGTGTTGCGGTTGGCAGTCGTCTGTTGCTGCTGCCGCTGCTCGTATTTGCGCTGCTGACCACGCTCAATGGCCGAGCCGATGGCTGCGCCGGCAGCCACGCCGCCGATGGTGCCCACGATGGAGCCCACCTCATGGCCGCGCCAGCCGCCATTGATGCCGCCGACGGCCGAACCGATCACGTGGCCGAACTGTCCGCCGGTGTAGGCGCCGGTAGCCGTATAGGAGCCGCAGCTGCTCATGAGCAGTCCTGCTCCGACAATCATCATCACTACTTTCTTCATCGTCGTTCTATTGTTTTAGTTTTGTCCGCTGCAAAGTTACGTATTTTTTCTGAAACGGCAATGGGGAAATTCCCTAAAAGTGAATAGGGAAAACCTCGGAGGTCACAGCCAGCGGCTACTCTGCTTCGGCTGGCAGCAGGGCGCTGACGATGGTGGCGACGTCGGCGATGCTGATGCGTCCGTCGCCGTCGGCGTCGGCCAGCCGGACGTTGAAGTGCTCCGAGGCGGGCTGACCCAGAAGGTGGCTCACCACCTCGACGACATCGGCGCTGTCGAACACGCCGTCGCCGTTGACATCGCGCTCAAAGGGGATCAGCTGCCACTCACCGTCTACTAAGCGCAGGGGCTGCCAACCCTTGAGGAAGATAGCGAGGGCCTGCTCGGCGGTGCAGACGTTCTGCTCGCCGTCGGCGTCGCTGACGAGGTAGAGCGGCGCCGGCTGAGTGGCGGCGGTGGGCAGGTCGGTAATCAGCTTGTCGAGCTCCTCGCCCGAGAACGTGTTCTGCTGGCAGCGGATCTCTTCCAGGGCGGTGCAGCCGGCGATGGTGAACGCGCCGCCCACGAAGTAGGTGTTGTCGCTGAAGAGTTTATTGTTGCTGATGTCGAGGGTTTTCAAGGAGGTACAATTTACGCAGCGGAGGACTGTGAGACTCTTTCCACTGACATCGAGCGCCGTCAGGGCGTTGCCGGAGCAGGTGAGTCGTGACAGCTGCGTGTTGTCTGGGTCGATGTCGAGCGCCGTCAGCCGGTTGTTCTCGCAGAAAAGAATGTCGAGACTGGTGCATCCACCGAGCTTCAGAGAGGTGAGGCTGTTGTCTTGGCAATAGAGATCATGTAGTTTTGAAAAACCTGTCAGGTCCAATTCCCCGCTGATGCTGTTTTTATTACAAGCTATCTGTATCAGTTCCTTGCAATTGGAGACGTTGAGCGAGGTGATGCTGGCATCGCTGCAGTTAAGATATTGCAGGGCGGTGCAGCTGCTGACGTCGAGGGCGGTAAGCCTGCTGTTCTTGCAGAGCAGCCGTATCAGCTTGGTGCATCCCGTCACGTTGACCGACTCCAGGGGAGAGCGAAGGTTGTCGTCCTGATATTCCAGCACTTCCAGGTCGGGACACGTGCTGACGTCGAGGTTCTTGATATACGAACGGTTGGCCTTCAGGCTGGTGAGCTTGGTGTTGGCCGAGAGGTCGAGCTCGGTGAAACGGTTAGAGCACACGTCCAGCGTCTTGAGCTGTGGGCAGTGCGACAGGTCGATGGTCGTGGTGAGCTGGCAGGCATAGCACTCCAGGTTCTCAAGCTTTGTCAGCGCGGTGATGTCAAGTGGAGTGGTCAGGTGGTTGACGTTGATGTTGAGGCTGGTGAGGTTGGTGAAGTAGTTGACGCCCGTCATGTCGAAGATTTCCGGCTGCGCAGAGATTGTGTGTGCCACGTCCATCACGGTCACCTGCGAGCGCTCGTAGCGCGAGAGGTAGCCGTCGGCATGGATGTCGTAGCGCGAGGTGACGATGCCGCGTAACGTCGCGTCGGGGAAGCGCTCGGTGTCGATGGGCAGGCCGGTTGCGGTGATGTGCACCCAGTTGGTGGTGACGAGGGCATGGTCGGCAAATTCAATGTCGCTGGGGTGCTTCACGGCTGCTCCGTCATAGAGTGTCAGGTCGGAGATATCTTCTATGGCCTTGCCCACACCCTTGGCGATGAGCGAGGTGGCACTGCCCCTGACAGCCAAGCTCTTGTAGTAGCCTACAGTCACCTTGGTCTTCTGATACGTCAGTCCCTTGATGCCCGCACCGCTGCTACCCTCGCAGATGAGCTCCACGCCGTCGGCAACGACCATCGACCCTGTGGCGGCTCCAATGAGGTTGACACCAACGGTGCCCTTGACATAGAGCGAGCCGCTGCCGCTGACGTAAACATCCTGATCGCAGGAAAAGCCGTAGCCCGCCGTGCTCTCGATGGTACAGATGCCGTTGACGACGATGTAGAGCGGCATCGTGGCAGGGCTGCTGACTCCGTCCTGGCTGTAGCTATATCCTATGCCGACGGCCGAGGCCTTGACATGGCAGTTGGTGAGGGTGAGCGTGGTAATCGTAGAATTGGAGGAGACGGTCACTCCTTCTATCGGATTACTTGACGTGACGGTTTGGCCGCCGATCGTCAGCGTGACGCCGGCATGTGCCGTGGCCGCTGGCATAAAGATTGCAAGCAGCAATGCGATGAAAAAGTACTTAGTGTTCATATAGCTTCTGTATTGATAAATAATTGTCTCTGACGGGTTTAGCCACATGTACGTGAACGCTGCAAAGATAGGAAAAAATATTTGAAATCGGGATGTCTGATCCTAACAAAAGACATGTCGTTTTCCTTTTTTTATGTCATTTAACTTCTTTTCACAACTTGCCGCCTGAGAGAAAAAGAGCGGCGGCATGAACTCACCGAGACTCAATTTCCCTTGCCGTCGACGCCCCCTACTACTACTGCATCTACCGCAAGGGACCCGGCGAGGAGAAGTTCAGCTTCATGCTGAGCGTGGCGAGCGACGAGCAGGAGTTCACCGACCTACTGCTGGAAAAGGGCGAGCAGGCCGAATACTACGTCATGATACAATGGCGCGACGGACGCCAGAGCTCGGTGTCGAACACAGTGACGGTTCGCCGTCCATAGGAAGAGCCCACCCCCGGCCCCTCCCCAAGGGAGGGGAGAAGGGCAGAGAGGAAACGGAGTCTTTGATTACCATCAATAATATATTAGAATCTTTATGAAAAGGAAACGCATCGGTCAAAAAACAACCAGCCATCTTCTATGGCTCTGCACGATATGCTCCGCACTCCTTTGGGGAGGGGCCGGGGGCGGGCTTCTCTGCTCCTGCGGCGACTATTGGGACGGCGGCGAACCAGTGGCAGCACGCAAGATGACGCTGGGCCGGCGGGTGATCAACATGATGGTGGGCGACCGCTACCGCATCCCCGTCCTCTTTGAGCCCGACACGCTGTCGAACCGCTCGGTATGGTGGATGACGGAGGACAAGGACATCGCCATCGTGGAGGACGACACGGTGATTGCCGTCAGCGAGGGACTGACGCTGGCCTACGCCCTGAGCGTCAGCGATCGACAGACGGACTCCTGCTGGGTCAACGTGCTGCCACAGGTCTACCTGAATCCCCGACAGTATCCCTACGACATGGTCATCTATGCCGACGTCAACATCCACGGCCACAAGTATACCGCTGCGGACGAGGAATCGCTCATCGTCGGGGCTTACATCGGCAATGAGCTGCGGGGCATCGGCAAGATGCGCCAGTGGCAGGGCCGTGACTACATGGAAATTCGTCTGTGGCACAATGACATTGCGACGTTCGACCTGGTGGAGCTGCGTTGCTGCTACGTCGGGGAGGCCTTGATAGAGATTTTCCCGGTTTATTTCCACTTTGACGGCGATGCCCACGGCACATTGTCCGACTTGGTGAAACTGTATCTTGACGACAATGCCCGCGAGTATGCTCCATGGGATGAGATCGGCATTGAAGAGCCTATCGATGTTATCAGAGGAGAGGATTAAAATAAAAGGAGATTTTGAGTTATGAAGAAGTTTTTTTCCGTCATAGCACTTGCTGCCACCGCCATGCTGGCATCGTGCAACCTGTTTATCGAAGACGAGCAGGAGGAACTCACCCACGGACTGGACCTGAACAAGAAAACGGTCTACAAGGGCGACGGATGGTCGGAGCCAAAAACCGAGACGGGCGAAGGCTACACCATCACCTACCAGTATTACGACAACGTGAAGCTGCTCGACGAGGAGACACAGCGATACATCGCCAACATCGAGGTGGAGGAGAACTTCGGATGTCTCGGCATTATCAATTTCCGCGAGGACACCCCCGAGGCGATGCTGCCACGCATCGGCGAAATCGTCACCATACGGCCCAACGACGAGTTCCCCTATGGCTATTACGCTGAGGTGATGGCAGCAGGTTTTGACGAAGGGTATTATTGCGTTGCCACTTGTGCGGTAGACGCAGATAAAGTGTTTAAGTATCTTGGCGGTGAAATAACCTCTGCTGCGTTCCAGGATGCGGAGATAGCTCAGTCGCGCGAAAACACAAGTACAACACGTGCTTCCGGTCTGGCGGAAGAAGGAGCCTTTGACATCAGTGAAGACGACGTGGAGATCAGCCTTGAAGAGGAGACGGAAGATTTGCTAAAGGGCACCTTTACCATTCCTATCAGTGCTAAAGTTCCATTAACGAAGATTAAGCTAAACAAAAATTCAAGAACAAAAAAGAAGACCTCGGGTGTTGTCTTCAAAGACAACGACTGGGAGACCATGCAGAAGTGGAGTGTTTCAGGGAGCAACGACAACGGCGAGATTGTCGGTGTCCATAATCTTGAAGGGTTCATCGAATTCAAGAAAGAGGAAACCAAAATGAAGCATGAAATCACGTTGAACATAAAACAAGACGATTTACTGAGAACGCTTTACTTAGATTTTAGCGATAATATCCAGACCGATGGCATAGCCCACATAAAAGGAGGTATCTCTTGGGAAAAGTCTTTTGAGATAACTAAATCAATTACAACAAAAGTTTTAAAGGCCGGTCCTTTAGGAATCAGAATAATCTTTGGAGGCGGTGCTTCGATTGAAGCCGGATTGTTTGGATCAATTAATGTTGAATTCAGCACTAATGCTATTGTCAAGGGATAGTTTCCACTTTCAATGAGTGCCACAGAAATAGCCCTTTTCAATGTGTATAATACGGTGTCAGATATGGCAAATGGAACAGGTTTGCTGGATCAGCATATCGAGATCAAGAATTCTGAAGCAAAAGTAAAGAATGGCAACATGGAGGGGGGCATATCGGTGACACCTTCCTTCAAGTTTGGTGCTGGAATAGGCACAAAGAAGGTAAGTGTATGCATTTATGGAAGTAACACGATTGAAGCCAGCGGCACTTCGTTTGGCATTAACAGTCTTTCGCATGTTGACATTTCCGACAAACCGGGCCTGACGATAAAAGACAAATTAGAGATTGGACTGCAAGTAGGACTGACACTCAATGTCTACGAACTTGTAAAGGGAATTCAGGAAGATGCCCTCGATCTGGGCTTTCTGGGAGTAAAAGGATACAAGTATATAGTCAAAAAACTCAAGGACAAGGGATTGGTTAAAGACGATTTCCCTGCAGATGCGGAAATGATTCAGGAATTTCTTAAATCTTGTCAAGAGACAATAGCCAAACAAGACGCCGATGTGTCAAAAAAACTTGAAAGCATACCTCTGGATTTGCCTATTCCGAAAATTCCTATTTATAAAGACGATCTAAAATCTACTTCTCTGCCATGGATGCCACAGATGAAGAATTTCAGCTATAAACGCAAATCCACCACATCGGAAGGTGCCACATATTACGTCACCTGGACTTATAGCGACAAGGGCTTCTTCCCCACTTTAGGCTGGGGACCGTTCTATCCTTGCGTATATGTTGATGGTGGTAAGGATGACAAGGCTACAGGAACATACCATGTCACAAAGGGTGGCTATGACGATGCGGGACCCATAGGAAAGGATACCAACATCAAAAACTACGGAACGGGTATTGACATCCCAAACCTCCAACCCGGAAAGTCATACACCATCTATCCTGCCCTGGCAACAGGCTACGGCAAAGATGCTTTTTTCTTTGACGTGGCTCAGGTCTTGACGCCTTCATATCCCATGGTTAAGATTGTCTCTACCGACCAGGAAAGCTGCTATCAGACCGCAACGATGGAGCAAAGTGGCTACTATGGCTATATCTTGGAGGCTAAGGTGGCGGTCATGGGTGCGGCCAAGATTCATGAGTGGCAAGTCGAGTTCCATCTTTCCAAGCAAGACGGGAGTGACCTCGAATACAACAAGCGCGTTCGGGGAAATGATGTTAAAGAGACGAAAGGCCACCCGCTCAGGATAGATCTGACGTATTATAAGCCGGAATTCGAGACCACGATGTTTGGCATGTATCACGTCATCGAATCGCAGCCTGGAGAGGAACTGCATACGACACCGATGGAGATCAAGGGCTATCCGCTCATCGGAGCATGGTCGGAATGGAACTTCAGCAGAAGGAGAACAAATCAGCTGTCGGCTCCCTTGGCTCCGGTGCCGTCAGAAAACATTGATAAGATTGACGAGATGCTGGAAGATCCCGACTTCGACAAGGACGTGCCTATTGTCTTCATAGACGGTGAACTGGTGACTCCCGTCGCAATAACAAAGAATGGCATCAGGAAGCCTATTCCTCCTTTACGCTAATTGGCGGAATATACAATGTGATGGCGGGCGACGAGCTCGCCATTCTTGTATGGGCGGGGGCGGGCGTCGTAGCAGGGATAGAGGAGGGAGGTCATCACGGAGTTGACGTTGCGGCGGTCGGCGAAGGCCATCGTGCCGCCGCCTTCGCGGACAGTGACAGTGAGGTGGCCGTCGATGCTCAGATGCGGCGTGCGGAGAGTGGTCAGCGTGTCGCCGCTGACGCTGACGGCGCCGTCGGCATGGCGGAGGGTGCGCTCAGTGGCGGTGAAGGGGTCGGTGCTGATGGCGAGCAGACCGGTCTTGTCGCAGAGGACGGTCAGGTCGGTGAGGGCCCGCACAGTGTCGGTGTAGACGAGGGCGCCGTCGGCCATGGCGTGAATACTGAAGCGGCGCTCGAGGGCTGAGTCGTTCTCGATGAGCAAGCCTGAGGCCGTCCACTCGCTGCCCTCGACGCGGAAATCGTCCTGGCGCACGAGGCGGGCATTGGTGCGGCGCCCCTCGATTTCGTAGAATCCGATGATGTTGCCCGTGTTGTGGACCTTATAGGGCACGACGAGGTTCGGGTCGCTGTTGGGGGCGATGTAGCCCGTGTAGCTGCGCAGCCCATGACTGAAGCTGAAGCAGCTGAAGGCGCGCTTGGTCAGCGAGCGGACGATGTGCTGGCGGACGATCGTGCGGGCCTCGCGGTGGCGGCGGGCGAAGCGGCGCCACGACGTGGGTCGCAGCTGCGCGGTGGGCCACTGCTCGTGCATGAGCCACGTCATCATGACGCGGTGGGCCTGGACACCCATGCGGCGCGGTCCGATGTCGCTGCGCAGGAGCCATGAGCCGTCGGGCGTTGTCAGTTGTCGGCGGCGAATCTGGGCATAGGCCTGCCGCTCGAGCATCAGGGCGTCGCGGTCGCCAAGGAGACATGCCATCGTGGTGTAGCTGGTCAGCTGGTCGTAGAGCCACATACTCCAGTCGTTGCCGTTGGGCATGGCCAGCTCGCCGTCGGGCTGTGCGAGCCATTTCAGGACGTGGTCCATGACAGGCTGGCAGTTGTGCGTCAGGGCACGGGTGTGCCAGCGAGGTGAGGGGAGTTCAGCCGACAGAATCGGCTGACGCTGTTGCGGGTTCTGCTGCATCAGGGCGAGGGCCAGGGCGGCCTCACCGAGCTCCTGGATGACGACGTTCTGATAGGAAGTGTGGAAATAGTTGTGGTTCTGGAGGGTGTAGTCATCGTAGAGGTTGGATCCACGATAGAGGTCGCAGACGCGCTGGCCGTCGTAGTCGGGGTCGACGACGGTCGTGTCCGTGGCGTCAGCGGGATGCGAATAGCTGTTGATGGCGAAGAGGCGCAGCCGCTCAAACCACTGCGGTGCCTGCTCGTCGTCAGGGAAGAGGCCCAGGGCGGCAGCCAGCACGCAAGCCTCCCAGCCGTTCTCCTCAGCCTTCGTGTCGCCCTCGTAGCCTGTGGGCACGTCGCGCTCCAGCTCATACTGACATTCGGCGCGCAGCAAGCGGTGGACGCAGTCGCGCTCGTCAGGCGTCAGGCGCTGCCACTGGAAGAAAGCGGAATAGGCGACCGACATGGCCCAGAGCGAACTCTCCCACTGGCGGTCCTTGGCCGACGTGGAGCCCCAGTAGCGGCCGTCGGCACAGCGCTTGAGGCGCACGGCCTTGTGGGTGCTGTAGGCAAAGCGGAGCGAGCGGATGGCCATCGAGTCGAGCTGTGTCCACGTGATGCCAGCGGGCAGCCCGACGCGGCCTTGCGCATAGCGGACGAGGAAGGCGCTGACCATCGACAGGTCGGCATTGGTGCGCACGCCGTCCTCATTGCTCTGCAGGGCCGAGTTGGCCCGGAAGGCGCCGCACGTCTCCCCCACCCCATTAGGCTCCTGACATGGCTGCCAGATGCCCACCATGTACTCGCTGAAGCGGGCCAGCATCTCGAGCAGGCCCTGCTGCATCTCACTGTCGGACACAGCGGCACGCTCGCCACGGGCCTGCATGGCGAGCGTCATCATGAGGGCCACGGCGAGCCCCAGTCGTCGCAAAATGCTCATTGCCGCTCAGAGATTCTGCTCCTGGAAGTCGAGGTCGGCCTCGACGACGAAGAACACATCCTGGGGATCAAGTGGGGAGCGATGCTCAGCCTCAGCCTGACGGCAGACGTGCTGGGCCACCAGCTCAAGATCGATGTCGATCTCGTCGCCCTGCTGCTCCAGTATGCCACTGGTGTAGTAGTAGTCGACGATGGCGTCGAGCATCCATAGCAGGTCGTCGTCGGAGAAGCGCTGCTTCAGTTCCGACGGCAACTGACGGCGCAGGAAAGCCAGCTCGCGCTGGTTCTCCTGCTCGTCCATCAAGAGTTCGTCGTCGATGCTTGCCATAACTCTCAATTCTCAGTTTTCAATTCTCAGTTCTCAATTCACTCAGAGCAGTGCCTGGAACTTCTCGTCGAACTTATCCTTCGAGACGGCGCCGACGAGCTTGTCGACGACCTCGCCGTTCTTCATGAACACCACCGTCGGGATGTTGCGGATGCGGAACTCCATGGCCACGTCCTCAGCCTCCTCGACGTCGCACTTGCCGACGACGATCTTGCCGTCGTACTTCTCGGCCAGTTCGGAGATGATGGGAGCCACCATGCGGCAGGGGCCGCACCATGTTGCCCAGAAATCAATGACCAGCGGCAGCGAGCCGTTCTTCAAGCTCTCGAAGTTCTCATTAGTTACTTTTACTTCCATTGTTCTTTGTCTTTTTTATAGGGTTAATACTAATCTACGGATATAGTCGAGCAAATATCATGCCACATTCCGAGTGTTTTTGTTTCTGGAAGTCTGGGAGTTTAGGAGTCTGGGAGTTTAGACGTCAGTTTTGACCCATGACAAACTATCGTCTAAACTCCTAAACTCCCTAACTCCTAAACTCCCCCATATCCCATGCGAATCAATTGATCTTATAGTCAATCGCCTCGTGGCGGTCGATGAAGTCGAGCAGCTGATGGCGCACGTCGACCGTGGCCAGCGTCGAGCGGAGCAGCACGTGGTGACGGCCAGTGGAGTCGCGCAGCTGGAAGAAGAGCTTCGTCTTGCCGGGTGCCTCGCGGATGATCTCGCTGAGGTCAGCCACGATCTGGTCGTCGAGCAGGTCGGAGTTGAGCGAGATGGTGATGCGGTCGATGGCCTTCTCCTTGACCGTCTGTAGCAGTTCGACACCCGTCACCTTGAGTTCCTTCAGATCGGCGTTATAGAAGCGGGGCTTCATCTTGCCCGTGACGTAGAGGGCGGCGCCCTCGATGAACTTGCCGTTCATGTTGACCCAGTCTTCGCCGAAGAGGGCCAGCTCGCCCGAGCCGTTGAAGTCCTCGAGGGTGACGAAGCCGCAGGGCTTGTTGTTCTTGGTGAACTTCGAGCGCACGGCGGTGACGATGCCGCCCAGCGTGACGTCGTCGCGGTCGGCCAGCCTGGCGCCGTTGTCGCCGAGCTCGTCGCAGCGGGTGTTGCAGAGGTTGTCGAGCACGATCTTATACTCGTCGAGCGGATGGGCCGAGAGATAGATGCCGACGAGGTCGCGCTCCTTGTTGAGCCGCTCGATGTCGCTCCATCGCTCGTCGGTCTTGGGGATGGGCGGGGTGGCAATCTCGACGCTGTCGAATCCGCCGAAGAGCGAGTTCTGCGCCTCGGCCTTGGCCTGCTGATACATCTGTCCGTAGCGCACGAGCGTGTCGAGGAACATCTCGCCCCGAGCGTTCTCGGCGAAGAAGTTCTCGCGGCGGATGTTAAAGCCGTCGAAGCCACCGCTCAGCGCGAGCGACTCGTAGGCCTTGCGGTTGACGTTCTGGAAGGAGACGCGCTGTGCGAAGTCGAAGATGTCCTTGTAGGGGCCGTTCTTCTCGCGCTCGTCGATGATGGCCTGAGCGGCGCCGTCGCCCATGCCCTTGATGGCGGCCAGTCCGAAGCGTATCTCGCCGTGGTGGTTGACACCGAACTTGAGGTACGACTCGTTGACGTCGGGCCCCAGCGTGGCGATGCCCATCTGCTTGCACTCGTCCATGAGCTTGGTGATCTCCGTGATCTGGTCGCGGCGGCGCGTCATGATGGCGGCCATGAACTCAGCCGGATAGTTGGCCTTAAGGTAGGCCGTCTGGTAGGCCACCCACGAATAGCAGGCGGCGTGCGACTTGTTGAAGGCGTAGGAGGCGAACTTCTCCCAGTCGGCCCAGATCTGCTCCAGGATCTTCGGGTCGTGACCGTTCTTCTTGCCGCCCTCGATGAACTTGGGCTTCATGGCGTTGACGATCTCAATCTTCTTCTTACCCATGGCCTTACGCAGGGCGTCGCTCTCGCCGCGGGTGAAGTCGGCCAGCTGGCGGCTCAGGAGCATGACCTGCTCCTGATAGACGGTGATGCCGTAGGTGTCCTTGAGGTATTTCTCCATGCAGGGGATGGGATAGGTGATCTCCTCACGGCCGTTCTTGCGGGCAATGAACTGCGGGATGTAGTCCATAGGTCCCGGACGGTAGAGGGCGTTCATGGCTATGAGGTCCTCGAAGACCGTGGGGTGCAGCTCGCGCAGGTATTTCTGCATGCCGCTGGACTCAAACTGGAAGGTGCCGATGGTGCGGCCCTGCTGGTAGAGCTCGTAGGTCTTGGGGTCGTCGATGGGTATGTGGTCGAGGTCGACGTCGATGCCTCGGTGCTGCTTGATGTTGGCGCAGGCCTCCTTCAGCTCCGAGAGGGTCTTCAGTCCGAGGAAGTCCATCTTGATGAGTCCTGTCGACTCGATGACGTGGCCGTCATACTGCGTGCAGTTGGTCTTCGTGTCCTTGAAGTCGGGGTCGTCGGCCGTCGAGACGGGCACCCAGTCCGAGATGGGGTCGCGACAGATGATGAAGCCGCAGGCATGGATGCCCGTGCCGCGGACGGTGCCCTCGAGCATCTTGGCATACTTGATCGTATTGGCCAGCACGGGGTCGGGCGAGGCCTCGGCGTCGCGCAGCTCGGGCGTACACTTGATGGCGTTGGCCAGGTTCATCTTCAGCCCGTCGGGCAGTCGGTCGGGGATGGCCTTGCAGAGGGCGTTGGAGACGGGCAGCGGCAGCTTCTCCACGCGGGCCACGTCCTTGATGGAGTTCTTCGTAGCCATCGAGGCGTAGGTGATGATGTGGGCGCAGTTCTCATGGCCGTACTTGTCCTCGACCCACTTGAGCACCTTGCCGCGGCCGTCGTCATCGAAGTCGGTGTCGATATCGGGCAGGGAGATACGGTCGGGGTTGAGGAAACGCTCGAACAGCAGGTCATACTTCAGCGGGTCGATCTTCGTGATGCCCAGGCAGTAGGCCACGACGCTGCCGGCGGCCGATCCACGTCCGGGGCCCACCCACACGTCGAGCTCGTCGCGGGCCGAGTTGATGAAGTCCTGCACGATGAGGAAGTAGCCCGGGAAGCCCATCGTCTTCATGATGTGGAGCTCGAAGCGGATGCGGTCGTCGACCTCCTGTGGCAGCGACGAGTGCAGGATGGTGTAGCTGGTCGCCGGGTCGCCCGTTTCCACCGCCACCTGCTCCAGCTTCAGTTCCTCGTCGGGCAAATAGCGCATCTTGGCGCCCTTATAGGCCAGTTCGGCCAGATAGTCGGCCTCAAACTTGATGCGATAGAGCTTGTCGTAGCCGCCCAGCTTCTTGATCTTCTTCTCGCCGTCCTCGGCCGACATGGGGTTCTGGCCATTCTCGTCGCGCGTGAACTCCTCGTAGAGCTGCTGTTCAGTGATGCGCTGGCGCCAGGCATCCTCCGTGCCGAAGCTCTCGGGAATGGGGAAGAAGGGCATGATGGGGTCGTGGTCGAGCGAGTAGATCTCCACCTTGTCCAGGATCTCGAGCGTGTTCGACAGCGCCTCGGGCACGTCCTGGAAGATCTCGTTCATCTCGGCCCGCGTCTTAAACCACTCCTGCTTCGAATAGAGCATGCGCGTCGGGTCGTCGAGGTCCTTGCCGGTGGAGAGGCAGAGCAGGTGGTCGTGGGCCTCGGCGTTCTCCTCGTCGACGAAGTGGACGTCGTTGGTGCAGATGAGCTTGATGCCATATTCGCGGGCCAGCTCGATGAGCACCTTGTTGGCCTGCTGCTGCAGGGGGAACGTCTCGCGGTTGGCGCGCTGCGTGGGGTTCTTCACCTCGTGGCGCTGCAGCTCCAGGTAGTAGTCGTCGCCGAAGAGGTTGTGATACCACTCGATGGCCTCGCGCGCGCCCTGGATGTCGCCGTTCAGGATCTTCCTGGGCACCTCGCCCGCGATGCAGGCCGAGCAGACGATGAGTCCCTCGTGATAGCGCTCCAGGTCGGCCCGGTCGGTGCGCGGACGCATGTAGTAGCCGTCGACCCACGAGTTGCTGACGAGCTTAATCAGGTTCTTGTAGCCCTGGTAGTTCTTTGCCAGCACGATGAGGTGATAGCCGCTCTGGTCCTGCTTGCCGTTCTTCTGCTCCTTCGGGCCGTACTTGGCCACGTACATCTCGCAGCCGAAGATGGGCTTGAAGGGCTCCAGGCCCTCCTTCTTGCGCTTCTTGTTGACGTCCATGCAGATGTCGTGAAACTCCTTGATGCCGAACATGTCGCCGTGGTCGGTGATGGCCATGCCGCGCATGCCGTCGCCGATGGCCTTGTTGACGAGGTTCTTGATCTTCGACTGGCCGTCGAGTATAGAATAGTACGTGTGTACGTGCAGGTGTATGAAGTCTTCCATTTTTGTCTTACGATGAAATGTCGCATGCAAAGTTACGAAACTTTTTTCACTTTGCAAACGACTCGCATGAAAAATCTATGTTAAAAAATGAAGCGGTCCTTCTCGCCCGGAGAAGTGCCGCTTCCCGGATCGAGAAGGACCGCTTCGCTGAGCGAGAAGGACCGTTTCAGCTGTCAGCATTGGGACTATTCAGTATCTGAGGGCGCTACGCCGTCATCAGACCACTGCTCGTCGTCGTCCCAGACCTTGCCGTCCTGGCTGACGACGTTGGCGGGCTCGGTGGCCGTCACCTGCTTGTAAGTGAACAACGGATTGACGATGTCGTCGCCGTCGCCTTGCTCTGCCACAGTGAGCACTTCCTCTTGGTAGGTCTCATAATTAGCCCAACGCGCCTGCAACTCGGCCAGCGTATATCCCTCGGCAGGCTCAGGCTTAACAACAACTTCATCGCCCGCTTTGGCATAGACGGTCTCCACGCCGTTCACAAATGCAGAGACCGTGCCGCCAGAACCTTGCGCCATCAGCTGAATCCTAAAAGCAAAGTCGGCAGTAATATTGACATCGCTCTCGGGCATGGTGAACTTATATTCAAGCGTAACTACGGCCCCGGGAGTGGGGTAAGTCACTTCGACCAGCTTCATCATCGCTCTTCTTTAAATAGTCTTTGTGCTCATAGTTACGTCTATTTTGAATAGTTAATATATGCCTCAACATGGAGCCGCACACAGCGGAATCGCCAAAACTAAAGGAAAAAGTACGAATAATTATCCGAACGACCAAATACTTGGACACTTTTTTACATAAAAATCGTCAAACGCAAAACGGAGAAACGGCGCTTTTTGAAGGTAATATACCCCTATATTACCATCGAGAAGGGCCGTTCTTCGGTTTCGGGGGCACCGCGGGCGAGGCTTCGGTCTTTTGGTTTTCGCCGTCGGAAAAAAGATTCGGGGAGGAGCGACGATGTGTGACGATTTGTAAAGATTTCCTAAGAAAAACATGAAAAAGTTTGAGATTTGACAAAAAAGTGTTACCTTTGCACGGATTTTGCAATATCAAGACAATCTGCTTTGCTGAAATGGGAGAAAGAATCAAGAAACTGAAGAAGATACGCATCCACCGCGAAGGCACCGACGAGCTGCTCTACAGCATGTTTGCCATCGTGGCCATCGGCGTCGTCCTGTATCGCAGTTTCGACACCACCATACCCTTCATCATCTTCATCGCCATCACCGGACTGGCATGGCTGCTGATGCTCAACTTCTATCGCTGCCCCATCCGCTACTTCAACGGCGACACGGAGAAGATGGTGGTGGCGCCGGCCGACGGCCGCGTGGTGGTCATCGAGGAGACGGAGGAGAACGACTACTTCCACGACCGCCGACAGCTCATCTCGATCTTCATGAGTCCCCTGAACGTGCACGCCAACTGGTTCCCGGTGGACGGTCGCGTGGAGTTCGTCAAGCACTTCAACGGCAACTACCACAAGGCTTGGCTGCCGAAGGCGAGCGAGGAGAACGAGCACGCCGACACGATGATCGAGACGCCCGACGGCAGCCGCGTGCTGGTACGCCAGATTGCAGGCGCCATGGCCCGCCGCATCGTCACCTACGCCAAGGATCTTGAGGACTGCTACATCGACGAGCACCTGGGCTTCATCAAGCTGGGGTCGCGCGTCGACGTCTACCTGCCGCTCGGCACGCAGGTCTGCGTGAAAATGAACCAGCGGACGACGGGCGACCAGACGGTGATAGCTCGACTAAAGTAAAAGTGAAAAGTGAAAAGTGAAAAATTTGCTGCCGCCTGAAAGGGAACAGTGAAGAGTGAAAAGTGAAAAATTTGCTGCCGCCTGTATGAAGAAGCACATTCCCAATATGATCACTTGCTGCAACCTGATCTCGGGCTGCATCGCAACGTATTACGCATTCCAGGCTGACTACCTCACGGCCCTGGCGTTCATCATCATCGGTGCCGTGTTCGACTTCTTCGACGGCATGACGGCCCGACTGCTCGGCGTCTCGTCGCCCATCGGCAAGGAGCTCGACTCGCTGGCCGACGTCGTCACGTTCGGCTTCGCCCCCTCGGCCATGCTCTTCAGCTGGCTCTCAGCGCAGCATATCCACACGGCCATCGTGCCCTTCCTGGCCTTCATCATGGCCGCCTTCTCGGCTTTGCGACTGGCCAAGTTCAACCTCGACGAGCGCCAGGCCATGGGCTTCATCGGACTGCCCACGCCGGCCAACGCCCTCTTCTGGGGCGCGCTCATCTGGAGCATCGAATTTCGAAGTTGGTTCGAGCCATACCATACGTCCCCTTATCTTATTTATATCGTCCTGGCGCTGATGTTCTTGAGCTGCTACCTGCTCGTCAGCGAGATCCCCATGTTTGCCCTGAAGTTCAAACAGTGGGGCTGGCAGGGCAACGAGGTGAGATACATCTTCCTCGCCACATCGGCCCTCATCATCGTCTGGCTCGGCGCCCTCGGCATTGCCTTCGTCATCGCCTGGTACGTCGTACTCTCCGCCCTGCTGGCTGTGAGAAATAAGAACTAAGGAGAACCGCTCACTTCTCACTTCTCACCTCTCACCTCTCACCTCTCACTTCTCACTTCTCTCATGCTGTCATTCCTCGGATTTCTGCTCATCGCCCTCCTGGTCGTCATCTTCCTGGTGATCATCGTCGGCCTGATCCTGCTCGGCAAGGGCATCGACCTCATCCGTCGGCTGTTCGGCCTCGAGCCTAAGAGCCGTTTCCGCTGGAACGTCAACGTGCACACCAGCGACGCTGAGGGCCGTCAGCAGACGACGACCCGCACCAGCGATGGCGTCACCATCATCGACCGCCGCTCGCAGGAGGAGACTAACAAAAAAATATTCGCCCCCGACGAGGGCGAATATGTGGAATACAGGGAAGAGTCTTAAGGAAATAGTGAAAAATGAAAAGTGAAAAATTTGCTACCGCCTGGAAGGGAATAGTGAAAAATGAAAAGTGAAAAATTTGCTGCCGCCTGGAAGGGAAAAGTGAAAAATGAAAAGTGAAAAATTTGCTGCCGCGCTGATTATTTCGGCGGTAGCAAATTTTTCACTTTTCACTCTTCACTTTTCCCTTAAAAAGCTTTTCACTCTTCACTTTTCCCTCAGCAATGCACCAGCGTGCCGATGGGTTCGCCGTCCATCACCTTCTTCAGGTTGCCCACGACGTCCATGTTGAAGACGTAGATAGGCAGCTGGTTATCCTTGCACATGCAGATGGCCGAGAGGTCCATCACCTTCAGGTTGCGGGCCAGCACCTCGTCGTAGGTGATCTCGGTGAACTTCGTCGCCGTCGGGTCCTTCTCGGGGTCGGCCGTGTAGACGCCGTCGACGCGCGTGCCCTTGAGCATCACGTCGGCCTCGATCTCCACGCCACGCAGGCTGGAGCCCGTGTCGGTGGTGAAGTAAGGCGAACCGGTGCCGGCGGAGAAGATGCAGACCTCGCCGCGCTTCATGGCCTCGATGGCGCGCCACTTCGTGTAGAACTCGCCGATGGGCTCCATGCGGATGGCCGTCAGCACGCGGTTGCTGACGCCCTCGGCATCGAGTGCCGACGACAGGGCCAGCGAGTTGATCACCGTGGCGCACATGCCCATCTGGTCGCCCTTGACGCGGTCGAAGCCTTTCTTCGAGCCGGAGAGGCCGCGGAAGATGTTGCCGCCGCCGATGACGATGCCGATCTCGACACCCATGTCGTGAATCTCCTTAATCTGGCGGGCGTAGTCGCCCAGCCGCTCAGGGTCGATGCCGTGACCCTGCTTGCCCATCAGGCTCTCACCCGAGAGCTTGAGTAGGATTCTCTTGAATCTTGCCATATACCTTATTTATTATATAATGAATTGTACTTCCTTGAAGGCATAGCGGTGTGTAGGGCCGTCGATGTGACGTAGCACCAGGTGGCCGTCGTCCTCGACCGTCACCAGCTCCGCGATGAACTCCCCGCTGGCGTCGCGATAGCGGAAGAAGCCCGTGTGGCGATAGAGCTGGGCCAGGTAGCGCTCGCGCACGCCCTCTACGTCGGCCCACTCGTCGCGGAACGCCTCGAGCAGCTCGCCGAGCAGCGCCTCGCGGTCGTACGTCCGGCCGGTCAGGTTGGCCAGCGAGACGGGGTTGGGCGCATCGCTCACGAAGCACAGCTGGTTGACGTTGAGCCCCACGCCGATGATGCTGTCCTTGATATGGCTGCCCTGAAGCGTGTTCTCAATCAGGATGCCACAGATCTTGCGGTCGGCGACATAGATGTCGTTGGGCCACTTGACGCTGACGTTCTCCACATTCCGCGCGACGACGCGGCTGATGCTGTTGGCCGTCACCATCGAGATGAGGAACTGCCGGGTGGCTGCCACCCGCTCGGGATGGATCAGCATGGAGTAGAGCAGGTTCGCGCCCCGCTCCGACTCCCACGTGTTCGAGCCGCAGCCGCGGCCAGCCGACTGATAGTCGGTCCACACGGTCACGTCGCCGTCCTCGGGATGCTCTCGCAGCCAGCGGTTGGTCGAGTCGGTTTCTGCCAGATGTATCACCTCCATTTTCTCCATAGGTCTGCAAAGTTAACAATAAATCGCGAAATAAGGGCAAAGAAAGGCGGAAAATACGAAAAAAGCCCCTTTTGTTACGAAAAACGCCCCACGGAATCAGGCTTTTTTATTGTAATTTTGCATCCGAAAAGCTAACTATTACTTTAAACCTATCAATTTAAACTTAAAACAAACACAGATGAAAAACAAATCTAAGCTATCAACAAAGCACGCCATCGTGCTTTCGTCGTTAGTCGCTTCTGCCATGCTCTTGGGCACGCCGATACAGGCGTCGGCCAGCACGGCAGGCGTAGAGTCTGTCCAGCAGCAAGGCAACGTGCGCGGTACGGTCGTCGACCAGAACGGCGAGCCCGTCATCGGTGCTACGGTCAAGGTGGTGGGCACGAACAAGGCTGCCGTGACCAACATCGACGGCCAGTTCTCGATTGACGGTGTCTCCAGCGGCACACTCCAGATCAGCTTCATGGGCTACAAGGAGCAGCAGGTCAGCTTCCGTGCCGGCCAGCCGCTGACGGTCAAGATGCGCGAGGACCAGACGGCACTCGACGAGGTGGTCGTCGTGGGCTACGGCACTCAGAAGAAGGCCAACCTGACGGGTTCGGTCGCCTCGGTGAAGTTCGACGACGTGGCCAACATCCCCGTGGCTAACACGGCCACGATGCTGCAAGGCCGTCTGCCGGGCGTGGTGCTGCAGACCAACGGTGCCCAGGCCGGTCACGACGACCCGGAGATCCGCATCCGCGGTATCGGCACCCTCGGCGATGCCTCGAAGAACAACCCGATGGTGCTCATCGACGGCATCGAGAGCAGCATCTCGCAGATGGCAGAGCTGTCGGCTGAGGACATCGAGAGCGTCTCGGTGCTGAAGGATGCCGCCTCGGCCGCCATCTACGGTGTGCGCGCTGCTAACGGCGTCATCCTCGTCACCACCAAGCGCGGTGCCGAGCAGAAGCCCACCATCACCTACAGCGGCAGCATCGCCCTGCAACAGGCCACCGTGCTGCCCGACTATGTCAACAGCTACGAGTGGGCCCGCATGTTCAACGAGTGTCAGCCGGCCAAGGCCTATACGGCCGAGATGCTGCAGAAGCTGCAGGACGGTTCCGACCCTGACCACTTCGCCAACACCGACTGGGCCGACGAGATGTTCCGCACGGCTGCCATGCACCAGCACCACCTGTCGGTCAGCGGCGGCTCGAAGACCACCCACTACATGCTCTCCGCACAGTACACCGACCAGGACGGTATCATGCGCAACACGGCCAACCGCCGCTATAACTTCCGCTCGAACCTCGACACCCAGCTGGGCATCGTCAAGATCGGCATGAACCTCAGCGGAAGCCTGCAGAACATCAAGGAGCCCGTCAAGGGCGTCACGGGCGAGGGTCTGATGCGCTCGCTGACGTGGTTTACGCGTCCCTCCGTGCCCGTCATGTTCCAGAACGGCCACTACGGCTACACCGACGGCAACCCGCTCATCAGCGCCTCCGTCTTCTGGAACCCCATCAACGACATCTACTACGGCCGCAAGACCAACGACCACTATCGCTTCGACGGTCAGATCTTCGGCGAGATCGACATCTGGAAAGGCCTGAAGTTCCGCTCGTCGCTGGCCTATAAGTTCTATGACAACGAGACGTCGACCTATAGCCCCCGCAACGAGGCCAAGTACAGCCCCGAGGGCGACATCCTCGTGCCCGCCGGCACGCAGAACACGCTCAACGACTACCGCTGGCTGGAGACGGGCTACACCAACGAGAACATCCTGACCTACAACCAGAAGTTCGGCGACCACACCATCGGCGTCCTCCTGGGTCACTCCATCCAGCACAACCGCTGGGACATGAACAGCGGCTCGAAGCAGGGCTTCCCCACCGACGCCATCTATGAGCTCAACGGCGGCTCGCAGAACGACCACGTCGAGGGCAACGCCGAGGAGACGCGCCTGCAGTCGTTCTTCGGCCGCGTCAACTACAACTATGCCGACCGCTATCTGGCTGAGTTCAACATCCGTCGCGACGGTTCGTCGCGCCTGCCGAGCACCAACCGCTACGCCACGTTCCCCTCGTTCTCGGCCGCTTGGATCCTGAGCAACGAGGCCTTCATGCAGAACATCTCGTGGCTCACGTCGCTGAAGCTGCGCGGCAGCTGGGGTAAGCTCGGTAACCAGGAGATCGGCAACTACGCCTACTCTGAGACCCTCTCGGCCCAGGGCAGCTACTACTTCGGCGGCTCCAAGTATATAGGTATGCGCGCCTCGAAGATTGCCAACGAGAACATCAAGTGGGAGACGACGACGATCACCGACTTCGGCTTCGACGCCTCCTTCTGGGGCGGACGCATCTCGATGGTGTTCGACTGGTACAACAAGGTGACCAGCGACATCCTGCTGCAGCTCCCCATGCCCGGCATCTTCCTCGGATCCCTCTCGGCCCCCTATCAGAATGCGGGTAAGGTGCGCAACCGCGGTTGGGAACTCTCGGCCAACTATCAGGACCGCGCCGGCGACTGGTCGTGGCAGGCCGGATTCCAGATTGCCGGTGTGAAGAACAAGATCATCGACATGAACGGACAGGAGAGCATCTCCGACAACACCATCAACCGCGAGGGCGAGGCCATCGGCTCCTACTACGGACTGAAGGCCCTGGGCATCTATCGCACCGCTGAGGACCTGCAGCGCAAGAACTCGGCCGGCGTGGTCATCAAGCAGAACGGCCAGGACCCCGTCTTGGGCGACATCATGTATGAGGACTTCAACGACGACGGCAACATCACCTCCGACGACCGCCAGATCCTGGGCAACCCCTTCCCCGAACTGCAGTATTCGTTCACGCTCGGCGCCAGCTACAAGAACTGGGACCTGACCACCTTCTGGCAGGGCATCGCCGGCCTCGACCGCTTCAACTGGGACGAGACGACCATCTCCAACGGCGGTAACAAGACGAAGCGCTGGCTCGACCGCTACTCTGCTGACAACGTAGGCGGCTCCATGCCCCGCATGGGCGGCGAGTACAACAATGCCTACTCGTCATTCTGGCTCACCAGCGGCGACTATCTGCGCCTGAAGAGCCTTGAGCTGGGCTACACCTTCCGCCGCGACCCGCTCCTGATGCAGGCCGGCATCCAGAGCCTGCGCCTCTACGTGGCCGGCTCGAACCTGCTCACCTTCACCTCGCTCGACGACTACGACCCCGAGAAGCTGAGCAGCGACCAGCGTGGCGACGTCCACCCCAACGTGCGTGCCTATTCCTTCGGTGTTATTGTTAAATTCTAAATCATTCAGCATATTATGAAACTCAACAGATTATATATCGGTATGACCCTGCTGGCCACCTCGCTGGCCACCGTCAGCTGCTCCGACAGCTGGCTGCAGGAAGACTCGCTCACCGAATCGTCGTCGGCCACCTTCTGGCAGACTGAGGACGACGCACTCATGGGCCTCGTGGCCTGCTACGACGCCCTGCAGAGCAACCAGCTCTATGGCGGCGGCCCGTGGGACTTCGGCTGTCTGAACCTGGAGTGTCTGACCGACAACGGCGGCCACTTCAACTGGAGCGGATGGATGGAGGGCTACGACATCGCCAACGGCACCCACAGCCCCTCGTCGTGGGCCGTCGGCAGCTACTGGTCGGCCTGCTATGAGGTCATCAAGCGCTGCAACTCGCTCATCGCCAACATCGACCGCGTCGACGTCAGCGACGCTGACCGTGCCCGCTTCAAGGCCGAGGCCCTGACCATCCGCGCACTGATCTACACCAACCTGACGATGACCTACAACGACGTGCCCTACCTGACCGAGCCCCTGACGCTCGACAAGGCCGAGGCGTCGAGCTCAAAGCGTGCCGACATCGTCAGCGGCGAGATGGCTGCGCTGAAGGCCTGCGTGGGCGACCTGCCCGTGACGGCCGACCTGGGCCGCGTCACCCGTGGTGCCTGCTACGCCGTGCTCGGCCGTATGGCCCTCTACAACGAGAAGTGGGACGACGCCATCGCCGCCTACAAGGCCATGCAGTCGCTCGGCTATTCGCTCGACCCCAACTATGCCACGCTGTTCACCACGGCCGGCCAGACGTCGCCCGAGATCGTGATGAGCGTGCGCTTCGAGGGCCCCGGCCTGAGCGAGGGTGCTCAGTTCAATGCCCACTGGAACACGCCGCTTGAGGCCATGAACGGCACGCTCAACCTGGCCGACGACTACTACATGCTCGACGGCACACGCGTGGCTGACGACAACTACGGCGTCATGACCGACGGCAAGATCGACCTCTGGCAGCCCAACGCCGCCCACTGGGACGGCCGCGACCCGCGACTGAAGGCCACCCTCTTCGTGCCCGGCATGACGTGGAACGGCACGGGCGGCGCCGGCGCCTGGTATGGCGGTGCTGCTGCCTCGCTGTCGATGGTCTATGTCATGAAATACTTCGACCCGGCCGACACCGGCAACTCGTGGGACAACGGTCAGGACTTCTACGTCATCCGCTACGCCGAGGTGCTCCTGTCGCTGGCCGAGGCCCTCGTCCAGAAGGGCGGCTACAACGAGCAGGAGGTGCTCTCCCTCATCGACCAGGTGCGCAGCCGCGTCGGCATGCCCAGCGTCGAGAGCGTCGAGGGCACGGGCCTGACGAAGGACGCCCTGCTCCAGGTCATCAAGCACGAGCGCCGCGTGGAGCTGGCCTTCGAGGGTCTGCGCCTCTTCGACCTCTACCGCTGGCACGAGCTGGAGAATGCTGTCAAGGCCGTCGAATATGAGCGCACGCACTACGGCATGGCCTACGAGACGCGCATCTACAACGGTGAGCGCGACTACGTGTGGCCCATCCCGACGGACGAACTCGACAGCAACAAGAAGCTGGAGCAGAATCCGCTCTGGAAGTAAGTTCTTGAAACAGTAATTTTCTTCTAAGACAACGAATTAAGACGAATGAAACGAAATGAAACGAATTTATCTTTTTATTTCACGTCATTCGTCTTAATTCGTTGTTTTATTATTAGGTATTAGTATGACAAGAAAAGTCCTTCTGTTAGCGGCCGTGAGCATGCTGACGGCATGCAGCAACGCTGAGCCGGCGCCCGACGAGGTGATGCCGCCGACCGTCCACGTCGCCACGACCTACTACGTCGACGCCCAGCGCGGCAGCGACGAGGGGACGGGCACCACGATCGACGGCGCCTGGCGCACGCTCGCACGCGCCAGCCAGGTCCGCCTGCAGCCCGGCGACCGGCTGCTGCTGCGCCGCGGCGCCACCTTCGAGGGCGAGCTCGAGATCCGCGGCGTCGGCACCCCCTCCGGGCGCATCGTCGTCGGGGCCTACGGCGAGGGCCAGCAGCCCGTCGTCCGCGGCTACGACCGCTCGATGTACGCCGTGCGCGTGCTGAACTCGAGCTATCTGACCCTCACCGGCCTCCACATCGTCAACACCGGTCGCGAGCGGCTGGCCGGCCGCACGGGCCTGAAGATCGAGGCGACGGACTACGGCGTGTCGCGCGCCCTGACCATCGACGGTGTCGAGGTTAGCGACGTCAACGGCTCGCTCGTCAAGAGCGAGGGCGGCGGCTCGGCCATCCTCATCGTCAACGGCGGCCGCACGGTGGCCTCGCGCTTCGACAGCCTGACCATCGAGAACTGCCACATCGCCCGCTGCGCCCGCAACGCCCTCATCTGGAGCGGCTGCTACGACCGCCGCCAGTGGCTGCCGAGCACGAACACGGTGGTGCGCGGCTGTCTCATCGAGGAGGTGCCGGGCGACGGCATCGTGCCCATCGGCTGCGAGCACACGCTCATCGAGAGCAACCTGATGCGCCTCTGTCCCGACCTGCTGCCCATGACCGAGGCCGCTGCCGGCATCTGGCCCTGGAGCTGCGACGACACCATCATCCAGTTCAATGAGGTCAGCGGCCACAAGGCGCCCTGGGACGCCCAGGCCTACGACTGCGACTTCAACTGCCGCGGCACGGTCATCCAGTATAACTACAGCCACGACAACTACGGCGGGCTCGTGCTCGTCTGCGATAACGGCGCAGAGCGCACCTACAGCCTGGGCAACGAGGCTCCCGTCGTGCGCTACAACGTCAGCATCGGCGACGGCATCCGGCCCCGCGAGACGCGCCAGGGCATGTTCTCGCCCTCCATCCACATCGCAGGCCGCGTCACCGACGCCCTCATCGAGCGCAACATCATCGTGGCCACGTCGAAGGCGGCTGCCGACATCGACCGCACGATGGTCTGCAGCGACTCATGGGACGGCTGTGCCGACCGCACGACGCTACGCCGCAACATCTTCTGCGCCCAGGAGCCCTCGCGCTTCACGATGACGCAGTCGACGCACAACACGTTCGACGGCAACGTCTACATCGGCTCCTACGCCGAGCTGCCCGCTGACGCACAAGGCCGCACCGACTGCCCCGCCTTCGCCGACATGCTCCAGGCCGACCCGCACCTGGGCCAGCTCATGCAGCGCCGCGAAGCCTGCGGACAGCCGCTGACAACTGTCAGCCGCGAGGCCATCGAGCGCTTCTTCTCGACAGCCGGACTCTGACCGCCGATTTCTTTTAAACAAGATTTTTTTGACCACGAAGTTTTTTGACCACGAAGTCTTTTTTAAACCACGAATTGCACGAATTACACGAATTGGCTGCGCCCAGAAAGTCCCCGCCAGATTCGTGTAATTCGTGCAATCCGTGGTTTAAATAAACGTGCATACTCCAGGCGCAGCCAATTCGTGTAATTCGTGTAATTCGTGGTTTAAATAAACGTGCATACTCCAGGCGCAGCCAATTCGTGAAATTCGTGCAATCCGTGGTTTAAATAAACGTGCATACTCCAGGCACAGCCAATTCGTGTAATTCGTGCAATTCGTGGTTTAAATAAACGTGCATATTCCGGGCGCAGCCAATTCGTTTAATTCGTGTAATTCGTGGTTTAAATAAACGTGCATACTCCAGGCGAAGCCAATTCGTGTAATTCGTGCAATTCGTGGTCAAAGATAATAATTCGTGGTCAAGAAAACAATCCGCAGTACAGAAGTTGTCAACGTCGGTTCTGAACGGTCATGAAGTGCAAAACGGCGCTTTTTGGAGGTAATATAGGGGTATATTACTTTCAAAAAGCGCCGTTTTGTGTTTTTTCAAGCACCGCTTCTCCTCCAGCAAAGCGGCGCTTCATTCCCCCTGAAGTGATGCTTCCGGAAGAATAAAGCGCCACTTCACGATGGAATATCGGAGAAAAGTTGTAACTTTGCAGCAAACTTTTCGCTAACGAGCATGAATCACCATAGACCCTACTGGCTGGCCCTGCTCCTGCTGATCGTCATGCCGACGGGGGCGCAGCCCGACTTCCGCACGTTCACCACCGTGCAGGGACTGGCCGACAACACCGTCTTCAGCATCGTCCAGACCACGGACGGCTTCGTCTGGCTGGGCACGGCCAACGGGCTGAGCAGCTTCGACGGCATGTTCTTCAACAACTATCACAACCGCCCCGAAGGCACGACGTCGGCGCCCGACGTGTCTGACAACGTCATACGCTGCGTGCTGCCCGACACCGACGGCCTCTACCTGGCCACCGACAACGGCCTCGTCTTCTTCCATACGGCCACGGCGCGCTTCATGCCCTGCACGTTCACCCGGCCCGACACGACCATCACGACGGGCTATCGATTCAACAGCCTCGTGCGCTGCGGAGGCGACATCTATGCCGTCGACTACTACGGCCACGTCATGCGGCGCACGGCCGACCGCCACTTCGAGCCCATCCCGCAGCACGGGCGACGCATCGACGCCCTCACCCCGATCGACGACCGCCGACTGGTGGCCACGGGCCCTGAGGGCATCTGGCTGCTGCGTGCCGACGACGGGCGGGTGGTGAGCAGCCTCACGCATGAAGCACCCGTCACGGGCCGCACCAATATCTACTACAGCCATAACCTCGGCCTCATCGTCGTGGGCTACGGCATAGGCTACGACAGCCGCGCCTTCACGCTGACGCCCGACGGACGCCTCACGACGAGCACGTGGGACGTGCCCGAGGGGCTGACCAGCACCGTCGACTATGGCGACCTGACCGTCTTCGGCACTGACGGCGGCGGCATCGAGCTGCACCGCGCTGACGGCTCGCGCACCGTCTGCACCCCCTACAACAGCAACATCGGCGGCGACGCCGTCTACACGCTGGCCGTCGACCGCGACGCCAACCTCTGGGTGGGCACCTATCGCATGGGCCTCTGCCTCAGCACGACGGCCGCCCGGTGGTATGCCACACTGAGCCGCAAGAACCACCGTCTGAGCTACGACATCGTCACCGCCGTCGTGCCCATGGCGGGACGGCTGGCCATCGGACTCGACGGCGGCGGACTGCAGCTGACCGACAGTGCCACGGGCCGCCAGCAGCTGCTGACCACGAAGAACAGCCCCTTGCCCGGCAACAACGTGGTGAGCATCGTGGCCGACAAGGAGCGGCTCTGGCTCGGCGTCTACACCAAGGGACTCGTCGGCTACGACCTGCGCACGGGGCGTTTCGACACCTTCGCCATGCCACCCACGGAGCAGGACGCCAACAACGTCTGGACGCTGCTCGACGACGGGCGCGGACGCCTCTGGGTGGGCGGGCCCTGCCTGTTCGTGTTCGACAAGCAGTCGCACCGCATCACGCCCATCGACACGCTCCAACGGGCCGACTGCATGTCGCTGGCCCTCAGCGGCGACGACGTCTGGATGGGATGCCGCTTCTGGGGCATCTGCAAGTTCGACGTGCGCACGCTCCGGCTGAAGGCCCTCTACAGGTCGGACAGCCGCAAGGGCCTCCGGCTGCCGTCGAACAACATCAGCTTCCTGGCTGCCGACCGCCAGGGGCGCGTCTGGTTCAGCACCGACCAGGGGGGCTTCTATCGCCTCGACGAGCGTCAGGAGCGCATCGACTCGTTCGGCATCGGCTGCGGACTGACCAACACGCACGTGAGGTCGATGGCCGAGGATGCCGACGGCAACATCTTCGTCGGCACCTCAGGCGGACTGTTCCGTTATGCGGCCGACAAAGGCACCTTCGCATCCCTCGACATCGATGCCGACATGTCGGAGTTCACCCCCAACTGCACGGCCACCGACGGCCATCGGCTCTACTTCGGCACCACCAAGGGCGTCGTCAGCTTCAACCCGTCAGACATCACCATGCCCGACCGCCAGCCGGGCGTCTGCTTCACCTCGCTCCACGTCATCGGCAACCAGCCGCTCACCATCGCCCTCGGCAACCAGCGTGAAGCCAGTCTGCGGCTGACCCACAGCCAGAACTTCTTCACCGTCGTCTACGCCATGCCTGAGTTCGTCACACCCGAGCTGCTCCGATTCTCATGTCAGCTCGAGGGGCTGGAGACGACGTGGCGCGAACTGGGCCAGAGCCGCCAGGCCAGCTACACCAGCGTGCCCCCCGGCAAGTACCGCCTGCTCGTGCGCTGCAGCGACGCCAACGGCCAGTGGGGCGAGCCCTCGGTGCTCAGCGTGGTCATCACGCCGCCGTGGTATCTGGCCTGGTGGGCCCGCCTGCTGTGGACCCTGCTGACCGTAGCCGTCGTCTATGCCGCCTTCCGCTTCTATCGCCGCGAGCTGAGCATCAAGCACAAGGTGGAGATGGTGGAGCTCGAGAAGGCGTCGGAGCAGAAGCTGAACGACGCCAAGATGAACTTCTACACCAGCATGACCCACGAGCTGCGCACGCCCGTCTTCCTCATCATGGCCCAGCTGGAGCAGCTCCTCGACGAGGGTAAGCTCATCGTCCAGGCACCACGCACCTACATGGCCGACATCCATCGCCATGCACTGAAACTGAACAACCTCATCAGCCGCGTCATCGACTTCCGGAAGGTGGGCGCCGCCCAGCTGCAGCTCGACCTGAGGCGGGCCGACGTGGTGAGGCTCTGCCGCCAACTGACGGAGTCGTATGCCGACCTGTTCAGCATGAAGCACATCGACTTCAGTCTGGAGGCTGCCCAATCGGAGATATGGCTCGACTACGACCCGCTGAAGCTGGAGCTCATCGTGTCGAACCTGCTGTCGAACGCCTTCAAGTACACGGCTGAAGAGGGGCGCGTTGTGCTCAGCGTCAGCGAGGAGCCGCAGCGCGTTGTCTTCAGCGTGACCGACAACGGCATCGGCATCGACCCGCAGGTGCGCCAGGCCATCTTCGACCCCTTCTTCCGCTCAGAGCGCGGCAAGCGCCAGAGCCGCCAGGGCGACGGTCTCGGACTGGCCTACGTGAAGCAGCTCGTCGAGCTGCACGGCGGGCGCATCAGCGTGGAGAGCACGATGGGTCGCGGCTCGCGATTCTCGTTCTTCATTCCCCGCCAGCCGTCAGACCAAGCCGAGGTCAGCATCAGTCAGGACACGACGCCACAGCCGACAGCCACGCCGCCGTCAGCAGAGTCGGCCCTGCCGGCGCCGTCGGCCAAGCCGCAGTCGCCCGCCAACCCGGCCGCGCTACATTCCGTGCTCATCGCCGACGACGACCCCGACGTGCTGACCCTGCTGGAGCGCAACCTGAGCCCCGACTTCCGCGTGCTCAAGGCCAGCGACGGCGAGCAGGCCCTCGCGACGGCCGTCGAGGAACAGCCTGACATCATCGTCTGCGACCTGGTCATGCCCCACATGGACGGCCAGCAGCTGCTCACACAACTGAAGGCCGACGCCCGCACCAGCCACGCCCACATCATCATTCTCACCGCCCAAAGCGCGGAGGACGACATGGTCAGCGCCCTCGACAGGGGGGCCGACGCCTTCCTGACGAAGCCGATCTCGCTGCGTCTGTTGCGCATGCACATCGACCGGCTGCTCAGCAGCGACACCACGCTCGGCGACAAGGCCCCCACCCTACCCGGCAACCAGCCCGACGACGTGCGCAAGCCCTACAACAAGGAGGAGCAGCAGATGCTGACCCGCCTGCGCACCATCATCGACGAGCATCTGGCCGACCCTGACTTCAACATCGAGCTGCTGGCCACGAGCATGAACATGAGCCACTCGGCCCTCTATAAGCGGCTGAAGGCCCTGACGGGCATGTCGCTCGTAGAATTCATCAACGACTACAAGATCTTCAAGGCCGTCCAGCTGTTCCGCCAGGGCGAGACCAGCGTCGAGCAGGTCAGCGAGCAGTGCGGCTTCGGCGACGCGAAGAACTTCCGCTCGATGTTTAAGCGCAAAATGCAAATGACCCCCAAACAATACATCCAGTCGCTTTAACCAAAAGCATCGGAATAAAGAAATATCGGAATTTCGGAATAACGATATAACGAAATGTCGAAATAACGAAAAGTTCGAAATAACGGAATAACGTTATAACGAAGAAAAGAAAAAAGAAAGAGAAAAAATGACCCCAGAAGAACAACAAAAGCAGGACGAGCGCTTCATGCGCATGGCCCTCGACGAGGCCCGGCGGGCCCTGGACGAGGGCGAGGTGCCCATCGGCGCCGTCATCACATGTCAGGGCCGCATCATCGCCCGCGCCCACAACCTGACCGAGACGCTCCGCGACGTCACGGCCCACGCCGAGATGCAGGCCATCACGATGGCGGCCAACGAGCTGGGCGGCAAGTATCTGCCGCAGTGCACGCTGTACGTCACGGTGGAGCCCTGCCCCATGTGCGCCGGCGCCCTGGGCTGGGCCCAGATGTCGCGCATCGTCTACGGCTGCGCCGACCCGAAACGCGGCTACAGCGAATATGCCCCCCGCGTGCTGCATCCCCGCGCCACCGTCACCGCCGGCATCCTCGAGGCTGACTGCCGCGAGCTGATGCAGGCCTTCTTCAAGCAAAAGCGATAAGCACGGCCTTATCCACACGCAAAAACATCAGGCGGCATCCTCCTAACACATGGAGGATGCCGCCTGTTGTCGGTTCTTTTTGGGCATTGGTCAGCCTGAGGTCACTTCACAGCCGAAGCCTTAGGCATCTGCAGCTGCTTGCGGTTCACCATCGTGCCCACGAAGCGGCTGGGAGCCTTGTAGTTCTTGAAGATACTCAGGCTCTTATGCTCGGCAGCACGGGCGGGTGCGGGCACCTCAGCACCGAGCTGGAAGGTCTCGCTGATCAGACCGAAGCCACCGGCACCGGGGATGTAGTAGATGCCACAGAACTCGAAAGTCTTCGTCTCGTCATCGTATTCGCCCAAGTATCTCGTGTAATCAGGATTGTAAGCCTCGAGGTCGATGAAGTAGACATCGCCGTACTCCTCATACTGGTCGCCGGTATTCTGATAGAAGCGGATCTTGCCGTCGGCACCGATGGTGAAGTTCAGGCCGTCTTCCGACGAAGCCCACGGCTTCAGGTAGTAGTTGCCCTTCAGCTGGTCGCACTGGAAGAGCGTAGCCTCATCGGCACCTTCGTAGAAGCTGCCTGCGTTCTGCGACAGCGCTCCCACGCCGTAGGTGTAGACGCCCTTACCGACCTCTGAGTAGGTCAGGTTGGCGACGATTTCGTTGGCAGCGCCATAGACCAGCTCGCCGTCCTCGGTCTGGAAGGTGACCACCAGCGTGACGTAGTTCTCCTGATAGGTCGACATGGTGCTCAGCTTGGCGAAGATGTCGTGGCCGGCGTTGTCGTTCAGGCCTGTAGGCTGCAGCTCATAGCCTTCGGGAATGGCCACATCGCCGTTCTCCTTGACCGTAAAGTAGATGTTGTAGCCCTCGGCATAGGGGCTCTCCACGCAGTAAGCCGTGCCATAGTCGGCCGTGAAGACCGAGTCGCACTTGTCAGTCGTCGTGATGCACTTGCCTTCATACAGTGCCGTGTTGGTGGTCGTACCACGCTGGCCCGACATGAGCACGCCGTCGAACAGCTTGGTATACTCGAAGTCTTCGGTGACATCAGCACGATAGGGATTCAGTGTCGGGTCGACGACGATCTTGAACAGTCCGGCCGAATTACAGGTGTAGAAGCCGCCCGAGCCGTAGTTAGCCATGGAGATGAGCAGTGCCTCCTTCGGGAAGCTGATGATTCCGTTGGCATAGGTGCCGTAGTTGCCCTCGGCATCTGCCGGCCTGTCCTGAGCCAGTCGCAGTCCTGCAATGCTCGAGATGCGGAACATGCCGTAGCCCCAGTCCATACCAATCTCACAATAGTGGGGGATGAACACCTTAGCGGGATCAGTAGCATCGATGTAGATGTAGTAGTCCTGCGACGTATCCCAGTCGCCAGGCTCGTTGTAAGGATAGCTTGCGCCGTAGACATTCTTCATGCGGAAGTAGCCCTTACGGTCGTCGCGCTCCTGCATGACGATGGGATAAGAGACGTTGTCCACGCCAAAGAAGCCAGTCACGTAGTCGTCTGTGAACATGCAGTAGCCCTCTACCTTTTTGCCGTTCTCGTCGAAGTAGAAGCCTACGTCGTTCCACTTCACGCGGTTGACGGTGAACGTGAGGTAGTCGGCGCTGGAGTAATTCGGCGAGACAAGGTTGTCATCCGAGATGTTCAGGCCCAGCTTGTAGGGCTTTCCGATCTCAGCCTTAGGGAAGCTGACGTTGAACGAAGCGACGGTGTCGCCCTCGGCAAACGTGGCGTCGCCGACGGTGAAGACGTTGTCGGTGTTCTCCGTCACGTCGAACTTCACGGTCATGGCGGGCAGACTGCTCACAATCTTGTCGCTGACCACGGAGTCGTTGCCCTCCGAGTCCTTGGCATACGTGTATTCGTGGACCGGACGACGATAGAGCTGCAGCGTTGCAGCGCACTCATCGACGGGGTCAAGCTCCACCGAGGGTGCGAGGTCCTTGAAGTAGACGTCGGCATAGCCTGCAGCGGCATCCCACGTGCCCCGCTGATAATCAACGTCATCGTCGGAGCAGGCCGTAAAGGACAGGGCTGTCAAGGCAGCAAGTCCGAAAAATAGCTTATTCAGTTTCATATTGCTTTCTGGTTTTTACGGTTAGACTTATTCTGCATATTTACCTACGGGCGAGGGGCCCTGGACAGCCTGCGTGGGGTCGGGGTTGTTCTTACCCTCGAGTGCGGCGTTGGCGTCGACCTCGCTGTTCGGGATGACGATGTTCCAGTTGGGCTTGATGCCCTCGCAGTTGATCTTGAAGATGTCGGCAGGCGCATTGGTGCCCTCGTAGTTCTGCATCACGCCGGGCTTCAGGCGCTTGGCAGTCGGGAAGGCCCAGCCTTCGCCCCAGCCCTCAAGGCGCATCTGGGTGAGCACCTCGAGCTGGAACTCACGCAGGTCGCTGGTGGTGAAGTTGTAGGCGGCGTCGCGGTTCTTCATAAAGTTCTTCAGGAGCGCCATACCGGCAGCGACGCCCTGCGAAGCGCCGACGGCCTCGGCCTCGATGAGCATCATCTCCTCGACACGCATGACGGGCACGTCGACGGCGCCACCGATGCTGTAGGTGTTGTAGTCGCCTTCGAGGCAGCGGAACTTCAGGGCCAGATAGTCGGGCTTGCCGTCGAGATAATCCTTCGTGCGGCATGACTTGTACTCATAGAAGTCGTTGCGCTTGGGGTCGAGGAAGAGGTGGCGGCGCACATCGCTGAATCCCATGTGATCGTAGAGCGACTTGTCGATCATGGGGCAGGTACGCGAACTGTAGCCCCAAGCGGCCTCACCCGACATCCATCCGGTGAAGTTGCAGAGGTTGCCCATCGACTCGGGGCTGTAGTGCAGATACCACATCCAGCCGTCGGTGGCAGAGGCGAAGCCCGACGAGGGATCCTCCATCTCGTCGGCCGTCATCATCTTGGCCTTCGAGCCCATGGCGTTGATGGCCATGCGGGCATACTTGGCAGCCTCGGCATACTGTCCGTCCCAGAGGAGCACCTTGGCGCGGATGCCATAGCTCACGGCCAGGCAGGGCACCATGCGGTTAGCCGTGGCGTAGGCGGCCAGGTCATTGCCTTCGAGCATGCGGTCGGCGATGTTGAGGTCGCTGAGGATGAACTCCATCATCTGCTCGTGCGTGGCGCGGGGATTGTTCTTGGCCTCGTCCTCCGTGGTCGTCTCAGTGACGATGGGCACGGTCAGTCCCTTGACGGCCGAGCAGTTGGTGTAACGATTCTCAACGGGCTCGAAGTAGACCATCAGGTTGTAGTACTGGAAGGCGCGGTCGGCATAGGCCGCACCGGCATAGTAGCGCATCTCGTCGCTGAGCGACTCGTCGTTGACGTCGATGTTCGAGATGATCGAGTTGGCCGTCTTGACGAACATGTAGAGCGTGCGCCAGGGCAGGAAGCTGAGGTAGCTGCGGTCGCTGTTGCCCTGCATCGTGTTATAAGAGCGATACCAGTCATAGCCCGAGTTGGAGCCGCCGGGATACATGTCGCCCAGCATCTCGGTGTTGGCAATCATGAACTGGGGATAGCCCATGTCGGTCTCGTGCTCCTGTTCGCCGTAGACCAGGTATCCCTGCACCATCTGCGAGGAGATACCGTTGACGGTGCCCTCGAGTGCGCTGGGCGATTCGCTGACCTGCTCGGCCGTGGCGGTGTCGCTCTCGGGGAACGTCTCTTCAATGCAGCTGCCAAGACCGAGCACGGCCGTCGCAGCCATCAGTGCATATATATTTTTCATCTTTTTCATATTCATGTCTCCTTTCTGAAAATGGTTAGAATGTTACAGTGATACCTCCCGAGAGTGTGCGCATGGGTGAGTAGCGCGTAGCGTTAGTGCCGTCGTCGAAGGCCTGGCGCGGGTCGAAGCCCTTGCGCTTTGACCAGTAGTAGACGTTCTCAGCCGAGAAGTAGACGCGCAGGTTCTGTACGTCGAACTTGCGGGTGAACGACTTGGGCAGCGTGTAGCCGAAGTTGAGGTTCTGCAGGTTCAGGAAGCTTGAGTTGGTGAGGAATCGTGTCTGCGTGGCACCGATGTTGAGGTCGCCGTAGTTCCAGCGGGGCACGTCGGTCTCGGTGTTGGTCTCGCTCCATGCATTGAGCACGTCGCGGTGCATGTTGTAGCCGCCGTGCGAGTCGTTCGGTGTGGTCATGAACATGGCGTAGGTGTTGTCCATCTGCTTGCCGCCGATCTGATAGGTGAAGTTGGCCGTCAGGTCGAATCCGCGGAACTTCACCGAGGTGCCGAATCCGCCGTAGAACTTAGGCAGGGTGCTCTCGCCGACGAAGTAGTAGTCGGCCTCCGACCATGTCGAGGTCTTCTCGCGGCCCGTCCACGTCTTGCGCACGTAGTTGTCGCCCTCGTCGTTGGGAGTGACCTTGTTGCCCTGAGCGTCGAAGTAGTCGAAGGTGTTCTTCCACCACTCGGCCTGACCCGTCTCAGCATTCACGCCGGCGTAGTCCTTCATGTACCATGAGTAGATCGAGGCATCCTCAGCGATGAAGAAGCTGCCGCTAGCATAGCCCTTCCACTCCTTGCCGTCCTTGTCGTAGGCCGTGGTGGTCTTGCGGTCCTCGTGGAGCTTCGAGATGCGGTTCTTCAGTGTGGCGATGTTGAGGTTGACGTCCCACTGGAAGTCCTTCTTCTTCAGCACGTTGATGTTCAGCTCGAGCTCAAGACCCGTGTTGTACATGTCGCCCACGTTGTCGTAGTAGCTGGTGTAGCCGAGCGATGGAGCGACGTTGAAGTTGTAGAGCATGTCGGTGGTCTTGCGGTAGTACCACTCGAGGTTACCGGTGATGCGCTTGAACAGCTGGAACTCCAGACCGGTGTTGAAGTTGCCCTGCGTCTCCCAGGTGATGTCGCGCGTACCCTTGCCGCTGAACTCCACGCCGAGGTTGCCGGCCGAGTTCTTGATGACGTAGCGGTCGGTATAGCGGTAGTCGCCGATGTTGTCGTTACCCTGCTGTCCGTAACTGACCTTATACTTCAGCTCGTCGATCCAGCTGACGTCGAACCACGACTCCTTGTTGACGAGCCATGCGGCACCGACACTCCAGAACGTACCCCAGCGATACTCCGGGTCGAAGCGGCTGGAGGCGTCGCGGCGCAGCGAGGCGTTGAGGAAGTAGCGTCCGTCGTAGTCGTACATGACGCGTCCGAAGTAGCCCTCGTTGTTGTATCGGGTCTTCTCCGAGTAGGCGCTCTGTCCGTCGATGGCGGCGCCGGCCAGCTCTTTGTTCTTCTGGGAGAACATCTTCGACTTCGAGGCCATGATATAGGCGGTGCGATAGTCGGAATACTCATGTCCGAGGAGCACGCCCAGGTTGTGGACGTTGGCGAAGGTGTGGGTGTAGTTGAGCAGCTGCTGGAAGTTGAAGCTCTGCGTGCGCTGGTGATACTTCTCGACCGTACCGCCCGTGGAGTCGAACTGTCCGTAGTATGGGTTGTAGACATACGTGCCGCGCGTCTCGTCGAGGTTGGTCGTCCCGTTGATGGTCAGCGTCAGTCCGGGCATGAAGGTGAACTCGGCGAAGCCGGTGCCGTTGAAGGCGTTGCCCTCGAAGTTGCGGGTGTTGAGCAGCATGTCCTGGATCGGGTTGGCGTTGTTGATGAACAGTCGGCTCATACCGGCATTGGTGACGTCGCCGTCGCTGCCGTCCGTGCCGTAGTCCATGACGCGGATGCCGTTGCCGTCGACCTTGATGCTGCCGTCAGCATTGCGCAGGTAGAGCGGATAGACGGGAGCAATCTGCGTGGTGAAGGCCCAGGGGTTGCCGCTCGAGGTCTCCGAGCCGTTGTTGCCCAGCGAGTTGTGGTCGAAGCGGGTGTAGGCCATGTTGGCGCCCACCTTGAGCCACTTCTTCACCTGGTAGTCGGCGCGCAGACGGCTGGTGAAGCGCTGCATGTCGCTGTTCTCCATCAAGCCTTCGTTCTTCAGGTAGCCGATCGATCCGTAGAACGAGCCGCGCTCGCTGGCGCCGCTCATGTTGACGTTATACTCCTGGCGCAGGCCGATGCGGGTGCCCAGGTCTTCCCAGTCGTCGGGCTGGATCCAGTAGTCCTCGCCCTTATAGTGGGCCAGATAGCCCAGCGTGGCGTTGGGGTTGAGCTTGCCGTCGCGGCCGATGAGTGCCTGTCCCTCGGGGACGGTGAAGATCTGGTAGCCCAGACCGCCGTTCTGTGCCGTGTTGATGCGGTTGTTGGCCGTTGCCCAGGCAGTCTGAGGGCTGTTGCCGGCAGCCAGCAGGTTGTTGTAGAGGGCCTTATACTGCAGCTCGTAGTACTGGCCGGGGTCGTTGATGACCTCATAGTGCTGCAGGGCGCGCGAGTTGGCGCCCCACTTGGCGTCGAACGTGATCGTGGCGTCCTGACCCATCTTGGCGCGCTTGGTCGTGATCATGATCACACCGTTGGCGCCACGTGCACCGTAGAGGGCGTTCGAGGCAGCATCCTTCTGCACCGTCATCGACTCGATGTCGGCGGGGTTCAGGTTGGCCATGTCGCCGTCATAAGGGGCACCGTCGACGATGATGAGGGGGTCCTTGCCGGCATTCAGCGAACCGAAGCCGCGGATGCGGATCGTACCCGTCGACGAGGGATCGCCCGACGAGCTGACAATCTGCACGCCGGGGACGGCACCTGCCAGAGCGTCGGTGACCGACGTCACCTGGCTCAGGGCCAGCTCCTCAGCGCCCACCACCTTGGCCGAGCCCGTGAAGGCCGACTTCTTGGCCGTACCGAAGGCCACGACGATCACCTCGTCGAGGGCCTTGGAGTCGCTCGTCAAGAGGATGCGCATGTTCGGACGAGCCGACACCTCGATGGGCTCCATGCCGATGTAGCTGATGCGAAGCATGTTCTTACCCTTGGGGCAAGTCAGCTCGAAGTGTCCGCTGGCATTGGTCACCGTACCGACCTGTGTGCCCACAACTAAGACCGACGCACCGATAACGGGCTCGCCGTCGTCTTGAGACACTACGGTACCACTCACTTTAGTTTGGGCTAACGCTCCTCCCACTATGAGGAAGAGCCCCATCAAAAGCATTGTTAGTCTTTTTTCCATAAATCTCTCTCGTTTTTGTTAAGTATGTATAATTTATATGATTATCCGCAATCATACCACCAAAATTTCGGGTAGCCTGACGGGGTTGCCCGATTTTTTTTGCCATCAACTGAAAATAATTGGGAAAATGTTTGGTGGTTATAATCAAAATGATTACCTTTGTAGCGCATTTATAAA
>JAFUEP010000045.1 GCA_017470345.1 Prevotella sp.
ATTTATTACGCCGCTTTGCAATAGGAGGCGACGTGTCTAACGTCGCAATCCAGCAGATTGATGCGACGTGAGACACGTCGCCTCCTACTTGTGCGCTGCAAAGATACACATATTTGCGCGAATCCCATTGACATTTTCTGACCAAAAAAGCGCAAAATCAGTTCATATTTAGCCTGGGTCGGCTAAGCCATGGGCATTATGGCACGTTGCACCGGGCTCCCTGACGTTTCGGATAGCCTCCTGCAGGTCGCGCTTCAGTTGGGCGTTCTCAGCCCGGAGCGCCTGCAACTCATCAGCCAGGGCCATCCTGGCCAGTTCCTTCAGTTCCTCTACTGTGTTGATGATAATTTGCATGTTATTCTCCTTTTCTTTGTTTAAGTGATGAAATAAATGGGACGAGTGGGGTCTGTATCTTTCCTCATGCCAAGTTGTTCTTTAACGGTTGCTTAATAAACATTCCGGTTCTCAAATTCTCTGATTCGTGATTGACAATATCGTGGGGGCGTCTGGGGAAAGTTTCGGCACGTCGTGGCGGCATGCGGTCACGGCGTGACGGCATGAAATCACGACGTGACGGCATGCCGTCACGA
Source organism: Prevotella sp. (assembly GCA_017470345.1). Lineage (GTDB taxonomy): Bacteria > Bacteroidota > Bacteroidia > Bacteroidales > Bacteroidaceae > Prevotella. The sequence goes on from JAFUEP010000045.1 coordinate 591, forward strand.
CGTGACGAGAGAGGGGTCAGGGGGTTCTGCGGCGGTAGAGGAACGTCTGGACGAGGCCGCGGAGGGCGAGGTAGACGAGGAGGGCGAGCCATAGGGCGTGGTTGCCCATGCTGGGCTGGAGGGCGAGCCAGAGGGCGAAGAAGGCGGCGGCGGCGACGAGGCATGACGTGAGCATGCCGCGCGAGCGGGTGAGGCCGATGAAGATGCCGTCCCAGACGAAGGCGGCCATGCCGCTGAGGGGGATGAGGACGGCCCAGGGGAGGAAGCGTCGGGCGTGGCGGACGACGTCGGCGTCGGTGGTGAGCAGGCGCAGGAGGACGTCGCCGGCGAGGGCGTAGACGGCGGTGAAGGCGATGGCGACGAGCCATCCGATGCGGAAGAGTCGGCTGACGGTGCGGCGCAGTCCGGCGTCGTTGCGCGCCCCGTAGAGTCGTCCGCTGAGGGCCTCGCCGGCGTAGGCGAATCCGTCCATGACGTAGCTGAAGAACATGAAGAACTGCATGAGCAGTGTGTTGGCCGCCAGCGTCAGTGCACCCTGGGCGGCGCCGGCGGAGGTGAACCACAGGTTGACGGCGACGAGGCAGAGCGTGCGGAGGAAGATGTCGAGGTTGAGGCGGAAGAAGCGTCCTAGGCCGCTGAAGAGGCTCGCGAGCGTCGACGGATGGCGCCGCAGCGTCGGGCCGTAGTAGCGCCAGAGGAGGGCCAGGGCCATGGCGAAGCCTGTCCACTGGGCCACCAGCGTGCCTGTGGCGACGCCGCGTATGCCCCATCCTGCGGCGACGACGAGGCTGACGGAGAGCAGGATGTTGACCACGTTCTGCACGACGGCGATGAGCATGGGCAGCCGCGTGTTCTGCATGCCCACGAACCAGCCTGTCAGTGTGTAGAGGCCCAGCACGGCCGGCGCCCCCCATACACATATATTATAATAAGGTGCGCAAAGGGCGGCCACGTCGGCCGTCGGCTGCATCAGCATGAGGGCCAGCGAGCGCAGGGGCACCTGTAGGAGGACGATGGCCAGGCCCAGCCCCACGCCGACCGTCAGGCCGCGGCGCAGCATCGCCCCCACGTCGTCCAGGCGGCGGGCGCCGAGGGCCTGCGAGGTGAGCCCGCTGGTGCCCATGCGGAGGAATCCGAAGAGCCAGTACATGACGTTGAAGATCATCGACCCGACGGCGATGGCTCCGATGTGGGCGGCCCCTCCGACATGGCCCATGACGGCCACGTCGCAGAGTCCCAGGAGGGGTACGGTGACGTTCTGGATGATGCTTGGCAGGGCCAGGCGGAGGATCTGAAAGTCGCACTTGTTTGTCATTCAGCATGCAAAGTTAGCAAAAAGAAATGATATACGTCAAAAAAGGAGCGAAAAGTTGCACACTTGACCCGTCCGTGTGCAGGCAAAAGTCAGATTTTTGCCAAAAAGTTTGCGTAAGTGAAAGAAAATTTGTTACTTTGCACCCGATTTTCAAGATATCGTTTTAGAAAGAACTTAATTATTAACACTTTAAAAAAGAAAAATCATGTCAGAAATTGAAAGCAAAGTGAAAGAGATTATCGTCGATAAGCTGGGTGTGGACGAAGCAGAGGTCAAGCCCGAAGCAAGCTTCACCAACGACCTGGGTGCAGACTCGCTGGACACTGTCGAGCTCATCATGGAGTTTGAGAAGGCCTTCGGAATCTCCATTCCCGACGACAAGGCTGAGAAGATCAGCACCGTCGGCGACGCCATCGCCTATATCGAGGAGAATCAGAAATAAAAAGTAAAAAGGAACAGTGAAAAGTGAAAAATTTGCTGCCGCCCCATTATTTCACTTTTGAGTGAGCGGCAGCAAATTTTTCACTTTTCGCTTTTCACTATTCCTTTCAAATTATGGAATTAAAAAGAGTCGTAGTGACCGGACTGGGCGCCGTCACACCCGTGGGCAACACCCCCGAGGAGACCTGGCAGAACCTGCTGGCAGGCGTCAGCGGCGCAGCCACGATCACGAAATTCGATACATCGCTGTTTAAGACCAAGTTTGCCTGCGAGGTGAAGAACCTCAACGTCAACGACTACCTGGACCGCAAGGAGGCCCGCAAGATGGACCGCTACACGCAGCTGGCCATGATAGCCGCGCGCCAGGCCATGGAGGACTCCGGCCTCGACCTCGAGACGGAGGACCGCGACCGCATCGGCGTCGTCTACGGCGTCGGCATCGGCGGCATCCAGACGTTCCAGGACGAGGTGACCTACTACGGGGCGCACCGCGAGGACGGCCCGAAGTTCAACCCCTTCTTCATCCCGAAGATGATTGCCGACATCGCCGCCGGACAGATCTCGATCATGTATGGTCTGCACGGACCTAACTACATCACGTCGTCGGCATGCGCCTCGTCGTCGAACGCACTGGCCGATGCCTTCAACCTCATCCGCCTGGGCAAGGCCAACGCCATCGTCGCCGGAGGAGCCGAGGCTGCCGTCTGCGAGACCGGCGTCGGAGGCTTCAACGCCATGCACGCCCTCTCCACCCGCAACGACGACCCCGCAGGGGCCTCGCGCCCCTTCAGCGCCTCGCGCGACGGCTTCGTCATGGCCGAGGGTGCCGGCTGCTTCATCCTGGAGGAGCTGGAGCACGCCAAGGCCCGCGGCGCCAAGATCTATGCCGAGATGGTCGGCGCAGGCATGAGTGCCGACGCCCACCATATCACCGCCTCGCACCCCGAGGGCCTGGGCGCCAAGCTCGTCATGCGCAACGCCCTGGAGGACGCCCAGCTGCAGCCTGAGGACATCGACTACATCAACGTCCACGGCACGTCGACCCACGTGGGCGACATCTCGGAGGCCAAGGCCATCAAGGAGGTCTTCGGCGACGCTGCCTACAAGCTCAACATCTCGTCGACCAAGTCGATGACCGGCCACCTGCTCGGTGCTGCCGGCGCCGTCGAGGCCATGGTCGCCGTGCTGGCCGTGAAGAACGACATCATCCCGCCCACCATCAACCACGCTGAGGGCGACGACGACCCCGAGATTGACTACAAGCTGAACTTCACCTTCAACAAGGCCCAGCAGCGCACCGTCCGCGCCGCCCTGTCGAACACGTTCGGATTCGGCGGCCACAACGCCTGCGTGGTGTTCAAGAAGTTCGGTGCTTAGTTTCAAACGTTGAGTATAGAGTGGCATTAATGTAGAATGTAGAGTTGGTCGTAATGTAGAGTGTAGAATGTAGAGTGTAGAGTTTGCTACCGCCCTACAAGACACTTCTGCAGCGGTAGCAGACTCTACACTCTACATTCTGCACTCTACACTAAATAAAAGTGCTATGAACTTTAACGACCTCATCGACAGACTGAGGCTCTGTTTCCAGGACGACAAGGAACTGCGTCGACAGCTGCGACAGATCCTCGGATTCTATCCCCACGACATCAGCCACTACAAGATTGCACTGACCCACAAGAGCAGCGGACAGCGCAACGACAAGGGACGCCCGCTGAACAACGAGCGCCTCGAATTCCTCGGCGACGCACTGCTCGACGCCGTCGTCGGACACATCGTCTTCGAGCATTTCAGCGGCAAGCGCGAGGGATTCCTCACCAACACCCGCTCGAAGCTCGTCAGCCGCGAGTCGCTCGGAAAGCTCGCCCAGGAGATGGGCATCGTGGAACTCATACAGAGCAACGGCCCGCAGCGCTCCCACAACAGCTACATGGCCGGCAACGCCTTCGAGGCGCTCGTCGGCGCCATCTATCTCGACCAGGGCTACGACGCCGTCATGCGGTTCATGAAGAAGCGCATCCTGGCCCAGATGGTCAACATCGACAAGGTGGCCTACAAGGAGGTCAACTTCAAGTCGAAGCTCATCGAGTGGACTCAGAAGAACCGCGTCCGCATGGACTTCCGCACGCTCGACGCCGGCAAGGACGACAAGGGCTCGCCGACGTTCGGCGTCGCCGTCGTCATCGAGGGCGTCGACGGTGGCCACGGACAGGGCTACTCGAAGAAGGAGGCGCAGCAGGTGGCCGCCAAGGAGACGCTGCAGCGCCTGCGCCGCGAGCCGCAGTTCATCGACGCCATCTTCCAGGCCAAGTCGGAGCGCACCAAGATGGAGGAGGAGCCCACCGCCGCCGCTCCCAACCTGGAGGCTGAGAAGACCGACTTCATCATCGCGCAGGAGCACCCCGAGACCATCGACGAGGTGAAGGCCGAGAAGCAGGCCCGCCGCCGTCGACGCAGCGACGCCGCCGCCGCTGAGGCTGTCGCCCCGCAGCCCGCCAAGAGCGAGCAGGTGGAGGCCGAGATCGACGAGCTCTCCCTCGAGGACATCACCCACAACAAGGCTGAGCAGGACCGCGAGGACATCATCGCCGCCGCCGAGGCTGCCGCCTTCGCCGAATAAGGTTCCCCCCGGAAGAGACGATAGTCCCCACGAATAAAAAAGGGATCAGTCTCAAATGACAGTTGCGCATGATTTGCAACTGACATTTGAGACTGATTCGTAAAAAGTTCTGTCATTTGTTTGGCTTTTTGAAATAAAAACAGTATTTTTGCAGCGCACAAGTAGGAGGCGACGTGTCTCACGTCGCATCAACCTGCTGGATTGCGACGTGAGACACGTCGCCTCCTA
>JAFUEP010000003.1 GCA_017470345.1 Prevotella sp.
TATATTTTATCGGCTGCCATAGGGAAAGTACTCTTTGAGAGGAAACCCTTAGGCGAGCTATTTGTTAAACCAAAACATCCTCAGAATGACTCCGATAATGGTCAGCTGACCTTATGGAAAAATTTCTTTGGACAGTAGTGTAAACAACGAATTAAAACGAATTACACGAATTGACACGAATTAAAAACGAATTACACGAATTGTAAACGAATTACACAAATTGTAAACGAATTACACAAATTGTAAACGAATTACACAAATTAAAAACGAATTATACGAATTGACGTGGATTACACGAATTTATATGTAAGTAAAGGCTTTGACGACTTTCGTGAAATAAAGAATAATTTGTGAAATAAAAATAATTCGTGCCAATTCGTGTAATTCGTTTTAATTCGTTGTTTTAAAAAAGAATCCGTTGTTTCAAGATAATAAAGAATAAGTAATATGCAAGCTGACGAATTGTACGAGATCTGTCGACAGCTGGCCGCCAGCGAGCCATCGCCCGGCGGCCGGCGACGTCTGCATGAGGTGCTGACACTGTGTTGTGCCAGTCATCAAGGCATGACGTTCGGTAACCTCTTCTCGCACATCGACTGGCTTTGCAAACACCTGGGACTGAGCACCGACGACATGATTGCCGTGCAGACGGCCCGCCGCCACAGCAACCAGACGGAGCCTATCGCGACGGACGACTGGCGCTATGATGTGCGCGCCGTCGCGATGTTCGTCTCGGCCGTGTTCCGTGAGGATGTGCCGGGCGACCTGCTACGTCTGCTGCCCCCGACCAACAAGCCCCGCGAGCGCCAGCCGGGCGTCGACCGCCGCTACGTGCGCTGCATCGTCAGCCGCCATGACGCCACCACCATCTGGGCCGACACCGACGACGGGCCCATCGAGGTCGACTATTCTGAGCATGACTACCTGCAGCGCATCCTCCGTCCGGGCATGCAGCTCAACCTGCTCGACATGACAGGACAGCGCCCCGCCGTCATCATCGTCGAGCCCGACTACCTCATCGACATCTCGTCGCTCGCCGCCTGCTTCACCAACTACGGCCATCACCCTCTGCTCTACACCTTCAACCGCCTGAAGGCCCGCGCCAACACGCAGGCCATGCTGCTCGGCAACTTCGCCGGCACGGCCCTCGACCTGCTCATCCATAACCCCCGGGCGACGACGGCCGACGTGCTGCGACGCTCGTTTCGCGAGCAGGCCCTCCGCTTCTGCGCCTGCGACGACTTCGCACCCGAGAAGTTCAAGCAGGACGCTGAGGTGCAGATGCAGAACCTTAGGGAAGTGATAAGTGAGAAGTCAGGAGTGATGAGAAGTATTATTAGCAATTCTGACAACACTTCTCACTTCTTGCGTCCCTTCGGTAGCAAGCGTCCTTCGGCCGAGCGCTCACCTCTCACTTCTCACTTCTTGTTAGAGCCCTCCTTCGTCTGCGAACGCCTCGGCCTGCAGGGGCGCGTCGACCTCATGACGACGGACATGTCGCTGCTCGTCGAGCAGAAGGCCGGGCGCAATTATAAGATTGAGCGCCAGAGCCACGACCCGCACGGTCTGCAACAGGAGAACCACTACGTGCAGCTGCTGCTCTACTACGGAATCCTGCGCTATAACTTCCAGAAGAGCGACCGCCAGGTGGACACGCGGCTGCTCTACTCGCGCTATCCCGCCTCGCAGGGACTGCTATCGGTCAACTACTACCGCACGCTCTTCCGCGAGGCCCTGCGGCTGCGCAATCAGATCGTGGCCACCGACCTGCTCATCGCCCGCGAAGGCTTCGGGCGCATCCTGCCCCTGCTGACGGCCGACACAATCTATCCAGCTAACATGCGCGACGGTCACTACCAGCGCTACGTGGCCCCCGAGATGACGGCCTTTGCTGCCCTCGTCGCAGGGCTCACACCCCTGGAGCGGGCCTATCTGGAGCGCATGATGACCTTCGTCTACCGCGAGCAGCGGGCGCAGAAGCTGGGCGGTGCCGAGGCCCAGCTGCACCATAGCGGCGCCAGCACGGCTGACCTCTGGCTGATGCCTTTGGCCGAGAAGCTCGAGACGGGCAACATCTACGCCGACCTCTGCATTGTCCGAAGCGAGAAGAGCGCGCCTGACGGGGGCTACGACCTCATCACGCTGCGCTTCGGCCGCGAGGCCGACGTCGTCTCCAACTTCCGTCGGGGCGACTCGGTCTATCTCTACTGCTACGACGGCCAGCCCGACGTGCGACGCAGCATACTCTATAAAGGCACGCTGACCGACCTCGGGCAGGACGAGCTCACGGTCAGCCTCACCGACGGCCAGCAGAACCCCGACATCTTCCGCGAGGGCGACGGCCGCAGCTGGGCCATCGAGCACAGTGCCAGCGACATGACCGCCGGCAGTCAGGTGCGCTCGCTGATGCAGCTTATGACGGCCGACCCGCAGCGCCGCCAGCTCCTGCTCGGCCAGCGGGCCCCGCGTGCCGACCAGAGTCGCCGCCTCTCGCGCAGCTACAGTCCCACCTACGACGACATCGTCCTCCGGCAGAAGCAGGCCCTCGACTACTTCCTCCTCGTCGGCCCGCCCGGCACGGGCAAGACGTCGATGGCCCTCCGCTTCATCGTCGAGGAGGAGCTGGGGGAAGTGATAAGTGAGAAGTCAGAAGTGAGAAGTATTATTAGCAATTCTGACAACACTTCTCACTTCTCACCTCTCACTTCTCACTTCTCCGTCCTCCTGACGGCCTATACCAACCGCGCCGTCGACGAGATATGCGGCATGCTCACCGACGCCCGGCTGCCCTATCTGCGCGTGGGCAACCCCGCCTCGTGCGATACCCGCTATCATGACCATCTGCTCAGCCAGCTCTCGCTGCCGACCGTCGACGCCTACCGCGAGGCCATCGACCGCACGCCCATCGTCGTCGCCACGACGTCGACTCTGCAGGCCACGCCCTACGTCCTTCAGCTGAAGCACTTCGCCCTCTGCGTCGTCGACGAGGCCTCGCAGATTCTCGAGCCAGCCATCATCGGCCTGCTTGCCAGCCCCCACATCGACCGCTTCGTGCTCATTGGCGACCACAAGCAGCTGCCTGCCGTCGTGCAGCAGGGCGAGCAGGACGCCGCCGTCGAGGAGCCACAGTTGCGCGACATCGGGCTCACCGACTGCCGCCGCTCGCTCTTCGAGCGCCTCATCGGCTGGGAGCGCCATGAGCAGCGCACGCAGTTCACCGCCACCCTCCGCCGTCAGGGCCGCATGCACCCCGACGTGGCCCTCTTCCCCAACGACCATTTCTATCACGGCGAGCAGCTCGCCTGCGTCCCCCTGCCGCACCAGCAGGAGACCACCCTCGGCTATGACCTCCAGCCGGCCGACCATCTCGACCGCCTGCTCATGTCGCGCCGCGTGCTGTTCCTGCCCGTCGAGCCCGACGAGCCCTCCGTCAGCGACCAGGCCAACGAGGCTGAGGCCCGCCTCGTGGCCCGCCTCGTGGAGCGCATCGCCACCTACTACGGCCCTCGCTTCGACCCCGCCCGCACCATCGGCGTCATCGTCCCCTATCGCAACCAGATCGCCGCCATCCGCCGCCAGCTCGCAGCCCTCGCCCCCCCGGCCGTTCCCTCCGCCTCCGCCTCCCCCGCCTCAGCCTCCTCCGCCTCTCCCTCCGCCTCCTCCCGTCCGGTTAACTGCGGCATTGCCGCAGTTCACGCAACGGGACCGTCCCCCGCATCCCCCCTCTCCCAAGTCAGCATCGACACCGTCGAGCGCTATCAGGGCTCGCAGCGCGACGTCATTATCTACTCCTTCACCGTCAGCCGCCGCTACCAGCTCGACTTCCTCACCTCCAACACCTTCATCGACGCCGACGGCCGTCCCGTCGACCGCAAACTCAACGTCGCGCTGACCCGCGCCCGCCGCCAGATGATCATGGTCGGCTCGCCCCGCGTGCTCAGCCACAACCCCGTTTTTGCCCAGCTCATCCGTCAGTTTGCGGTTTGAATCACTTTTTTCTTCCAATTTATGCATGAGTTTCAAGAAAAATGTTTAAATTTGTCGGCGATTTAAACATTCAACAACCATCTAAAACAAAACAGAGAAAAAATGAAAAAGTACACAGTCAAAGTAGCCGTCGTCCTCATCGCCGCCGGCATGATGTGCTCCTCGTGCATCGGATCGTTCGGACTCTTCAACAAGTATGAGAAGTGGCAGTGCTCCATGACGGGCAACAAGTATGTCAACGGCATCGTAGGACTCATCCTCCAGCCCATCGTCGCCCCGATCTGCGCACTCGTCGACGTCGTCGTGCTCAACACCATCGAGTTCTGGACCGGCAAGAGCCCCGTCACCGCCCAGACCATCCAGCAGATCAAGGGTCAGGACGGCCGACTCTATGCCGTCAAGACCACCAAGAAGGGCTATGAGATCAAGTCGCCCACAGGCGAGGTGACCCTCCTCATCTTCAACGAGCAGGAGCAGTCGTGGACCATGTCGCAGAACGGACAGACCCGCGAGATCTTCCGCGTCAACCCCGACGGCACCATCCGTGCCACCCTGCAGGACGGCCGCCAGATCAACGTCACCGCCGATCAGGCCGGTCTCGACCAGGTGCGTCAGGCCGTCGACGACCGCTGCTTTGCCCTGCGTTAAGCATCGGCCCCAAAACCACAAAAAGGCGCTTTTTGGAGGTAATATACCCCTATATTACTTTCAAAAAGCGCCGTTTCTTCATTTCCGCAGTGCCATTCCTTGCCCCGAGAAGCACCGCTTCATTCCGGACGATCCATCATTCTTGGGCTCCTTTAAAAATAGTAACCGAAAATAACTTGGTATGATTTAGGAGGTCACGTGTCCTCACGTGACACCTGTGGCAAGTGCGACGTGGGGACACGTCGCCTCCTACTTAGGCCGCCAAATTTGTACCAATTTATTATTTGCATATTACTTAATGAACATTATCTATTATCTATTATCTTTTATCTATTATCTGATAAAGTCCTTGGGCGGGCCGTCAGAGCGGCAGCGTGGCCTCGCGGAGCCACTGCTGCTCGTCGGGGGCGAGGTGGGGGGCGAGGCGGTCGTAGACCGTCTGGTGGTAGTCGTTGAGCCAGCGGATCTCCTCGTCGTCGAGCATGTCGCGGACGATGGGGCGCTTGTCGATGGGGCAGAGGGTCAGGGGCTCGAAGCGCAGGAAGGGGCCGAACTCGGAGGTGCCGTCGGGGGCGACGTGCGAAGCACAGGCGGGCGGGAAGGTGCAGGGCACGATGAGCAGCGTGTTCTCGATGCGCACGCCGAAGCGGCCCTCGAGGTAGATGCCGGGCTCGTCGGTGACGGTCATGCCGGCGACGAGCGGTGCGGGCTTCCACTCCATGCGTATCTGGTGAGGGCCCTCGTGGACGTTGAGGAACGAGCCGACGCCGTGGCCTGTGCCGTGGAGGTAGCTGAGGCCCTCGCGCCACATGGCCCGCTTGGCCAGCACGTCGAGCTGCGTGCCGCTGATGCCTGAGGGGAAGACGGCGAGCTCGATCTGGATGTGGCCCTTGAGGACGAGGGTGTAGACGCGCCGCATCTCGTCCGTCAGTGGTCCGAGGGCGATGGTGCGGGTGATGTCGGTGGTGCCGTCGAGGTATTGTCCGCCGCTGTCGAGCAGCAGCAGACCCTCGGGCTGCAGGGGGATGTCGGTCTCGGGCGTGGGCTCATAGTGGACGATGGCGCCGTGCGTGCCGTAGGCGGCGATGGTGTCGAACGACAGGCCGCGGAATCCCGGCTGTTCGGCCCGCAGGGCCGTCAGCTTCTGGTCAACGCCGAGCTCTGTGAGTGAAGAGTGAAGAGTGAAGAGTGAAGAATTTGCTACCGCTGCAGATTCTGAATCGGAAAGAACTGCGGTAGCAAATTCTTCACTCTTCACTCTTAACTCTTCACTTTCTCCGTCGAGCCACTTCAGAAACTTGACCATGGCGATGCCGTCGTACAGCATCGCCTTACGAAAACCCAGCTGTTCCCTTTCGTTCTTGACGGTCTTCATGCGCTTGACGGGCGACTCGGCCTCGATGATCTCGCGCGTGACGGATTTAAATAAGGTGTAGTTCACCTCCTGCGGGTCGAGCAGGATGTTGTATTCGAAGTAGTCCTTCAGCCCGCGTGCGACGTTCTCGTAGTCGTCGGTGGCGACGCCTTCCTGCTTGAGGTAGGCCTTGACCTCGGGGGTGAGCTTGGCGGGATCGATGTAGAGCGTCGCCCTGTCGGTGGCGATGAGCAGGTAGCTAACGACGACGGGGCAGCAGTGGACGTCCTCGCCGCGCAGGTTGAGCGTCCAGGCGATGTCGTCGAGCGAGGCCATGAGCATGCCGTCGGCGTGCTGGCGGCGCAGGGCCTGGCGGATGCGGCTCAGCTTGTCGTGGGCCGCCTCGCCGGCATATTCGAGGGGCTGGATGAAGGCGGGCGCCAGGGGGATGGGCGGCCGGTCGGCCCATATCTCGCGCAGCGGGTCGAGGTTGGTGCGCAGGGTGAAGCCGCCATGACGGCGCAGCTCTGTGATCAGGTCGCGCACCTCGGCGCATGAGCTGACCATGCCGTCGATGCCCACCTCGGTGCATGGCTCATTGTTCGTTGAACAATCGGATGCTATCCATTCGGCGATGGTCGGCGTGCCGGGCATCTTGAGGCGCATCAGCTGGAACTCCGTGCCGCGCAGCTGCTCGGCGGCGGCGATGAAGTAGCGGGAGTCGGTCCAGAGGGCGGCGCCGTTGAGGGTGACGACGGCGGTGCCGGCCGAGCCGTTGAAGCCGCTGATAAACTCGCGGCCCTTCCAGTGGTCGGCCACGTATTCACTCTGGTGCGGGTCGGTGCTGGGGAAGATGAAGGCGGCCAGATGCTCGCGGCGCATCACTTCGCGCAGATCCTGTAGTCGTTGGTTGATGTCTTTGTTCATAGTCGTTATAGGTTTTTTATAGGGGTTGTCTTTAAGGTGCTATCCGCCGATGACGACCTTGAGACAGTGGCTGCGGAGCAGGTCGGCGCAGTGCTGCTGTCGCTCCTCGGTGGGCGTCGTCATGGCGATGTTGTCGGGATTATAGTGGCTCCACATGCGGAGGTGCTTGTCGCGCCCCACGTCGTGGTAGGGCAGGAGGTGGACCTGGAGCGGGGAGGGGGGAGAGGGGAGAGTCGAGAGGAATCGGGCGGTGGCCTCGATGTTCTGGTCGTCGGCATTGATGCCCTCGATGAGGGGGATGCGGATGCGGAGGTCGTGGCCGGCCGCGGCCAGTCGGGCGATGTTCTCGAGAATCAGCTCGTTGCCGACGCCCGTGTAGCGGCGGTGCAGCGCCGAGTCCATCAGCTTCAGGTCGACGAGCAGGAGCTCGCACTCGGCTGCCACGCTGTCGGCGACGGCCGGCTTGGCGTAGAGCGTCGTGTCGACGGCGCGGTGCAGTCCGCGGCGTCCTAGTTCGCGCAGTATCGCCAACGTCGCGTCGGGCTGCATCAGCGGTTCGCCGCCGCAGAGCGTCACGCCGCCGCCGCTCTGCTCCATGACCATGCGCTCCTTCTCCACCTCGGCCATCAGCTCGTCCATCGTCCACTCCCGGCCGCAGACCTCCAGGGCCCGCGTGGGGCATGCCTCGGCGCAGCGGCCGCAGAGGGTGCATCTTTTTAGTGTAGAATGTAGAGTGTAGAGTGTAGAGTTTGCTGCCGCCATTCCTTTTGACGCAGATGGTAAGGCGGTAGCAAACTCTACACTCTCCGTTCTACACTCTACACTAAAGCTAAGCGCCTGCTGAGGGCAACTGTTGACGCAGGTCTGACAGCCGATGCACCTCGACTGCTTGTAGAGCAGCTGCGGCAGCGCATCCCAGCTCTCAGGGTTATGGCACCAGACGCAGCGCAGCGGACAGCCCTTCATGAAGATGGTTGTGCGGATGCCGGGCCCGTCGTTGATGGCGTAGCGCTTGATGTCGAAGATGAGTGGCGGCTTAATACTCATTGTTCTCTGTGCGGGCGATGATCTCGTTCTGCAGCTGGGCGGTCATGTCGTTGAAGTAGTCACTGTAGCCGGCCACGCGGACGAGCAGGTCGCGATAGCGGTCGGGATGCTGCTGGGCGTCGCGGAGGGTCTGCGTGTCGACGATGTTGAACTGGATGTGGTGGCCGCCCAGTCGGAAGTAGGTGCGGATGAGGGCTGCCAGCTTCTGCTGGTCGGACTCGCGGCGCAGCAGCTGTGGCACGAAGCGCACGTTGAGCAGCGTGCCGCCCGACTTGGTCTGGTCGAGGCGGCCGAGCGAGCGGATGACGGCCGTGGGGCCGTGGGTGTCGCTGCCGTGGGCGGGCGACGTGCCGTCAGAGATGGCGAAGTGGGCCATTCGGCCGTCGGGCGTAGCGCCGCAGACGCTGCCGAAGTAGTTGTGGCAGGTCGTCGAGAGCATGTTCAGGTGGGTCTGTCCGCCGCGGGTGTTGGGCCGCCCCTCGATGGCTTGGACGAGGTCGTCGTAGATGCGCACGGCGATGTCGTCGGCCTCGGGGTCGTCGTTGCCGAAGAAGGGCGTGTGGTTGCGGATGTATTGGCGGATGATTTCTAATTGAGAATTGGGGATTGAGGGTTGAGAATTGGCTGGCGCGGCTTCCCCCCAATTCTGGCGGCAGGCCTCCAGAATCTGATCCATGGTGTAGCGGCGGTCGTCGAAGACGTGTTTCTTCAGGGCGCAGAACGAGTCGGTGAGGGTGCCGAGGCCGGTGCACTGGATGTAGGTGGTGTTGTAGCGTGCGCCGCCGTTGTAGTAGTCGCGCCCCTTGTCGATGCAGTCGTCGATGAAGATGCTGAGGAAGGTGGCGGGTGCGTAGAGGGCGAACATGCGCTCGATGTAGTTGTTGACGGCGAGCTTCAGGTTGACGAAGTACTGCATCTGGCGGTGCCAGGCGTCATACAACTCCTCGAACGTCGTGAACGTCCGCGGATCGCCCGTCGCCAGTCCTAACGTCTTGCCCGTCTCGGGGTCGACGCCGTTGTGGAGCGTGATCTCGAGAATCTTGGGCGTGTTCAGGTAGCCCGTCAGCAGGTAGGCCTCCTTGCCGAAGGCGCCCACCTCGATGCAGCCCGAGCAGCCGCCCTCGCGGGCATCCTCGATCGACTTGCCGGCGCGCACCATCTCCCTGACGTACGTGTCGGGATTGAAGATCGAGGGATAGCCATGACCTTGGCGGATGACGCCGATGCCGGCCATGAGGAAGTCGTCGGGCGTGACGTCGGCGATGTGGATCGAGAGTCCGGGCTGCAGCTGGTGGAGCTCCTCCTGAATCTCGAGCATCATGTAGGACAGGTCGTTGGCGGCGCTGCGCCCCTCGCGGTCGATGCCGCCGATGTTGATGTTGGTGAAGTCGTTGTAGGTGCCGCTCTCCAGTGCCGTGACGCCCACCTTGGGCGGTGCGGGCTGGTTGTTGAACTTGATCCACAGGCACGAGAGGAGTTCCTTGGCCTGGTCGCGCGTCAGCGAGCCGTCGGCAATTCCTTGCTCATAGAAAGGCCGCAGGTGCTGGTCGATGTGGCCGGGGTTCATCGAGTCCCATCCGTTGAGCTCCGTGACCGTGCCCAGATGGACGAACCAGTACATCTGGATGGCCTCCCAGAGGTCGCGCGGCGCATGGGCCGGCACCCACCGGCAGACGTCGGCAATGCGCTCGAGCTCCTTCCTCCGTCGTTCGTTGCTTTCCTTGGCAGCCATCTGCAGGGCCAGCTCGGCGTGGCGCTCAGCCAGCAGGATGGCGGCGTCGCACGAGATGGCCATGGCCTCCAGCTCCTGCTGCTTGTCAGTTGCCTCAGGGTCGTTGATATAGTCGAGGCCGGCAATCTTCTCCGCGATGCGCTGCTTGACGTCGAGCAGGCCCGTGCGATACATCTTGCCGTCCATGGCGGTGTGGCCTGCGGCTCGCTGCTCCATAAACTCGGTGAAAACGCCAGCGTGGTAGGCCTCCTCCCACTCCTTCGAGACGTGGCCGAAGATGCGCTCGCGCTGCGTCTTGCCGCGCCAGTAGGGGATGACCTCGCGCTCATACGTGTCGATGTCGTCCTGCGAGATGAGGTAGGGCTGCAGCTCGCGCTCGTTGAGCACGTGGAGGTCGTCGACGGAGTGGCACGTCAGCTCGGGGAACGTCGGCACGGCCTTAGGCCGCGGGCCGCGCTCGCCGACGATGAGCTCGTCGGGTCCGATGTAGATGGTCTTCTTCTTACATATCTCGTAGAAGTTGCGGGCGCGCAGCACGGGGGTTGACATCGTGCCGTAGTTCTCCTTATAGAACGCGGTCTCGATCAGGGCGCGCTCGATTGAGAGCGTCGTGGGCGTGGTGAGGCTCTCGTGGCGCAGGCGGCGTATGCGGTCGTTCATGCCGTCGAGGCATTTGGGGTGCTTGATTTCAAACATGTCTGAGGATTTTAGTTTAGGTCTCTGAGGATCTTGGATTGGGTCTCTAAAGATCTTTGTCTTGTTCTCTAAGGATTAAAGGATTTTAGGATGGGGAGGCGTTCTTGGCCTGATAGACCTCGTCGATGGTCATGGGCTTCTTGATCTTGCCCAACAGTCGGGCGCCGGTGGGCGTCATGACGTAGTTGAGCTCGTTGCGCAGACCCGTGAAGTCGCGCCAGGGGCGCAGACGGTCGTAGCAGATGAAGTCGCGGTGCTGTCCCTCGGCCTCCCACTTGTCCATCAGCTCCGGGATGAAGTAGATGCCGGGTTCGACGGTGAAGACGAAGCCCACCTCGAGCGGCCGCGCCAGTCGGAGCGACTTGAATCCGAACTGCGTCGACTTCTGGCAGCCCTCAGCGTAGCCGACGTATTGCTCGCCCAGGTTCTCCATGTCGTGGACGTCGAGACCCATCATGTGCCCCAGTCCGCAGGGGAAGAACAGGGCGTAGGCCCCGCTTTGCGCCGCCTCGGCCGGGTCGCCCTTCATCAGTCCCAGCTCCTTCATGCCGCGTGCTATCTCCGTGGCGGCGGCCAGGTGGGCCTCACGGAAGGGCTTGCCCAGCTGCAGACGGTCGACGGCGGCCTGGAAGCTGCGCAGATGGATCTCGTAGACGGCGGCCTGGCGGTCAGTGAACCGTTTGCCGACGGGCATCGACGACGACAGGTCGCCGGCATAGTGGCCCTGCGTCTCGGCTCCCGCGTCGAGCAGGAAGATGTCGCCCTCGCGCAGCATGTGGATGAAGCCGTGGTTATGGAGCACCTGTCCCTGCACGGTGGCGATGGTGGGGAAGGCCAGCACGTTGCCATGTCGGCAGGCCACCTCCTCGACGGCCGCCGCCACCTCCGCCTCGTGTATGCCGGGACGGACCGTGCGATAGGCCGCCAGATGCATCTCCGTGCTCAGGTCGACCGACTGCTCGATGAGCCGCAGTTCCTCCTCGTCCTTATGGTTGCGCTGGCTGACGATGGCCTTGATCAGGTCGACGGAGGCCATGGCCGGCTGGGCGGCCGGCTCGATGCCGAGCAGCTCCCAGAGCCAGACGCGGTGGTCGCCGCGATAGGGCGGCAGGAAGTGGATCGGCTGACCTTTGCGCCGCGCCTGGTCGAGATAGTCCTTCAGTCCACTGAGTGGGCGCGTGTCGCTGATGCCGTAGGGCTCGCACTTCTCGCTGAGCGACGGCTGTCGTCCTGTCCATACGATGTCGTCGATGGTCAGCTCATTGCCGAAGACGACGACGCGATCCTCGTCGACATCGATGACGGCGGCCAGTCCGGCGTAGTCGAGTCCGATGAAATATAGGAACGTGGAGTCCTGGCGGAAACGGTAGGTGTTGTCGGCATAGTTCATGCCCACCTCGTCGTTGCCCAGCATCAGGAGCAGTCCGCTCCCCATGTCGCGCATCAGCTGGCGGCGCCGGCGCTCGTAGGTCTCTTTCTTAATATTTGCCATATTCGTTCACTTTCTTATGTTTACTGATCTGTAGGTTGGTCTTGGGAAAATATTCGGCCAGCAGGGCGTAGAGGTCCGGGTCGTACGCCTCGAGCTCCTCGCGCGTGTTCACCCAGTTGTGCTTGCCGTCCGTGTGGGGCATCTCGGCGTTCACGTTGAACCAGTCCTGCACGGCCTCCGCCATGTATTCCTCCTTGTCCGTCAGGCGGTAGGTGCCGTCGAGGATGCCGCTGGCCTTGGCCCGCTCGTAGCATGCCTTGAGCCGCGCGTCGAAGTCGGGCACGGCCAGCATCAGTCCGATGAGGTGGATGCTGTGGGCAAACTCATGGATGAGGATGTCCTCGGCGTGATACTTGTCGATCTGGTAGCCCAGCACGTTCTCCTCGGCACAGCTCGTCAGCGGCAGCTCCAGGTCGCCGCCCAGCCCGCGGGCCCGCAGGTCCCAGTTGAGCGTCGTGTCGCTGGCCAGGTAGCGGTGCTCGGGGATGTCGGTGGTCCCCTCATAGCGCCCCATGATGGCCACGCGCGTGCCGCGCCCCACCATCGAGTCGAGCACGGCCTGCGGCAGCATCCGCGTCATGGCGTAGAGCGTGCGGTGGGCGGCGGTGAAGGCCGAGTCGGGCACGCGCCACGACGAGATGAGCGGGATGCCGTTGACGTCGACATACTTCGTGTAGAACGCATCCAGGGAGAGCGAGTCGGGCGGTGCCGTCACGACGCACTCGGGGATGCTGAGCACTTCGCTCTCCGTCGCCGTGCCGTCGCCCTTCGGGGCCCTCTGGCAGGCGCTCACGGATAGCAGCATAGCAGCGAGCATAAAGACTATTAGTTTCATAGGAATCATTGTTTTTGTCATTTCGAGGTTACAAAGATAGGAAATATAATTTAAAAAAGAACAATGAAAATCGAAAAATATGTTCATGTCCGCAAAATTTCCCCTCGTCCGACCGCTTATCTCAATTTATTTTCGTACTTTTGCACTCGGAAAACATCCGTCAAATGTATTAACATATTAACCAATATAAAACATTAAGAAAAAGTATTATGGCATTTTTGACTGACGAGAAATTAGTGATTGTTGGTGCCGGCGGCATGATCGGCTCTAACATGGTGCAGAGTGTGCTGATGCTGGGCCTGACCCCCAACATCTGCCTGTATGATATCTACGAGCCGGGCGTACATGGCGTCTACGACGAGATCTGCCACTGCGCATTCCCTGGCGCCAATGTCTACTACACCGTTGATCCCGAGAAGGCCTTCACCGGCGCTAAGTACATCATCTCCTCTGGCGGCGCTCCCCGTAAGGAAGGAATGACGCGCGAGGACCTGCTGAAGGGCAACTGCAGGATCGCTGCCGACTTCGGCGAGAACATCAAGAAGTACTGCCCCGACGTGAAGCACGTCGTCGTCATCTTCAACCCCGCTGACGTCACCGCCCTGACCGCCCTGATTCACTCGGGTCTGAAGCCCAACCAGCTCACCTCGCTGGCCGCCCTCGACTCCACCCGTCTGCAGCAGCAGCTCGCACTGGAGTTCGGCGTGCGCCAGGACAAGGTGACCAACGCCTACACCTACGGTGGCCACGGCGAGCAGATGGCTGTCTTCGCCAGCAAGGCCCTCATCGACGGCAAGCCCCTCTCGGAGCTGCCGCTGAGCGCTGAGCGCTGGGCCGAGATCAAGCACATGACCACGCAGGGTGGCTCGAACATCATCAAGCTGCGCGGCCGCTCGTCGTTCCAGAGCCCCGCTTACCAGGCTGTGAAGATGATCGAAGGCGCCATGGGCGGCGAGCCCTTCCGCTGGCCTGCCGGCTGCTATGTCAACGACTTCGGCTTCAAGAACGTCATGATGGCCATGCCGACCGTCATCGACAAGGACGGCGTGCACTACTGCAAGCCCGAGGGCACGGCCGAGGAGATGGCCGAGCTCCAGAAGTCGTACGAGCATCTGCAGAAGATGCGCGACGAGATCATCTCGCTCGGCATCATTCCCGCCGTCGAGGAGTGGTCGAAGGACAACGCTAACCTCTAAGAAGGGAAAAGGGAAGAGAGAAAAGTGAAAAATTTGACTCCGCATGCGGGATGTCCTCTCTGGGCGGCAGCAAATTTTTCACTTTTCACTCTTCACTTTTACTTTAATATCGCTTTTCACTTTTCATTCTTCACTCTTCACTCTTCACTTGATAAATCTCGACCTCACCTTCCGCACTTACTATCGGCCGTTGTGCCTCTACGCCATGCACTATCTCGACGACACGCAGGCCGTCGAGGACGTCGTGCAGGACGCCTTCGTGCGGCTGATGCAGTCGGATGAGCAGCCCCGCAACGTGCGGGCATGGCTCTATACGGCCGTGCGCAACCGCGCCGTCGACACGCTGCGCCGCCGCAATCCGCTGCTCACCGACGTCGCCCCCCAAGACCTCGAGCGCCTCATCAGCGACGAGGAGGCACAGGAGCGCTCGCAGCGCGAGGCCGAGCTCTGGACCCTCATCGACGCCCTCCCCCCGCGCTGCCGCGAGGTGCTGCTGATGGCCAAGCGCGACGGTCTGAAGTATGCCGAAATAGCCGAGACGCTGGGCATCTCCGTCAAGACCGTCGAGAAGCAGATGGGCAAGGCCCTGCGCCTGCTCCGCGGCCATGCCGACGCCATCCTCAGCCTGTTGGCCTGAGCATCGCCCCCACCGTTTTTCCAGTCCGCTTGTTTTATTCATTCGCAACGTCGGGGATGCCTGTGAGAAGGCATCCCGAAAACTCTCGTCACGTCGTGACGTCATGCGGTCACGATGTGACGGCATGAAACCATGACGTGACGCCATGCCGTCACGACGTGACGGAAACTTCTTCCAGCCCCATGTTATTCTCAATGTGGTGATAAATGTCTGAGATTTCAACGCCCCCCTGCCCCCCTCTAATCTTAGAGGGGGAGTTAAATAGTGTGCATGCCGCCCGTCTCCGCTGGTGTCACTGCGCTCATCTACTCAACTCCCCCTCTAAGATTAGAGGGGGGCAGGGGGGCGTTGAAATCTCGGGCATTTATCACCACATTGATTTTTTTTATGCTTGCGATGGGGGGATTTCGCCTTTCGTGCGTCATAGCTATGAACAGAATGAACAATAATAATATATATATTCAACAAAGATTAAAAAGATGAAAAAGATTCCATGCGGACAGTCCCGACCCACACATCGCGCAGCACATCTTTTCAATCTTTTCAATCTTTGTAAAAAAGAAATCATTGTGCAAGATAGTTTTGTATGGTTATTTATAATATGTGTTATAAGGTAAAAAGAATTGTTTTCACTTTCCTCCTGATGCTGGGCTGCACCTCAGCCACGGCGCAGACTACGCTGCGCGAGCAGGTGGACGAGCTGCGGCGCCAGCACGACGTCAGCTTCGTCTACGACGGGGCGCTCGACCTCACGGCTCGCTACGACGGCCCGCAACTGGCGGGCATGCCGCTGGGCCGGGCGCTGCGGACGCTCTTCCAGGGCACGTCCATCGACTGGCGACAGGAGGGTCGCTACGTCACGCTGAAGCAGCGCGCGCAGCGCCACACGCTGAGCGGCCACGTCAACGATGCGGCGGGCGAACGGCTCATCAATGCCACGGTCTACGACCTGACCACGCGCCAGGGGACCATGACCAACGAGTACGGCTACTACTCGCTGACGCTGCCTGAGGGTGACCATCGGCTGCGCATCACCTACGTCGGCTATCATGAGCAGACCGTCAGCGTCAGCCTCACGGCCGACCGCCGCCTCGACATCGCCCTCGAGGAGGGACGCCAGGTGGGCGAGGTCGTCGTCGAGGGCAACCTCAGCTCGCCCGTCGTGGGCACCCAGATGGGTCTGCGGTCGCTCAGCCAGGCCGACGTCAAGACCGAGTTTGCGCTGCTCTCCTCGCCCGACGTCATCAAGTCGCTGCAGCGCCTCAGCGGCGTGCAGGAGGGCATCGAGCTGGCTTCGGGCCTCTACGTGCACGGCGGCAACGACGACGAGAACCTCTTCCTCATCGACGGCACGCCGCTCTATCAGGTCAACCACTCGCTGGGACTCTTCTCCTCGTTCAATGCCGACGTGGTGAAGAATGTCGACTTCTACAAGAGCGGATTCCCGGCCCGCTACGGCGGACGGCTGTCGAGCGTGGTCGACGTGCGCACCAGGGACGGCCACATGCACGAGTGGCACGGCGCCTACCGCCTGGGCCTGCTCGACGGCAGCGTGCAGTTCGACGGGCCCATCCGCCGCGGGCGCACCTCGCTCAACGTCGGGCTGCGCCGCTCGTGGCTCGACCTGCTGACGGAGCCCGCCTTCGCCATCGCCAACCGCCTGAGCGACGAGGAGCAGATCAAGCTGAACTACAACTTCCACGACCTGAACGCCAAGCTGACCCACGTGCTCAACGACAGCTCGCGCCTCTCGCTGAGCATCTACTCAGGCGCCGACCGCCTGACGACGAAGGACGACTGGGACGACGGCCACGACGACTACACCGACCGCGACATCATGGAGAACCGCCTGCGCTGGGGCAACCTGAACGCGGCGCTCGACTGGAACGGGCAGCTCTCGCCGCGCCTGATGGCCAACCTGACGGCCGTCTACACCCACAACCGCGCCAACATCAGCTACAGCGACGACTGGCGCTACGGCCGCGGGGACGAGATGACCATCAACCACAACGAGCACACGTCGCGCTCGACCATCGACGACGTGGGCTATCGCGCCCTCTTCGACTATCGCCCCCAGCCCCGCCATCACATCCGCTTCGGCCACGACTACACCTACCACCACTTCCGCCCGCAGACCCACAGCGAGCTCTACTACTTCGGCACGGCCGAGGGCGACACCCTCAGCGCTGCCAGCGCCAACCGCCAGACGGGCCACGAGCTGACCCTCTACGGCGAGGACCAGCTGACGCTCAACGACCGCTGGAGTCTGAACGGCGGCCTGAACATGTCGCTCTTCGTCGTCAGCGGCAAGACCTACTGCTCGCTCGACCCGCGACTGGCCGTGAAGCTGCAGCTCAGGCCGTGGATGTCGCTGAAGGCCAGCTACACGATGATGACGCAATACGTGCACAGGATTTCCAACTCGTTCCTCGACCTGCCAACGGCCTACTGGGTGCCTACGACGCGCCGCACGCGCCCGATGCACTCCAGCCAGCTGGCAGCAGGCATCTACATGCAGCCCTCGCGCCGCTGGACCCTCTCGCTGGAGGGCTACTACAAGCTGACCCGCCACCTGCTGCTCTCCAACTCGTGGGCAGGGCTGGAGCCGCCGGCCGCCTCGTGGGATACCGAGGTGATGGACGGCCGCGGCCGCTTCTATGGCATAGAGCTCGATGCCCGCTACGTGACGCCGCGGCTGCAGATGGAGGCCGCCTACACCCTGTCGTGGAACAAGCGGCGCTTCGACGACTTCTATCCCCGCTGGTTCTACGACAAGTTCGACAACCGCCACAAGCTGAACATCACGGCCCGCCTGCACCTGTCGAAGAAAAAGGAGATGTATGCCGCATGGACGATGCACACGGGCAACCGCATGACGATGCCCACGCAGTTCGTGCAGCTGCCTGACATGCCGGGCCGCGATGGTGCCGCCGACCAGCTGTGGGACCTCGGACGCCGCGACTACATCTACGAGCGGCCCAACAACGTGGTGCTGCCCACATACCACCGGCTCGACCTGGGCTTCAACCTGCACCACACGACGAAGCACGGCCACGAGCGCATCTGGAACTGGAGCATCTACAATGCCTACTGCCACCTGAACACGTTGTGGACCTCAGTGCAGGAGACCAACGACGGCCGCTTCCGCGTGAAGACGCACGGCTACATCCCGATCGTCCCGTCGTTCAGTTATACGATTAAATGGTAAAACACAATGAAACAGAAAATAAAACGTTATCTTATCATCCTGCAAACTACCGTGGCTCCACTTCTGTGGGGAGGGGTAGGACTGCTGATGTCGTGCAAGGACTCCTTCGACATCGACAGCCTGCAGGAACAGCCGAAGCTCGTCGTCAGCTGCTTCCCGTCGATGGGCGACACAACCTTCGTCAGCGTCACCCGCAGCGTGGCCGTCAGCAAGGAGGGACGTGTCTATGGCCAGGACCTGAGCGTCGGCGATGCCACTATTATATATAAGGTGAACGGACAGCCGCGGGAGGTGATGGCCGACGGCGGGCGCCGCTACGTCCTGGGCCCCCACCAGGCAGGCGATGTCGTCGAGGTGGAGGCCGCCGCCGCGGGCTATGCCGCCGTCAGCAGCCGCACCGTCGTGCCGCAGGCCGTGCCCATTGAGCTGAAGAGCATCACCGAGACGCGCATCTACGACACCTACTGGGAGGAGAGCGTCGACGTGCTCCAGCTGGCCGCCACGTTCACCGATCCGGCCGACAGTCAGGACTACTATGCCGTGCGCATCCGCCTCCGTCACTTCGCCCTCACGGCCGTCGGCGACCTGCGCCCCGACTGTCCGCAACATGATTACTATGACGACGACTACAACCGCCACGTGGAGTGGCCCGTGAACTCGGAGGACGAGTATCGCTATATCTCGGAGACAGGGTGGGCCGACGTCTACGACTTCCACCTGCGTCGGGACACCGCCTACACCTATCCCGCCATCCGCACGGCGGGCGAGCCGCTGCTGCAGCCCCTGAGCGGGGTCGACGGCGACTTCGGCTTCGAGAATGAGTTCTATCAGCAGTTCTATGTCTTCAGCGACGCGCAGATCAACGGACAGAGCTACACGCTCCGCCTGAACATCAACCAATGGGCCAGCGAACTCAACACCCACATGGCGCGTCCGGCCGAGTTCCAGGTGCTGCTCTATCACCTGACGCCCGAGTTCTATCGCTTCGTCAAGTCCATCAACGACATCGACAACAACGAGCTGGCGCAGGGCGGCTTCTCGCTGCTCTCGCCCACCTTCACCAACATCACCGGCGGCATCGGCATCCTCGGTGCATACGCCGTCGCAGAAAGCAAAACAATGCAACAAAAATGAACGACGACAACAAACTTCTCAACTTCGTGCTACGCCACTATCGTGAGGGCGCATTTGACACGCCTGAGGCCCTGCGGGCTGTCAGACAGCGAGTCGGCGAACCGCTCACGTCCGGGCCCCGACGGCCTGCCGCCTGGCGCTGGGTCGCCGTGGCGGCCTCGCTGCTCTGTCTGGTGGCTTTTGCCGCAGTGCTGACCATCAGGACCTCCACGCCATCTGCCTCTCCTTCGGTGGAGTCGGTCGTGGTCTCCTCCTCTCCTTCGGGGACAGCGGTTGTGGCGCCTAAGACGTTCCACTTCGACAACACGCCGTTGCCCGAGGTGCTCGCCGACCTGTCTGCTTATTATGGCGTCGTCCTCGTGGCCGACCGCGAGGACTGCTGCCTGACGGCCGACTTCACTGCCGACAGTCTCGACGTGACCATCCGCCTGATCGAGGAAGTGCTGGACGTAAATATTTCGCAGTCTCAGAAAAGGTCGAAATAATTTTATGAAAAAAATGAGCAAGAATTAGAATAATTCGTTTCAACAATAAGAAAAAATAATTTTTTCCTAATTCTTGGAAATAATTATTTCTAATTCTTGCTAATTTCTTTCCAAAAACAAAACGTAAATATGAATAATTGCTTTTCCGTCTGCGCCGCTGGCATATAATGTTCATGGAAGGTCCATGTAATGAATCAAAAATATTTCGCAGTGTCAGAAATAAATTGTACCTTTGCAGGCGCAAAACTTATTTAATCGTTAAGATATATAATGGCATTGATCAAATCCTACAAGGGAATGAGCCCCAAATGGGGACGTGAGTGTTATTTCAGTGAGAACGCCACGATCGTAGGCGACGTGACGATGGGCGACGAGTGCTCGATATGGTTTGGCGCCGTGGTGCGCGGCGACGTGGCCCCCATCACCATCGGCGACCGCTCGAACGTGCAGGACAACTCGGTGGTCCACGTGACGCACGACACGGGCCCCACGCACATCGGCTCCGACGTCACCATCGGCCACAACGTGACCGTCCATGCCTGCACCATCCACGACGGCGCCCTGATCGGCATGGGTGCCGTGCTGCTCGACGGCTGCGAGGTGGGCGAGGGCGCCATCGTGGCTGCCGGCGCACTGGTGCTGCAGGGCACGAAGATACCGCCTCACGAGATCTGGGGCGGCGTGCCGGCCAAATACCTCAAGCCCACGCGTCCGGGCCAGACCGACAATGCCGCTCACTACGTGGCCTATTCGAAGGAATATCTGGGAAGTGAAGAGTGAAAAGTGAAGAGTGAATTCACTCTTCACTTTTCAATTAAATCGCGACATTCACCTGCAGCCAGCCCCAGTCCTGCCAGCGGCTGTGGTCGCCGCCCTTGACGATGTCCATCGTGTGCTGCCCCAGCATGAAGCTGTAGCCGCCGCTGAGGCTGACGTTGGGCGACAGACGGTAGCTGAGCTGATAGTCGACCTCGTGGCCTAGGCCGAGGATGGCGTCCTGTCCGGGCACCTTGGCGGCAGTGGCGAAGTAGTGGTAGGTGAGCTGCATGGGCAGCCATCCGATGTAGTCTGACTTGACGCCGAGCTGGATGTCCTGCAGGCCGACGTTGCCCCTCTTCCATGCGGAGGCGTAGAAGTAGTCCATGGCGCCGTAGAAATTGTGGTGGGTGCCGTAGAGGGGTGAGAAGGCGTGGTTCTTCGTGCCCTTGCCGTCGTCGCCGCTGAGGTAGTCGTAGGCGGCATGGACGCGCCAGGCGTCGTCGAGGCGATAGGCGGCCTTGAGGCTGGCCATCCAGGCCGACGTCTCGTTGCCCATCTGATAGTAGAGCGAGGCGGTGGCGTCGAGGCCGTCGATGGGCGTGGCGTTGATGTGTGTGCCCAGCGTCTGCATGTGCTTCACGTCAGAATGGTTGGTGAGGGCCGTGCCCTGCTCGAGACCGAGGTTCATGAAGAGCACCGACACGTCGAAGGGGATCAGCTGATGATGGCCGTCGTAGTGATACCAGACGGCCTCCATCGACTTGTAGGGCTGACCCTTCGCGGCGTCGTACCAGACCTGCTTCGTCGGCTCGTCGTTCTGATTGAGCGCCAGGATGAGGTGCACCTGGTTCGGGCCGTCCTGATAGCCGGCGCGGAGGGCGTCGTGGGTGCGTCCGGCCACGTTCCAGTCGAGGGCACCCAGCAGTCGCGCGTCGTCGTAGACCAGTCGTTGGCGGCCCAGCTGGACGAAGAAAGCGTCGTCGGCGAACGTCATGCGTGCCCAGGCTTCATGGATGGCTACTCGGCCCTGCTTGTCCACCTGCGGGTCCTGTCCCCAGACACCCGTGTGCTGGGCGGAGAGGCGCACGCTGAGGTCGCCGCGACGGAAGGTGGCACCGAGGCGTGCCCGCTCGCCCACGAAGGTGGCGGCCCCCTCGCCTTCATTGCGGGGGAAGAGTGCGCCGTTGCGATACTCGGCACGTGTGCGCAGCTGTGCATCGAAGCTGAGCGTCTTCTCCTGCGCCGTCGCCGTCATGACGCCCATCAGGAGAAAGGCAAAGAATAGCGGTTTCATCATTTTAAATGAGAAATGAAAGGTGAAAGATGAAAGATATGATTAGACATGGTCATAGTAAACTAATCATATTTTTCATCTTTCACCTTTCATCTTTTTATTTTTCACTTACACTTCTCACCTCTCACTTGTTCTTCTCATAGTAGTCGAGGGCGCGCTTCACGTTCTCCTTGATGGCGTCGCTCGAGTAGGTGGCACCCGTGCGGCCGTCGACCTTCAGGGCCTTGGCCTCCTTGACGGTCTTGCCGTCCCAGGCGTTCTGCAGGTGCTTCGAGGCGGCCTGCCAGTATTTGGGCGTCTCGGTGTTGTCGAGATACTCAATCTTCTCCACCTTGCCCTTGCGGATGTAGACCTTCAGGGGCGTGGTGCTCTCATAGCCGATGACGTCCTTGGCCAGCTCGGTCGTGTTGACCACGTAGACGCCATTCTCCTTTGTCATAGCTTTCTTGGCAGCACTCGTCATCAGCACTGCCATCAGCAGGCCTGCGCCTGCAGCAATCATTGTCTTCTTCATCATCATTATTTATTTTCAATTATCAATTATCAATTTTCAATTTTCAATCTCCAATCTCCATTACGACGTATTCCGAACGCGTGCCGATGCGGAACTTGCCGCCCCAGATGCCTATGCCCGACGAGACGTAGTAACGGGTCGCGCCGCGCTGATGGCTGCCCCACGAACATTCGTAGAGGGCATCGGTGATCCACGAGATGGGCCACACCTGGCCGCGGTGTGTATGACCGCTCAGCTGAAAGTCGATGCCGGCCTGCTCGGCCTTCTCGAGATGATAGGGCTGATGGTCGAGCAGGATGAGGAACCGCTCCCCGACGGGCCTCTCCCCGGACGCCTCCGACTGATGACGGAGGTCGGCGAGTAAGTCTTTCACCGGCTTGCGGCGGCGGTTGCTCAGGTCGTCGCGGCCGATGACGACGACGTCGCCGCCGGCCAGCGTGGCGGCCGAGTCGCGCAGCAGCGTGATGCCGGCCTCGCGGTAGAACTGCTCGGCACCGGGCTCGCCGCTGATGTATTCGTGGTTGCCCAGACAGGCATAGACGGGAGCCTCGATGCGCCGCAGCTCGTCGGCCATGCGCTCCTCGATGAGCGGCCGGAGGCTGCCGTCGATGATGTCGCCGGCAATGAGCACGGCGTCAGGGTGCTCGCGGTTGATCATGTCGACCCATCGGGCCAGCTCGTGGCGCGGGTTGTGATAGCCCAGGTGCAGGTCGCTCAGCAGGACGAGCCGCAGCGGTCGGCTGAGCTGCTTGGCCGTCGTCAGGTGGAGCTCGGCGCGCACCTTGTGGTGATAGCGGATATTGCCGAGCACGAAGACGGCGAAGAGAGTCAGTGTGATGGCGATGGTCGTATAGCCGTTATGATGCAGCCACGAGGCAGGCACGACGCGGATGAGCCGCAGCAGGTCGAGCGCAAGGAAGATCATGACCACATAGAGGAGCACGAAGATGGACGACGTGCTGACGTCGTAGACGAGTCGGGCCAGCGGCAAGGGCCAGCTGTCGATGACGCGCGTAATGGACAGAAAGAGCGACAGGAACGCCCCCACGCCCAGGGCGATGATGAGCACTCGCCACAGTGGCGGCAGGGGCACCAGCGTCCAGACATGCCAGCCGGCAAAAGCCAGACCAGCCAGTGGCAGCAACAGGAAGGCTATCATCCAGATCATCTTCATTACGCGGCTTAAAAGAACTGCGGCTGCAAAGTTACGCATTTTATTCCGATTCAGGCGGTTTTGTTGTCCTAAACTTTCTAAAAACTTCTGACTTTCCCGAAGAATCATTTGGAAATATGGCGATTTTGTCATATCTTTGCCCTCGATAACAAACCAAAAGAACTATGAATATCGGAGATAAGGCGCCCGACTTCCTGGGCAAAGATGAACAGGGGCGTGAGATTCGCCTGAGTGACTACCGTGGGCGTAAGCTGGTGCTATACTTTTACCCGAAGGACATGACCAGCGGATGCACGGCTGAGGCTTGCAGCTTCCGCGACCATCGCGACGAGCTGCTCCGTGCGGGCTACGACATCGTCGGCGTCAGCGTCGACGGCGACGAGCAGCACCGCAAGTTCAAGGAGAAGCATGGTCTGAACTTCCCTCTCATTGCCGACACTGACAAGCGGCTCGTCGAGCAGTTCGGCGTCTGGCAGGAGAAGTCGATGTACGGCCGCAAGTATATGGGCACCGTACGCACGACCTTCATCATCAATGAGGAGGGCGTCATTGAGCAGATCATCGGGCCGAAGCAGATCAAGACGAAGATTCACGCCGAACAGGTGCTGGGGGAAACAAAATAAGTGTCGTTATTTCGAAAATGTCGTTATAACGTTATATCGAAATAACGAAATAAAAAGGAAAAGCCATGGAACTTCGCCGTCGCTTAGCCCTTGAGGCCGCACGCCAGATCAACAAGAACCTGAAGCGTGAGCATCCGCTGCGCCAGCTGTTCTGGGAGTGCACCTTGCGATGCAATGTGCACTGCCGCCATTGTGGCAGCGACTGTCGCCACGAGCCGGCGAAGCCCGACATGCCCCGCGACGACTTCTTCCGTGTGCTCGACCGTGTGGCTGAGCGCTACGACCCCGCAGAGGTCTTCGTCATCGTCAGCGGCGGCGAGCCCCTGATGCGCGACGACCTGGAACTCATCGGACGCGGCATCCATGAGCGCGGCTATCCATGGGGCATGGTCTCCAACGGACTCTATCTGACGCCCGAGCGCTTCCATAACCTCAAGGGCGCTGGCCTCTGCTCGCTGGCCATCAGCTTCGACGGACTGGAACAGGAGCATAACTGGCTGCGCTGCCATCCCGACAGCTTCCGGCGGGCCGACGAGGCCATCGATTTGCTTGTGGCCGACGGCACGGTGAAGTTCGACGTCGTCACTTGCGTCAACCAGAAGAACATCGGCCAGCTGGCGGAGCTGCGCGAATACCTCATCAATAAAGGAGTCGGCGACTGGCGCCTGTTCCCCATCTTCCCCGTGGGCCGCGCTGCCCATGACCCGATGCTGCGCGTCACGAACGAGCAGTTCCGCCAGATTCTCGACTTCATCCGCGAGACGCGGCGCGAGGGCCGCATCCACGCCAACTACAGCTGCGAGGGCTTCGTCGGCCCGTATGAGGGCGACGTGCGCGACTGGCTGTTCCGCTGCGCGGCGGGCGTCACCGTCGGCTCCGTCCTCATCGACGGCAGCATCAGCGCCTGCACCAGCATCCGCTCGAACTACGTCCAAGGCAACATCTACGAGGACGACTTCCTCGACGTCTGGGAGAACCGCTACCAGCGCTATCGCGACCGCACGTGGATGAAGAAGGACGCCTGCGCCAAGTGCCGCCACTGGCGCTACTGCGAGGGCAACGGCATGCACCTGCGCGACGACGACGGCCGTCTGCTGGTGTGCCACATGGAGAGGATAGAGGGTTGAAGTCGGACGTATGGTGTGTCGGCTTTTGCCTAATAAGATAATAAGAAAAAGGAATGAAAAAGAGGTTTCTCAAAGTGTCGAATCTGTTGCTGGGGTCGGTCGTTGCGGCCCTGGGCTTCGGGGCTTGCCGATCGGCTGAAGGGCCTGTGGGCAATCCGACTGACGACACGGATACGGTCGCTGCGCCCGCATCGAAACAGGAGGCGAAGGATGGCATCAGGCTTGTCTACGGGCCGCCTCCCATGGCGAGGAATGATGTTAGGATTGTCTATGGGCCGCCTCCCATGAAGAGGAATGAGGGGAATGAGAATGAAGAACTCGACCCGACGAGGGTCTACGACATAGTGGAGCAGATGCCCTGCTTCCCTGGCGGTGACGAAGCCATGATGACGTGGGTGAAACAGCATCTGCAATATCCCGAGTCGGCCCGCCGCGATAGCATTGAGGGGCGCGTCATCCTGACCTTTGTCGTCGAACGCGACGGCACCCCCACGAACTTCAAGGTCGTCAGGTCTGTCCATCCCGCCCTCGATGCCGAGGCCCTGCGCCTGCTCTCGACGATGCCCCGCTGGATACCCGGCCGGCAGAATGGTGTGGCGCTCAGGGTGAAATACACTTATCCCGTACCCTTTAGGCTAAATCAATAATATGAAGAAGAGGTTTTTCAAGGTCTCAAACCTGTTGCTCGGTTCGCTCATAGCAGCCTTGGGACTGGGGGCGTGCAAGACGGCCCAGCAGAAGCGCATTGCGCTTGCCTATGGTCCGCCGCCTACGCAACAGAAGATCGGCGAGCTCGTCGGCCAACAGCAGGACGACGCGCAGCAGCGTGAGGAAATGCAGAAAAAGGAGGCGGAACGTCAACGGGTGGAGAGAGGTCATATCAAGGTGGTCTATGGTCCGCCGCCGTCGCGCTACCATGACGCCGTGCCCGATCCTGACGGCATCTACGACATCGTGGACGACATGCCCAGCTTCCCCGGCGATGTCTCGGCAGAGGAGTGGATCCGTCAGCATCTGCGCTATCCGGCCAAGTCACGCCAGCGGCTTGAGCAAGGCCGTGTGATCGTCAGCTTCATCGTGCGCAAAGACGGCACGCTCGATGGTGTCACGGTGGTCAAGTCCGTCGCCTCACTGCTCGACCAGGAGGCCGTCCGCGTGGTGAAGTCGATGCCCAAGTGGGAGCCCGGCCGACATCGCGGCGAGGCTGTGAATGTGCGCTATGTGCTGCCTGTGACTTTTACTCTGGAATAACGAAAAAGTGATGTAGGATCGAGTCAGAACCCTACATCACTTAATATTTTATTGGTGGCGCCGGCACGCCCTTGTACGTAGGAGCCGGCTTCTGCAGAGGCCTTGGCCAGGAAGTCGGGCTCAAGCTCGAAGCGGTCCATCAGACGGGCGAAGTCGTCGTAGGAGGCGATCTCGAATCCGCCTTCGCATTGCTTCAGTTCCTGCACCTCCTGGAACTTATGGTTGTTGGGCCCGAAGATGACGGGCTTGCCCCATACGGCGGCCTCCAGCGTGTTGTGGACGCTGACGCCGAAGCCGCCGCCTACGTAGCAGACGTCGGCATAGCGGTAGATGCTCGACAGCAGGCCGAAGCAGTCGATGATGAGAGCCGAGGCCGAAGTCGAGGCCCCCCCTACGGCCCCCGAGGGAGCTTCTTTTCGGGCGGTAGCAAACTCTCCATTCTCCATTCTGCGCTCTACACTGGAATAGCGAACAGCTTTCCCTTCACCCAGCGCCTTCTCGATCTGTTGCAGATGGTCCTCACCGATGATGTGTGGGGCGATGATGAGTTTCCATTCGGGATGCGCCTTGAAGTACTTGATGAAGATTTCTTCATCGGGCGGCCACGACGAGCCGGCCACGAACACCTTCCCCTTGCTGTCCTCTATGAACTGCTCGACGACGGGAAGCTGGCGGGCCTGCTCCTTGATCTGCAGGACGCGGTCGAAGCGGGTGTCGCCCGTGATGCTGACGTTGGTCAGTCCGATGGAGGCCAGCAGCTCGCGGCTCTTCTCGTTCTGCACGAAGAAGTGGGTGAAGCATTTCAGCACGCGCCCGTACTGACGTCCGTACCAGCGGAAGAACACCTGTCCGTCGCGGAAGATGCTCGACACACTGTAGGTGGGCACGCCGCGATGTCTGAGGATGTGGAGATAGTTGTACCAGAACTCATACTTGATGAAGAAGGCCATCTCGGGCCGGATGAGCCGCAGGAAGCGACGGGCGTTGCGGATGGTGTCGAGCGGCAGGTAGCAGATGATGTCAGCCCCCTCGTAGTTCTTCCTGACCTCATAGCCCGAGGGCGAGAAGAACGTGAGCAGGATCTTCAGGTCGGGGCGACGCCGGCGCAGCTCCTCCATCAGCGGGCGTCCCTGCTCGAACTCGCCGAGCGAGGCCGCGTGGAACCAGACGTAGCGCGCCTTCGGGTCGACCTGCTCGCGCAGCACCCGGAAGGCGTCGCGTTCGCCGCGCCACATCCGTCGCACCTTGTCGTTGAACAGACTATAGACGGCGACGCCAAGCAGGTAGAGGTAGATGATCAGATTGTACACAGAGCCCCCCCTTCTGCCCCCGAGGGGGCTACTATAGTTCCGCCGTTACAAATACTTCTGTATCTCATTCAGTACTTGGTTTATGTTTCTGAATAGTTCTTCGTTCGTGAATCGCAGTACTATAAACCCCTTGCTCTCCAACCACTCAGTACGCATGGAATCAGCTTCCTGCTGACGATCCTGTCGGTGATAGCCACCATCAAGTTCGATGACCAGCCTTCTGGGCAGACATGCAAAATCTGCAATATAATCGCCAATGATATGTTGGCGCTTAAAGGGTTGTCCTATCCCGTTGTCTCTGAGATGTTCCCATAATAAGGCCTCGGCTTCAGTCGGATGATTCCGGTTGTGGCGAGCATATTCCTTGAGTCTGCCATAGAGCGCCGGGTCAGCCGTCTGATAGGCGTAGTCCATAAAGCTGCTAAGCTATAGTAGCCCCCTCGGGGGCGGAATGGGGGGCTCCCAATACCTCGCATGCCCTCTTTGTGCGCCGTATAGTCTCCTCCTTGCCGAGGAAGGCCGAGATGTCGAACATGCCGGGGCCTTTGCCCTCGCCGACGAGTGCCAGTCGCCAGGCGTTCATCACTTGGCCCAGCTTGTAGCCCTTCTGCTCAATCCATGAATGAACGACCTTCTCTTGATTCTCCAGCGAGAAGTCATCGAGATCCTGCAATACCTCGTCGCATAATTCGTTCAGGACTTCTGACGACGGTCTGCGAGAAGGGTCTATAGTAGCCCCCTCGGGGGCTGAAGGGGGGGCTGCCTGTATCCAGCGCTTCTTGGCCGTCTTCTCGTCATACTGCGTCGGAGCCTCGAAGAAGAACGAGCACAGGGGCCACAGCTCCTTGACGAACGAGACGCGGTCCTTCATCATGGCGACGACCTGCTCGATGCGCTCGAAGCTGTCCGTGACGCCGTGCTCGCGACAGACGGGCTCAAACAGTCGGGCGATCTCCTCGGCCGACTTCTTCAGGATATATTCGTGGTTGAACCAGATGCCCTTCTCGTAGGCAAACTTGGCGCCGGCCTTCGAGCACTTCTCGATGTCGAAGGCCTCGACCAGCTCGTCGAGCGTGAAGAGCTCCTGCTCCGTGCCGGGGTTCCATCCCAGCAGGGCCAGGAAGTTGACCACCGCCTCGGGGAAGTAGCCCTGCTCGCGATAGCCCGTGGCCGTGACATTGCCCTCCTCGTCCTTCCAGTCGAGCGGGAAGACGGGGAATCCCAGGCGGTCGCCGTCGCGCTTCGAGAGCTTGCCCTTGCCGTCGGGCTTGAGCAGCAGCGGCAGATGGGCGAAGCGCGGCATCGTGTCCTCCCATCCGAAGGCCTTGTAGAGCAGCACGTGGAGTGGGGCCGAGGGCAGCCACTCCTCGCCGCGGATGACGTGGGTGATCTCCATCAGGTGGTCGTCGACGATGTTGGCCAGATGATACGTGGGCAGCTCGTCGGCACTCTTGTAGAGCACCTTGTCGTCGAGGATGTCGCTCTTGACGTGCACCTCGCCGCGGATCATGTCGTCGACCGTCACCTCCTCGCCGGCGTCGATCTTGATGCGCACCACATACTGCCGACCCTCGCTGATGAGCCGCTCCACCTCCTCGGCGGGCATGGTCAGTGAGTTGCGCATCATGCCTCGCGTGCGGTTGTCATACTGGAAGTTCTGGATCTCCTCGCGCTTGGCGTTGAGCTCCTCGGGCGTGTCGAAGGCGATGTAGGCCTTGCCCGCATCGAGCAGCTGGCGGACGTATTTCTTGTAGATGTCGCGGCGCTCGCTCTGGCGGTAGGGCCCATACTGGCCTCCGAACGAGACGCCCTCGTCGAAGCGGATGCCCAGCCATCGGAATGCCTCGATGATGTAGGCCTCGGCCTGGGGCACGAAGCGCGTGGTGTCAGTGTCCTCGATGCGGAAGACGAAGTCGCCCCCGTGCTGGCGGGCAAACAGATAGTTGAACAGGGCGGTGCGCACACCGCCGATATGCAGGGGCCCCGTGGGGCTGGGTGCAAATCGCACCCTCACTCTTCTCTTTTCTGTCATGGTTTGCTTTTCTTTTTGGATTTGGGTGCAAAGTTACAAAAAAACCGCCACACGGCGCATCGTTTCCCCGCTTTTTTCTGCTTTGACGGATAAAAAGTCATGAAAAATCAATCAATCTCCTTGGCAGTCTGCGAAATAATGCCTAATTTTGCCCTCGCAAATAAGTAGAAGCAATGAAACGCATCAACCTGAATTTTGAGCTCACATGGCGCGACATCGCATGGCGCGTGGCGCTGGTGTTGGCAGTCGTGACCGTCATCGTGTGGTTTATGCCTCGCGACCACCGTCCTAGCTTCAAGTTCGAGCAGGACAAGCCCTGGAACTATGCCGACATGACCGCCACGTTCGATTTTCCCGTCTATAAGAGCGACTCGGTCGTCAAGGCCGAGCAGGAGGCTGCGCTCAAGGACTATGAGCCGTATTACACCTACGACGCCGAGGTGGGGCCCGAGCAGGTGAGGCGCTTCATGCAGCAGTTCGGCCGCGACCAGAAGGGCCTGAGCACCGACTATAAGCGCATCATCGCCAACCGCCTCAATGCCTGTTATGCCCAGGGCATCGTCGACACGAAGTCGCCCTCGGGCGTCCAGCTCGACTCGACCGCCTTGCTGCGGCGCGTCGACGGCAAGGATGCCGTCAGCGTCGCCGCGGGCAGTGTGTTCACGGGGCTCGAGGTCTACGAGCTGCTGCTCAGCGACCCCATGCTCCGCGACCGCCTGTCGGCCCTGCAGGACCTGGACCTCAATGAGTATATCGTGCCCAACCTGGTCTACGACGAGGAGCGCAGCGACCAGAGCCGCATCGACCTGATGAACAGCGTCACGCGTGCCGACGGCGTCGTGCTCCGCGGCCAGAAGATCATCGACCGCGGCGACATCGTCGACGAGTCCACCTCGAGGGTGCTGCAGTCCTATCTGACTGAGATCGACAAGCGCCACCAGGGCGACCGCGGCATCAGCTCCACCGTCATGGGCGAGCTGCTCTACGTGCTGCTCGTCGTGCTGGGCTTCACCGTCTATCTGACCATGTATCGCAAGGACTACTTCGACGACATGCGCTCCGTCGGCATGCTCTACACCCTGCTCGTCCTCTTTGCCGTGCTGGCCTCGGTCCTGGTAGAGCACAACGTGCTCCACGTCTATATCCTGCCCTTTGCCATCGTGCCCATCTTTGTGCGCGTCTTCATGGACTCGCGCACGGCCTTCATGGCCCATACGGCCCTGGTGCTCATCTGTGCCTGCATCCTGCAGCACCCCCTGGAGTTCATCGCCGTCGAGATGGCCGCCGGCCTGGCCGCCATCTTCTCGCTGCGCGAGCTGTCGAGCCGTTCGCAGCTGTTCTGGACGGCCACGCTGGTCACGCTCGTCGCCATGCTCACCAATCTGTCGCTCTTCCTCATCCGCTCGGGCGACTTCTCGCGCTTCGACACGTCCGAATACTACTTCCTGCTCGTCTGCGGCATCGTCATCTTCTGCAGCTATCCTCTGCTCTACATCGTCGAGCGCACCTTCGGGTTCGTCAGCAACATCACGCTCATCGAGCTCAGCGACATGAACAAGGAGCTGCTGCGACGCATGAGCGAGGTGGCCCCCGGCACGTTCCAGCACTCCATCCAGGTGGGCAACCTGGCCGCCGAGATAGCCCGCAAGATCGGGGCCAACGCCCAGCTGGTGCGCACGGGTGCCCTCTATCATGACATCGGCAAGACCCAGAACCCCATCTACTTCACTGAGAACCAGTCGGGCGGCATCTCGCCCCACGACCACCTGTCGCTCATCGAGAGCGCCCAGATGATCGTCAGCCACGTCACTGAGGGCCTCAAGCTGGCCGACCACTACAACCTGCCCCAGCAGATCCGCGACTTCATCAGCACCCACCACGGACTGGGCAAGGCCAAGTATTTCTTCATCAAATATAAGAACGAGCATCCCGACGAACCCGTCGACGACCTGCTCTTCACCTATCCCGGCCCCAACCCCTTCACCAAGGAGCAGGCCGTGCTGATGATGGCCGACGCCGTCGAGGCCGCCTCGCGCTCGCTGCCTGACTACACGGAACAGTCGATCCGCCAGCTCGTCGGACGCATCATCGACTCGCAGGTGCAAGAGGGCTATTTCCGCGACTGCCCCATCACCTTCCGCGACATCGCCTACGCCAAGACGGTCCTCATCGAGAAGCTCAAGACTATCTACCACACCCGCATCAGCTATCCGGAAGCCAAAGCCTGACGGCCTGCAGGCGGCGTCGCGGAGATCGATGACCTTCACTTTTGAGTGGCGTTTTGTAAATAAAATTCCGAATGAATGGACGGAGTTTTATAACTACTTGTTTTTCAGACATATATAATATCCATAAAGATGAAGCGGCGCTTTTCGATGAGAGAAGTGCCGCTTTTCGTGTCAAAAAGGACCGCTTCTCGAGCTGAAAAGCACCGCTTCTTTTCCGACTGCCTGCCGTTTGTCAGAATATTTCGCAATAGTTGGCGTGTCTTTATTCGTTAATTTTCTTTAATTATTGCACACTTTTGATTTGAGTGTGCGATAATATGCGTACCTTTGCGGCCGAAATCCAAAGAATTGTTTAAAAGGATATGAAAATTTTAAAATCATTGATGGTCAGCCTTTTGCTGACCGCGCCCGCAGCCACGGCGCTGGCTGGCGGCATTCTGACCAACACAAACCAAAGTGTAGCTTTCTTGCGTAATCCCGCCCGCGACGGCGCCATCGGCCTCGACGGTGTCTACAGCAATCCGGCTGGCGTAGCCTTCATGGACGACGGTCTGCATCTGGCTTTCAACTGGCAGTATGCCCACCAGACGCGCACCATCACCTCGACCAACAACCTTTTCACGCTGGGCGCCAAGAACGGCGGACAGGCCACGAAGGAGTTCGAGGGCGTGGCTGATGCGCCCATCATCCCCTCGCTGCAGGCCGCCTATAACAAGGGCCCCTGGAGCTTCCAGTTCAATTTCTCCGTGCCCGGCGGTGGCGGCAAGTGCGAGTTCGACAAGGGCATCGGTTCGTTCGAGACCTACGTCGGCGCCATTGCCCAGCGCCTCATCGGCACGTCGCAGCAGCTCAACGCCAGCCTGGCCCCGCTCGGCGCGAGCGTGCCCAACGTCACGGGCTACGACGTCGACGGCTACATGAAGGGCAAGCAGTATTATTTCGGCGTGCAGCTCGGTGCTGCCCGCAAGATCACGGACAACCTCTCCGTCTATGCCGGACTGCGCCTGCTCTACGGTACGGCCAGCTATGAGGCCCGCCTGAACAACATCCGCGTCATGGACGGTGCCGACGGGCTGACCCTGCCCCAGTATTTCGAGGGCGTCACCGCCGGACTGACCAAAGCCTACGCGAATGCCGTCGCCAGCTATATGGCTGCCGGACTGACGCAGGAACAGGCCGTGCAGCAGCCTGCCGTCAAGCAGCTTGAGGCCACGGGACAGCAGCTGAATGCCAGTGCCGAGACGCTGGCTCCCTATTCCAACGGTGTCAACCTGAAGAGCGACCAGACGGGATGGGGTATCGCCCCCGTGCTGGGCGTCGACTATAAGATCGGCAACTTCAACTTCGCCGCCAAGTATGAGTTCAAGACCCGCATGCGCATGAAGAACGACTCCGACCTGAAGGAGGCCTCCGTCATCTCGGCTACCAAGAAGTTTGTCAACGGCACGAGCGTGCCCGAGGACTCGCCCGCACTGCTCGCCCTCGGCGCACAGTGGAGCGTGCTGGACAACGTGCGTGTCAACCTGGGCTATCACCACTTCTACGACACGTCGGCCCACTGGTATGAGCACTCCGAGCGACTGCTCGACGGCGGCACCAACGAGTATCTGGCCGGTGTCGAGTGGGACATCACGGACCGACTGACCGTCTCGGGCGGCGGACAGCTGACGCGCTATCAGCTGACCGACCAGTACATGAACGACATGTCGTTCGTCGTCAACAGCTATACCTTCGGCCTCGGCCTGGAGTATAAGCTCACCGACCGCGTGAAGCTGGCCGCTGCCTACTTCCAGACCAACTATGAGGACTACGACATGGACACGCCCGCACAGAGCATGGAGGCCCTCGGACTGAACATCCCCGCCGGCAAGAACTCGTTCACCCGCACCAACCGCGTGCTGGGCCTGAGCTGCGAGCTGACCTTCTGATTCTGGCGCCATAACACAGAAAAAACATCCCGTTCCTTTGGTGGAATGGGATGTTTTTCGTATCTTTGCCGTCGTAAAACTAAATAAGAAATTAGGAGAAATGGCAACAATCGTATTGCAAGTTCCGGACGAGAGCCTTGTCGCTAAGGTGAAGCAGGCCTGTAAGATGCTGGTCGGCGTCGCCTCTGTCAAGGTGGAGCGCCCCAAGGCGCCTAAGGCCAAGGATCTCGACGTCACGATTCCATGACTTTTTTTACAGCGGGTCGACGTCGAAGTAGACCTGCAGCTGGGCGTAGCGCTTGTCCTGCATGAGCTGTTGCTCGGCCATGCGGAGGTACTGGCGGGCCAGCTTGAGGTCGAGGCCCAGTTCCAGCTTGATGACGAGCTTGCGGATGGAGAGCGTTTTTACGCGCGCTACGGGCGGCTTGTCGGGCCCCAGCACGCGTCCGCCGAACCACTGTCGCAGTCGGGTGCCCATCTCGATGGCGGCCGTCTCGACCGTGTCGTCCTTCTTATGCTTCAGAAAGACGTAGATGAGTCGGGTGTAGGGCGGGTAGTGGAACAGCTGTCGCTCGGCTATGAGGTCGTCGTAGAAGGCGGCATAGTCATTGTGGACCACCTGGCTGATGATGGGCTCATCCTTCTGTCGGGTCTGCAGGATGACGAGTCCGCGCTTGCCTTTCCGACCGGCGCGTCCGCTGACCTGCGACATCATCATGAAGGCATGTTCGAAGGCCCGGAAGTCGGGCTGGTTGAGCATGGCGTCGGCGTTGAGGATGCCGACGACGCTGACGCGGTCGAAGTCGAGTCCCTTCGAGATCATCTGCGTGCCGATGAGCAGGTTGGTGCGGCCGGCGGCGAAGTCGCTGATGAGCCGTTCGTAGGCACCGCGGGTGCGCGTCGTGTCGAGGTCCATGCGGGCGATGCGGGCGTCGGGCAGTATGTCGCGTATCTGGTCCTCAATCTTCTCCGTGCCGTAGCCGCGGCCTTGCAGGTCGTGGCCGCCGCAGGCCGGACACTCCGTCGGGATGCGGTAGGTGTAGCCGCAGTAGTGGCACGTCAGCTGATTCGTCTGTCGGTGCAACGTCAGCGAGACGTCGCAGTGCTCGCATCGCGGCACCCATCCGCACTGGCGGCACTCCACCATCGGGGCCCATCCGCGCCGGTTCTGGAAGAGAATGGCCTGCTCGCCGCGCTCCAGTGCCTCGCGCACACGTGCTAATAATAGAGGTGAGAAGGGGCCGCGCATCATCTTGCGGTGGCTGAGGTCGGCCGTGTCGACCACCTGCACCTCCGGCAGCTCGATGCCCTGATAGCGCTGCCTAAGCTCCACCAGTCCGTACTTCCCCGTCTTTGCGTTATGATACGTCTCAGCGCAGGGGGTGGCGGTACCGAGGAGGACGGTTGCCCGGGCCGCCATCATGATCGCTGCGCTCCTTGCATGATAGCGGGGTGCGGGGTCCTGCTGCTTGTAGCTCGTTTCGTGCTCCTCGTCGACGATGACGAGGCCGAGGCGCTGGAAAGGCAAGAACACGGCCGAGCGGGCGCCGAGGATGACGTCGTAGGGATTCTTTGAGAGTTGCTTCTGCCAGATCTCCACGCGCTCGGCGTCGCTGTACTTGGAGTGGTAGATGCCCAGGCGTGAGCCGAAGACGCGGCGCAGACGGTCCATCATCTGCACCGTCAGCGCTATCTCGGGCAGCAGGTAGAGCACCTGACGCCCGCGGTCGATCTCACGTTGTATGAGGTGTATGTAGATTTCCGTCTTGCCCGACGAGGTGACGCCGTGGAGCAGCGTCACCCGCCGCTTCATCATCGACATCAGGATCTGGTTGTAGGCATCCTCCTGCGCCGGGTTGAGCTTCTTGATGTTCTCAGGATGCGGCTCGCCGCCGTGGTTGAGGCGCCCCACCTCCACCTCGTAGGTCTCCAGCAGACCGCGCTGGCAGAGCAGGTTGAGCGTCGGCAGCGTGGCGCCCGAGGCGTTCATCAGTTCCTCGCGAGTCAGCTCCGTCCTGCGCTCTACGCTCCCGATCATGTCCCAGCCGGAGAGAGAAAGGTAGGCGATGAACGCCTGCTGCTGCTTCGGCGCACGGGCCAGCATGTTGAGGGCGATGTGCATGGCCTTCTCATTTTGGTATGGCTCAGTCAGCCGGATGTAGGTCTCCGTGCGGGGCCGATAGCCGTCCTCAGCCTTCAGACCGGCGGGCAGCGCCGCCTTCATCACCTCGCCGATGGGCGACATGTAGTAGTCGCTCATCCACTGCCACAGCTCCAACTGGCGGGGCATGACGATGGGCTCGACGTCCATCAGCTGCGTCAGCGGCTTCACCTCATAGCCCTCCGGCTTTTGCCCGTGCAGCCGCATGATGATGCCGACGTACTGCTTGGAGCGTCCGAAGCCGACGAGCACGCGCATGCCCGCCTTGGCCTGCGCCGCCATCTCCTCAGGCACGGCGTAGGTGAAGCAGCCCTCGAGGGGCACGGGCAATATCACGTCAGCATATTTCATCGGGAGTGCAAAGATACAAAGAAAAAAGCAATCCAGCAAAGATTTTTCGCGGGAAATCGTCGGATATATTTGGCCGATTCGCGGAAAATACTTAACTTTGTGGCACAAAAACAAACAACAGCGATTATGTACGACAAGCAACACGGGCTCTACATCGCCCACTGCGCCAACGGCGCACTGAGTATTATAGGTAAGATGGCCAACCGGCACGGACTCATCGCCGGCGCCACAGGTACGGGTAAGACGGTCACGCTGCAGGTCATGGCCGAGTCGTTCTGCCAGGCAGGCGTGCCCTGCTTTATGGCCGACATGAAGGGCGACCTCTCGGGCATCTCGCAGACGGGCAAGATGAGCGGATTCATCGAGAAACGACTGCCTGAGTTCGGACTGGAAAATCCCGAGTTCCAGAGCTGTCCCGTGCGCTTCTTCGACGTCTATGGCGAGCAGGGCCATCCCATGCGCGCCACCGTCTCGCAGATGGGACCGCAGCTGCTCTCGCGCCTGCTGGGACTGAACGAGACGCAGGACGGCGTGCTGAACATCGTATTCCGCGTGGCCGACGAGCGCGGCCTGATGATCCTCGACCTGAAAGATCTGCGGTCGATGCTCGACTACGTCTCGCAGCATGCCAAGGAGTACACGTCGACCTATGGCAACGTCTCTTCTGCCTCCGTCGGCGCCATCCAGCGCGCCCTGCTCCAGCTTGAGGCCCAGGGCGCCAACCAGTTCTTCGGCGAGCCCTCGTTCGACATCTACGACCTGATGCAGACCGAGGGTGGCAAGGGCATCATGAACGTGCTGGCTGCCGACAAGCTGATGATGCAGCCCAAGCTCTATTCGACCTTCCTGCTCTGGCTCCTCTCAGAGCTCTACTCGACGCTGCCCGAGGTGGGCGACCTGCCCCTGCCCAAGCTCGTCTTCTTCTTCGACGAGGCCCACATGCTCTTCACCGACACCAGCAAGGCCCTGCTCGATAAGATTGAGCAGGTCATCCGACTCATCCGCTCGAAGGGCGTCGGCA
Source organism: Prevotella sp. (assembly GCA_017470345.1). Lineage (GTDB taxonomy): Bacteria > Bacteroidota > Bacteroidia > Bacteroidales > Bacteroidaceae > Prevotella. The sequence goes on from JAFUEP010000003.1 coordinate 37,152, forward strand.
TCTACTTCATCACCCAGAGTCCCACCGACATCCCCGAGAACATCCTCGGCCAGCTCGGCAACCGCGTGCAGCATGCCCTGCGTGCCTATACCCCGAAGGACCAGAAGGCCGTGAAGACCGCCGCCGACACGTTCCGTGCCAACCCCGACTTCAAGACCGACGAGGCCATCATGCAGCTCGAGACGGGCGAGGCCCTCGTCTCCTTCCTCGACGAGAAGGGTGCCCCCTGCGTCGTCGAGCGCGCCAAGATCCTGTTCCCATTGAGTCAGATCGGTGCCATCACCGAGGGCCAGCGCCTCGACATCATCAAGCAGAGCCGCATCTACGGCAAGTATGACACCCCCGTCGACCGCGAGAGCGCCTACGAGATCCTGCAGCGCGAGCAGACCGAACTGGCCCTCAACGAGGAGGCCGCCGAGCTCGAGGAGGCCGACAAGAAGCAGAAGGAGAAGGAGGAGAAGAAGAAGCCCGGCCTGATGTCGAAGGTGATGAAGGCCGTCATGACCGCCGTCACGTCGACCCTCGCCACCATTCTCGGCGCCTGGGTCAGCGACAAGGTCAGCGGCAGGAAGTCGAAGTCGAGGACCTCGGCCAAGGAGAAGGTCGTCAAGAACGCCACCTCCGCCGCCACCCGCACCATCACGAAGGAGCTGACGCGCGACATCCTCGGCAACCTGACGAAATAAGTAAAACCTGCGTGCATTTTTGTCCAAATCCGCCTAAAACGGGCGGATTTGGACATTTTTACAGACGGAAAACACATTATTGCATGCCGTGGAAAGGTTTTTTGGGCTAACTTTGCAGACGTAAAAACTAAAAACCACAGAGCTATGCATACCCATCGCATCATCATTGTTAGTATTCTCATGACCGTCGTGGCCTCCGTCCGCTGCGCCGCAGCCGGTGACGTGCCGCGTGCCGAATATCCGCGCCCGCAGTTCGAGCGCACGGAGTGGCAGTGCCTCAACGGACAGTGGACCTATCAGTTCGACTTCGGGCAGAGTGGGGTGGAGCAGCGCCTCTTCGAATCGAAGGGATTCAAGGACGAGATCACCGTGCCCTTCTGTCCTGAGAGTCCCCTCTCGGGTGTCGGCCGCAAGGACTTTATCCCCGCCATCTGGTATCACCGCACGCTCGACGTGCCCGCCGCATGGCAGGGCCGCCGCCTGCTGCTCCACTTCGGGGGCGTCGACTATCGGGCCCAGATCTACATCGACGGGCGCCAGGTGGCCGAGCACTACGGCGGTGCCGCCTCGTTCACGGTCGACATCACGCGCCATGTAAAACCAGGAAAGAGTAGTCAGTTAGTTGTTTATGTTCAGGATGACGTGCGCTCAAGGATGCAGCCCGGCGGCAAGCAGAGCCGGCGGCTCAACTCCTATGAGTGCTTCTATACCCGCGTCACGGGCATCTGGTCCACCGTGTGGATGGAGCCCGTGGCCATGAGCGGGTTGCGCCGCGTGCGCATCACGCCCGACCTGGACCAGCAGCAGTTCCTCTTCCAGCCCGACTTCTATCAGACGGCCGACGGCCAGCGCCTGGAGATCATCGTCCGCGACGGTCAGCGCCAGGTCTTCCGCCGCGAGGTGGCAGCGGCCAACAGCGTCGTCGTGCCCGCACATATAAATAAGGTGAAGACATGGTCGCCCGAGCAGCCTTTCCTCTACGACGTCGAGTTCGTCGTCCGCGATGCCCAGGGCGAGGTCATCGACCGCGTCGCCTCCTATGCCGGCATGCGCAAGAGCGAGGTGCGCGGCGGCCAGTTCTATCTGAACAACAAGCCCTACTACCAGCGCCTCGTCCTCGACCAGGGCTACTATCCCGACGGACAGTGGACCGCCCCCACCGACGACCAGCTGCGCCGCGACATCGAGCTGGGCCTCGCCGCCGGCTTCAACGGCGCCCGCCTGCACCAGAAGGTCTTCGAGCAGCGCTTCTTCTACTGGGCCGACCGCCTGGGCTATCTCGTCTGGGGCGAGTCGCCCTCGTGGGAGATGGACTGGACCAGCCCCGTGGCCGCCCGCAACATGATCACCGAGTGGGAGGAGTGCCTGGAGCGCGACTACAACGTGCCGAGCCTCGTCTGCTGGTCGCCCCTCAACGAGACGTGGATGCCCGACCGTGACCAGCAGCGTGCCCGCCTGACCAACGATCTCTACTGGGCCACGCGCCGCCTTGACCCCACACGCCCCGTCGTCACCACCAGCGGCGGCTATCATGCCGGCCACACCGACATCTACGCCGAGCACACCTACGTGCAGGATCCCGCAGCCCTCTACGAGCAGCTGCGCATGAAGGACGACGGCAGCGTCTACACCCAGTTCCCTGAGCACAGCCACCAGTGGCAGGGCGAGTGCTACATGATCGACGAGTTCGGCGGCATACGCTGGCTGAAGCAGATGCAGTCGCAGCAGGAGGTGGCCCCCGCCGACCAGTTCTGGGGCTACGGCAAGGACCCGCAGTCGCTCGAGGAATACTATGACCGGCTGGAGCGTCAGGTCAACGTCATCCTCAGTATTCCCCACATTGCCGGCTTCTGCTACACCCAGCTGGTCGACGTGGAGCTCGAGAAGAACGGCATCTACACCTACGACCGCGAGCAGAAGTTCGACATGGGGCGCATCCGCCGCATCTTCACGAAAGACAGAGAAGCGGCAAAAGAAGCCCTATCGAAATAACGTAATGTCGTAATAACGAAATAACGTAATAACGAAATAACGGATTATTAATAACTTAAAACACTTTTTATTTATGAAACACTTTAAGACTTTATTGACTATGGCCATGATGCTGACCGCAGGTCAGGCCGCAATGGCCCAGGCCGAGGGCGAACTCATCGACGTGCTGCCCGAGGGCGTCACCGCCAACGTGAATCCTGAGCGCAAGCAGGACAAACAGAAGAACATCGTCGTCGCCGGCTCGCCCGAGAAGGGCTACAAGATGTTCTTCGCCGCCGTCGATGCCGACCACGGTGAGGAGCTGTGGGTCAGCGACGGCACCAAGGAGGGCACCCACATGGTGACCGACATCGTCGCCGGCGTCGGCTCGTCAGACCCCAGCTATCTTGGTCGGCTGAACGACAAGGTGCTCTTCGCCGCCTATACTGACGACTGGGACGTCCAGGCATGGGTCACCGACGGCACCCCCGAGGGCACCGTCATGCTGACTGACTATATGTTCGGCGCACGCCCCGTCTCGTTCATCCAGATGGACGAGAAACGCGCCATCTTCGCCGCCTACGACGAGGAGAGCTCGGAGTACGACCCCGACCGCGGTCCGCAGCGCTGGCTTTGGATCACCGACGGCACGCCTGACGGCACCCACCGCGTGGCCCGCTGCGACATGCGCTGGCCCGGCCAGGACAACACCACGCTGCACACGGCCTACGTGCGCGTCGGCCGCCGCGTCTTCTTCAAGGCCGACGACATCGACGGCACCACGGGCGAGGAGCTCTGGGTCACCGACGGCACCGAGGAGGGCACCTACTGCGTCATGGACGTCAACTGGGAGCGCTGGCCAGAGGGTGAGTGGGGCTATGCCGAGGGCTACACCCGCAACTGCGGACTCGACAACCTCGAGAACTACAAGAACGAGGGCTGCTTCTTCCAGGCCTGGACACCCGACTACGGCGGCGAGCCCTGGTACACCGACGGCACGCCGGCCGTCAAGCCCAACGGTCCCGACGAGTCGGGCGACGACCACACCTATATGATCAAGGACACGCACCCCGGCAAGAACGAGGCCGGCATCGGCTATCACGCCGGCACCTTCGGCACCAGCTGGGAGGTCTACAAGGACCGCATCTGGTGGCGCGGCTGGGACCCCACGGGCGGCTATGAGCTGGCCGGCTCCAACATGCAGAAGGGCGACTACGTCTACATTGACGTCTGGGACGAGGCTCCCTCCGTCAACAACAACTCCTTCGTCGATCCCGGCTGTATCTTCGACGGCTACTACATGTTCTGCGCCGCCCACGGATTCGACGCCGCACGCGAGGACCACTACGGTGGCGAGCTCTGGTGCACCGACGGCGAGAAGGTGTGGCCGCAGTATGGCAACTGGCGCCCCGGCACCCTGAGCGACTGGGTCAAGGAGCAGGTCGTCGCCGGCGGCTCGATGTACTGGTGGAACGAGGAGAACATCGTCGAGAGCGGCTATGCCACCTCCCTCTATCGCCTCGACGCCTGGGACGCTGAGCCCGTCGTCTGCACCCACATCGACATGCAGAAGGGCGACCTCGTCAACACCCTGCGCAACATGGGCGGCACCATCGTCTTCGCCAGCGACGCCACCAAGCGCGTCTATGCCTACAAGTACACCAAGCCCGGATGGGACGGCAAGAGCGACATGGGCTATCTGGAGCCCGACTTCCTGACCGAGGCCGAGAAGACAGCCATCAGCGACGTCAAGGCTGACCGCCCGCAGCAGCAGGGCGCCTACACGCTCAGCGGCGTGCGCATGAACGCCGGCAATCTCGGCCGTGGCGTCTACGTCATCGACGGCCGCAAGGTCATTAAGTAAATAAAGCGCGTCGGCGGACTATTTTCAAGACGTGAAAATATATTTCCAAGGCACGAAAATCTATTTTCAAGGCATGAAAATATATTTCCAAGGCTTGAAAATAGTCCGCCGGGCCGTTTTTCCCCCTTATTAGCAGCACACAGAATGGAAAACAACCGCATCCCACAACACGACAGCCAGCGGCGGCGCCGAGCGCTGACGGCGTGGCTGCTCGCCTTGATGGCCTGCCTGCCGACGGCACTGTGGGCCCAGCTGGTCAGCGGCACCGTCACCGACCTCCAGTCGGGCGAGCCCCTCATCGGCGTCACCGTCAAGGAGTCGGGCACGCAGAACGGCGTCATCACCAACTATGACGGCCGCTATCAGATCAACGTCAGCTCCGCCGCGGCCACGCTCGACTTCACCTACATGGGCTACAAGAAGCAGTCGGAGCGCGTCGGCGGCCGCCGGCAGATCGACGTCCGTATGAGTTCCGACAGCCAGGTGCTCGACGAGCTCGTCGTCATCGGCTACGGCGTCCAGAAGAAGAGCGACATCACGGGCTCCATCTCCTCCGTCGCCGGCAAGGACATCAACGACATGCCCGTCTCGTCGGCCCTCCAGGCCCTGCAAGGCCGTGCGGCCGGCGTGAACATCATCCAGAACACGGGTGCACCCGGCGGCAAGACCACCATCAAGATCCGCGGCACAGGCACCGTCAACGACGCTGATCCGCTCTACGTCGTCGACGGTTTCGTCGTCGACAACATCGACTACCTGAACCCCAACGACATCGAGAACGTCGAGATCTTCAAGGACGCCGCCTCCAGCGCCATCTACGGCTCGCGAGCCGCCAACGGCGTCGTGGCCATCACCACCAAGAGCGGCCGCGAAGGCAAGACGCGCGTCACCTACGACGGCTACATCGGATTCTCCAACCCATGGAAGAAGATCGACGTCATGGGCCCGGAGGACTATGCCCTGATGAACGACTACCTGACGGGCAACAACCGCTATTCCTATGAGGGACAGCTCTACATGTCGCCCGATGCCAGCGGCCAGCTCGTCTACGACCCCGCCAAGGCCTTCGAGCTCGACACCATCCGCCAGAACTCAGCCGGCAACTACTGGGACGCCGTCACCCGCACGGGCCTCAAGCAGCAGCACGGCGTCAGCGTCTCGGGCGGTACGGAGAAGACGCAGTTCCTGGCCTCGGCCAGCTATTATAATGAGAAGGGTATCGTGCGCACGAGCGACTATCAGCGCTTCAACGCCCGTCTCAACGTCAAGAACCAGATAGCCCGATGGCTGACGATGACGGCCAACGTGGCCTTCACCGCCGACGGTCGCAATGGCGTGCCCGAGGGCTCGTCCAGCATCCTGAAGCAGGCGCTCGCCGAGAGCCCCATGACCTATCTGCACAACACCAAGGGCTACTGGTACAGCAACAACCCGCTGGCCGTGCTCGACCGCAACAACGACGCCGCCCACCAGCAGCGCATCGACATGAACCTCAGTCTCGACGCCAAGATCGTCAAGGGGCTGACCTACCAGTTCAAGGCGTCGTACTATAACACCCGCCAGACCAACGACAACTTCTCCGAGGTGTGGGGGCTCAACGAGGACTTCACGATGCCCACGTCGCTCACCGAGGTCTATAAGTACCAGATGAACACGGGCAAGTGGGAGGTCGACAACCTGCTCACCTACATGCTCGAGGCCGACAAGCACAGCCTGACGCTGCTCGCCGGACAGGTGCTCGAGGGCATGACCACCAGCTACCAGCAGTCCTCGCGCCGCGGCACGCCCTCTAACGAGGACGTCTTCCACTACCTCTCCAGCGCCTACACGGGCGACAAGACCTACGGACTCGACCGCGAGTGGACCTCCGTCGGCTGGATTGGCCGCGTCAACTATTCGTTCGACGACACCTACCTCATCCAGGCCAACATCCGTGCTGACGGCTCGTCGAAGTTCTCCAAGGACAACCGCTGGGGCATCTTCCCCTCCGTCTCGCTCGGATGGAAGTTCAGCAACCTGCCCTGGCTGCGCGACCAGCAGTGGCTCTCGCTGGCCAAGCTGCGTGTGGGCTGGGGCTTGCTCGGTAACAACCGCATCGACGAGTTGGCCCGCTACACCTATCTCACCTCAGGCTACAACTATCCCTACGGACTGGGCAACCACATCCTCTGGGAGGGCTCGACGGCCACCGTCCTGGGCAACGACGACATCAAGTGGGAGAAGAGCGAGTCGTTCAACGTCGGCGTCGACTTCTCGTTCCTTCAGAACCGCCTGATGTTCACCGCCGAATACTTCAACCGCCGCACCACCGACATGCTCCTGCGCGTGCCCACCGTCATCTCCGCCGGCCTGAACCAGGCGCCCATGACCAATGCTGGCGCCGTGAAGAACTGGGGCTTCGAGTACGACGTGAAGTGGCGCGACAACATCGGCAGCGACTTCCGCTATGAGGTGGGCTTCAACCTCTCGTGGATCAAGAACGAGGTCACCTCGCTCGGCACCGGCAACGAGCCCATCTGGGGCACCACCGCCGGCCTCGTCATCGACGACCCCGTGACGAAGACCGCCGTGGGCCAGCCCATCGGCTCGTTCTTTGGCTACGTCACCGACGGCATCTTCCAGTCCTACGACGAGGTGCGCGCCTCCGCCCAGTATGACTTCGGCAAGAACTACTGGGAGCAGACCACCATGCCCGGCGACTTCCGCTTCAAGGACCTCAACGGCGACCAGCGCATCACGGCCGAGGACCGCACCTATCTGGGCTCGCCCCTGCCTAAGTTCGTCTTCGGTATCCCCCTGTCGGCCGGCTATAAGGACTTCGACCTCACCATCTTCCTTCAGGGACAGACGGGCAACAAGATCTTCAACGTCATGGACAACGTGCTCTACAACGCGGCCAACGGCAACGTCTATGCCGACCTGCGCTCGCAGCACTGGTCAGGACAGCTCACCGAGGTGCGCCAGTTCTTCCCCCTCAACACTGGGGCCAGCGTGCCCGACCTGCGACTGTCAGACCAGAACCAGAACTTCCGCGCCAGCGACTTCTTCGTCCACGACGGCAGTTATCTCCGCATGAAGGAGGTGCGCCTCTCCTACAACGTGCCGCAGTCGTTCCTGCAGAAGGTGGGCATCAGTAGCCTCGCCTTCTCGCTCACGGCCACCAACCTGCTGACCCTGACGGGCTACAACGGACTCGACCCCGAGGTGGGCCGCGTCGTCGGCACCGAGGGCAACAACCTCAGCATGGGTGTCGACTTCGGCAACTATCCCCAGGCCCGCTCGTTCACCTTCGGTGTTAAACTCGGACTTTGAGAATTGAGAGTTGAGAATTTAGAATTGAGAATTAGGGAGTATGATTAACTTCAAACTGCAAACATATAATAAGGTGAAGATATTGCGGAAGCAAATTTTTCACTTTTCACTGTTCACTATTGCCTGTGTCCTCGCCTCCTGCTCCGACTTCCTCGACAAGGAGATCACCGGCAATGCCACTGACCAGACCTACTACGACACGCCCTACAAGATGCAGTCGGCCCTCGACGCCGCCTACGACGTCCTGCAGAGCGATGCCTACAACGACCAGGAGTGGCGCTTCGGCGAAGCCATGGCCGACAACGTGCTGGGCACCGACGAGGGACTGGCCTCGCAGATGGGACAGCTCGTCATGTTCCGTTTCAACACGTCGAACACGTGGATTCGCCAGCGCTGGGAGGTCAACTACCGCGGCATCCACCGCGCCAACCAGGTCATCGCCAACATCGACCGCGTGCAGCTCTCCACCTCGGCCTATACGGCCTATCAGCAGGTGCGCCGCATCTACGGACAGGCCAAGTTCCTGCGCGCCCTCTACTACTTTAACCTCGTGAAGACCTTCGGCGGCGTGCCCCTGCGGCCCGAGGTGGAGACGGTCGACCGTCTCGTCATTCCCCGCAGCACCGAGGCCGAATGTTATGCCTACATCGAGCGCGACCTGCGCGAGGCAGCCGTCATGCTGCCCTCCGTCTGGGGTGCTCAGGAGACGGGCAAGGCCACGCGTGGCGCTGCCCTCGGCCTGCTGATGAAGGTGCTCATGTATCAGGCCCGGCCGGGCGTGGCGAGCGAGAAGTGGGAGGAGATGACCCGCCTCGGCGCCTACATCATCGACGGCGCCCAGCTCACCATGGGCGACCTGCTCCGCTACGACGGAAAGGAGGACTGGGAGTCGCTGCGCCGGCGCCTGTGGTTCAAGCCGCGCGAGCTGAACACCCCGACCGACCCCTACGAGACGGCCGACACGCCCATGGAGTCGATGGCAAACGTCTACTCGCTGGAGTATCGCGACTACTACGGCCAGCCCCTCTCCGGCGGCGACCGCTGGGCCTACGTCTATCAGTGGTATGCCGACGGCGAGTTCTGCCGTGGCTCCGTCTTCGAGGTCGTCTTCAAGGAGAGTGCCGACGGCACGGGTGGCGACACCAACGAGGGTGCCGGCATCGAGCACTTCGACGTGGGCACCACGGCCATGTATGCCACCAGCGAGATCCTCACCTCGCTCTTCGGCGACGACATCCGCAAGGAGTTCACCATCCACCATCAGGGCAACACGCCCGACGGCGAGATATGGCAGGGCGGCGAAGGACGCCACGTGTCGCTAAAGTGGTACACGCCCAAGAAGGACCGCCCGCAGTATGCCGGCGACAACGGGCGCAACCGCCGCCTGATGCGCTATGTCGAGATTGTCCTCATGCAGGCCGAGGCCCTCAATGAGACGGGCGACCGCGAGGGCGCACTGCAGAAGCTCAACATGTGCAAGCAGCAGGTGAACACCATCAACGGCAGCACACGTCTCTATCAGCCCGGCTCTTACGGCTACGTGCGCGACCAGATCTGGCAGGAGCGCCGCATGGAGATGGCCTTCGAGTGGGACCGCTACTTCGACCTCGTCCGTCAGGGCCGCGCCGCCTCGGTGCTCCACACCTTCGGACGCTCGCGTCCCAACAGCCGCGGCCTCTACTTCCGCGAGGGCATCCATGAGCATCTGCCCATTCCGCAGAACGAGATCGACATGTCGAACGGCGTCGTCGAACAGAACCCGGGATATTGAGGGTTAAGAATTAAGAATTAAGAGTTAAGAATTAAGAGTTGTCGCCTTCGGCGATTAGGAGTTATGAATTAAGAATTATGAGTTATGAATTAAGAATTGACCGACGCGGCATAATTCTAAATTATTACTTCTTAATCGCAGCGAAGCGAGAATAACTCTAAATTCTAAACTCTAAATTCTAAATTCAAAGAATTGAGAATTGAGAATTGCGTTTGCAATAAAAGAACAATGACGAACGTTATAAAAAAGATAATAAGAATGAATATCAGACAAATAGCACGGCTCTGCCGAGTGTGCTGCGCCTGCTGTGCAGCCCTCGCCCTCCTCACCGCCTGCGCTGACGACAACCAGGAGGCTCGCACGCCCGTGGCTCAGGTCAGGGTGGACAAGCAGCAGCTGGAGGTCAACGAGTCGATGACGCTCCACTTCACCGGCGTGGCCGACCAGGTGGTCGTCTACACCGGCGACAAGGACCATCAGTACGCCCTGCGCGACTCCAGCAACACGGGATTCGTGGTCAACAAGGACCTGCTGACCTATTCCTACTCCGTGCCCGGACGGTTCCATGTGGTCTGCGTCGCCTCGACCTACGACACCTACATGGGCGGCTCGCTCCGCCAGGACAGCATGTCGTTCGACGTGGAGGTGACTGACCGCGTGACCACCATCGACGCCATCTACACGACCGTGACGCCCAACGTCTATATGGCCCGGCAGCAGGGCGACGACTGGCTGCTCTGCCTGCCCACCAAGCAGCTCTACAACAACCGCGAGATGAACGTCAACGCCGCCCGCCAGCGACTCACCATCGAGGTGGGCAGCGATTCGGCCAAGGTCTTCATCGACGGCGAACCCTACGTGGCCCGCAACTACTACGCCCTGAACACCGACCATCAGATCCGCGTCGTCTCAGGCTCGGGCATGCAGCACGACTACAGGCTCTGCGGCATGATCTATCCTGAGTTCAAGACGATCACCGTCGACGGCGCCGCGCCCGCGCTGACCCGCTCGGCCTACTATCAGGACTTGCTGACCTACGTCGCAGCCGATGGCTCGCGCCTCGAGTTCACTCTCGACGACGACGTGCGGCTCCTCTCTGACGGCAATCCTGTCGCTTCGGGGACGCCCGTCAACAACTCGGCTGCCTACACCCTGGTGCGTACCCATGCCGACAATCCGCAGCTGCAGGCCGTCACGAGGGTGGAGTTTGTGAATGAATAATGTACAATGAATAATGTACAATGTACAATGATTGGTGAATGATGACGAAGAAGATTCTTTTTCTGATGACCATCTTGGCTTCCACGCTGGCGGTTCGGGCCGCCGGCGTGGAGCCTTACGCCGGCTCGCGCATCTTCTGGGACACAGCCACCCGCACCACCATCTTCAACGGCGGAGGCTATGCACGCCTCATCGAGTTGCAGGACGGACGGCTGATGGCCGTCTGCGAGAGCGGCGGCATCAAGGTGGCTTTCAGCACGAACAAGGGGGCCAACTGGGGGGCTGCCACACTCATCGCCCCTAACCCCGCCGGCGTGGCTGAGGCCGTGCCCGACCTCATCCAGCTCACCGACGGTACCATCATCGTCGCCTACAACCCACGCCCCTCGGCTCCCTACAGCGAGGACCGCAAGTTCGGCATCCGCTGCCGACGCAGCACCGACGGCGGGCGCACCTGGAGCGACGAGATCTTCGTCAACGACGCCCACCACACGTTCAGCGACGGCTGCTGGGAGCCCTCGATGGTCGAGCTGCCCTCGGGCGAGGTGCAGCTCTACTTCGCCGACGAGGGCCCCTACACGATGAACGGCGACCAGCAGATCTCGATGTGCCGCTCTGAGGACGGCGGACTGACGTGGACGGCGCCGCAGAAGATATGCTACCGTCAGGGCTTCCGCGACGGCATGCCCGTGCCGGTGCTGCTCCGCGACAAGAGCGAGATCGTCGTCATCATCGAGGACAACGGCTGGGGCTATGGCGACTTCTTCCCCACGACCGTCCGCACGACGCTGGCCAACAACTGGCACGACGGCTACTGGGTCGATGCCGCTGACCATAATCGCGCCAAGACGCTCAACCTCAGCTATTGCCCGACGGCCACGGGCGGCGCTCCCTATCTGCGCGTGCTGCCCTGGGGCGAGACGGTGATGAGCTATCAGTCGAGCTACGACAACAACGGCAAGCTGCAGATGCGCGTCGCCGTGGGCAACGCTGAGGCCCGCGACTTCAAGGCCATGTCGGTGCCCTTCAGCATCGGGGCCAACGAGGAGGGGCTGTGGAACTCGCTCGCCGTCATCGACACGGGCATTGTCGTCGCTGTCAGTGGCATTGCCGGCAACATCGAGATGATCAAGGGCTATCCCGTCCGGCAGCTCCTCGCCCCTTACGGCCAGCCTGTCATCGACGGCCGCGTCACGGCCAACGAGGGCTATAAGACGCGCACCGCGACGCAGATCCTGCTGGGCTCACAGACCGGCACCCGCGTGGCCGCCGATCTGGCCTACGACCGCGACTCGCTCTATGTCGTGGCACGCGTCAGCGACCGCACCCTCGTGCCCAACGGCGCCAACGCCGACGCCCTGACGCTGCTGCTCGACGTGTCGGGCGAGGTGAACGACCTGCCCGCCACCGACTGCTACGAACTGATGATCCGTCCTGACGGCACGCTCTACCGCTTGCTTCGCGGCAACGGCAGCTCATGGCGCAATGCCGACAAGACCGCCGTGGCGGCACGCATCGCCACGACGCAGGCTTCAACCAACTACGTCGTCGAGGTGGCCATCCCCTGGAGCGGACTCCAACTGGCCGCGCCGCCCTTCGACCGTCGCCTGGCCTTCGCCCTGGAATGTACAGACAACCGTCAGGGCACGGCCTTCACCGAGACCATCCCCGACGCCCGCGCCTCGCGGCCCTTCACCTGGATGGAGCTGCGCCTGGGCACCATGCCCGAAGATGCGGCCGTCGGTGTCCTTCGCCGTCCGGCGGTCAGCGATGAACGCTGCTACGACTTGCAGGGACGCCGCATCGGCCATCGTGATTATTCCAACCGTCAACCCATAACCATCCGTAACGGACGAAAATACTTGACCAAATGAAACAGACACGTGCATTTCTCTTCGCTTCTATTCTTTGTCTTCTGTCACTGGCAGCCAAGGCCCAGGACCGCAGCATCGTGCCACTGGCTGACCCCTTTATCCTGCTCGACGGCGACACCTACTACGCCTATGGCACCCACGACGCCAACGGCATCGAGGTCTGGACGTCGACTGACCTGCTCGGGTGGCGCAAGCTCGACGCACTGGCCCTCCACAAGGACAACTGCACCGAAGTTCAGTGGTTCTGGGCTCCCGAGGTGTATCACAGGAATGGGAAGTACTACATGTATTTCTCGGCCAACGAGCACCTCTACGTGGCCACGGCCGATTCGCCCAAAGGGCCGTTCAAACAGGTGGGCGGACGCATGATGGAGAACATGCTTGGCGACGAGAAGTGCATCGATTCGAGCGTCTTCTTCGACGAGGACCGGGGCAAGACCTACTGCTTCTTCGTGCGCTTCACCGACGGCAACTGCATCTGGATGTGCGAGCTCGACGACGACCTCGTCACGCCGAAGCCGGAGACGCTGCGTCGCTGCTTCGCCGTCAGCCAGTCGTGGGAGAACCTCATGGGCCGCGTCAACGAGGGGCCCTTCATTTGGAAGCACAACAGCATCTACTATCTCACCTACTCGGGCAATGACTACCGCTCGCAGGACTATGCCGTGGGCTATGCCATGACCCGTTCGCTCTCCACCATCGGCGGCGCCACGCCCTCATGGCAGAAGTATGCCGGCAACCCCATCGTCCGACGTGTGGAGGACCTCGTCGGCACGGGCCATCACTCGCTCTTCACCGACAAGGAGGGGCGCCTGCGCATCGTCTTCCACGCCCACCACTCCGAGACGGTCGTCCAGCCCCGCCGCATGTACATCGGTACGATGGAGTTCTCGGGCAACAGGCTGCAGTTGACCGACGACCCCATCATCCGCCCCACCACGCCCGGCCGGGCCGGCATCGACCCCGTCGTGGAGCCGTCGGCCCTTCGCCCACGTGAATCCTTCGATCTCTTAGGCCGTTCATGGGCTGAGAGTCATTGCTTCACGCCGTTGCTGTCAGTCAGGGACGGCCGGAAATATCTCAGCCGATGAATCACCTGCGACACCTTTTCGCCCTCGTCCTCGTCGCCGGCTGGGCTGCCGTCTCAGCCGCCGACTATCGCTTCCGCCATCTGACCAGCCAGGACGGACTGCCCCATCAGCAGGTGGAGACCATGGCTCAGGACCAGAAGGGAAACATCTGGATAGGCACCCGCAACGGCCTCGTCTGCTACGATGGCTATGAGATGCGCACCTACTTCCATGACGACCGCGACACCACCTCGCTCTCCAACAACTTCATCAAGGTCATCCGCTGCGACTCCAAGGGCCGGCTGTGGGTCTGCACCGAGTCGGGCATCAGCCGCTATCGGCCTGCCACCGACGACTTCGCCACCTACCACGGCGCCACCGAGCATGTGCTCAGCCTCGTCGAGACCTCCGACGGCAAGATCATCGGCGGCGGCGACAACCTCAGCGTCTACGACGAGCCGACCGACAGCTTCGTGCAGTACCCCTCGCTCGAGATCGGCTTCATCGTCTCCATGGCCGTCAGCCCTGACGACCGTCTCTACGTGGCCAGCAACTCCTCTATCTATTCCTACGACGCGTCGCTGACAAAGATTACCCGTCTGGATCCCTCCATCTATGACGCCTTCACCACCGGCATCGACGGCATCATGCCCATGACCTTCGATCATGCCGGCCGCCTCTGGCTGGGACGCAACGGCCTGGGCGTCATGCGCATCGACCTCGCGAGCGGCCAGTCGGAAGTCTTTCCGCCCGGTCAGCTGTCAAACGGCATTGTCCGCTGCATCACTGAGGATGCCGACCACAACATCTGGCTGGGCACCGAGCGGGGCATCACCGTCATCCGGCCCGACGGCACCACCGACATCATCCGCCAGCGCTTCCAGTCACCAACGCTCCTGAGCGACAACGCCATCTACTGCATCATGAACGACCGCCGCGGCAACCTCTGGGTGGGCAGCTACTTCGGCGGCGTCGACATCCTCCTGAGAGGCAACCGTAAGTTTGCCTGGTCGGAGCCCAGCTATGCTGCCGGACAGCTCAACGGCAAGGTGGTGCGCCAGATGGTGGAGACGGCGCCAGACCACTTCTGGATTGCCACCGAGGATGCAGGCGTCGTGCTTTACGACGAAGCGTCCGGCGTGTTCACGCCCTTCGCCTCGCCCCAGACTGACATGGGCACCAATGTCCATGCCCTCCACTACGACGCCGCGTCGGGCGAGATGTGGATCGGCACGTTCCGCCGCGGTCTCTTCCGCTATCATCTGCCTTCCCGCACGATGCGCAGCTATAAGCTCACCCACGGCCTGCCCTCCGACGCCATCTTCGACTTCGTCAGCGACCGGCAGGGACGCCTGTGGGTGGCCACGACGCAGGGCCTGCGCTGGTATGACCCTGCGACCGACAGTTTCCAGAGCTCGTCCGACGAACAGCTCAACATGGTGTTCGTCTATTGCCTGTCGACCGACGCCCAGGGCCATATCTGGGCCGGCACGTCGAATGCAGGCCTCTTCTGCATCGACGGACCGTCGGGGCGCGTCAGCCACTGGACACGTCAGGACAGTGCCCTGCCCGACAACTACGTGACCTGCCTGCACACCGACTCGACGGGACGTCTATGGATAGGCACCAACAACAATGGGTTGCTCTACATGGATGCCCCATATAAGGAGATTAAGCCTTTCGATGCCGACGCCCAGCTGAGCAATGCCACCATCTGCGCACTTAGCGAGGACAACCGCCGGCAGCTGTGGATCACCACCGGCCGCGGCCTCTACCGCTACGACCTGCGGCAGCACGCGCTGAAGCGCTTCACCACGCAGGACGGGCTGCCCACCAACCAGTTCAACTTCTCCTCAGCCCTGCTCACCTCCGACGGACGCATGCTCTTCGGCACCGTCGACGGACTGGTGACGCTCGGCCGGCAGCCATCAGCCGACAGCCGTGAGGCCGACGACCTGCGCCCACTCACCGTCCACCTCGCTGCCCTCAGCCTCGGCGGGCAGATCGTCACGGCCAAGAGCATCGACACGCCGCTCCGTCAGGCTCTCGACGACGCCGACACCATCCGCCTGAGCCACGACCAGGCCCGCTCGTTCACTATCAAGTATGGCGTCATAGAGCCCGGGCAGAACAGCTCCGTCGAGTATCAGCAGTGGTTTGAGGGCATCGACCGCGACTGGCACAGCGTCGGCAGCGAGCGCCGCTTCAATGGCTACAACCTGCGCCCCGGCACCTATCGGCTCCACCTGCGGGCCAACACCACGAACGGCGGGTGGGACGAGATGCCCGAGCGCACGCTCGTCATCATCGTCCGGCCGCCCTTCTACCTCTCCTCGTGGGCCTTCCTCTTCTATGCCCTGCTGGCCGCCGCCTTGGTCTACGTGGCATGGCGTGTCGTCAACGGTCGCATGCAGTCGCGCAACGAGGTGCAGCTGGCCCGCATGGAGAAGGCCAAGATCGAGGAGGTCGACCGCGCCAAGTTCGACTTCTTCACCACCGTCAGCCATGAGCTCAAGACGCCGCTGTCGCTCATCGTCGCCCCTCTGCGCAGCATCGCCCGTCAGGAGCTGAGCGAGGAGAACCGCGCCCACCTGGCCATGGCCGTCAAGAACACCCGCAAGATGGAGTCGCTCATCAACGAACTCGTCACGTTCAATAAGATCGAGACCGACCAGTTCCCCTTCTATGTCCAAAAGGGCAACCCCCTGGAGTTCATCGCCCGCAGCGTACAGAGTTTCACCGAGGCTGCCCGCAGCCGCGGCCTGCAGCTCAGCGTGACGACCGAGGACAATGGCGAGGACGTCTGGTTCTCGCCCGACTACGTGGAGCGCATCCTGAGCAACCTGCTCTCCAACGCCCTCAAGTTCACCCCCGAGGGCGGCGCCGTCAGCGTCCGGGCCAGCATCGTCGAGCAGCAGGGACTGACCTGCCTGCAGTACTCCGTGGCCGACACGGGCATCGGCATTGCCGAGGAGGAGCTGCAGAACATCTTCAACCGCTACTATCAGACCAAGCGTGGCCACAACGTCAACAACAGTGGCTGGGGCATCGGACTGTCGCTCGTCAAGCGCCTCGTCGACGTGCACCATGGCACCATCGATGTCAGCAGCCAGCCGGGCCAGGGCTCCACCTTCACCTGTCGCCTCTGTGCTGACGCCAAGGCCTTCGATGCCAAGAGCCTCATCACCGATGATAAGGTCATCGTCCCGCTCAGTCAGTATGAGTTCCGCACGACCACCATCCCTGACGACCAGACGACCAATACCCCGGCCGACCAGACGGCCAATCCCCCGACCGACCAGACCCTCCTCATCGTCGAGGACAACACCGACCTGCTCGACTTCCTCTGCCAATACTTCGCCAAGGACTATCGGATGCTACGGGCCGTGAACGGCCGCGAGGCCCTCGACGTCGTCAGCCAGCAGCCGGTCGACATGGTCGTCAGCGACGTGATGATGCCCGAGATGGACGGCGTCGAGCTCTGCCAGAAGCTGAAGTCGACGGTCGAGACCTCCCACATCCCCGTCATCCTGCTCACGGCCAAGAGCGATACGGCCGACGTCGTGGCGGGCTACAAGAGCGGGGCCGAGGCCTACGTCACTAAGCCCTTCGACCCCGAGGTGCTCGAGCTGCAGATCAAGAACATCATGCAGCTGCAGAAGACCCGCCAGACCGAGGTGCAGGAAGCCACCGACGAGGCCGACCTCGAGGCCACGTCGCTCAACGATCTCGACAAGCAGTTCATCCGCCAGATCAGCGACCTCGTCGACCGCAACATCGACAACAGCGACTTCTCCGTCAGCGACATCACCCGCGAACTGCTCGTCAGCCGGTCGCTGCTCCACACGAAGATGAAGTCGCTCGTAGGCCTCTCCATGGGCGACTATATCCGCAAGAAGCGCCTCGACCGCGCCTGCCAGATGCTCCGCCAGGGCTGCTCCGTCAGCGAGACGGCCTACGCCACGGGCTTCTCCGACCCCAACTACTTCTCGAAGACGTTCAAGAAGCACGTCGGCGTCAGCCCGTCGGAGTTTAAATGACGCATATTTTTTTGGGGTGGGGCTGTCATATCAGTAATATCAAAGAAAAGAAAAAACTAAAAGTCCAGATAAGATGAAGAAACAGTTCCTTCACCTCGCCCTGGCCGCCGGCCTAACGGCATCGGCCCAGGTGTCAACATCCTACGTCAACCCCGTGCTGCGCGGCGTGGCCGATGCCGGCGTCATCAAGTATGCCGGCAAGTATTATCTCGGCGGCGTGGCCACGATGGGCGACTTCTTCGTCAGCACCGACCTCGTCAACTGGGACCAGCGCATCCACGTCTACGACTTCGACACCGACTACAACCGCGGCACCGGCGCGCAGAACAATCAGGTGCACTCCGACGACATCACCTACGTCGACGGCCTCTTCCATCTCTTCTATTCGGCCAACTATTGGGGACGCGACCGCCATATCGTCCACACCATCCATGCCACCTCGCCCACCATCGAGGGCCCCTTCCGTGAGGACCGCGACGACCAGTGGTTCGAGAATCGCATCGACCCGCAGGTGTTCCGCGACGAGGATGGCAGCCTCTATCTCTATATGGTGAAGTTCACCGATGGCAACACCATCTGGGCCCGCCCCATGAACGCCGACTTCACGTTCAGCGGCGACGCCGTGCAGCAGTTCTCCTCGCAGCCCGGCACGTGGGAGACGATGGACAACCGCGTGGCCGAGGGCCCCTTCGTCATCAAGTATCATGGGCGCTACTACATGATGTACAACGCCAACCACACCGCCGCCGAATACGGCAACTACCGGCTCGGCGTCAGCGAAGCCACCTCGCCCCTTGGCTTCAATCCCGGCAACAAGTATTCGCATCCCGTCGTCAGCCCGCAGACCGACCTGCTCGACCATGACTACACCGACCTCATCCGCTATGGCGCCGAGGGCTACAACGCCGTCGACCTCGCGAGCGACACCATCACGTTCACCGTCGCCCGCCCCGTCCCCGGCCGCCTGTTGCTGAAGCTGGCCCAGCGGGGCGGCATCAAGGTGTCGCTCAACGGCCATCAGGTGATGACCGACGCGCGGGCCGACTACAAGGTCATGACCATCGACGGCAGCTGGCTCCGCCAGGGCGAGAACATCTTCGTCATCGACCGGCCCAACGCGTCCCGCCTCGTCGCCCTCGCCCTCTACGACACGCGCGGCGAGCAGCCCCTGGCCGACGGTCCGCTGCTGCTCACCCCCGGCCAGCCCAACATCGTGCGCGGCCCGAACGGATGGGAGTGGTGGCTCGTCTACATGGCCAACGAGGGGTTCCGCCGCGACCAGTACATCGACCGCATCCACTTCCTGGGCAGCCGCCTCACCGTCGACAGCATCAGCGGCCACAACACCGGCGGCTTCCATGCCGCACCGGCCCGGCCGCAGTACAGCGGCACGTCGCTCGACGCCGTGCCCTTCTCCGACAGCTATCTCCTCGAGGTCACCGCCCGTCCCCGCAGCGGCGGGCCTGCCGAGGTGTGGCGCATGGAGAAGAACCACCGCCGGCTGACTCTCTGGCGCGACGGCGTGCTCGTCCGCGACGAGGCCGATGTCGACGTCACGCCGCACGACATCATCGCCGCTGCCGCCGGCTACGACCTCGACTATGTCAGCTACAACGACGGATGGGACGAGTATGCCGACCGCTTCAGCGGATGGGGTGAGGTGCAGCCCACGGCCGACGGACTGCCGCTGCCCGCCGGCGACCTGCTGAAGGGCCCGGTCGCCATGGACTATGAGTTCAGCGCCTGCTTCGACAACGGCGCGACCGCCCAGGGCCGCTATGGCGTCTATGCCGCCTATGTCGACGCCCGCAACTACGTCCGGGCCACGATCGATGCCCTCCGCCACCTGCTCGTCGTCGAGCAGACAGTCAAGGGGCAAACTAAGGTCACGGAGGTGCCCCTGGCCTACACCGCCGTCCATTATCCTGACATCAAGTACACCGACTCCTTCGAGAAGCAGTATCGCTTCGACACGCCCACCGACGTCACTGAGGTGTGGTATCCTCATCTCGACGCCGACAACGACACCTATGCCCGCGACCTGGGGCTCAGCGCCTCCGCCCGTCGCTCCTATAATGCCGACATGGCCGGCCGCATGACCCTCGAATACCTTGATGCGGCCGACGGCAATCGATGGAAGCCCGTCGACTATCAGACCGCTGACAGCCCCCTGGCCGCATGGCAGCGCGTCACGTTCCCTGCCGTCACGACCCAGGCCCTGCGCCTCATCAACGTCGACCCGACGGAGCACAGCCGCCTCGTCTATAAGCTCAAGACCACCCGCCTCTTCCAGCAGCAGAACCAGCTGCGCGTCGAGAAGCGCGGCCGCGAGGTCAGCATCTTCGCCGACAACCGCTGTCTCGCCACGGTCGACATGCCCAAGGCCGTCCCCGCCCGCATCGGCCTCTACAGCGACCCCGGCGTCCAGGCCGTCCTCCGCAGCGACCTCTATTATCCGGTCTATTAGGGTGGGGGAGAAGGCTGGGAGTCTTTGGGAGGCTAGGAGTCTTTGGGAGTTTAGGAGTATGCTGGGAGTTTAGGAGTTAAGGAGTATAGGAGTTTAGACGATAGAGACCCCTCCCCCAACCCCTCCCCTTGAGGGGAGGGGAGAAGCCCCTCAAGACCCCACACAGCCTCCCCGATGTTGAGAAGTAGCTACCGCGACGTCCGACGGGAATGACGGCGCAGCCGCTCCCCTCCCTTCAAGGGGAGGGGTTGGGGGTGGGGTCTGTAACTTCAACAATCCCGCGAATTGTCCGCAACTTCAACAATCCCGCGAATTGTCCGCAACATCAACAATCCAATGATTTATCTATAACTATAACGAACCTTACTACAATTAAACCCAATAAACATAATGAAGAGACATGCTTTTTGCTTTTGTGCAGCGCTGACGGCGGTGGCCGTCGCACTGCTCACGACGGGCTGCAACAGCGGCGCCGCCAGTCAGCCCAGTGCCCTCGTCGAGGCGCTGGGCAGCGAGGCGTGGGACGCCTCAGAGTGGATCTCAGTGGCCGACGCACCCGTCGTCACGGGGCCCGTCGACGACCACGAGCACGGCCGCGCTGCCGACGGCGCCAGCTGGTTCGTCAGCGACATTGAGAACGCCGACCGCGTCGTCAGCGCCCGCTGGATGACCACGGCGCTGGGCGTCTACGACCTCTACGTCAACGGCCAGCTCGTCGGGTGCGAGGTGCTCAAGCCCGGCTTCACCCATCCCGGGAAGACGCGCCGCGCGTTCACCTACGACGTCCTCCCACAGCTGCAGAAGGACAAGGGCGCCCGCAACCGCCTCTCCGTGCAGGTGACGCCAGGCTGGTGGGCCGACAAGATTGTCACGCCCTGGGGCCACGACGGCATGGTGGGCCACCGCTGCGCCTTCCGCGGCGTGCTCGAGCTGACCTATGCCGACGGCACCACTCGCCAGCTGGGCACCGACACCATCCACTGGCAGGCCGCCATCGCCGGACCCGTCACCCACGCCGGCATCTTCGACGGCGAGGCCTACGACGCCCGCCTCGCCCTCAGCGACGACATGCTCCGCACGCCCATTGTCAACCGCGAGTTCCAGGGCGAGATCCTGCCCACCGGCGGCGCCGAGGTCTATCATCGCGACGACCTCGCCCTCCAGCCCGTCAGGGCCTACACATGGACGGCCGTCAGCGACACGGCCGAGGGCCGCTTCGGCCGCGTCGTCATCGACCGCGACTATGCTCAGGGCGAGCCCATCACGCTCGACAAGGGCCAGACGCTCGTCGTCGACTTCGGCCAGAACTGCGCCGCCGTGCCGGAGTTCACCTTCCAGGCCGACGAGGGCACCGTCCTGACCTGTCTGCCCGGCGAGCTGCTCAACGATAGTCTCGGTGCCCGACAGCGTGGCATGGACGGCCCCGAGGGGTCGGTCCATCGCGACAACCTCAGGGCCGGACGCACCCACATGCGCCTCGACTACACCTTCGGCCCGCAGGCCGGCGCCGCCTCGACGTGGGCCACCTACAGGCCCCGCACCACCTTCTTCGGCTATCGCTACATCGCACTGACGGCCACCGGTCGCGTCACGTTCCGCAGCATCAAGTCCATTCCCGTCACGTCCATCGCCCTGAGCCTGGAGACGGGTCGGCTGACCACGGGCAACGACCTCGTCAACCGCCTCATCCAGAACACCCTGTGGGGCATGCGCTCCAACTACCTCTCGGTCCCCACCGACTGCCCGCAGCGCAACGAGCGCCTCGGATGGACGGCCGACACGCAGGTCTTCTCCGAGACCGGCACCTTCTTTGCCGACACCCGCCTGTTCTTCCATAAGTGGATGCGCGACATGCGCGACTCGCAGGGCCCCCTCGGCGGGTTCCCCGGCGTGGCACCCACGGCGCAGTATGGCGGCGAGATGTGCCGCCTGGGCTGGACAGACGCCGGCATCATCGTGCCCTGGACCGTCTGGAAGCAGTTTGCCGACACGGCCATCGTCAGCGAGTGCTGGCAGTCGATGGACCGCTTCATGCAGCACGTGAGTGCTGTGCGCTATGACCACCAGGCACTCATCGGCGAGAACGGCAACTACCAGTGGGCCGACTGGCTGAGCTATGAGCCCCTGGAGAGCTGTGGCGGCGGCGCCTTCCGCGACGGACAGCCTCTGCCCGAGGCCGTCAGCTACTGGAACTATCTCTCGGCCTGCTATTGGCTGACCGATGCGCAGATGATGGCCGACATGGCCCGCGCCACAGGCCGCGACGCCGCCCCTTACGAGCAGATGGCCCGCGAGGCGAAAGCCTACCTGAAGGAGACCTTCCTCGCTGACGACGGCACCTTCCGCACGCCCATCCTCAACACCATGCAGACGCCCGCACTCTTCGCCCTGCGATGCCAGCTCGTAGAGGGCGACGCCCGCCAGGACATGATCCAGCGGCTGCGCCAGAACATCCAGGACCACGACGGATGCCTGCAGACCGGATTCCTCGGCACCTCGATACTCATGCAGACACTCACCGACTGCGGACTCGCCGACGTGGCCTACTCGTTGCTGCTCCAGCGCCGCAACCCCTCGTGGCTCTACAGCGTCGACCAGGGCGCCACCACCGTCTGGGAGCGATGGAACAGCTACATGCAGGACCGCGGCATGGGGCCACAGGGCATGAACTCGTTCAACCACTATGCCTACGGGTGCGTCTGCCAGTGGCTATGGGAGACGGCAGCAGGCATCAGCGCCGACACGGCCGACCCGGGCTTCCGACACATCCTGCTCAGCCCCGTGCCCGACCCGCGGCTGGGCCACCTCGAGGCTGAGTTCCGTTCGCCAGCAGGCCTCATCCGCAGCGCCTGGCGCTACGACGGCGACCGCTGCACATGGCAGTTCACCATCCCCGAAGGCACCACGGCCACCGTCACCCTGCCCGACGGCTCCGAACCCCGCGACTACGCCGCTGGCAGCTACACCGTAGAACTGAAATAATCGGGTCCACTTATTCTGTCGAAAAAATCTGCCTGCGGCGCTACATGTAATTTCCGTGAATGGCCCATGTAATGATTCAAAAATATTATATGAATCATTCATGCCCAATTGATGTGCATTATATGTAGCGTCGCAGACAATAGAAAGAATCTGCCTGCGGCGCTACATGTAATGTGCAAGAATAGTCCATGAATGAATCAAAAATAATGTATGTCCTATATTTTATGAAAGGAATTAGCAAGAATTAGAAATAATAATTTCCAAGTTTTTTTAATATCTCAATGTGGTGTTAAACTCCCGACGGCAGTCAACGCCCCCCTGCCCCCCTCTAATCTTAGAGGGGGAGTCAGATAGCGTGCATGCCGCCCCCATCCGCTGGTGTCACTGTGCTCATCTGCTCCTGCGGTAGTATCCAACTCCCCCTCTAAGATTAGAGGGGGGCAGGGGGGCGTTGACAGCTGTCGGGCATGTATCATCATATTGATTTCTTCTCGTTTTAAAAAAATTACGGCACGGCGTGACGGCATGACGTCACGACGTGATTTCATGCCGTCACGACGTGACCGCATGCCGTCATGTCGTGACGGCACTTTCCTCCAACGCCTCTATTGCCCTCTGCGATAAAATTTGCATGAAAAAACTTTTCCTTTTCTTTGTCATAACGAAAATAAGTTGTAACTTTGCACCCGAATCCGTGGGAAGGACCCGCGGAAGTGCTCAAATCCAGACCGAATCGCAACCTCGACATGGATCGAAGGGCAATACAAAACATTTGTGGCACACGCTTCATAAGCGTGGGCCGCCTATATGTTTTGTAAGGTTGTTGCGAACCTGGTCTGGATATAGGTGGGTTCGCGCTTTCTTTCTTTTAATATAAAGTTCTTGCAACGGCAAGCGACCGCAAGGCCGAGTAAGTACGGACATCAACACCCCACACATAATGTCAGTAACTATTGTTAAACTAACTTTATATTATTATGGTAAAAAAACTACTATCTAATTTTGCGCTCCTGCTCGCTATGATGGTCGCAGGGGCAGGGTCGGCATGGGCCGACACAACCTACAAGCTTGAAAAAGTTACTCAAGTTTCGGCTGGCAAACTGTATGTGTTTGAACAGGATGGCTATGTGATGAACAATACCGTTGCTAGTAGCGCACTGCAAACAACAAATACCTACAGTACCGAAGGCTTGACTGGAAACGAAACCTATGTGTGGACATTGGAAGCCTCAAATTCAAGCTTCAAGATGGTGAATGTCTACAATAAAGCAAATGGTCAGTCAAACCTACTTGCAAATTCAAGTAGTACGACTATTTCGTTCAATGGGACTGGTTCTAACTGGGCATTCAATTTCCAAAGTGATGGTACAGTTCTAATTCAGAATACGAATAATAGCAACCGTTTTTTAGGATTTGCTTCTGCCTCAAATAGATCATATAAGGCATATGCAACAAGCAATCTGACATCCTATCCTCATGCCATTAATGTTTACCAGTTAGTTGAGGAGGGACCAGCAGACGAGCGTCAGGAAGCTACGCTTAATTTCAGTAGTGAAGAGGTAAGGATCGCTCTTAATGCCGCAGAGGGTGATTACGAATTGCCCACTCTGAATAACCCTGCTAATTTATCAGTTACCTATTCTTCGTCAAATGATGATATTATCACAGAAGTGGATGGTGCGTTCATCGTGGCTACTGAGGCTGTTGGCGAGGCAACCATGACGGCAACCTTTGCAGGCAATGATACTTACAAACCTGCAACTGCAGAGTTTAAGGTGATTATCTATGATCCCAATGCTAAGGGAACGAAGAACAATCCTTATAGCGTTTTGGAGGTAATTGCAATGGAACCAAGCAATACCAGCGGTACGTCCGTTGCTGGCGATATTTGGGTGAAAGGCTTTATCGTAGGTAGCTATGGAAGCAATAGTCAGCCGACTAATGTCGTTGCTAATTTCCAGGCATCTAACCTTGCTCTGGCTGATAGTTATGATGAGACGGATAGTGAATATATTATTCCTGTACAATTAGTGAATGAGACTGAACCTCGTATAAACTTCAATCCAGTCGACAAGCCCTACAACGTGAGTGTCGCTCAGGTGCTGGTTCGTGCTGATGTGTTCAAGTATTTTGGTTCCCCTGGCTTGAAGAATACTTCCGAGATTGAGAAGGTCGCCGAGCAGGTGAGCATCACCTCTGCCGGTATGGCTACTTACTTTACAGACTGCGCCCTTGACCTGACGGCGTTCACGGATATGTATGCCTATACGGCTACGGTGTCGGGCAGCACGATTACGTTTAGCCGCGTGCAGCAGGTGCCTGCCGAGACGGGTGTGCTGCTGCGCAATCCCGCTGGTGCTGCCGCCTCGAACGTGGTGCCTGTGGCTACGGGCACGGTGGCTGCCGTCGATGGCAATAAGTTCGTCGGCACGCTGACGGACATCACTGTCAGCGATGCAGGCTGCTATATCCTGAACAATGGCTCGGAGGGCCTTGGTTTCTATAAGGTGAAGTCGACGGGCAGCAAGGTGGCAGCTCACCGCGCTTACCTGAATGCCGGTTCAAACGTGCGCTCGTTCATCGGCTTCAGCGAGGGCGAGGCTAACGGCATCGAGAGCGTCGGCGCTGAGGCAGGGCAGTCGATGGAGGTCTACAACCTGCAGGGCGTGCGCGTGGCTCAGCCTACGAAGGGTCTCTACATCATGAACGGAAAGAAAGTTATTTTCAAATAATTAATCTAATAGGAGAACAACGACAATGAAAAAGACATATATGACACCCGAACTCACAAAGTTCGACATCGAGATACAACAGCAGCTGATGGCCGGTTCAGACAACTTCTCGTTCAGCGAGGGCGGCGAGAGCGGCGAAGGCAAGCTCATCGACAGCGAGGCCGAGGGCGATGCCCTGTCGCGTCGCGGCGGCTTCTGGGACGAAGATTAATCAGCTTGCTGATAAAAGGAAAACTGGCCACTGTGTGCCGCCCGTGAGGGTCGCCGCCAGGTATTTTGTACAATTAAAATTTTTGTATTTTTGCCTATGGCCGCTGTCCGTGAGGATGGCGGCCGTTTTTCTTAGATAATAGATAAAAGATAATAGATAATAGATAGGCTGCGCATACAAACTTCAACCTTTAACCTTCAAACTTCAACCTCGGCGAAGCCGACCCATCAACCTTCCTCCTTCCTCCTTCAACCTTCAATCCCTTCCTCCTTCAACCTTCAATCCCTTCCTCCTTTCTCCTTCAACCTTTATTCAAAGTTCTTCAAGCGCGTAGTACTGGTAGTCGCGGATGACGCGCTCAAGGAATTGGGCGGGCGAGGGCTCCTGGGGGGCAACGGCGAGGCGGCGGCTGACCTTGTCGGCCAGGGCCTGCAGACGCTGGGGCTGGTCGGCGGTGGGGGTGGTGAGGGTGCGGCGGATGACCTCGATCTGCTCGAGCGACAGGTCGGCGGCGGAAGGATAGCGCGGCGTGTAGCCCTGTGACAGGTAGTCGTAGTCGTCGAGGGAGACCTGCAGGCGGCGATAGTCCTGGAGCTTGATGACGACGGTGCCGGCGGCCAGGTCGCCCAGCCGCTGTGTGCGTGGGGTGAAGATGGCGACGAGGACGCCGAGGAACGACAGCGCGGGGCCGTCGACGATCCAGAGGAGCCATCGCAGGAGGAGTGCGCCCATGGTGGGCTGCGAGCCGTCGAGGCTGACGACGCGTATGCGGAGCAGCATCTTGCCGATGGTCTGTCCGCGGTTGAGAAGCTCCATGAGGAGGGTGTAGAAGAGTGGGGGGAAGACGAGCAGGATGAGCGAGGGCCAGAGGCTGTCGAGGCGTGCCAGGGTGATGAACCGCCACATGAAGACGGTGTAGGCCAGGAGGACGAGCCAGTCGACCATCTGGGCCAGCATGCGGTCGCCGATGCTGGCCACGGGCTGTTCGATGCGCACGTATTGAGCCGTCAAAATGCCTGTTTCTGCCATGTCGCTATGTAGTTTTCTTTGAATTTCGTTGCAAAATTAAGAATTATTTCTTACTTTTGCCCCATATTTGCAGAAAACTTTCGGAAACGGGGCATGAAAGAGGTGCAGTTCATACGGCGTAACATCGAGAAGTGGCGCTCCTACGAGGGTGTCGCCGAGGCGGCACGCACGCTGCAGGCCGACGTCGTGGCCGACGCATATATCGACCTGACGAGCGACCTGAGCTTCGCGCAGACCCACTATCCGCAGTCGCGCATCACGCTCTACCTGAACAACCTGGCGTCGGCGCTACACAACGAGATCTATCGCAACAAGCGCGAGCGATGGAGCCGCCTCGTGACGATGTGGACGCAGGAGGTGCCCCTGACGATGTGGCAGTCGCGCCGCTTCCTGGCGTGGTCGGCCCTGGTGTTTGCCGTGAGCGTCGTCGTGGGCATCGTCTCGCAGTGGCTCGACGCCGACTTCTGCCGCCTCATCATGGGCAACGGCTATGTCGAGATGACGCTCGACAACATCGCGCGGGGCGAGCCGATGGGCGTCTACGGCTCGCAGCCGGCCGACGCGATGTTCGCCGGCATCACGATGAACAACATCTACGTCTCGTTCCTCGTCTTCGCCGCGGGTCTGCTGACGCCGCTGGGCACGGGCTACTTGCTCATGCAGAACGGCATCATGCTGGGCTCGTTCCAGACCTTCTTCCTGCAGCAGGGACTGCTGGGCGAGTCGATGCTGGCCGTATGGCTGCACGGCACGCTCGAGATCTCGGCCATCATCGTGGCCGGCGCCGCAGGCATGGCGCTGGGCTCGGGCCTGCTCTTCCCCGGCACCTATTCGCGCGCCTACGCCCTGCGCCGCGGGGCCAGGCAGGGGCTGAAGATCGTCGTCGGCACGGTGCCGATCTTCTGTGTGGCGGGCTTCATCGAGAGCTTCATGACGCGCCACACGGAGTGGCCCGACACGCTGAGGCTCATGGTCATCGGCCTGTCGCTGGCGTTTGTCATTGGCTATTACATTGTTTTACCCTATAAGAGACATCATGGAATACGTGAGACCTAAAGTGGAACTGTACCGCACGCGTACGTTCAGTGAGAAAATCTCGGACACCTTCGCCTTCATCAAGGACACGTGGCGCCCGATGATGAAGTATTTTGTCTATCTGATGCTGCCCGTCAGCATCGTGCTGGCCTTCTTCATGAACAACTTCTTCAGTGGCTACATGGGGGTGATGACCGAGGTGGCTGCCGGCGGCGAGGGCTTCGACGTGTCAGCCATCGCCCGCATCGCGGGCACGACCGTCGGACTGACCGTCTGCTCCATCGTAGCCGGCGTCGTGCTGTCGGGGCTCGTCTATGCACTGATGCGGCTCTACTTCCGGCGCCCGGCCAACGACCGCCTGCAGACCCTGACGACGGCCGAGCTGAAGCCCGAGCTGAAGCGCTGCATGGTGCGCACGCTGAAGCTGATGGGGGCCGCCATCCTCATCGGCCTGTGCATCGGCGCGCTGGCAGCCCTGCTGCTGGTGCTGATGTTCTCGATCAGCCCCGTCGTCGGCGCCGTCGTGACCGTCCTCTTCTACATCGCGCTCATCGCCATCGTGCTGCCCTTCACGCTGTCGATACCCATCTACATGATGGAGGACGAGATCGGCATCGTCGAGGCGCTGCAGAAGTCGTGGCGGCTGGGCTTCGCCACGTGGGGCGGCATCTTCGCCGTCGACTTCGTGCTGGGGCTCATCGGCTCGCTGCTGCAGACGCTGACCTTCCTGCCCTGGTATCTGCTGGCGGTCTTCGGCATGCTGTTCACCCTCCAGGGCGAGGGCGGCGGCTTCGTCGGCTCGCCGGGCTATGCCTTCCTGCAGTATCTGTCGTGTGTGTGGATGTGTCTGGGCTATCTGCTCTACAGTGCCCTCCTCATGGTCGGCCAGACCATCCAGTATGGTCACGCCAGCGACAAGATCGACGGGGTGGGGGTGGCCGCCGGGATCGATCGGTTTGAGGAGCTGGACACGATTTAGGAGATAATAGATAAAAGATAATAGATAATAGATAGGGGGTGGATCCGCTTCAGATTGACTCGGCACTGGTGGCGACGTGGCAGGCTGACAGCCGCTACGACTATGACCGCGAGATATTCGAAGGGCGACAGAGCCTGATGGAATATCTGGGCGAGGTCATCAGCCGGTGGCTCAACGACACGCTCGGCACGGCCCTCGACAGCCAGGCCGTCTACTACGCCCTGCTGGTCATCGGCGGGCTGGCCGTCGGCGTGCTGGCGTGGCTCGTCTGGTGGCGGCGTGCCGGTCTGTTCATGCGCAGCGAGAAGGCGGCGGCGACGGACTATACCATTGCCGAGGACACCATCTATGGCATCGACTTCGACGCAGAGCTCGCCGCAGCCGAAGCCCGCGGCGACTACCGTCAGGCGGTCCGACTCGTCTATCTGCAGACGCTGCGGCGCCTGAGTGACAGCGGACAGATAGACTGGCATCCCTCGAAGACGCCCCGGCAATATGAGCGCGAGGTGGGGCAGGGGGCCTTCAGCGAGCTGTCGCACCAGTTCGTCCGCGTCCGCTATGGCAACTTTGAGGCGACGGCGTCCACTTTTGCCGAGATGCGGCGCCTGCAGGCCGCGGTCGTCGTCGGGAAAGGAGGTGAGACGTGAACCGTAAGTTCATCCTGCTCATCCTGGGACTGCTGGCGCTCGTCTACATCGCACAGTGGCGCATGCCGCGCCATTTCAACTGGACGCCCACCTATGCCCACGGCGACGACCAGCCCTTCGGCTGCCTCGTCTTCGACTCTTTGCTGGCGGCCTCGATGCCCCGTGGCTACAGCGTCACCCGCCAGTCGCTATGGCAGCTTCAGCGCGACTCTGCCTTCATGGCCTCGCCCCACGGGCTGCTCATCCATACGGAGCAGGGGTTCGACGAGGCGTCGGTCCGGCAACTCCGTGAACTCACCGAGGCCGGCCATGTGGTGATGATCGTCGGCTGCCCCTGGATGGACGGTCTGGACGACTCGCTCGGCATCGCGATGATGTGGAACGGCCACTTCTCCATGCAGCGCTACCTGACGTCGGACGATGAGGCCGCGACGATCACCTGGCGCCCCGACGCCCACGAGACGGTTCTGCCTGCCAGCATGATCGAGCGCATCATCCACGTCGACGACTCGGTCAGCCATGAGGTGCTGGCCACCGTCGACAGCCTTGGCTGCGTCGCCCTGTCGTTCCCCATGGGGCGGGGGCAACTCATCGTGGCCTCCACGCCCCTGCTCATGACCAACTACGGCATGCTGCACGATGGCATCCGAGGCTATATCTGCCGGCTGATGGGGCGGATGAGCAGCATGCCCGTCGTGCGCACCGAGGCCTATATGAAGGGGATCGCCCAGACGGAGCAGTCGCCCTTCTACGTCCTGCTGCAGCGGCCGCCGCTGCGCTGGGCGCTCTATCTGGCGGTGCTCACCGTCCTCTGTCTGATGATCTTCACGGCCCGTCGGCGCCAGCGCGTCATCCCCGTGGTGGCGCCGCCGAAGAATGCCAACCTCGAGCTGGTCAGGCTTGTCGGCACGCTGGCCTGGCAGCAGGGCGACCATCGCGGTCTGGTGGAGCGCAAGCTGCAATATGCGTCGGAGGTGGTGCGCCGACTGACGGGCATCGACCTCCTCACGGCCGAGGCCGACGAGCTGCATCAGCTGGCCCGCCTCTCGGGGCTGACCTACGACGAGCTGCGCCTGCGCATCGCTAATGCCCGCGAGGCCACAACCGGCCATCACGTCGTGACGCCCGAGGAGATGCGCACCCATATCGACAACATGAACGACATCATCCGGAGAATCTCCGGAACCGCGGAATAAGATTTCCCGGAATCCCGAAATCCCGAAATCCCGGAATATCGATATAACGGAATATCGAAATAACGAAATAAAGAAAAAAAACGAAATAAAAAGAAGAAAATGGAAGAAAGAATCAACCTGACCGCCTTTGCCGAGAAAATCGAGACACTGCGGAAGGCCATCGCCGAGGTGGTGGTCGGACAGTCGGAGACCGTCGACCTGCTGCTGACGGCCATCCTGGCCGGCGGCCACGTGCTCATCGAGGGCGTGCCGGGCGTGGCAAAGACGCTGACGGCCCGTCTCGTGGCCCGGCTGATCGACGCCCGCTTCAGCCGCGTGCAGTTCACCCCCGACCTGATGCCCAGCGACGTCCTCGGCACCAACGTGTTCAACATGCAGACTTCGGCGTTCGACTTCCACCGCGGGCCCGTCTTTGCCGACATCGTCCTCGTCGACGAGATCAACCGCGCCCCGGCCAAGACGCAGGCCGCACTCTTCGAGGTCATGGAGGAGCGCCAGGTGACGCTCGACGGCGTGACCCATCCGATGGGGCCGCTCTATACCATCCTGGCTACGCAGAACCCCGTGGAACAGGAGGGCACCTACAAGCTGCCGGAGGCCCAGACCGACCGCTTCATGATGAAGCTGACGATGGGCTACCCCACGGTCGACGAGGAGGTGGAGATCCTGCGGCGGCATCATGAGAACCGTCAGCTGACGACCCTCGACGACGTTCGACCCGTCATTGCCAAGGACGAGCTGCTCGCCATGCGCAGCCTGCTCGACGAGGTCTTCGTCGATCCCGCCCTGCTGCGCTACATCGCCGACATCATCGTCCAGACCCGACAGTCGAAGGCCGTCTTCCTCGGGGCCTCGCCCCGTGCCTCCGTGGCTTTGCTGCAGGCGTCGAAGGCCTATGCCCTGCTGCAGGGTCGCGACTTCGTCACGCCCGACGACGTGCGCCTCGTAGCCCCCAGCGTGCTGCAGCACCGCCTGGTGCTCACGGCCGAGGCCGAGATGGAGGGCATCACGCCGCTGAAGGCTGTCCAGCGTCTTATCGAGAAGGTGGAAGTGCCGAAGTAGATATAAAGATAATAGATAAAAGATAATAGATAAGAGATAAGAGATATAGGGCGGTGTTTATTGCGAAGCGCTTTTATTGGCTGATGCTCGTGGTCATCCTCGTGATGGCGGCCGGAGCCGTCGAGCCGGTGCTGTTTGGCATCGGCAAGGTGCTGCTGGCGCTGCTCATGCTGGCCCTCATGGCCGACGTGGCGCTGCTCTGGAGCCGCAAGCAGGGCATCAGGGGCTGGCGCACCCTGTCCGACCGCTTCTCCAACGGCGATGCCAACCCCGTCAGCATCCGCCTCGAGAGCGACTATCCCTTTGCCGTCGCTACGGAGACGATCGACGAGATCCCCGTCGTCTTCCAGCGGCGCGACGTCCTGTTCCGTGCGCCCCTCCGCCCCCGGGGCGAGGCCACCATCCGCTATGAGCTGACGCCCACGCAGCGCGGCGTCTACGGTTTTGGCCGCGTGCGCGTCTTCGTCCGCACCCGTCTCGGCCTCGCCGAGCGGCGCTTCACGCTCTGCGAGCCCGTCGACGTGAAGGTCTATCCGAGCTATATGATGCTGCGGCAGTATGAGCTGCTGGCCATGAGCAACAACCTCACCGAGATGGGCATCAAGCGCATCCGCCGTATCGGCCACAACACCGACTTTGAGCAGATCAAAGGCTACGTCGACGGCGACGACTACCGCACCATCAACTGGCGGGCTACGGCCCGCCGCCACGAACTCATGGTCAACGTCTATCAGGAGGAGCGCTCGCAGCAGGTCTACTGCGTCGTCGACAAGGGGCGCATGATGCAGCAGACCTTTGGCGGCATGACGCTGCTCGACTATGCCGTCAATGCCTCCCTCGTGCTGTCGTTTGTCGCCATCAACCGCCAGGACCGCGCCGGACTCGTCACCTTCAGCTCCGCCTTCGACACCTTCGTCAGCGCCTCGCGACAGCCCGGCCACATGCAGACCCTCCTCGAAGCCCTCTATGCCGAGCAGACCCGCTTCGAGGAGACCGACTATTCCGCCCTGCTCGCCGGAATGGCCCGCCACGTCAGCCGTCGCTCGCTGCTCATCCTCTTCACATCCTTCACCTCGATGACGGCCCTCCACCGCCAGCTCGGCTATCTCCGCCAGCTGGCCCGCCGCCACCGCCTGCTCGTCGTCTTCTTCGAGGACCAGGAGCTGCGCCGTTATGTCCGCACCCCGTCGAAGACCACCGAGGAGTGCTATCAGCACAGCGTCGGTGAGCGATTCCTCTACGAGCAGCGCCTCGTCGTCCAGACCCTCCGCCAGTACGGCATCCAGGCCCTGCTCTGCACTCCGCAGCAGCTCTCCGTCAGCGTCGTCAACAAATACCTCGAGATGCGCCGCTGACGTGAGCGCTCAAAACCGCAAAACGGTGCTTTTTGAAAGTAATATACCCCTATATTACCTCCGAGAAGCACCGTTTTGCGGTTTTTTATGTCTCTTTCCCGGCGATTCGTTTTGCCGCTTTGCGGTCTTACAAAAAACAATCAAAACCAATAAAAAATTTATCTTTCGGAAGTCATGGAGAACCACGAATTTCACGAATTAGAATACATGAAGAAAGGATAATTCGAGTAATTCGTGGTTCAATAATACATCCAAAAGATAAAATGTTTTATTTTGTTTTATTGGTTTTGATTCGTTTTTTGTAAGACGCGAAGCATTCAACACATTCGGGTGTGAATAATTCCCTGTGCGGCGGCATCGGAATGAGGGAATGCAGGCGGAAAGTAAAAAATGGACGTAAATATTTGGCTGTTTGGAAAATAAGTTGTACCTTTGCACCCGCAAAATCGTGCGCGTAGGCGTGCGATGCACATTTATGTCTAACAATTAAACATTAAAATCAAGAAAAAGTATGATTATCGTACCCGTAAAAGAAGGCGAGAACATCGAAAAGGCCCTCAAGAAGTTTAAGAGAAAGTTTGAGAAGACTGGTGTCGTGAAAGAACTGCGTCGTCGTCAGCAATTCGACAAACCCTCTGTGCTGAAGCGCCTGAAGATGGAGCACGCCGTTTACGTGCAGCAGCTCCGTACAGCCGAGGACCAGTAAAAAAAGTCGTCGGAAAATTTGGTAGTTTCATAAAATTTCCGTAAATTCGTAGCCAAATTCCGTGATAGACCTTTTCCTGAGCTATCTGCGCTTTGAACGGAACCGCAGCATGCTGACCGTCAAGCGCTACGAACAGAGTCTTCGTGACTTCGAGGACTACTTCAAGGCTCAGGATGAGACGCTCGACTGGGCATCGGTGGATGCCGACCTCATCAGAGGGTGGATGGAGCATCTCATGGACAAGGGAAACATCGCCTCGACCGTCAACACGGGCCTCTCGGCCCTCAGGTCGTTCTACAGGTTCGCCCTGTCGCGACGGCTGGTCGAGCGCGATCCTGCCCACCACATCACGGGACCGAAGAAGCGCAAGCCACTGCCGCAATTCCTCAAGGAGAGCGAGGTGGACCGCCTGCTGGACAAGGAGGAGTGGAGTGATGATTATAAAGATGTACGCGCACGTACCATTATATTATTACTCTATGAGACCGGAATCCGGCGCGCAGAGCTGACGGGGCTGAATGATGCCGACATCGACATGGCTGCCAGGCAGCTGAAGGTGACCGGCAAGCGCAACAAGCAGCGCATCATTCCCTTCGGCGAAGAGCTGGCCGACGCACTCGGACACTATATCGAGGTGCGCGACAGCCAGATGGTGCGCAACGACGCTGACGCACTCTTCCTCAATCTGAGGGGGAAGCGCATGACGGGACAGCAAGTCTACGTCGAGGTGAAGCGTCAGCTTACAAGGGTGTCGACCCTGAAGAAACGGTCGCCCCACGTCCTGCGTCACACCTTCGCCACGGCACTGCTCAACCATGATGCCGGACTCGAAAGCGTCCGCCAGCTGTTGGGACATGAGAGCCTCGAGACAACCGAGATCTACACCCACACTACGTTTGAGCAGCTCCGACGAGTTTACAAAGATGCCCATCCAAGGGGCAAGTGATACACTTTATAGTTTAACTTTTTTAAAAAAATAGGAGGTAACTATGGAAATTAAGATTCAGTCGATCCATTTCGACGCTACCGAGAAGTTAGAGGCGTTCATCGAGAAGAAGGTCGCCAAGTTAGAAAAGTCGTACGAAGATATTCAGAAAGTAGAGGTGCAATTGAAAGTTGTGAAACCTGCTACGGCTCAAAATAAGGAAACGAGCGTCACCGTGACGGTGCCTGGGAGCACATTCCACGTAGAGAAAGTGAACGACACATTTGAGGAGGGAATTGACCTCTGTGTCGACTCTTTGAAGGTCCAACTGCAGAAAAATAAAGAAAAATCGAGGAATTACTAAAAAAAACGCTGAAAAATTTTGGTAGTTCAAAAAAAAGTCGTAACTTTGCAGCCGTTTTCCAACAGGTCGTAAATCTGAAACGAGAGCGGCTGCTTCAAAAAGCCTCTTTAGCTCAGTTGGCCAGAGCACGTGATTTGTAATCTCGGGGTCGTTGGTTCGAATCCGACAAGAGGCTCAGGAAAGCGGAGGATGCGCGAGAGCATCGTCCGGTTGGAAAAAGGCAAGAAGCAAACATGCTGACAGCCGGCAAAAATATTGGGAGGTTTCCAGAGCGGCCAAATGGGGCAGACTGTAAATCTGTTGTCTTTCGACTTCGGTGGTTCGAATCCATCACCTCCCACTCTCACGAGAAGTTGTTTTTGCGGAATTGAGTGCAAGCCGAGCGCAAAAGCTCGCTTTTGCTGAGGCGAAGCCGAGATGCCGTACTTGCGGAAATAGCTCAGTTGATAGAGCACTAGCCTTCCAAGCTGGGGGTCGCGGGTTTGAGCCCCGTTTTCCGCTCTATAAACGAACAATGCTGTAATAGCTCAGTGGTAGAGCACTTCCTTGGTAAGGAAGAGGTCCTGAGTTCAACTCTCAGTTACAGCTCTCTGAGATGA
>JAFUEP010000004.1 GCA_017470345.1 Prevotella sp.
GGTCGCCCAAAGTGACAAAAACATCACCCAAATGATGATAAAACAGCGGAAAACGCAATGAAGGGAAGGCTGAAGCCAAAACGTGCCATGGGCAAAACCTCATGCCAATCCATACAAGAAGAATTAAACGACAATTCCTAAATAAATAACAATGAGCAGAATGAAGCATGTGAGTGAAATAATCAACGAGGCAATGGCCGTGGAGCCGAAGCCGATAGAAACGGGGATCAAACCGCTCGACGAACTGATCGGCGGGTATTATCCCGGGGAACTGACAACCGTTTGCGGACGGGAGAATGTGGGGAAGACGGCCTTCATCGTCCATCAGGTGAATCGGATGGCGATTGACTTGGGGATTGAGACATATATGTATGCAAGTTACACGAGCGAGCAGGTGTGGCTGTCGATGATGGTGGCCTACTACTGCGGCATCCAGACGGGTGATCTCCACTCCGTGCTGTATTCGCCTATGTATGCCGGTGCGGTGAAAGAGTACTTGGAGAAACTGAGAGCGGCTCCGCTGTTTGTGGAGTTTGGCTTCAAGAAGGCTTTCTCGTTGGAGCATGTCATGGATGTCATCAAACGCGAGCACGTGAAGATCGCGTTTTTCGACGATGCCATGTGGCTGGGCGACGACGGGACCTCGCTGAAGCGGCTGGCCATGGAATGCGGTATCTCGGTGGTCGCAACGACATGGACGTGGCTGAACGGACGTGATGGTCTGGAAGGACGTCGGGTGTTCCTGACGGATTTGGATCGGGACTCAAGCTGCTTCGGGTCGGACGTCGTGATTGGAATGATGGATTATGAGGCCGACCATATCTTTGTGGATGACAACGGCCGGAATTTGCGAGGTGTGCTGGAACTGGAGGTGCTGAAGCATAAAGGTTTGCGGGAAAAGTCGCGTGTCAGGGTTTCGAAACAATCAATGCTCGTGAGGAGCTATTCAAAGGAAGATGGTCAGCGCTATCTCGAAGAAATGGTCGGGCGGAATCCCCGCGTGTCTTCGTTGATGAGCAAGCTTGGGCTGCAGTTGGAGAATACCGACGAAGCACCTCTCGGTTAGTCCCCGCTCCGTTTTCGGCCTCGCAAGGCTTGCGAGGGCTGAAAGATTTGCCGGTTTGATTTTATTTTTGTAATTTTGCCGCTGCAATTATAAGAATAGGACAATGGAGGACATATTAGATTTCGGGCCCGTTGAGGACCAGATGCAGAATATCATCAAGGTGATTGGCGTGGGCGGCGGCGGATGTAATGCCGTGAGCCGCATGTATGACGACCATATACAGGGTGTGTCGTTTGCGGTGTGCAATACGGACAGTGCCTCGCTGAGCCATTCGCCGGTGCCGGTGAAGCTGCAGCTGGGTGCCGGACTTGGGGCCGGCAACAAACCGGAGGTGGGCCGCGCTGAGGCCGAGAGCAGCCTTGACGACATCGAACGGCTGCTGGACAAACAGACACGGATGGTGTTCGTCACGGCGACAATGGGTGGCGGCACGGGCACAGGAGCAGCGCCGGTGGTGGCCCGTGTGGCTAAGGAGAAGGGGCTGCTGACGATCGGCGTGGTGACGATTCCGTTCTACTTTGAGCACCGCCGCAAGATCATCAAGGCACTGAAGGGCGTCGACGAACTGCGCAAGAACGTGGATGCCATCCTGATTGTGAACAACGAACGGCTGTGCGACGTCTACTCGGATCAGTCGATGTCGCTGAAGGATGCGCTGGCTGAGGCCGACAATGTACTGAAGAATGCCGTGAAGGGTATCTCGGAATTGATCACGATCAGCTCGGAAGGCAACATCAACCTCGACTTCCGCGACGTGGAGACGACGATGCGCAACGGCGGCGGGGCCATCATGGCCATCGGGCGTGCCAGCGGCAATCAGCGCGTGGAGCGCGCCATCCTCGATGCGCTCGACTCGCCACTGCTGCACGGCAACGACATCAACAGGGCCAAGCGTATACTCTTTAATATTTATGCCAGCAGCCAGAGCCCCATCCGGGTGACGGAGATGGAGGAGATCTCGGAGTTCTTCGACCAGCTGGATCCTGACATTGACGTCATCTGGGGCACGTCGACGGACGAGTCGCTGGGCGAGGATGCGAAGGTGATCATCCTCGCGGCCGACATGGACGACGAGCTCGCCATGACGGACACGGATGACGACCACGACGACGACCACTATGAGCGGCTCATGGCCCAGCTGTACAAGCCCCTGCAGAAGCCAGTGGCGAAGTCGGCGGCCGAGGAGCCGGACTTCCAGGTGGTGGAGGCACCAATGCCGGAGGCTGCCTCAGCCGATCATGATGAGCCTGCTGCTGCCCCTGAACCAGCGGCGACAGATGTCAATGGACGTCAGCCGACGACGACGTTGGGACGTTGGAGGAGCTGGCTGAACCGCAAGTTGGACGAGATTATCAGTGAGGACAACTGAGCCTATGCCGTATCTCTATTCTAACGCTGACGACATGGCGGCCGAGCTGGAATGGCTGGCCCACCGGCTGCATGCGGCGGGACGCACCGATCTGCTGCTGCAGGCCCTGGGCGTGCCCCTGCTTGAGGATCTGCAGCTCGAGGCGGTCAGGGGACGCTTGCAGCCACTGCGCATCACGCCTGATTATCGCTTCTTCGTGGGCGACCGCGAGGTGGAGCTGCAGCCCGTGCACAAGGCTGTCTACATGCTGTTCCTGGCTCACCCCGAGGGCATCGAGTTTAAACAGCTGGTCGACTTTCGCGACGAGTTGGGTCGTTACTACAGGCTGACGGCTCCCGGTATGGACCAAAGGAAGATGGATGAGGGGCTCGATCACCTGACTGACCCGCTCGATAATGCCATCAACGAGAAGTGCTCGCGAATCAAGAAGGTGTTTATGGACATGATGGACGATTATTCGGCCAGCTACTACTACATCAGCGGGCGCAAGCAGCGCCGGCTGACGGGGTCGGACCGCATTTGGTTTGACCGCCGCAAGGTGATTCAGCTGCCACGCCATCTGGTGGTGTGGCAGTGAGCAGAAACGACTATACGCTGACGGCGCGGGTTTGGCAAGAGGTATGCCAAACTCGCGCCGTCGCGATTGTTGCAGGGTGGGGCAGTGGGGTCAGAGCTCCACGAGCTTATACTTCTTCGAGCCGAGGCCAATGCGCTCGGCATACTCGGTGATGTAGGTGCCGTGCTGGCGGTTGATGCGCTCAATGAGGGGCTGGTTGTCGTCGCCCTCATGACCCTGGTAGTTGAACACCTTGTCGAGACAGGCCTGGTCGACGGCCACGGGGTCGAGTGAGGCCATGATGCCCATGTCGAGGAGCTCGGGCTTGGCGGGATTGCCGTCGCAGTCGCAGTCGACGGACATGTTGTTCATCACGTCGATGTAGAGGATCTTGCCGTTGAAGTGGTTATGGACAGCCTGGGCGGCAGCGGCCATCGACTCGAGTAACAAGTCCTGCGTGGGCCCCTGGGCGCAGTATTCCTCGGTCCAGCAGAGCTCGGGGTCGGTGGTCTTGCCGGCCGAGTGGATGTAGGCCTTGCCGTTGGTGGAGGCGACGCCGATGCTGGCGTTCTTCAGCACACCGCCGAAGCCGCCCATCTGGTGGCCCTTGAAGTGGGCCAGGTTGATCATGAAGTCGTAGTTCGTGAGGTGGTTGCCGACGATGTCATATTTGATATGGGTCGTGTCGGCCACGGGAATCTGCATCTCGCCCTCCTCGTCCATGAGGTCGACGCGTGCAATCTGGTCGAAGCCGTGTTCGCGGATGGTCTCCCAGTGCAGCTTCGGGTCCTGACGGGTGCCGCCGTAGGCCGTGCAGCACTCGACGATGGTGCCGTCGACCTCCTTGACCAGCTGTCCGATGAGCTCGGGCTTCAGGTAGTGCGGGTTGCCGCCCTCGCCGGTTGAGATTTTTACTGCCACGCGTCCTGTGGCCTCCAGTCCGAGTGCCTTGTAGATCTTGACGAGCGACTCGGGCGTGATGTCCTTCGTAAAGTAGACTGTCGGTAGGTCCATTTCTTCGTTTGTTTCGCTTTCTGCGGCGGGCTGCTTCTGTCCGCCGCAGGCCATCAGCGTCATTGCCGCGATGGCCAGGGTTAATAATTTGTTCATAGCTGCGAATCTTTGATTTCGGGGCAAAGGTACAAAAATCTTTTGATATAGTTGTCACTTTGCTATGTTTTTTGTAATTTTGCCGAAGAAACTGTAACGATGATGGACTTCAGACGCAGATTGCGCAAGAACAGGGTGGGCTGTTTCGTGCTGGGATTTCTCACGGCAGTGCTGCTGATGCTGGCGGGTGTGACCGTCGGCGGCAGCCTCTATATGCTCGACTATGCATTGGCGCCTAATCCCGAGCGGCAGGACACGGCGCAGCGATTCCAGTGGCTCTTCGAGGGCTATCCCGAGACGCTGCCGTGGGTGGACAGCCTGCGGCGGGCTGAGGCCCTGTGCGACACGTTCGCGGTGATGCCGTCGGGCGAGCGCCACCATGCCTTCGTGATCCGACAGCCGCGCCCGACGGGGCGCACGGCCGTCGTCGTCCACGGCTGGCGCGACCAGGCCATCGGCATGTTCCACATCGCCCGGCTCTACGAGCAGATGGGCTACGACGTGGTGGTGCCCGACCTGCATGCCCACGGGCTGAGCGAGGGCGACATGATCGGCATGGGGTGGCAGGAGCGGCGGGATGTGCTGCGCTGGATGGAGCTCTTCCGTCAGGACACGATGGTGGTCCACGGCATCTCGATGGGAGCTGCCACGACGATGAACGTCGCTGGCGAGGCGATGCCCGAGGGGGTACGCGACGTCAGGTTCGTCGAGGACTGCGGCTACACGAGCGTCTGGGATGAGTTCAGCTACGAGATGGGCGAGGAGTTCGGCCTCAGCGACTTCCCCCTGATGTACACGTCGTCGCTGCTCTGCTGGCTGAAGCTTGGCTGGCGTTTCGGCCAGGCCAGTCCGCTCCGGCAGGTGGCTAAGTGCCGGTGGCCGATGCTGTTCATCCATGGCGACAACGACCATTTCGTGCCCTCATGGATGGTGCATCCGCTCTATGAGGCTAAGCCGGGCGCCCGTCAGCTCTGGATTACTCGGGGCACACAGCATGCCCTGTCATACAAAGACTATCCCGAGGACTATGCGCAGCACCTCCGCGACTTCTTGGGACAGTGAATTAAAAACTACCACGAATTTCACGAATTTGACGAATTGATAGCTAGCGCATAATGGCTTAGCAGCAGTAATTCGTTTAATTCGAGAAATTCGTGGTCTCTTATAGAATCGTTTTATTTCGTGATCTCGGTGATGGCCTCGCCGATGCAGGCTGAGGGCTGCTGGATGTGGAGCAGCTGGCAGACGGTGGGGGCGATGTCGGTGATGTGCACCTCGCGCGACGTGGCTCCGTGCGGAATCTTCCAGCCGAGGAAGAGGCAGGGGATGTGGGCGTCGTAGGGGTTCCATTCGCCGTGGGTCGTCTGACCCTCGGGTGCTCCGCGCCACGACTCGTAGTGGTGGGGCTCGGGGATGAAGACGATGTCGCCCGAGCGGCCGGGGAAGTAGCCCTTCAGCAGCTGTTCGGCCAGCCGTTCGGGCAGTGCCGACGAGCGGATCTGCTCATAGTCGACGGCCCGCTGGATGTGTGGATAGTGGCTGGCGAAGTCGACGGCGGTCTGGCGCACGCGGCTCATGTCGAGCCCCTGCTTCCGGATGGCCTCGCGGTTGAGGAAGATGCGATAGTTGATGATGTCGCTGACGACATTGCTGGTCGAGCCCGTCTGCTGGCTGATGTATGCCTCCAGCTCACGCTTG
Organism: Prevotella sp.; assembly: GCA_017470345.1. Lineage (GTDB taxonomy): Bacteria > Bacteroidota > Bacteroidia > Bacteroidales > Bacteroidaceae > Prevotella. Next base: position 5,800 of record JAFUEP010000004.1, read on the forward strand.
AAGTCGCCATTGAAGAATGGACCGCCGGGCAGTCGGTGGCTGCGCTGGTAGCGCCAGTTGTGGGCAGCGCCGTGGTCGGCCGTCAGGAAGGCCATCCACTGGCCCCGGCCTACCTGGGCGTCGAGCTTGTCGAAGAGCCGCTTCAGGTCGCGGTCGAGCGTGAGGTAGGCGTCGTCGGTGCGCTGTCCGCGCGTGCCCCACTCATGTCCGATGACGTCGGTCTCGGAGTAGCTCACGCAGAGCATGTCGGTCGACTCGCCGCGGCCCAGCTGCTCGCCGTCGATGGCAGCGATGGCCATGTCGGTGATGACGGTGCCGCAGAGGGGACTGTAGCCGATGCGGTCGCCCTCAGCCTGCACCTCCTTGTTCTTCTTGATGGCCTCGTTCACCCGCTTGACATACTGCGGCAACTCCGTCATGTAGTACGTGCTCGTGATGAACCGCAGGGCCTTCGTGTCGAGCCAGTAGGCCGCGTTGGCCGAGTGGCCGGCAGGGAAGATGGCGGCGCGGTCCTTATAGGAGACGCCGACCACCCTTGAGCGGAAGTCAGTGTGCAGCCGCAGCTGGTCGCCGATGGTCGTCGAGAGCATGTTGCGCGGCGAGCGGTTGCCGTAGTCGGCGTCGCTGCCGACGGCTCGGACGGAGTCATCCTGACATGAGACGACGCTGCGGCAGTTGATGTAGAAGTTGTTGCCGCAGATGCCGTGGAAGGCGGGCGTCGTGCCCGTGTAGGCCGAGGTGTGGCCGATGGCCGTCACCGTCGGCACGTAGTTGATCAGGCAGTTGTCGGCCGAGAAACCCTCGTCGATCATCCGCCGGAAGCCGCCCTCGCAGAAGCGGTCGTAGTAGCGGTCCAGGTAGTCCCAGCGCATCTGGTCGACCACGATGCCCACGACCAGCTTGGGCTTTTCGCCGAACTGCGACTGTGCCGCTGCCGTCAGTGTGAGACAGCAGAGGGCCAGCAGTGAGAATAGTTTTTTTGTCATGTTGCTCTAACGTTTTTTTTGCTGTGCTGCAAAGATAGCAATTATTTCTGATATATGCTTTGCCCGACTGACGTTTTTTTCGTAATTTTGTGCCCGTAACTCCGAATTGTTCTATATATTTATGGCAAATACGAAAAAGATGACTCTCGATGTGCCATTGCTGCAGGAGATGGCCTGCACGCTGGGCGATTATAACTACAATGAAGTGCGCGATATATACGAGCGCAACCGAATGCGCGTCACGCCGATTGAGAACGACGTCAAGACGTGGCTGGCGCAGGGCGTGCTGACGGGTGAGCCCGTCGGGCGCTATAAGTACGGCTGTCGCGTGCGGATAGCCCCGACGCATTGGCCCGAGGTGCTGCGCACGATTGAGGCCGGACAGATGCCCAAACTGATGGCGCATAGTCCGCATAGGCTGTCGAAGGACCGCGAGAATATGGACCGCTTCGTCTCAGCCTTCTGGGCTTTCCTCCATGGGCAGCCCTTCGTGGAGCGGCTGCAGCGCATCGACTGGGGCTACGTGTCGACACAGATGCCCGTGCTGGTGGAGACGGGTGCGTGGCTCATCGCGCAGCCCGAATATGCGGTGTTTGCCCAGCAGCTGGATCGTCGGGTGCTCCTGGCCGTCTTTCTGGATACGTATGAGTCGGCGTGGCTTGAACTGAGACGCACGGACGGCATGGACAACCTTCGTCGGGTGCTTTTCGACAACCGGCTCATTCCCGACGACCAACGGCTCGATATGAAAGACAGCTATCTTTACAACTGCGAGTTCCTGCTGACCGGCCGACTGGACGAAGTGCTGCAGAAGATGACGCCCGGTTCGCTCTATGCCAAGAAGCTGACGGCCGTCCGGCTGCTCCATGAGGGCCGTCCTGACGAGGCATTGCGGCTGCTGACTGCTGTTCTGAAGGAGGAGGACAATGACACGTTCGTCGAACCGCTCACCAACTTCGCCTACGGTCTGGCTCTTGGACTGACAGCCACGCCGGCGGCCAAACGCACCGCCGAGAAGCTGATGAAGAGTCGTAAGCTGAAGGGCGAGGACTACTGCTACGCCATGCTGTTGGCCCTCCACCACTACGTCCGGGGCGATGCCGCCGATTTTGTCAAGGCATTCTCCCTCAACGATTGCAAGGACCGCATGAACTGGCGGCTTGCAGCCCTGTTCCTCAAGCATTATCAGGTTTTGGACAAAGACATTCCCGTCATCACCCCTCCGGAAGACATCGTCATGACCGAGGGCTACGACTACCTGCGGCTGCTCTACAGCGACGACTTCGCTGCCATGAAGATGATTGCCGCGAAGTTGCATGAGCAGACCGGGCTGCAGGGCAACCTCCTGCCTCCGGTGAAGAAGACGGAGCGCTGGGAGCGTGTCATCGACCAGCTCATGAAACTCAACACCTCTGTGGACGCGAAGCACAAGACGGAGGTCAGGAAGGAGATGGAGCGCGTGGCCTATGTGGTCAACCTGCACAATTACAACGTGCAGCCGAAGCTGCAGAAGTCGAAGGACGGCGGCATCACGTGGAGCAAGGGCCGCAACATTGCCATGAAGTCGTTCAGCATCGGCGGCGAGCCCTGCATGACGGCACAGGACCGTCAGGTGGCCACGATGGTCGAGACCTACAACTATGGGTGGTATGGACAGGTGAGCTACGAGCTCAGCGGTGCGCGGGTCATCGCAGCTCTCGTCGGGTGTCAGAGTGTCTACGATGAGAAGACCGACCAGCTTGTCGACATCGTCGAGGAGCCGCTGCAACTGATGGTGCAACCCTCACAGAATGGCTTCAGCGTGCGTTCGAATGTCAACATGAAACAGGTGGACAGCACGGGCGTCTGCATCACACAGCATGGCGACAAGCAACTCTCGGTCGTCAAGGTCAGCACCAGCCAGAAGAAGACGCTCGAACTGCTCAGCGAGATCGGCGTCTTCCCCAAACGGAGCAAGACGCAGCTGACCAACCTGCTCAAGACTCTCAGCGGCGACTTCACCGTGATGAGCCCGCTGCTGAAGAACGCTGCCGACCTGAAGCGCGTGGAGGCCAGCGCCCTCATCGCTGTCCAGATAGCACCGACGGACTCTCAGCGCTTCAGCGTCACGCTGGCCGTGAAGCCCTTCGGCGAGCATCCGCCCTATCAGCGGCCGGCCTGTGGCATCGAAATCGTCAGCACGACCATCGACGGCGAGCAGGTGCAGACGGAGCGTGACTTTAAGCAAGAGTCGGCCAACGCCGGGCGGGTCCGTCAGACCCTGGCCGACTGTGAGCAGAGTCCCTACGAGGAGGACTGTTGGACGCTCGACACGGCTGAGAGTCTCACGCTGCTGGAATGGCTCCGCACACACACCGACGTGGCCTACGCCGAGTGGCCCAAGGGCTCGCGGATGAGGGTGGTGCGCCCCATGATCACGCCTGACCGCCTGCGGCTGAAGATCAGCTCTGCCGGACAATGGTTCGAACTGGAGGGCGACGTCAACATCGGCGACAAGGAGAAAATGAAGGTGGCCGAGCTCCTGGAACGACTCAGGCATGCCGACGGCAACTTCATCCGGCTGGGCGACGATGAGTACATAGCGCTGAGCGAACAGCTGCGCCGCCAACTGCAGGCGCTTGACCAGATGACCACCGGCCGCGGGCAGAAACTCAAGGTGGCGGCCATGAACGGGCTGCAGCTGCAAAGTCTCGGCGACATGGGGGCCAAGGTGAAAGCCGATGAGGGATTCACGCTCCTGATGCAGCGTATCCGCGAGGCTGACAAGCTGACGTTTGACGTGCCGACCAATATTCATGCTGAGCTGAGGCCCTATCAGCTGCAGGGCTTTGAGTGGATGAGCCGGCTGGCTCACTGGGGCGCCGGAGCCTGTCTGGCCGACGACATGGGACTGGGCAAGACGCTACAGGCCATCACCCTCATGCAGGCCCGTGCCGCCAAAGGCCCACAGCTCGTGGTCATGCCTACGTCGGTCGTGCTCAACTGGCAGGCTGAGCTGCGCCGCTTCGCTCCGGCCCTCAGCGTGAAGCTGCTCAACCCGCAGGGCACCGACCGCCGTGTGCTCGTGGAGCAGGCCGAGGAGGGCGACATCGTGCTCACCAGCTACGGGCTGCTCGTCACCGAGGGCGAGCTGCTGGCCTCGCGCCAGTGGACTACCATCGTGCTCGACGAGGCCCACATCATCAAGAACCGCGACACGCAGACGTCGAAAGCCGCCATGCTGTTGCAGGCCGACTTCCGGCTGATGCTCACGGGCACGCCGCTGCAGAACCACCTGAGCGAGATATGGAACCTCTTCCAGTTTGCCAACCCCGGCCTGCTGGGCTCCTACCAGCAGTTTGCCGACCGCTTCATCACTCCCATCGAGGCCGACCACAATCAGGAGCGCCAGCGGCTGCTGCGCCGCATGCTCTCACCCTTCATGCTGCGCCGCACCAAGGACGACGTGCTCAGCGAGCTGCCGGAAAAGACCGAGATAACGCTCCGCGTGGAGCTCAGTCCTGACGAGCAGGCTCTCTTCGACAACCTCCGCCTGCAGGCCATCGCCAACCTCGAGCAGGGCACCAAGAGTCCGCTGCAGACGCTGGCTGAGATCACCCGCCTGCGCCAGGCTGCCTGCCATCCGCGGCTCATCGACGACCGGCTACAGATACCATCGAGCAAGACGGCCGCCTTCGTCAGCCTCGTACAGGAGTTGCGGCAGAGCGAACATCGCGCCCTCGTCTTCAGCCAGTTCACCAGCCATCTGTCACTTATCCGTGAGGCTCTCGACCAGCTGTCGCTCGACTATCTTTACCTCGACGGCAGCACGTCGGCAGCCGAGCGCAACCGACTGGTGAAGCAGTTCCAGACAGGCGACACACCGCTGTTCCTCATCAGTCTGAAGGCTGGCGGGCTGGGGCTCAACCTGACGGCTGCCGACTACGTGGTGCATCTCGACCCATGGTGGAACCCTGCCATTGAGGACCAGGCCAGCGACCGTGCCTATCGCATCGGACAGGAACGCCCCGTCACCGTCTATCGCCTCATTGCTGCCGGCACCATCGAGGAAAAGATTATCCGCCTCCACCAGAACAAACGCTCCCTGGCTGACGCCCTCCTGCAGGATGCCGACATGTTCGCCCAGATCTCTGCCGACGACGTCATCCGTCTGCTCCGCGAGAGCGTCGATGCCATCGGGTAGGGGGGAGGACGTGAAACGCCGACGCTCCGACGGAGCCGGGCGCCTCGCTGTCATCACATGGACTGATGGTGCTATATAATGAAATCACGGCGTGACGCCATGCCGTCACGCCGTGATTTCATGCCGTCACGTCGTGACGGCATGGCGTCACGTCGTGGCGGAAGTTTCTGATTCCCGGTCTGCTCGTTATTTCCCGAAGTCGCTGAGCTTCTTTGTCCAGTAGGCGCGCAGGTCGTCCCAGCGATAATAATACGGGGTGGCGGTCGGCGTGACGGGCAGGGTCACCTCGCGCTCGTTCAGCAGGGCCTTGACGAGGATGTCGCCCTGGCCACGCTTCGGGCGGTAGAAGATGAGCTGCACGTTGCAGGCCATGGGGAAGATGCGGTAGTTGCGCCAGGTGGCGTCGAGCTGCTCCATGTCGCTGACCTGGGCGCCGCACGTGCCGAGCTCCATGAGGCAGGCCAGGGGCATGACGCAGACCTCGTGGCCGAAGCGCAGGGTGGCCTGCGGTCGGCCGCTGCTGAGGCAGGTGTCGGCCGTCTGGATGATGTTGGTCAGGAGATTCTGCTGTGAGAAGGGCATGATGGCGTCGGTCAGCGGTGAGGGCCCGTAGTGCTGATACCATCCGACGTTCTGGATGGTCCATAGCTCGTAGAGCTCGTCGGGGGTGAAGAGCGAGCGCATGTCGGGGCCGTCGTCGTGGCTCTGCATGTTGATGACCACCTCGAAGAGCTGGCGCATCAGGGGCTTCAGGTTGACGCTGTCAGCGGCCCACTGCTGGTCGTTGAAGAGCACCGTCGAGAGCCGCTCGGGGTGGGTGTGGCGGTCGGCGTAGTCATGGCGCACGCGGTCGCCCTTCTTGGCGGCCTCACGCAGGCGGTCGCTCCAGGGCTGGTTGAGGTAGTATTGCAGGGCGTCGCTGACGTCGTTGTGGATGCGTGCCGTCGGGTTGGCGGCCATGAGCTCCTCGCACTCGGCCACCATCGATAGGATGCAGCGGTTGACGGTCGTCGAGCGGGCGTCGATCTGCAGGCCCTTCGTCTTGACGAAGATCTCGGGGAAGTGCTCGGCCATGCGGCGGCCGATGCCGTGGTGCTGGCGCTCGCCGACGGTGGTCAGGTCGCCCAGACGCTTGTGAGTCGTCTTGTTGAACTGCTCGATGAGCCGCAGCGTCTCCTGGCCCTCGCGCGTCAGCTTGCCCTGCTGGCGGGCCCGGCGCAGGGGCCGCATGACGCGCTCGTAGTCGTCCTCGCCGATGAGCCATCGCGAGCCGTGGCGCCCGTAGTGTGAGAAGTAGAAGGGGACGTAGCCGCGTGGCGCCTTCGTGTAGCGGAAGTCAGGGAGCTGACGGTCGTAGTCGACGTAGTTAGAACCGGCCAGCCATGTGTTCTGGCTGATTTCCTCGCGGGCTGTCGTCTGTGCCGTCGTGGTCAGTGCGGCCATCAGGCAAAGGCCCATTGCATAGATTTTCTTGATCATATCGTTGCGTTATTTGTTTTGCAGGGACAAATTTACGAAATAAGTGAGAGAAAAGGAAAGGAAACTTTGTTTTTTTTCCTTTTCCGAGCGAAAAAGAAATTCGGCGAAGCCAAATTTACATAATATTTTCGGAAAAGCAGGGCGTATTTACGAAAAAGTTGTATCTTTGCAGAAAAAGAAGCGATATGAAGAAGATATTGTTTGTGATTGGCATGCTCGTCGTGATGCTGGCGGGCTGCATGACGACGGCGGAGCGGGCTGCGGAGAGGGCTCGGAGGGAGACGGCGCTGGCGCAGGCGCTCAGCACGCGGCAGCTGACGATCAGCGTGCGCTCGATGAACACGCAGCGCTACGGCACGCACCAGGTGACGCCCGACTTCCGGCTGAAGATCGAGCGCGACACGGTCGACAGCTATCTGCCCTACTTCGGGCGGGCGTGGTCGGCGGGCTACGGCAGCGACGCGCAGGGGCTCCACTTCACGGCCCCGATGGTCGACTACCGGCAGCAGCGGCTGAAGCACGACGTTGAGCGGCTGGAGTTTTGTGCGAAGAGCCGCGAGGACGTCTATTGCTTCACTGTCGACGTCTATCCCAACGGTCAGGCCAGCATCATCGTGCGTGCCCGCGACCGCGACAACATCAGCTTCGAGGGGGAGTGTGATTTATGACTTGAAAAAGAAGGGAGTTTAGGAGTTTAGGAGTATAGGAGTTTAGACGATAGGCTTGTACGCGATAGCCATGGATTAGAACTAACGTCTAAACTCCTATACTCCTAAACTACTGAACTCCCAAAAAACTTCTATACTCCTTTTATCTGACTGAGCACCCGCTCCATCTTGCGGGCTATCTTGGCGTTGCAGAGGTTCCCGAGGCTGCCCTCATGGGTGTGGTGGAGCTGGCGCGTGGGCTGGTAGGTGCCTTGCTGCACCTCCTGGGCCACTTTTTTATAGGCCTCGCGGAAGGGCATGCCCTGGAGGGTGAGCCGGTTGACGTCCTCGACGGTGAAGAGCAGATCGTACATCGGGGCGTCGAGGATGTCGTGGCGCACCTCGATGTGGCGCAGGGCGTGGACGGCCATCTCGAGGCAGCTGTCCATCTGGCTGATGGCCGGGAAGGTCGTGTCCTTCAGCAGCTGCAGGTCGCGATGGTAGCCCACGGGCAGGTTGGTGGTCAGGAGCGACACCTCGTTGACCATCGACTGCAGGCGGTTGCAGTGGCCGCGGATGAGCTCGAAGACGTCGGGGTTCTTCTTGTGGGGCATGATGCTGGAGCCAGTAGTGAACTGGTCGGGCAGCTTGACGAAGGCGAAGTTCTGACTGTTGAACAGGCAGAGGTCCATAGCGAGGCGTCCCAGAGTCGAGGCGACGGCATTGACGGCATAGGCGACGGCGCGCTCCGTCTTGCCGCGGCTCATCTGTGCTGCGACGACGTTGTAGTGGAGGTCCTCAAAGTCGAGCAGGCGGGTGGTCATCGTGCGGTTCAGGGGGAAGCTGGAGCCATAGCCTGCAGCGGAGCCCAGCGGGTTCTGGTTGGCGATGTGGAAGGCGGTGGCGATGAGCTGCATGTCGTCGCAGAGGGTCTCGGCGTAGGCGCCGAACCAGAGGCCGAAGCTGGAGGGCATGGCCATCTGCAGATGGGTGTAGCCAGGCATGAGCACGTCCTTATGCTTCTCGCTGAGCGACTGCAGGAGGTCGAAGAGCTCCCTGACGCGACGAGCCATCTGTCGCATGGCGTCGCGATAGAACAGCTTGAGGTCGACGAGCACCTGATCGTTGCGCGAGCGGCCTGAGTGGATCTTCTTGCCGAGGGCGCCGAGGCGCTGTGTGAGCAGGTGCTCCACCTCGGAGTGGACGTCCTCGATGCCGTCCTCGATCTCGAATCGGCCGGCCTCGATGTCGGCAGCGATATGGCCCAGCTCCTCGATGAGCACGGGCAGCTCCTCAGATGTGAGCAGGCCGATGCTCTCGAGCATGGTGATATGGGCGATGGTGCCCTCGACGTCGTAGCGAGCCAGCTGGAGGTCGAGCTCGCGGTCGCGTCCTACGGTGAAGTTCTCTATTAACGAGTCAATGTCGTAACCTTTGTCCCAGAGTTTCATGTGAGTTGAGAATTGAGAGTTGAGAATTGGGAATTAATAATAGCGGGCGAGGGCGGCGATGAACGCGATGTAGCGGTCGATGCCGTCGATGACTTCCTGTTCGCCGACCCACTCGTCGGCCATGTGGCTGCGGGCGGAGTCGCCAGGGCCCATCTTGATGGAGGGGAAGGGCATCTGCGACTGGTCGCTCGTGGTGGGCGACGTGAAGCGGGGGATGCCCAGTTGGCAGGCCGTACGCACGAGGGGGTGGTCGTCGGCGATGGCTGAGGCACGGATGTGGGTGGAGCGGGGCTTGAACGTGGACGACACGACGGCCTGCTGCAGGAGGCTGACGACCTCCTCGTTGGTGTAGGCATCGGTGGTGCGCACGTCGACGACGAAGCGGCACTCGGCCGGCACGACGTTGTGCTGGGTGCCCGCCTCTATCTGCGTGACGCTCACCTTGATAGGACCGAGCAGGGCCGACTCGCGCTCGAAGCGGTAGTCGCGCAGCCGACGGATGTCGTCGAGGGCCAGGTAGAGGGCGTTGATGCCTTCGTCGCGGGCGGCATGACCTGCCTTGCCGTGGGCCACGCCGTCGAACACCAAGAGACCGCGCTCAGCCACAGCGCATTGCATGCGGGTGGGCTCGCCGACCAAAGCCCCCTCCAACCTCCCCCCAAGGGGGAGGCTTAAAAGATAAGGGATGAGGGCGCGTGAGCCCTGCAGGCCCGTCACTTCCTCCTCGGCAGTCAGGGCGAGAAGGAGATTGAAGGGCAGCACCGTGTCGTAATAATGCAGGAAGGTGGCCACGAGACCTACGAGCGAGGCGCCGGCGTCGTTGCTGCCCAGACCGTAGATGCGCCCTGACTCATGCGTCGGGGCGAAGGGGTCGCGGGTGTAGGCCGTGGAGGGACGGACGGTGTCGTGGTGGGAGTTGAGCAGCAGCGTCGGCTTGCTGTCGTCCCATGCGGCACAGCGCGCCCACACATTGTTGTGGAGGCGTTGCACGTCGCTGACGCCCTGACTGCGGAGGAAATCCTCGAGGAGCCGGGCCGTGGCGTCCTCGGAGCGCGACGTGGAGGGCGTGGCGATGAGGCGGTCGAGCAGGTCAATGTAGATGTTCATGGGCGTATGACGGTTCCGATGTCGTTGAGCAGATTGTCGGCATGCTTGATGACCACCGAGTTGACGCCGCCGTCGATGGCGCGGAAGGCGCCCGTGAGCTTAGGCAACATGCCCTTGGCGATGACGCCCTCGCGAAGCAGCTGGTCGTAGACGGCGCGGTCGATGTCGGGGATGAGGGTCGTGTCGTCGTCGACGTCGCGCAGCACGCCGCTCTTCTCGAAGCAGAGCACCAGCCGCGACGGCTCAATGCGGGCGGCGGCGATAGCTACGGCGCTGGCCACGGAGTCGGCGTTGGTGTTGAGCATGGAGCCCTGGCCGTCGTGAGTCAGCGGACAGACGACGGGCGTGATGCCCTGGCTGAGGAGCGAGGCGAGCAGCGACGCGTTGACTTCCGATGGCTCGATGTCGCCCACGAAACCGTAGTCGATGGGCTCGGCGGGCCGGCGGTGGGCAGGGATGAGGTTACCGTCGGCGCCGGAGAGGCCTATGGCCGTGCAGCCGAGGGCGTTGAGGCGGGCTACGATCTGCTTGTTGATGAGTCCGGCGTAGACCATCGTGACGACGTCGAGCGTCGGGCGGTCGGTGACGCGGCGCCCGTCTATCATCTGTGTCTCGATGCCCAGCTGGGCGCTGAGGCGCGTGGCCAGCTTGCCGCCGCCGTGCACCAGCACCTTCGGTGCCGGCAACTCGGCGAATCTACTGAGGAAAGCATCGAGGGCGGAAGGGTTGTCAATGACGTTGCCGCCAATCTTTATGACTTGAATCATTATATTTTCTCGGGATTTCGTTATAACGATATTTCGGTATTTCGATATTTCGGTATAACGGAATATCGACATATCGAAATAATGGTAAGGTTCATAGTGCCTCGAGCATGCGCTTCAGGACGACGGTGGCGGATACCTCGCGGTTGGCAGCCTCGGGGATGACGATGGAGTCGGGGCCCTCGATGACGTCGTCGGTGACGATCATGCCGCGGCGCACGGGCAGGCAGTGCATGAACTTTGCCTGGCGGGTCCACGACATGTGCTCGGTGTCGACCGTCCACGACATGTCCTTCGAGGTGATCTTGCCATAGTCGGCGGGGTTGGTGACGCCTGGGTTCGACCAGTTCTTGGCGTAGATGAAGTCAGCGCCCTCAAAGGCTTTCCTCTGGTCATACTCCACATGGGCACCGGCCACGAACTTGGGGTCGAGCTCGTAGCCCTCGGGATGAGTGACGACGAAGTCGACGTCGGCCGCCAGCATCCACTGGGCGAAGGAGTTGGGCACTGCCTGCGGCAGGGCCTTGGGGTGGGGGGCCCAGGTGAGGACGACCTTGGGGCGGGGAACTGCGGCAGTGCCGCAGTTAACCTGACGGGAGGAATTGCCGCAGCCCACCTGACGGGAGGCATATTCCTCGATGGTGATGAGGTCGGCGAAGGCCTGGAGGGGGTGGACCGTAGCGGTCTCCATGGCGAAGACGGGCCGTCCGCTGTAGCGTATGAACTGCTGGACGATGGTCTCGGCATAGTCGTAGTCGCGGTCGGTGAGACCGGCGAAAGAGCGGATGCCGATGATGTCGCAATAGCAGCCCATGACGGGAATGGCCTCGAGCAGGTGCTCCGACTTGTCGCCGTCCATGATGACGCCGCGCTCGGTCTCGAGCTTCCATGCCCCCTGGTTGACGTCGAGCACGATGACGTTCATGCCTAGGTTCATGGCAGCCTTCTGTGTCGACAGACGGGTGCGCAGCGAGTTGTTGAAGAAAATCATCAGGAGCGTCTTGTTGCGCCCCAGCTGACAATATTTATAACGGTCTTGCTTGATCTCCTGTGCCTCGGCCAGTGCCTTCGGCAGCGGCCCCAGGTCTTCTACGTTGATGAATGTTCTCATGCCTAAAGTATTTCGGGATTTCGGGATTTTTCGGAATATCGGAATAACGATATAACGGAATTCCGGGATAACGATATGACGATATGACGGAATTCCGGCTCTTCAATATTTTATGGTCGCGTCTGCCCTTCGCCTTCGATGATCCACTTGTAGGTGGTGATCTCGCGAAGGCCCATCGGGCCGCGGGGACCCAGCTTCTGGGTGGAGATGCCGATCTCGGCGCCGAGGCCGAACTGGGCGCCGTCAGTGAACGACGTCGGGGCATTCCAATAGACGCAGGCAGCGTCGACTTGCTGCTGGAAACGGCGGGCGGCCTGCTCATTCTCGGTGATGATGGCCTCGCTGTGGCCCGAGCCGTAGCGGTCGATGTGGGCGATGGCCTCGTCGAGCGAGCCGACGGTGACGACGTTCATCTTATAGTCCATGAACTCCACATCGTAGCGGCTCTCGTCGTTATAGAAGAGCTCCACTCGCCCGTCCATCGGGGCCAGCAGCGCAGGCAGGTCAGACAGCCTGTCCTTGTGGACGAGCAGCGTGTCGAGGGCGTTGCACACTGAGACGCGCCGTGTCTTAGCGTTGTTGATGATGCGTCGGCCCTTCTCCAGGTCGCCGTCGCGGTCGAAGTAGACGTGCACCACACCGGCGCCCGTCTCGATGACCGGCACACGGGCGTTGTCACGCACGAAATCAATCAGCCGCCGACCGCCGCGGGGGATGCACACGTCGACGTAACCTACGGCCGAGAGCATCGCGGCCGTGGCTTCATGAGTGGCGGGCAGGAGTGCAACCGCGTTGTCGTCGATGCCCTGTCGGCGAAGCTCTTCCTTGATGAGCCTGACGCCCGCCTCATTCGAAGCCTCAGCGTCGCGGCCGCCCTTCAGCACACAGGCATTGCCACTCTTGAAGCAGAGGGCAAAGACATCGAAGGTGACGTTGGGCCGCGCCTCATAGACCACGCCGATGACGCCGAAGGGCACACTCACGCGATGGATGCGCAGGCCATTGGGCAGCGTTCGTGCATCGGTCACCAGGCCCAGGGGCGAGGGCAACTCAGCCACATGGCGCATGTCGGCCGCGATGGCCTCGAGTCGCGGGGCCGTGAGTTGCAAGCGATCGTAGAGCGGATTCTGCGGATCCATCCGCGCGAGGTCCTGGCGGTTGGCCTCCAAGAGCTCCTCCTGCCGGGCAACGATGGCATCGGCCACGCCCATCAGAACGTCGCGCCGCTGCTCTTCGGTGATAGCGGTCAGCGACTTGCTGGCCGACTTCACACGTTGGAAAGTCTCGGTCATTTGCATACTATAAACTCCGTATGAGGTACGTTTTCGGGATGATCAATCAGCTGGCAGAGCACATCGGGGCGCTCGCCGTTGGCAATGAGCACACGGATGCCCGACTGCTGAACACGGCGGGCCGTGGTGTACTTCGAGTGCATGCCGCCCCGGCCGAAGGCGCTGCGCTCCTCCTTGATGTATTGTGACAGGTCGTCGTCGGGCCGGACCGTGCTGAGCAGTCGCGACTCAGGGTCGTGCGGATCGCCCGTGTAAATGCCGTCAATGTTGGAGAGCAGGACGAGCACGTCGGCCTGCAACATCCGGGCGATGAGGCCCGAAAGCTCGTCGTTGTCAGTGAACATCAGCTCAGTGACGGCCACCGTGTCGTTCTCGTTGACGATGGGCACGACGCCGTTCTCGAGCATCACGGTCATGCAGGCCCGCTGGTTGTCGTACTGCTCGCCGGGCTGGAAGTTCTCCTTCATCGTGAGCACCTGACCGACGTGCAGGCCATGTTCACGGAACAGATCGTAGTAGAGCCCGATGAGCTTCACCTGACCGAGGGCCGAGAAGAGCTGACGCTGCTCCACGGAGTCGAGCGAATGGTCGACGCGTAGCTCACTGCGCCCGCAGGCCACGGCACCGCTGGAGACGAGGACCACCTCATGGCCCTGCAGCCGCAACTGAGCCACCTGGTCGACGAGGGCCGAGACGCGTGTGACGTCGAGCCGGCCGTCAGACCGCGTCAGCACGTTGGAGCCTATCTTGACTACGATCCTGCTATTCATTTTCTAAGAGTCTTGATGAGAAAATGCGACACGAGGTCAGTGGCGCGATAGATGTTTTGTCCGAAGCCGTGGTCGAAGAATTCCAGGAGGACATACTCGCTGCCGGGCCACTGCTGATGGAAGCGCAGGCCATAGGTATAGGGTACGATGCGGTCGGCATTGCCATGCACGATGAAGGCGGGTCCCTTGTAGCGGGCGGCCGTCTCATAGATGGGCAGCGAGAAGGCCGTCTTCAGGAAGTTGCGGCCGAGCTTGCGCCCAAAGATATCGACATATTCGGGCAGGTCGAGCGGGTCGTAGGTCTTGCCAAAGGTCGACCCGCGGATGGCATCGTCGCGCAGCACTGCAGCCGGCGCCAGCAGGGCCACGGCCTTAACGACATCGGCGCCCAGCTCGCCGGCTGTCATGGCTGCCACGACCCCACCCTGAGAGTGGCCGACGAGTGCGACACTGCTGACGTAGCGCAAGTCGAGCGCATACTCAACAACCTTCTTGGCATCCTCAATCTCATTGGGGACAGTCATCTCCTGGAAGTCACCCTCACTCTGGCCGTGGCCGTTGAAGTCGAAGCGGATGCTGGCGATGCCGTTGGCCTGAAGTGAGTCAGCAATGAGTTCAAACATCTGGTTGTCCTTGTTGCCCCCAAAGCCGTGACAGAGCACCGCCATCGGACATTGCTGGCCGGGCTCGAGGCTGGGCTTCTGCAGGATGGCCGCCAGGCGGCCGTGGTCGCCGTCAATGGTGAGGCGCTCCTCAGCGCCGCGCTGTCGGGGCGAGGTCAGTTCCTTGAGCAACTTATCCACCTTGTACGACAGGACTGTTGAGAGCATCACCTTGCCGTCGGGCCCGACGACCACCATCGAGGGAATCCACTTGACGCCATACGCCTTGGCAATGTCGGTCTCCTTGAACTTCCGCAGCTCGCTCACCTGCGGATAGGCAATGCCATACTGAGCAATCGCCTTCCGCCAGGCCTCGACGTCGGTGTCCATGGAAATGCCGACGAACTCGATGCCCTTGGGATGATACTCATTGTAGAGCCGCACCACCTCGGGAGCCTCCTTGCGGCAGTCGGGACACCACGAGGCCCAGAAGTCGAGCACTACGGTCTTCCCCTTCAGCGAGCTCAGGCGGAACGTCTTGCCGTCGGGCATCTTCATCTTGAAATCTGGTGCTACGTCGCCGGCCTTGACCAGCTCGGTGGCATACTTCGTGTCCATGTCTTTCGGGGCAGGCTGAGCCGTCGCCGACGTAAGCCAAGCCGTCAGGATGATGGCAAAAAGAAAGATTTTCTTCATTGCTTTTTATCTTTATTTCTTATTTCCACACGACGAATCTTGCCGCTGATGGTCTTCGGCAGTTCGTCGACGAACTCCACGATGCGCGGATACTTATAGGGGGCAGTGACCCGCTTGACGTGCTGCTGCAGTTCCTTCACCAGTTCGTCGCCGGCCTTGTCGCGCCACTCACGTCCCAGCACGACGGTCGCCTTGACCACCATGCCGCGGATGTCGTCGGGCACGCCCGTAATGGCACACTCGACGACGGCCGGATGCGTCATCAGGGCCGACTCAACCTCGAACGGACCGATGCGATAGCCGCTCGACTTGATGACGTCGTCGATGCGACCTTCAAACCAATAGTAGCCGTCCTCGTCGCGCCAGGCCATGTCGCCCGTGTGATAGAGTCCGTCGTGCCAGGCCTCGCGGGTGAGCGCCTCGTCGCGATAATACTCTTTGAAGAGGCCGAGCGGCTTCTTGTCGCCTACCCGGATGACGATCTCGCCCTTCTCGCCGTCCTCGCAGCTGGTGCCGTCAGGGCGGACGAGGTCGATGTCGTACTGGCCGTTGGGCATGCCCATCGAGCCGGGCTTCGGCTTCATCCAGGGGAATGTGCCGAGGGTCATGGTGGTCTCGGTCTGTCCGAAGCCCTCCATCATGCGGATGCCAGTCTTTTCGAAGAACTTGTCGAAGACTGCGGGGTTGAGGGCCTCGCCGGCCGTGGTGCAGTATTCGAGTGCAGAGAGGTCGTAGCACGACAGATCCTCGCGAATCATGAAGCGATAGATGGTCGGCGGAGCGCAGAACGACGTCACGCGATACTTCTCCATCTGCCGCAGCAACGTCTCGGCCGAGAACTTCTCATGGTCGAAGACGAAGACCGTGGCGCCGGCAAACCACTGGCCGTAGAACTTGCCCCAGACGGCCTTGCCCCATCCCGTGTCGGCCACGGTCAGATGGAGCGACCCGGGATGCAGGTTGTGCCAGAAGACGCCCGTCGTCAGATGGCCCATGGCATAGAGGAAGTCGTGGGCCACCATCTTCGGTTCGCCGCTGGTGCCCGAGGTGAAGTACATGAGCATCGTGTCGGCGTTGTCGTTCTTCTCAGCCGGACGCACGAAGGGCGGTGCGGCATTGACCTCGTTGAGATAGTCGTGAGTCAGTGAAGAGTGAAGATTGAAGAGTGAAAAGTTTTCGGCCGCCTTCGAAAAGCGGTCGCCAACTACTATTACACTCTTCAGTGTCGGGCTTTCGAGCACAGCCTGTTCTATCTGCTCACAGACGTAAGCATCGTCGACACAGACGATGGCCTTCACTGAGGCACGCGTATTCCTATATATAATATCCTTCTTCGTCAGCATGTGGGTGGCGGGAATGACGACGGCGCCCAGCTTGTGCAGGGCCAGCATGACGACCCACCACTCGTAGCGGCGCTTCAGGATGAGCATGACGGGGTCGCCCTTGGCCAGGCCAAGACTCTGGAAGTAGCTGGCCGCCTGGTCGCTCTGCGCCTTGAGGTCGCTGAACGTGGCGCGGATCTCGGCCCCCTCGTCGTTGGTCCAGAGCAGGGCCAGCCGGTCGGGACACTCACGTGCCCACTCATCCATCACGTCGTAGGCAAAATTGAAGTGCTCTGGAATGATGAACTCCAGATGCTTGTTGTAATCCTCGACAGACTCAAAATGAGTCTGCTTCAAAAATCTTTCTACCATAAAAGGACTTTACCTAAAATTAGCTTTACTCATTCTACCGTGAAGGCCAGGAAGCGCACGGCCTTGTCGCCGACGGCCAGCATGCCGTGGGGCTGCGACGAGTCGAAATAGATGCTGTCGCCCTCGTCGAGTACGATGGTCTTGCCGCCAAGATAGATCTCCATGCGGCCCTCGAGCACGAGGTTGAATTCCTGGCCCGGATGCGTGTTCTTATAGATGGTGTGGGCATTGGGCTTCGGCTCGACAGTGACGATGAACACGTCGGCCTTATGGTCGACAAAGCCGCTCACCAGACTGCGATACTTATAGGCCTTGGTGCGCTCGACCGACATGCCCTGACCCTTGCGCACGACGAAGTAGGAGCGCATGCGCGGGCTCTCGGCAAACATCAGCTCCTCGGCCGAGACGCCATAGCGGTGGGCTATCTTCATCAGGTTGGAGATGGTGATGTCCTCCTCGCCCTGCTCTATCTTTTCATATTTCCCGACGCTGACGCCGATGACCTCAGCCACCTCCTCAGCCGTAATGTCGAGCACCTCGCGCAAGCCCTGCAGGCGCTGCCCTATCTGTTTCAGTTGATCTTCCATATTTTAAAGTAAAAGTGAATAGTGAAAAGTGAAAAATTTGCTTCCGCTCTCCTGTCTATCCATGGTTTAAAGTATAAGTGAATAGTGATAAGTGAAAAATTTGCTTCCGCTCTCCTAACTATCCATGTTTTATTTCTTTATTCTTTGGGACAGCGGCAGCAAATTTTTCACTTTTCACTATTCACTGTTCCCTTATTAACTCTCACATGCCGGCCTTCAGTCCGCGAATGACGGCCGACGAGAAGCCGGCACGCTCCATCTCGTTGAGGCCGCGGATCGTGAGTCCGCCAGGCGTCGTCACCAGGTCGACGGCCTGCTCGGGGTGCATGCCGCTGGCCTGGAGCAGCCGGACAACACCCAGGACCGTCTGCAGGACGATTTCCTGAGCCTCGTGGGCACGGAAGCCGAGCTCCACACCGCCCTCGGTCGAGGCCCGGACGTAGCGCATGGCATAGGCCAGGCCACAGGAGGCCAGCGTCGTCCCTGCCGGGAGCAACCGCTCCGGGCAGATGAACGTGCGGCCGACGGCATTGAAGAGGCCCTCGATGTCGCACTGGACCGTGTTCTTGACAGGCACGAGGAAGGTCATCGATGCCCGTTCGGACGCGGCGATATTGGGAATGGCGAGCCACAGGTCGGCATAGAGCGACACCCACTGCAGCAGCTGTTCCGACGTGATGCCGGCAGCCACCGAGACGACCGTCTTGCGCGTCGTGTCGAGTGCGGTCAGCACCTCCTCGACCAGCCATGGCTTGACGGCGATGATCAGCACGTCAGCCTCGCGGGCGGCCTCGGCATTGTCGGTGGTCACCCGGGCTCCCATCTTGGCGAAGCGTTCGAGCTTCTGCGCGGTGGGATTGCTGATGGTCAGTTCGTCGGGCCTGAGAAAATCGCTCTTGAGCAATCCCTCGGCGATAGCCCCGCCAATGGCACCGGCCCCAATGATGGCTATCTTCATAGCACTCGCTTTAGTCGTTCGACAAACTCGTCGGCCAGCTCGCGGGTGAACGTCAGTGGCGGCAGGAGCCGCAGGGTGAAGTCGCCGGAGCAGCCGGTGAAGACGTGCTGCTCATAGAGCAGTTGCTGGCGCACGGACTTCTGGGGCACGTCGAGCTCGATGCCGATCATCAGGCCGCGCCCACGCACCTCATTGATCTTGGGGCTCTCGAGCGCCCTGATCTTTTCCATCAGGTAGTCGCCCACCTCGCGGGCATTGTCCACGAGGCGCTGCTGTTCAATGACGTCGAGCACACTGAGGGCTGCCGCACAGGCCAGGTGGTTACCGCCGAAGGTGGTGCCCAGCTGACCTTTCTCGGGCTTCAGGTCGGGCGAGATGAGCACGCCGCCCATGGGCAGTCCGTTGGCGATGCCCTTGGCCACGGTGATGATGTCGGGCTTGATGCCGAGCCACTGGTGGGCGAAGAAGCGGCCGCTGCGCCCGTAGCCGCACTGCACCTCGTCGCAGATGAGCAGGGCCCCGTGGCGATGGGCGAAGTATTCGAGCGACTGGGCAAACTCGGGCGTCAGCATCTGAATGCCGCCCACGCCCTGAATAGGCTCCACGATGACGGCCAGCACGTTCTCCTTGTCGAGCTCGCGCATCCATGGCGTCAGGTCGTTGATGGGCAGGAACTTGGCGTGGTGGTTGTCGTTGATCGGGGCCACAATCTTCGGGTTGTTGGTCACCTCGACGGCCAGCGACGTGCGCCCGTGGAACGAATGGCGGGCCGTCAGCACGACGCTGCGCTTGCGGTTATGGAACGAGGCCAGCTTCAGGGCATTCTCGTTGGCCTCAGCGCCGCTGTTCACGAGAAACAGCTGATAGTCCTCGTAGCCCGAGATGCGCCCCAGGCGCTCAGCCAGTTCCTCCTGCAGCGTGTTCCTGACCGAGTTGGAATAGAAACCCAGCTGGCCGAGCTGTGCCGCGACGCGCTCCACGTAGTGCGGGTGGGCATGGCCGATGCTGATGACGGCATGCCCGCCATAGAGGTCAAGATACTCCTGGCCCTGATCGTCCCACACCTTACAATCTTTTCCCTTGACGATATTGACGTCGAAGAGGCTATATACATCAAATAGTTTCATCTTGTGTCAGAATGCTATTGCTTTTAGTTGAAGTCCTGTTTTCTCATCGAGCCCAAACATCAGGTTCATGTTCTGGACGGCCTGACCGCTGGCTCCCTTGAGCAGATTGTCGATGACCGACGTGATGAGCAGCTTCTGCCCGTGCTTCTCGCAGTGCACCAGCGCCTTGTTGGTGCCGACGACCTGCTTCAGGTCTATCGGTTCATGGCTGTAGTGGGTGAAGGCTGCGTCGCGATAGAAGTCCTCGTAGGCCTCGACGACGTCCTCAATCGGAGCGGGCGTGCGCACCACTGCCGTGCAGAAGATGCCGCGGGCAAAGGGACCGCGATAGGGGATGAAGTCGATGTCGGCGTCGAGGTAGCCCTGCACCTGGCGCAGCGACTGGCGTATCTCGGCCACGTGCTGATGCTGGAAGGGCTTGTATATGCTCATGTTGTCGGAGCGCCAGGAGAAGTGGGTCGTCGCGCCGGGCTTCTGGCCGGCGCCCGTCGAGCCCGTGATGGCGTTGACGCTGACGTCCTCCTTCAGCAGGTTCAGATAGGCGGCGGGCAGCAGGGCCAGCTGGATGGCCGTGGCGAAGCAGCCGGGGTTGGCCACGCAGCAGGCTTGACGTATGGCGTCGCGGTTCAGCTCGGGCAGACCGTAGACGAAGTTTCTTAGTGTAGAGTGGAGAGTGGAGAATGGAGAGTTTGCTGCCGCACTTGTTTCTTGCACAGCTTCTGCCGCGGTAGCAAACTCTACATTCTTCATTCTACACTCTACATTAGAATTGACCCTGAAGTCCTGGGCCAGGTCGATGATCTTCATGTCTGCCGGGATGTCGTGCTCGCGGAGGAAGGCCTCGCTCTTGCCATGGCCGAAGCAGAAGAAGACGACGTCGACCTCACTGAACGGCAACTGGTCGGTGAACCGCAGGTCGGTGTCGCCCACGAGTCCCTCGTGGACGCTGCTGACCGGGAGCCCAGCCTGACTCTCCGAATTGGCGAAGACGATCTCCGCATCCGGATGGTTGAGAAGCAGCCGGATCAGTTCGCCGCCCGTATAGCCGGCCGCGCCGAGAATTCCTACTCTTATCATAATGCTTCGTCGTTTAAGTTGTTATTATTCTTAAATTAGCGACGGTGTTTATTATTTCAGCGTCGGTGAAATACTAAACAGCGTCGGTGAAATATTAAACAGCGACGCCGTTTTACCTTCGTCCGCACAAAAAAATATATCCCTGCTTAACGTTCACCGGGATGAACGCCGTAGTAGACGCGCAGCGGCGTCGACAGCACCTTGATGAAGCCCTTGGCCTCGTCGGCCGTCCAGCCCGTCTGCGTCTCGCCATATTCGCCGAGCTTCGACTTGGTCAGGTCGTTGACCGAATCAATTCCCACCGTCTCGAAGCCGTAGGGGCGCAGGCGCAGGATGGCCGTGCCCGTGACGTTGCGCTGCGAGGAGAGCAGCATGGCCTCGATGTCGGGCATGACGGGCTCCAGATACTGGCTCTCGTGGAGGAACATGCCGTACCAGTTGGCCACCTGGTCCTTCCAGTACTGCTGCCACTTCGACAGGGTCGACTTCTCCAGCAGGCGGTGAGCCTCGATGATGAGCTTGGGCGCAGCGGCCTCGAAGCCCACGCGGCCCTTGATGCCGATGATGGTGTCGCCGACGTTGCAGTCGCGACCGATGGCATACGACGCACCGATCTCCTCGATGCGCTGGATGGCCGCCACGCGGTCGTCGAACGGCTCGTCGTTGACGGCCGTGATCTCCCCATGCTTAAAGGTGATGCGCAGCAGCGACTCGTCCTGGCGTGTGGCGTGCTTCAGATAGGCCTCCTCGGGCAGTCCCTGTTCCGGGTCGAGCAGCTCGCCGCCACAGATGGACGTGCCCCAGATGCCGACGTTATAGGAGTATTTCAGCTTGGCGAAGTCGGCCGTGAAGCCATGAGCATTCAGATAGTCCACCTCCTCCTTGCGCGTCAGCTTCTCGTCGCGCGTCAGGGTGATGATCTCCACGCCCGGCGCCATGACCAGGAAGGTCATGTCGAAGCGGATCTGGTCGTTGCCGGCACCCGTAGAGCCGTGGGCAATGGCGTCGGCACCGATCTCGTTGGCATAGCGGGCGATGGCCAGCGCCTGGAAGATGCGCTCACTGGAGACCGAGATAGGGTAGCAGTTGTTGCGCAGTACGTTGCCGAAGATCATGAAGCGCAGCGACTTCTCATAGTACTCCTGCGTGACGTCGAGCGTCGCATACTTCGCGGCGCCCAGCTTCAGGGCGTTCTCCTCGTTGCGACGGAGCTGTTCGGGGCTGAATCCGCCCGTGTTGGCACAGACGGCGTGCACCTCGTTGCCCTCCTGGGCCAGGCGCATCACGGTGTACGACGTATCAAGGCCTCCCGAGTAGGCCACAACAATCTTTTTACTCATATTTCAATCTGTTTTTTATTATTTCTTAATTCTGAAAACCTTATTAAACGCATTCGCCACCGACATCATATAGGGGGCCCACCACGAGACCGTCTTCTTCTCCGTGGCCGGGTCGTAGAGCATGCCGTAGCAGAGGCACACGCGACGGTTGTTGCGCTGCAGGATGTCGTAGTTCTTGCAGCCCTGACAGCCCTGCCAGAACTCCTCGTCCTGCGTCAGCTCGGTCAGCGTGACAGGCTGATAGCCCAGTCGCGTGTTGAGCTTCATCACGGGCAGCGACGTGGTGATACTGAAGATCTTGGCGTAGGGGAAACGGTCGCGTGCCAGCAGAAAAGTCCGCTCCTTGATCTGAGCGGCCAGTCCTCGTCGTCGGTAGTCGGGATCCACTATCAATCCGCTCGTGGCCACAAAGTCGCCGTGACTCCAGCTTTCAATATAACTGAAACCTACCACCTTGTCGCCGTCAAGAGCAATAATGGCTTTTCCACTCGTCATCTTCTGCGCAATATATGCAGGATCGCGCCTGGCAATACCTGTGTTGCGCTGAAGGGCCGACTCATAAATCATCTGGCAAATGCGCTCAGCATACTTCACGTGAGTCTCGTCGGCCTGTTTCACTACCAACTCGTTTTCTTTCATTTCTACTTGTTCGCTTACATAAGTTAATCGACGTTAATACCTGAAAATATTCTGCAAAGGTCAGCATTTTATTTCAATTGAGCAAATTATTTGGGGAAAAACCGACTAAGTTGTTAGTGATTAACATTATTTAGGAACTCGATTGTAAGAATAGTGCAAAAAAAATCGTAATTTTGCCACATAACTATAATCATCTATTAACTTTTAAATGCTTCCATGTATGACTAACACAACAACCGATCAACCTATGACCAACACCCAGCGACTGATGGAGCTGGAAGAACGCTATGGTGCACACAACTATCACCCGCTGCCCGTCGTGCTCCGCCGCGGCAAGGGCATCTATGTCTGGGACGTCGAGGACAAACGCTATTTCGACTTCCTCTCGAGCTATTCTGCCGTCAACCAGGGCCACTGCCATCCGCGCATCGTCAAGGCCCTGAAGGACCAGGCCGACCAGCTCTGCCTGACCAGCCGCGCCTTCTATAGCGAGCCGTTCTGCGAGTACGAGAAGTTCATGCACGACTTCTTCGGCTACGACCGCGTGCTGCCCATGAACACGGGCGCCGAGGGCGTCGAGACGTCGCTGAAGCTGGCCCGCCGCTGGGGCGCCGTCAAAAAGCATATCCCCAACGAGAAGATCAAGGTCATCTGCTGCGAAGGCAACTTCCACGGCCGCACCGTGACCGTCATCACCATGAGCAACGACCCCAGCTCCTATGCCGACTACGGACCGCTGACGCCGGGCTTCATCCGCATCCCCTATAACGACACGAAGGCCCTCGAGGTGGCCCTCAACAAATATGGCGACGAGGTGTGCGCCTTCATCGCTGAGCCCATCCAGGGCGAGGCCGGCGTCTTCGTGCCTGACGACGGCTATCTGAAGCGGTGCTACGACCTGTGCCACCAGCACAACGTGCTCTTCATCGCCGACGAGGTGCAGACGGGCATCGCCCGCACGGGCCGCATGATCTGCTGCGAGCACGACGGCGTCCGACCCGACATCCTCGTCTTGGGCAAGGCTCTCGGCGGCGGCGTGCTGCCCGTCTCGGCCTGTCTGGCCGACGACGACATCATGCTCAACATCCGGCCGGGCGAGCACGGATCGACCTTCGGCGGATTCCCGCTGGCCGCCCGCGTGGCCATGGAGGCGCTGCGCGTCGTGCGCGACGAGCATCTCGTCGAGAATGCCGACCGCATGGGCCGCATCTTCCGCGAGGAGATCAAGAAGATTGAGTCGCCCTTCATCGTCGAGGTGCGCGGCCGCGGTCTGCTCAATGCCATCGTCACCAAGCCCATCGGCGACAAGACCGCCTGGGACATCTGTCTGCGCATGAAGGACAAAGGATTGCTGGCCAAGCCCACCCACGACGACATCATCCGCTTCGCTCCGCCCCTCTGCATCAACGAGCAGGAGCTGCGCGAGGCCATCCAGATCATCAAGGACACGTTTGAGGAAATGAGCCGCTGAGAGCCTATGCAGACAACTAACCGTGTATTGATGGTGCGGCCCGTGCGCTTCGCCTTCAATGAGGAGACGGCCGCGAACAATGCCTTCCAGGTGCGCAGCGCATCGGCCGAGGCCGCCAGACAGACGCAGCAACGGGCCGTCGCTGAGTTCGACGCCTATGTCGATTTGCTCCGCAGCCATGGCGTCAGCGTCGACGTGCTCGAGGACACGCCTGAGCCTTTCACGCCCGACTCTATCTTCCCGAACAACTGCTTCTCGACGCACGACGACGGCACGCTCGTCGTCTATCCGATGTTTGCTCCCAACCGCCGCCGCGAACGCGCGAAACTGCTGCCTCACATCGGCACGGGCCGCTATAGCCGTCTGGTCGACCTGACCAACTGGGAGAGCCGCGGCAAGTGTCTGGAAGGCACTGGCTCGCTCATCCTCGACCGCGAGCACCGCATGGCCTACGCCTGCCTGTCGCCACGCACCGACCGCGACGTCGTCCACGCATGGGCCGAGGCTCTCGACTACGACTACTTCCTCTTCGATGCCTCTGACGAGCAGGGCACGCCCGTCTACCACACCAACGTGGTGATGCACATCGGTTCGACCGTGGCCGTCGTCTGTCTCGACGCCGTCCGCGACGCCGACCAGCGAGCCACGCTCAAGGGACTGCTCGAGGAGAGCGGCAAGACCGTCGTCAGCATCACCCTCGCCCAGATGCATCAGTTCGCCGGCAACATGCTCGAGCTGCAGGGCAAGCAGGCCGAGCCCCTGCTCGTCATGAGCCAGACGGCCCGCCGCTCCCTGACCACGAAGCAGCTGCTCACCCTCAGTCAGCACGCCACCATCCTCAGCCCCGACCTGACCGCCATCGAACAAGCCGGCGGCGGCAGCGCCCGCTGCATGCTAGCCGAAATCTTCTCATAGCGATATCCCCGAAATAACGATATTCCGAAATAACGATATCCCGAAGAGTCGAAATCTCGATATAACGATATAACGAAATAACGAAAAAAATAACAAAAACCAGAAACAAAACTATGAACAATTCCGTCATCACATTCCCCATCCCGGCCAACGAGCCGGTGAAAGCCTATCTGGCCGG
Source organism: Prevotella sp. (assembly GCA_017470345.1). Taxonomy (GTDB): domain Bacteria; phylum Bacteroidota; class Bacteroidia; order Bacteroidales; family Bacteroidaceae; genus Prevotella. The sequence continues at coordinate 30,874 of JAFUEP010000004.1, forward strand.
TTCGCCAGAGCGTGTCGCACTCGAAAAGGAACTGGAGCGCCAGTCGAAGCTGGTCGTCGACATCCCCATCATCATCGGCGGCAAGGAGATCCGCACCGGCGATGTCGGGCAGGTCACCTGTCCCCACGACCATCATCACGTCCTGGCCACCTATCATAAGGTAGGCCGCAAGGAGGTCGAGCTGGCCATCGAGACCGCCATGAAGGCATGGCAGGAGTGGAGCCGCACGCCGTGGACCACCCGCGCCGCCATCGTGATGAAGATGGCCGAGCTGCTGGCCACGAAATATCGTCCCATCATGAACGCTGCCTGCATGCTGGGCCAGAGCAAGAACATCTATCAGGCGGAGATCGACTCGGCCTGCGAGACCATCGACTTCTTCCGCTACAACGTCCACTACGCCTCGAAGATCTACGCGATGCAGCCTAAGGACGGACAGGGACAGCTCAACCACACGGAGTATCGTCCGCTCGAGGGCTTCGTCCTGGCCGTCACGCCGTTCAATTTCACCAGCATCGCCTCCAACCTCTGCATGACGCCCGTGCTGATGGGCAACGTGGCCATCTGGAAACCGTCGACCACGGCCCTGCTATCGAACTACTACCTCATGCAGCTCTATCGCGAGGCCGGACTGCCCGACGGCGTCGTCAACTTCCTGCCCGGCAGCGGCGCACTCATCGGCGAGGTGGCTACGCAGTCACGCCACTTTGCCGGCATCCACTTCACCGGCTCAACGGCCACGTTCAAGAGCCTCTGGATGCAGGCCTGCTCCAATCTCGACCGCTACGTCAGCTATCCGCGACTCGTCGGCGAGACGGGCGGCAAGGACTTCATCTTCGTCCATCCCTCGGCCGATCCGAAGGCCGTGGCCACGGCGGCCTTCTGCGGCGCCTTCGAGTTCCAGGGCCAGAAGTGCTCTGCCGCCTCGCGCATGTATATTCCCAAGAGCATGTGGCCCGGCGTGCTCGACGACATCAAGCGCATGTGCTCGGAGATCAGGATGGGCGACGTCTGCGACCCGAAGAACTTCGTCAACGCCGTCATCGACGAGGCTTCGTTCGACAAGTGCAAGCAGTACATCGACTACGCCGCTGCGGCTGCCGACGCCAAGATCGTCGTCGGCGGCAAGTGCGACAAGTCAGTGGGATGGTTTGTCGAGCCGACCGTCATCGAGACCTCCAACCCGCATTTCCGCTCGATGGAGGAAGAGATCTTCGGCCCCATCCTGACGGTCTATCCCTACGACGACGACAAGGTCGAGGAAACCGTGAAGCTGTGCGACGAGACGTCGCCATACGGACTGACGGGCGCCGTCTTCGGCCGCGACCGCATGGCCGTCGAGAAGCTGACGGAGCAGCTCTCCTATGCCGCCGGCAACTTCTACATCAACGACAAGCCCACGGGTGCCGTCGTCGGCATGCAGCCCTTCGGCGGCGCACGCGCCAGCGGCACCAACGACAAGGCCGGCGGCGAGTTCAACCTGATCCGATGGATCATCCCGCGCGTCATCAAGGAGACGCTCGTCTCACCGACCGACTATCGGTATACCTATATGAAATAACTGTTCTTTTTATGGAATCAGACATCATCCGACCATGTAAGGTCAATGTCGCCTCTGAGACAGGACGGCTGAGGGCTGTCCTGCTCAGGAGGCCGGGCATCGAGGTGGAGCGCATGACGCCACTGAACGCCGCACAGGCCCTCTACAGCGACATCCTCGACAAGGCCACCGTCGACAAGGAGTACGGGCTCTTCTGTGGCATCCTCGAGCGATGGACCGACCACGTCTACTACGTGCGCGACATCCTCGCTCAGCTGCTCACCAACGACAACATTCGCGACCACCTCGTCGACGCCAGCCTCCACCACGACCGCCACACCTCGCAGCTGACCAACGGCGAGAGCCTCCGCCAGTTGCTCATGTCGCTCGACAGCCGCGAGCTGGCCCGCGTCCTCATCGAGGGCTACGAACAGGACCACTGGGACGGCTTCACCGACGACCGCTTCCTGCTGAAGCCTCTGTATAACATGCTCTTCACGCGCGATGCCTCGTCGACCATCTACAACCGCGTGCTCATCAACTCGATGTCGTTCGAGGTGCGCGAGCGCGAGACGCTCATCTACGAGGCTATCTTCCGCAACTTCTTCGGCGTCGAGCTGCTCAACGCGGCCGCATGGAACCCCCTGGCACGTACCGAGGGGGGCGACGTCCACATCGCCTCGCCCGACCTGCTCTGCATCGGCGAGGGCATCCGCACCAACGCCAAGGGCGTCGACTTCCTCGCCCGCACCTTCGCACGCGAGCGCGACCACTTCGACATCCTCGTGCAGGAGCTGCCCACGGAGCCCGACTCGTTCATCCATCTCGACATGGTCTTCACCCTCCTCGGACAGCACCACTGCATGGTCTTCGAGCCCGTCCTGCGCAAGCAGGGACTCTTCGCCAACAAGGCCACGACGCTCGTCAGCATCCATCACGGACGCATCACCTATCGCGAGGTGCCCAACATCGTCGAAGGACTGCGCACGCTGGGCTGGCAGATGGAGGAGCCCATCCTCTGCGGCGGCACCGACTCGTGGGTGCAGCTGCGCGAGCAGTGGCACAGCGGCGCCAACTTCTTCGCCCTGGGCGACGACCAGGTCATGGGCTATCGGCGCAACACCCACACCATCGACGCCCTCGACCGTGCCGGCTTCGCCGTGCTCAACGCCGAGGACATCGTCGAGGGCCGCGTCGACATGAACGGCTACGACCGCTTCGTCGCGGCCTTCCCCGGCTCCGAGCTGCCCCGCGCCGGCGGCGGTGCGCGCTGCATGACGATGCCGATCCTGCGCGACTGACGGACGACCCGGTCCTTTTCTTCGCACCGTCCGCACGACACGACCTCCGCGGGCGGTGCTTTAAACTTATGACACGACGTGACGCCATGCCGTCACGTCGTGATTTCATGCCGTCACGTCGTGACGTCATGGCGTCACGTCGTGACGAAAGTTATTTGAGTATTAAGATAAACTTGGTAATATCAAAAAAATAAATTGGTACAATTAGTCTGCCCCTGTAGGAGACGACGTGTCCGCACGTCGCACTTGCCGCAGGTGTCACTGATGGCTGAGCACGGCCTCCACCTGATCGATCGAGCCGTCCTTGACGACGACGCGCTTCTGGCGGTCGAGCAGATAGAGCGAGGGCAGGGCAGGCAGGTAGTAGGTCTGCTCGCGGATGATGAGCCCTTCGGGGCTGCGGCCCTCAAGCCAGTTCTGCGGCAGCGGCTTCACGTCCTTCTGCCAGGCCTCGGCATTGTGGTCGGGATAGATGTTTAGCACCCGCAGACGCGCGTCCTGCGTCAGCACGCGGCTGCCCATGATGCGGGGCATCTGCTCATGGCAGTGCTCGCACTCAGGGTCGCTGAAGACGATGAGCGTCAGCTCGCTGTCGACGTCGTAGAGGCGGTGCTCGCGGCCCTCGCGGTCGATGAACGTGAAGTCGGCGGCCTGCGTGCCGGGCTGGTTGCGCTCCACCATGCGCAGGCGGAACGCCATGCGCGAGCGGCGGGCCTCGTCGAGCTGGGGTAGGGCGGTGAAGGCGCGCAGCAGGTGGGCATAGGTGACGTCGTTGCGCAGGGGCGAGTTGGGGTTGCCCAGATAGTGGTCGACGAGGCCGTCGAACTGCTCCAGTCGGCTCTGGCTGCGGCTGATGCTGTCGGCCAGCGCGCGGGCACTCAGGGCGCACGTGGCCGAGTCGGCATACTGCATCAGGTTGACGTAGTCGGCAAAGCCCTGCTCGGCCACGGCCTGACCCCGCTCCGAGGTGTCGCTGAAGTCATAGCGGCTCCAGTAGTGCTCCATGAGATAGCCCAGCCGGGCCTCGGGCGTCTGCAGCAGCTCGGGGATCTGCGGGAAGGGGAACTGCACGTCGTCCTGTGCGCTCATCGTCAGGGTCATGACCAGTCCGAAGGTCAAGCTTATGATTCGTTTCATCCTGTTCATTATTAATAATCTGGGGGCAAAGTTAAGTATTTTCTGCGATACAGCCAAATGTTTATGTGGGAAGAATGCACAGGAATTCGTTTTTTCTTTGTAAATTTGCAGGCAAATAGCCGAAACGTATGAACAAAATCATTGAGATACAGACGCTCGGGGATCCCGGACTCGACGTCTTCAGCACACTCACTGAGGCACAGCTGCGCAACCAGCTGGAGCCCGAGAAGGGCATCTTCATCGTCGAGAGCCCCAAGGTGATCCGCGTGGCCCTCGATGCAGGCTACGAGCCTCTGTCGCTGCTCTGCGAGCGGCGTCACATCGAGGGCGACGCTGCCGACATCGTGGCCCGCTGTGCAGATATTCCTGTCTATACAGGCTCGCGCGAGCTGCTGGCCAGTCTGACAGGCTACACGCTGACGCGCGGCGTGCTCTGCGCCATGCGACGGCCGCAACCGCGGAGCGTCGAGGCGACGCTGAAGGACGCCCGCCGCGTGGTGGTCATCCACGGCGTGGTCGACACGACCAACATCGGGGCCATCTTCCGCTCGGCGGCAGCCCTGGGCATCGACGCCGTGCTGCTGACGCGCGACTCGTGCGACCCGCTCAACCGCCGCGCCGTCCGCGTCTCGATGGGCTCCGTCTTCCTCGTGTCATGGACGTGGCTCGACGCCCCGGTGACGAGCCTTGCCGCACTGGGCTTCAAGACGGTGGCCATGGCCCTGACCGACAAGTCTGTCAGCCTGGACGACCCGCGGCTGAAGCAGGAGCCGCGGCTGGCCCTCGTCATGGGCACGGAGGGCGACGGCCTGCCCCACGACGTGGTGGCGCAGACCGACTACGTGGTGCGCATCCCGATGGCCCACGGCGTCGACTCGCTCAACGTGGCGGCAGCGGCGGCTGTGGCGTTCTGGGAGCTGAGGGATCGCGCCATACGCTGACCCCTACGGAGAAAGAAAAGGCGGGATTGACCGAATAGCGCAGCTCGGCACCGATGCGGTCGCCGATGTCCTGGCGCATGTAGTAGGGCAGCAGCATGCTTCGCTCCGAGAGAAGACTCTTCTGGGCGAAGACCGTGGCCTCCCAATGGTCGTCGAAACGATAGCTCAGCATGGCCGACAGCCCGCCGTCGGTGGTGGGGCGACCGCGCCAGTCGAGCCGGCTCAGATAGCCGCCGACGGCATAGCTGAGCCGCGAGGTGAGCGTGTCGGCATACATCAGCGACACGGTGTTGGCGAAGCCCGAGCCGCCATGACGCCCCAGTCCGACGATGCCGGCCAGCGAGAGCGAGCCGTTGAGCCCGCGGTGCAGCTGCCAGCCGCCGAGGTCCCCGTAGAAGGGCGACAGGGCGTAGGGATGCCACGCGACGGTGCCCAGCTGGCTCAGCGGCGGCAAATCTAGCAGCCATGTCCTGTCGTCATCGCAGACCAGCGTGTCAGCCGCTGCAGGCACCCCGGTGGTGGGGTGGGGCACCTCGAACGACTGATAGATGTCGTCCTGCGCCATAGCGGCCCTACCGAACAACATCATCATCATGGCTATGATCGTCAGCTTCTTGTTCATGATAGTTTCACACCTCAGTTTTTTCTAAACAACGAATTCTAAACAATGTTTTTTGAACAACGAATTAAGACGAATTACACGAATGAAACGAATTGAATCTTATTTCACGAATTGAATCTTATTTCACGAATTGATTTTTAATTTGTGTAATTCGTAATAATTTGTGTAATTCGTATTAATTCGTATCATTCGTTTTAATTCGTTTCATTCGTGTAATTCGTCTTAATTTGTTGTTTTATTTAAAAGTTTTTAAAAGTCCCAAGTGTTTAAATCCGTTGTCTAAGAATTTATTCATGTCATTCGTCAGGCATGAAGAGCGGGTCCTCGGGCATCACCATGACGGGAGCCGACTGGTAGGCCTGCATCACCTTCTGGGGCACGTACTCGTTGGGAACGACCAGACGGAACATGTATTCGCGCAGCCAACGGTCGGTCATGATCAGACAGCCCTGCTGTTGGCCCCACGAGGCACCCCACGAGTTCTCCACCTTCCACTTCGTGGCCCGTCCCTTCTTGTCGAGGTCGACGGCCGTCAGCGTCATGGCGTGGGTCGAGCCGCTGTCGAAGGTGGCGATGCGCTCGGCCTTCGTCATAGGGAACGTCGTGTCGAAGAGCGAACCGTAGTCGTAGTTCTCCGTGTCGGCATAGCCACGCTTGCGATCGAGCATCTTGCCCACGTCGTAGCTCGAGTAGAGCTTGCGGCCGTCGCGCAGGGCGGCGATGGCCATCTGCTCGATGTCGTCCATCGGCAGGTTGACGTACTTCCAGTTATGACCGTCGTAGGTGTGGCGGTCGAGCTCCACCTCGTAGGTCTTGTAATAGTCGCGCCGCGGGTCGTTCATCACCATGATGAACGTGCCGTTGAGACGGTCGCCCACCACCTCGCGATAGAACTCCTGCGGCGTCCACTCGCGCACGTCGCCGACGGCGCGCCCCTTCTCGTCACGGAAGGCGTAGGTGAACTTCTGCGGCGGCTCGCCGATGGTGTATTGCAGCATGTGGTAGATCTGGCTCAGCATGCGCGTCTTAGCCTTCTCGAGCGACGAGCCCTTCTTGCCCTTGCTGACCATCTCGCGCAGTTGCAGGCCATACTCGCGCAGCTTCGACGAGATGAGCTGGCGGGCCTTCGACGTGTTGTCGCTCGAGAACGACTCGGGCATCACCTCGCTCGGCACGAGCCCGTACTTCTCGGCCAGGTCGGCCACGCCGCAGAACGTGCCGCCGTCGCCGATGGGTGAGCGGAAGAAGAACTGCACGCGCTGGTCGTCCATCGGCTTCTGGGCGTTGTCGATGCAGCCCTGCAGCATCAGGTTGGCCTTCTCCAGCTGGTCCCAGAAGAAGAGGTAGGCCTGGGAGAAGTCCACGCGGAGCGAGTCGGTGCGGCGGGCGAAGTCGGCGCGCAGCACGTTGAAGCCGGAGAACATCCAGCAGCGGCCGCTCGACTGTTGGTCGGTGATCGACTGCTTGGGGGTCTCGATGCTGAAGTGGGTGTCCAGTGCGCCGGCATTCTGGCGGTTCTGTGCCAGGTTGTCGATGGCGTTGGCGCCGATGGCGTTGATCAGTGCGCGGTCGCTGGCCTCCAGCTTCTGCTCCTTCTGGATGTCATCGAGCATCTTCTGCGAGATGCCCCCAGAGGTCTTCTGGGCTGTAGCAGTGAGGCTGGCGGCCGCTAAGAGTATGGTCAGTCTAAGCTTCATAAAGTTTACTGTTATTATTGATTATTGCCTGCGGCGCCACATGTAATACACATGAATAATTCATGAAATGATTCAAAAATATTATATGTATGATTACATGTGTCATTCGTGTGCATTACATGTAGCGCCGCAGGCAACAAATCATTCGTCCCACTTTTCAGTTCTCACTTCTTGTAGTACTTCAGCGCCTCAGCCATCCAGCCCTGGATGTTCTTGATGCGGTCGGCATCCGAGGGGTGATCGCTGAACAGACCGCCAGAACCGCTCGACTGGGCTGCCATGCGCTGCCAGAACGACGTGGCCACCTGCGGGTTGTAGCCGGCCATGGCGGCGAAGATCAGACCCATGTGGTCGGCCTCGCTCTCCTGCTTGCGCGAAAAACCGCTCGTCCAGAGCTGCGAGCCCAGCTGCGAGCCCAGCGCCAGCAGCTGCTGCGCACCCTCGCTCATGCCGGCACCCTGGAGCACGGCGCCCAGGATCTGCGTGCCGTACTGCTTCTTATACTCATTGCTCAGCCGCTCGGCCGAGTGCTTCGCCACGGCGTGGGCGATCTCGTGGCCCAGCACGATGGCCAGCGAGGCCTCGTCCTGCGTCACGGGCAGCAGGCCCTCGTAGACGACGATTTTGCCGCCGGGCATGCACCAGGCGTTGACCTCCTTGCTCTGCACCAGGTTGAACTCCCACGCGTAGTTCTGCGTCTCGGCTGCCAGTCCGTTGGCGTTGAGATAGCTCACCACGGCCTGTGCCAGCTTCTGGCCGACGCGCTTCACCATGGCCGAGTTGGCCGAGTTGGTCGACGCCTTGGCCGACTTCATGAACTCCTGATACTGTTGGTTCGACAGGCTGAGCACGTCGCCGTCGCTCACCAGCAGTGTCTGTTTGCGGCCCGTGATGGGCACCGTCGACGTCGTGCCGCAGCTCGACATCGTCAGGGCTGCCACCATTGTCAGAACGAATAACTTAAACTTCTTCATACTGTCTTTTTTGTTTTTTATTGTGATAGTTAAATAATCTCGCAATTGTTAAGTGATAATTTGTGCGTTGCAAAGATAAGCATTAATTCCCGAACGGCCAAATAATTCAGAAAAAAAGAAGCGCCCTCGCTGTCAGGCTGCGGGGACTGCAGGCCTGGCACGAGGGCGCATTTGCCATTAAATAAAACTACAAAAATAAAGAGCGCACTTCGCAGTGGACCACTTTTCTCTTTCGTCTTATGCTTACGGATTCTCTGTGGTCACGGGTACCGAGTAGTTCTTGCCGAAGTACTCGATGTAGAGGAAGAGACCGACGTTCTGGACCGTAGCGTACTGGATATGGTTGCGCACATCCTTGAAGTAGATATAGACATCACCAGGATTGCCGTCACCATTCAGGTCGCCCGGACAGGTCTTCAGGCTGTAGGTGTACCAGAAATCCCAGTAGTTGTTAGCCTGCTGGAAATACCACTGATTCATCAATGCTGTGTTAGATGTGGACACAGGCGTGTTGTAGCCATTTTCGAAGTTTGCTGACTGCGTGAGCTTCTGAGTGTCCTCGATGCTGCCGCCGAACAGACCGTACTGCTCCACTCCATTCTGGATACCGTAGGCATTCAGTGTGTTGGTGGTGAACTTGATGTCCATGGGATAGAGGCTGGCTGGATAGATGAGCTCATCGGGATCGCCCGTACCATCTGGCAGGAACTTCGTATGCTCCATGGGTGGTATCTGGAAGTGGAGCACATAGTCATTGCCGTCAGCAGTCAGCGTAGGATAAATCTTGTAGCGGAACTGGTCGATGACGTAGACATGGATGTAGCGGGTCAGGCCCGAGGCCTTGTGCTTCACTACGATCCACTCGTCCTGAAGCTTGTCAGTGAGCTGACCCTCAAGTACTGTGCAATGTATCTGGAACTGCTTCAGTGCTGGCACATAGGTCAGTCCCAAGGTCTCGGAGCAGAAGGTCTGTGACTTCTCCCAATAGATTTCAAAGTCGTTGGGATCGGTCGAGCCCGACGTGTTGACATCGCTGATCAGTCGGAACACGAAGTCAAGGTTATGGGTGCCTTCGGTGTTGAGCACGATCGACGTGGTCTGCGTAGGCAACTTGATCTGCAGGGTGTACTGATTGTCATTGATGTCGGGAATCTCGCGGTCCACCTCGACGTCGGCATTGACGAACTCCGTACCGTTGACGGCATCTTCCAGAGTCTCGTAGAAAGCCACATCGGGACTGAGCAGCTTGGCGTCGATATAGTAGGTGTTGTTGCGCACGATGTCGTGCAGGATGCGACGTTCGCCATCAGGGTCGGTGGGGTCGACGCGGTTGAGTCGCAGCACATGATAGACCGTCTTGGGCGAGCCGTCGACGGTATAGGTCACGCGAAGAATCACCTTCACATCGTCGATGGCCTCGTTGTCGTCGTCAAAGAGGAACTGCGGCTTGGGCTCATAGCTACCCGTACTCTGATAAGCGACGTCGAAATTGTTCTCGTCATTCTCAGTCTCCGAGGTCCAAAGCGAATAGCGCAGTCCAGTATAGTCGTTCCGCGTGGCGACGGAGATTTTGTTGCTCTCTTGACCTGTGACGGTGGAGTTCTCATAGTAGCTCTCCCACTCACTGCTCTTCGGGGCCAGATAACCGCGTTCGTTGCCGTTGTGGATGAGCCATTCGATCTTGGTCACGGGCACCGAGGCACCTGCCGGGTCATAGTTGAGCACCACCTTGGCGCGGTCGCGAATCATGTAGACGATACTTTTCGGGTCACCCTCCTTGGGGTTAAGCCACTTGTTCATGGCGTCGGCGCTGGCCTCTTTATGATATCCCCAGTAGCAGATCTTCTGGTGGTCGGCGTCATCCCACTTGGTCGATGTCTCCATCGACTTCATCACCTCCTCCTCAGCCGTGCCGACGTTGAACGACAGGGGGATGGTCAGGCTGCGGTTGGCAATGAAGTGGATGCGGGCCGTACCTTGCGGCACGGTGCCCTTGATGATGCCGGTGTCAAACATGATGGGCGGGTTGGTACTTCCGCCATTACTCATCACCTGTGCATCGCGTATACCGAGGTAGAGGCCGTTGGCGTCGAAGCAGATCATCTGCATATCGGTCACTACAGTCTCTGTGCCGCTGACTTTGCTGCGGGTCACGGCCGACCGTTGGGGCAAGTCGAAGGTGATGTTCACCGTCATGTCGCCCGGCTGCCGCTCCTCGGGTACGAAGAACTCTGTGCTCTCACTGCAGGCCGTCATGCCGAGCACAACGCCCGCGATGGCTACTATTTTAGAAAGATATTTCATATCCTTAAGCATTTTTTTCGTCTTATTGATTGCTATACTTCTCCTGAATCTTTTCGAAGCCATTCAGACGCTCGACTTCGGCGGCAGAGAGGTCGCGGACACAACGGAGGTAAGCATTACCGGTATCCACAACCTGATTGTCAGCCGTCCGAATTCTGCGACCAGAGAGACACCAATACAATTCACCACCCAAAACCTCTGCCATTGGTCGATAGTCAGCAGGAATTGTAACATTGTTGATATTACCATTCTGATACCTGCTGATAATACCTATTTCTGATTGCGTCGGAAGGCGCCAACCTGTGTAGCGGGTGCCGTCAGAAGCGACCTCCATATATTGGTCACAGTGATTGGCGGCATTGGTTGCTGCATTCTCACCAGTGAATTGCGTAACTGCACCTAACTGTGAGGCAATCATAAATGCTGGGGATACCACATCATCATACGACTGATTTGCAGATGGATTGCCTTTAACAGGTCGTCCTAAGACATAGTCTTCGCTCGTCGAAGATATCTGTATGACATACATATGATTGTTAGTCAAATCCATTCCACCAGCTGTCCCGATGGTGCCATCTGTTGAATAAACATAGTAACTACCTTGAGTGTAATTATCCGCAATACCATAGGTTAAATATGAAAACGTATAATACCCCCCACCCCAAGTTTGGTTATATCGAATATCTCCATCAGGCTCTATGGCGTAAATACGATTCCTGCTTTCATCATAAACCTTTGCAGTAAAGTTATTACCCCGGGTATATTTATAATTGCCGCTATAATAAGTCTGATAAGCATCTCGTTCCCAATCAACCCAGTTACCAGTACTTGCCATCTCAACGGTCATAGAATACTGAGTGTAGGAATAGGTGTGAGTGTAGGAAGCAGTGTAATAGTTTGTATAACGGTAAAGATTATAACGATTTCCATTGGGGGTAGTATAATCATATGTGTACAGCCCCAAATAACGATTTTGTACATTAGTGGCGACTGTTTCGATGCCAGTACCCCAATAATAGTTGTGACCTTCACTTGCATCAGCAACAGCGTTTGCCTGACTGTTTGCAGTTTGTCTATTGTTGTTATTAGGAACTGCGTTGAGGAATGCATTGCGCGTAATAATGGTTGGGCCATTCATGGTGTACCCCTCTTCGGAAGAATGAGCGGTATACTCTGCAAATGTGATATAGTCGGTAGTATTGATCTCCTCGGTAGAAAAGCTCACACCATACTGCTCGGCCCAAGACTGGGCTTCAGTTAAAGAACGGGTGGTAAGAGTAACTTGTTGAGTTCCCCCGTCAGTTGTGTGGTATGACGACCAGCTACCAACAATATTCTGGACATTATCCGTCGGGAAATGGCGGATGATGATGTCCTCATACATCGTAGGATTACCATTGGCATCGAATGTGTCGGGTTCGTCAAGATAAACGCGGAGACGAATATACTTGATGGCCTTGTTTGTCAGAGCTGTGGAAGTAACAGTGACGGTACCTGCAGAACCACTGGTGCCTTCAGTACTTTGAACGATATTAACGCCCATATTACTCCAGTTAATACCGCTTCCCGTGTCACGATAGGTAGTAATAAACGTGCCATCGGAATTATAGAACCATGCGCGGATTGCATTAGCATCATCATTGTCGACAACTGCAGTCTGATTGCCATCCTCATCATATGTAAACAGTGCCCAGTTGACCTTCGTTCCTGACGCCTTGGAGTAGTTCAGGACTACGCTCTGGTCGCCGTCGCCGCGGAGGGTGTAGACCTTCGGGTTGACGTTGAAGTAGTAGTGCTGGACGGACTGCACCTCGTTGTGGATGGCCTGGCTGTTGGTCTCGTCGTTCCAGGGTAGCACATTATAGATGACGTCCTCGATGACGTCCTCGTCCTCATGGAGCTCCGAACCGCGGGTGGCGATGGTGGCGTTGATGACGTAGATGTGGTTGCGCTCGATGGCCGTGACGTCGCTCTTCACGAGGGGGATGCGATAGTAGTGGTAGTCGGGCTGCGATGCACCATTCTGCAGGTAGGGCACGGAGATGACCAGCGACGGTGCCTTGGTGGCATAGTCGGCAGCGGCCCACGTGTTGGGATAGGTGTAGGTGATGATCTGGAAGTGCTTATCGTCGCCGGCAAACTCGTGGGGATGGCGGAGCAGCGTGGCGCTGTTGTGCACCTCGACGCCTGCGCCCTGCGTCTCGGGAGCAAAGACGGGGGCTCCGAAGGCGAAGTTATAGAAGCGCCAGGCGGGTGCGTCGGTGATGCTGACCTGCTCGGCTGCGGGTTTGGGCTCCCAGGTGGTGTCCGTGCCGTTGACGGTCATATTCTGCGTCAGGGTCTTCAGGAACGTGGCGTCGAACTTCACGTTGAGCACGATCTTGGCGGCGGCGCGGTTGAGCGTGACGTCGTCGAACACCTGGTCGAGCGTCGTCGCATCGGGTGTCCAGTTCTTGCGGATGCCGTCCATCATGAACTCCTTTTGGGTGGTGAAGCCATAGAGGTTGTTATTAACCTTGACGGCGTCGGCACCAGACTCGTCGACAAATTGCTTGTAGATGTTGCCGGAGGGTGTGTTGGCGAACTGGTCGGTCCACGGCCAGGCGATGTTGTTAGAAGCCTCGTCGACCACAGCCAGACCGTCGGTGACCTCGTCGGCCACCAGCCCCTTCAGCGCCTCGACGTTGAAGGTCGTCAGGTCCTTCTCGTCCTTGGTCCGCGTGTTGTTCGTGGCCACGTAGATGTTGTAGTTCTGGCCAATCTCCAGACCTTCGGCACGCCACCGCTCCGCGAGGAAGTTGTTCATCAGCTCCTGGATGGGCGTCTGGGCCGTACCCACGAGGTGATACTGGCGGAGGAACGTGCCGTCGCCATTGCCGTCGGTCACGTGCTCGACGAAGACGTCGAGCGTGTTCAGCGCTTTTTCGTTCAGCTCCTCGACCGACGCGGCACGCGTGACGAGGCGTGCCTCCGACACGGTCGGCTTGATCGAGAGCCCCTCGCTGTCGGCATGGCGCATCGCGTCGAACATGCCGACCTCCTCAGCACATGCCGTCATGCCTCCGACGACGGTCAGGGCCAGCAGCGACTGAGTGAGATAAGACTTATAGCTTGATTTCTTCATAATCACTTTTATTGCTTTAGCTTTGAACAGGTGTGGGAACCAACGGATTGGCGACGTTCTGATAGTACATCTTCAGCTTGCCGTTGATGGTATACTCTTCCTCGGGGAAGTAGTAGACCCATATCTCGGACGAGTCGTCGGAATAGCCCGGAAGTACGTTGTTGTTGAACGTGACCTTCTGCTTGCCCATGACGGGGTCGTTGTAGATGAGCGACACCTTGGCGATGGGGTTCGCGGGCACGACGCCCTCCTTGGGCACGACGTAGAAGTAGGTATAGACATTGTCGGCGGCGGCGATGGTCAGCGTGCCGTCGGTGCTGGCGTCGTAGGAGGTGACGACGCCCGTGGCGTCCTTGTTGGCGCGGACGATCTCAAAGTCGCTGTTGTCGACGGTGAGGTCGAAGTTGCCGCTGCCGCTGGTGACAAGCTGTATCTGCGGCGAGCGCAGCGGGCGGCCGGCCACTGTCTCGGGGGCTACGGGCGTCTCGACGCGACCAGAGGAGACGGCGATGTGGCTACCGGCCCAGTTCGTCCAGTTCGTATAGTCCTGATCGATGGTGTCGTAGCGATAGAGCCACGAGTCGAACAGTCGCATGTTGGTCGACATGTCGATGGTGTAGTCCAGCGGCGGGGTGTCGATCCAGTCGGCCACCATGGGCTTGACGTAGAGCTTGCCGCCCGAGAAGTAGGCATAGACGATCCACGAGTGGTTGCGGACGAAGTCGTCGGCAGCGTCCATGGTGAAGTCGGCCTTCAGGATCTCGCCGCCGGCCTCCGTGCGATAGTAGATGGAGCCGGTCAGCTGGCGGTCGCTCTCACGCAGATAGGTCAGGTATTTGGAACCGACGGTGGCGTCGATATAGGTGTCGTAGGCCTGAGGCTCCATGCCCGACTCGGCATAGACAGACTTCTCGGGCTCGTCGAGCTCGGTGATAGCTGTGGTGGTGATGAGGGCGCTGACGGTGGCGTCGGTGCCCGTGGCGTCGCTGCCATAGAGCAGGGCGTCGGCCAGATACTTGTCGGCCGTGATGTTGCACTTCGCGTCGCCATTGTAGGGCGCGGCGTAGTTGTCTGTAGACTGCAGGGGGAATATCTTTTCCTCCTCGGCAATGACGCCACCATTGATTTTGATGCCAGTGACCTCGACGCCCCCGAGGAACCTCTGGCGGGCGAAGGCGAAGCGCACCTTAGAGACGGCACGCGTCAGGTTGATGGTCTCAAGGTTGGTCTTGACGGCCTTGTTCTCTGTGACCTGCCAGTCCTTCTTTATCTGCGAGTACGGCAGTCCCGTCGCTGGCACAGCCTGGGTCTTGGCTGCAGGCGTGAAGGCGGTGCCGGTGAGCATCAGTGCCTCCAGCTGCTCGCGCGTCATGGCGTTGGTGAGGTCGGTCAGCCCTGCACTCTCGGCATTGCCGATGACGTAGACGTCGACGGTTCGGTCCTGGTTGACGATATACTGCGGGAGACTCATCGTCACGGACGATCCGACGGTCTCAGGGCTCTGGAAGTCAAGCAACTGGCCGTTGGTGTTGTCGAAGAGCCACACTCTGAGGCTGTGGAGCGTCTCCTCAGCGCTGACGGCGTTGACGTCGCCGAGGTAGGCGCGGGTGAACTGCTCGCCTGGCGTCTGCAGATAGATGGTCAGGGGACTGCTCATCAGTGCCTCAGGATCCTGCTCCAGCTCGGAACAGCCGACTGCGAGCAGACCTGTCAGGGCCATTGCCCCGAATGCCATTGTATTTCTAATCGTATGTTTCATCATAGCTCTTTAGCTTTATTATTTCAGTTCAATACCGGCAGGGGTCACCATGCGCCACTTCGTCACGCCGAGCGACAGCTGCAGCTCGGCAGCGCTGAGGGGCGGGATGATGTAGTAGGCGTTCTTCAGGTCACCCACGGCGAAGGTCACGTCGGTGACGTAGTCCTGACAGAAGACGCGGTTCTTGGCGTCCGTGTTGGCGTCGTAGTTGTCATGTCCGCTAACGGAGAGCTGTCCGACGAGGTAGAACTTGCATCCCGGGGGCACGATCTGGTCGTCCGCGCCGGTGACGATGTCGACGTCGCTGTTGTTCTGCAGCTCGACGGCGATGTTGACGTCCACGTCTTTCTGCGTCTCGAGCACCAGCGTGTGGGTGGGATCAGCCTTGTTGATGGTCGTCGAAATCTCGCTGTCGTAGACCGTGAAGGCATCGCCGCCCTTGCTCTTGAAGAGGAAGTCGACGGGGCACTGCTGGCCGATGAGGACGCCCGTGACCAACAGGTCGTTGATGTTAATTTCGTGGTTCTCCTTATCCTTTAGCGTCGTCGTCGTGGCCGTCAGCTTCATGTCGAGGCGCCCGACGGCATACTGCATCTGCTGGCGCACGGCCACCGACTTGGTCTCGGGCTGCACGGTGCCGTTCTGTACGGCGTAGGCGTCGAGCACACCGCCCCACGTCGGCTGAGTCTCGTAGTCATCACGCCTCGACTCGTAGTCGGTGTTGATGCGGCTGTTGGTGCGATACCACAGCTCGGCGGGCTTCACGAACTTCGTCACGTCGACGTTCATCGCGCCGAGGTTATTCTGGCTCGTGACGGCGACGAACTTCTTTTCGGTCTCGTTCCACTCGATGACGGCCGTGCCCTCGGGCAGACCCAGGTCGGCGGGGTAGCCCTGGCAGTCAGCGGGCAGCGCCACGGTCTCGGGCAGCTCAGCGGGCAGCGCGTCAACGGCGAGCATGGCCTTCAGCACATTGCTGACATAGTCAGTAGTGGCCGACTTCTTCAGTACGTCATAGATCTCGTTGACGAAGGCGAGGACGCTGGCGGACGAGCCGGCCTTCATCTTCGGCAGCATCTCATAGAAACCGTAGAGGGCGGGATAGTTGGTCCTATCCGCCCAGTTGGCATTAAAAATAGTGTTTAGGTAGTCGATGATGGCATCGCCCTTCTCGCCGGCGGCGTGGCCAGCTGTGGCGCTGGGGACAATCTGCACGGGGCTGAAGGTGATGCCGGCGGGGTCGCCGTCGAGGCCCGAGGGGGTGAGCACGCCGCTGGTCTCAGCCATCGAGCGGCCATAGATCAGCATGGCGTTGGTGCCCGCCGGCAGCACGACCTCGTCGTAGAGCTTCGAGTTGTTGCTGGCATGCAGGGCGTCGGCAGCCAGGTCGGTCAGCTGCGAGAGCGTGCCGAAGCGACGGTCTGTGCTCTTGACGGGGTCGGCGTCGGTGCCCTGCTTGTTGAAGGGGATGAGGCTGATGTCCTTCATGCCCTTGAACTTCTGGTCTGACTGTGTGGCGTCGGCCGTCATGCGCGTCGTGTTGCTTCCCGACACAGAGAGCGAGATCTGTGCCACGACCGTGCCGTGATCCGGCTGCGGCATCTCCTCGTCGTAGCTGGAGCAGGCCGTCAGGGCGAGTCCGGCAGAGAGGAGACCTATTACGTGAGTGTGACGTATCATCATTGTCTTATTTTTTATTCGTAGTGATATAGTCTTTACTTGTGCAAGCCGGGGGAGCTCAGAGCTCGGGCTCGAACGTGGTGCCGGGCTTCCAGTCGAGGTCGACAGTGGTACCGACGTTGGCGTCGTAGACACGGACGACACCCTGGTCGTCGATGAAGCCCTTGATGATCTTCAGCTGTCCGGCGCGCAGCGGGTGGCGCACGGTGAGGATGGTGTGGGTCACCTTGCCGTCCTGCATGGTGACGAAGGACTCATACTGCCAGAGGTCCTTGCCGCAGTCCTCGTAGGTGAAGAAGGGGGCGTCGGCGAGGGTCATGAGGCGGGTAGCGTCGCTCTCGGGCGACGGCATGCTGACGCCGCAGAAGGCGAGCCAGTTGGTATTGTTGAGGCTGACGCGCTCGGCACGCGTCACCGTGGGATGGTCGAAATGATAGGTACTGTCGCTGACGGTGTAGCTGTCAGCGAAGCCTTTGGTGAAGACGCTCACGCTGGTGTACTTGGCGGTGCGCGGGTCGAGGACCAGTGCGGCGGCACTGTTCACCATGTAGAGATCCATGTGATAGTTCATGGGGCCGTACTTCACGCCGGTCAGCTGCAGGCGGCCGCTGAAGAGGCCGGTCTTCTGTGAGCTGACGGTGTCGGGAGCCGCAGCGGTGGCTGCCGACGAGAGGGTGAGGCTGCAGTCGCGGTAGCTCTGCTCCTGAGCGAGGGCCACAGGGCCGTTGCCGCGCAGGTTGACTGTGGCCAGATGCATATAGTCATGGACGGGCATTGAGATTTCGAACGAACGCTCAACAGCATTCATCTCCGTGGGCAATGGCGATTGACCGGGAAGGGTGAATGCATAGTCAGGCATGGCATAGAATCCCGTCAGGCCAAAGTCGCGACCATAGTCGGAGAAGACATCCTTCAGATGCTCCCTGAGGTCGTTGGCGATACCTGAGAGACTGTCACCTAACACGCGGTTGAGCTCATGCTGCTCGTTAGACACAAGGTGCAGACGATAGCTGGCCTGGAAATCCACCTCGCAGTCGTCAAGGTCATCGTCGATCACCGCGCACGACGTCAGAGAGAGTGCCACGCCCGTCAGGCAGCACATAACTAAGGTAGCGTTTTTCCAGATTCGTTTCATTGTTCTTTCTTTTTAGTGTTGTGGAGCGGCACGACTGCCCTGACTCCGGATGTTTGTTGTTTTTTTTGAAAAGCCTGCACCCGGGACGGTGAGCACCAGGGCTTCTGCGCACCGGGTGCAGGCGATAAGATGTGTGATGACTATTCAGTCAATTTTTTCCGATTACGGCTCAACGGTAGGCTCAGTCTCAGCCTCGCCAACGGCGATCTCAAACTCGTAGCCCTTCTGCCACTCGAGGTCGACGCTCAGACCGAACTCCAGCTCCGGCGTGCGGAGGTCGGGCACGGTGTTGTAGGCGTTGTTCTCCAGCGTGTTGATGGTGAACTTGGCGATGGTCTTGAAGTCCTGCTGGAAAATCTCCGTAGCACCGTTCTTCGTGCCCTCGTCTTTCTTCAGCTGGCCAATCAGATAGAACTTCGTGCCGGCGGGGATGATGCAGCCGTTCACACCGGTGAAGTCGACTCCGCTGTTGTTCTCAAACTCGAGGGCCACGTTGACAGCCTCCTTGGCGGTCTCGAGGACGAGGGTCTGCGAAGCCTTGTCAAAAGCAGTGCCAAAGGTGGTCTTGATCAGGTCGGTGTCGTAGATGACAAGGGCATCAGCGTCCTCAACGGGCAGAGCCTGCCAGTCAACCTTCTTCTGGTCGCCAACGAGGATACCGGTCAGCTTCAGGGCGCTGACGGGAACGGTCTCGGAGACTTTTTCTTCCGTGCTCAAGACAATGGGGTTACCCTCAGCATCGGTCTTGGGAACCTGAATAACATTTCCGTCCTCATCCTTAACAGGATTACCTTCATCATCAAGCTTGTCTGTCATTTCGTACGTAACCTTAGTGACGGTGGTCTTGATCATGTTCTCGTTGGCATACTTGATCTGAGTCTCCAGGTTACCAACGGCATACTGCAGCGGGTTCACCAGGGCGATCGACTGAGAAGAAGCTTTGACGGCATTGTTGGCTGCCTCGTAGGCGCTACCGATGAATGTTTCCCAATCCTGAGTGCCGACGTTCTGCTGCTGGACCTCCTCGTCGACGCGGATACCCGTGTTCACGCGATACCAGAGCTCGGCGGGATAGGCGTAGGTGTTGACACCCCAGGCGTTGTTGGTGATGTGCTTGGTCTGGTCGAAGGCGAACACACCGTCGGTGCATGTCAGCACGGCAGCACCGTCAGGCATGTTGGCCTCAGCGGTGAAGTCGCCGCCATCCTCCAGCGTCTCGAGGGCATCCGTGACGGCAGCCGTCAGCTTCTTGTCGATACCGTTCTCACCAGCGCCGGTGGGCAGTGCGCAAGCGGCCTTCAGGTCCTCAAGGAAAGCCTTGACGCTCTTGTAGGAACCGGCAGTCAGCGAGGTGAAGGTCTGATAGAGCTCAGCATAGTACTGGTTGTCAGCCTCGGCAGTCATGGCCTTCCAAGCCTTAGGTGCCGTGGCGGTGGCGTTGGCAAGACCCTCGACGCCAGCCAGCGAATTCAGAGCCTCAAGCAGCTTTGCACCCACATTAGCCAGGTCAATCTCTTCGTTAATGGCCTTCAGCTCGAAGGTCATGTCCTGAGGATTGGTGCCGTCGACCTTGTTGAGCACACCATTGACCTTCTCAGCACCTGCGCTGGGAGCTGCAGCATAAACCAGGAATGCGTTGGTACCGACGGGAACGGTAATGTCAGTGTACCACTTGTCCTGAGCAGTCTGATGATCAAAGGCGCTGAAAGCACCAAGGGTGATGTCAGAGAGCTTCGGCGTCCCGGCAATGACGGGGTCTGCATCCTTTGCCTGAGCAGCGTTCATGGCATAGATGAAGAACTTGTTGGCGTCGATGCCACGGAAATTACCGTTGGCCTGCGTGTTCACCTCCTGCATACGGGTCGTGAACTTACCGGGCAGGTTGAGGGCGAACTCAGCCTTGACGTTCTTGCCGTCGAAGGTGGGGTTAACCTGTGCCACCTCATCCTCGGACGAGCAGGCAGCGAATGTGAGTGCCATGGCGCCCATCATTCCAAAAACTAAATACTTTTTCATCTTGGTTTTTGTTTAAATTAAAAAAGTGAATTAATAAAAAAATTAAATAGTCTCTATATTTTTTGTCTTTCGACTTGTTATCAATCTTCAATTTTCAATCTTCAATTCTCAATTCTCCTCCAGCTGCTCGAGGTTCTTGCGGGCGTCGGCGTTGCCGTCCTGGTCAGCCTTATGGAACCAGCGGATGCCCTCGTCCTCGCGGCCGAGCATGTAGTGGCAGCAGCCGAGGGCGTTCCACGAGCGGTGGTCGGCCTGAACCTTAGGCATCGAGAGGATGTCGTAGGCCTCCTGGTACTTGTCCTGGCGCATCAGCTCGACGGCCTGGTTGATCAGGCGTGCGATCTCGTCGGGCACGTAGTCCCAGTAGACACGCAGGTAACCCGAGTTACGCTGGTCGGCCAGCAGGGTGCGCAGCAGGAAGCGGTAGGTCTGTCCGCCCTTGATGGCGCGCAGGCGCTGCTCGCGGCGGTCGAGGTTCTTCTCGTTGTCGATGATGTCGAGCACCTGGTCGAGCTCCTCCATCGTAATCTGCGACAGGTCGGCATCGGTCAGCGCCAGGTCGTAGGCGTCGACGCCGAGCTGCTTGGCGTCCATCTTCTGGCCCTGCTTCAGCAGGCGCACGTCGTTGATCTGGTCGCGGAACTCCGTCCAGGCCTCACCGCCGTCGATGACCTCGAACATGTCCTCGGTCACGGTGGGCACCTCGCGGCGCACGTAGTCCTTCAGTGCGCGGCC
The DNA here is from genome assembly GCA_017470345.1 of Prevotella sp. Classification (GTDB taxonomy): domain Bacteria; phylum Bacteroidota; class Bacteroidia; order Bacteroidales; family Bacteroidaceae; genus Prevotella. The sequence goes on from JAFUEP010000004.1 coordinate 51,839, forward strand.
GCGGTTCTGGGCCAGCCAGTGGTTGTGGGGCACGGTGCCCTCGACGGAGGCCATACCGATGATCTGGATCTTCTCCACCGACGACGTCGTGTCGGCCGTGATCTGGCGCGTGATGTCGACGATGCGGTCGAGGCGCCAGTCGTTGTCGCGGAAGTTATAGCGCAGGTCGATCTTGTCGAGCGGGAAGTGGACGTAGAGGGCGCCCTTCTCCTTGCGCAGGATGCGCGACTCGTCGTAGGGGCGGTACTTCGACTTGTGCTCCAGCACGGGATAGAGCTTCTCCAGCTCGCCGGCACGTCCCTTGTTCTCCTCCACCTTATTATATATAGGTGCGAACGGCACCATGTGCGCGAAGGGGCTGGAC
>JAFUEP010000005.1 GCA_017470345.1 Prevotella sp.
AACTACGCCGTGCTGGAAGGACTGATGACGGTGCTGCTCGACGAGAAGGTGACCATCGTGGAGCTGCTCGAGAGCGAGAGCAACCAGGAGGCGGCCGACGACAAGTTCAACCGCGTGGACATCAAGGCGCGCAACTCGAAGGGCGAGATCATCCTCGTCGAGATCCAGCAGACGCGCGAGCTATACTACCTGCAGCGCATCCTCTACGGCGTGGCCAAGACCATCACGGAGCACATCCGGCTGGGCAACAAGTACGACCAGGTGAAGAAGGTCTACTCCATCAGCATCGTCTACTTCGACCTGGGCAAGGGTGCCGACTACCTCTACCACGGGCAGAACCAGCTCATCGGCGTGCACACTAAGGACCGGCTGGTCATCAACACGCGCTCGAAGGACGCCATCGGCATGGTCTCGTCGGAGGACATCTTCCCGGAGTACTACGTCATCCGCGTCAACGAGTTCAACAAGGTGGCCACGACGCCCCTGGAGGAATGGCTCGACTACCTCAAGGACGGCAACATACGCGACGACACCACCACGCCCGGACTGGCCGAGGCGAAGGAGCGCCTGCGATATATACAGATGGACGATGCCGAGCGTCGGGCCTACGACCGCCATATCGACAACATCATGGTGGAGAACGACATTCTGGAGACCAAGGTGATTGAAGGCTTGGAGCAGGGACGCAAGGAAGGTCGTGCGGAAGGTCGTGCGGAAGGTCGTGCGGAAGGCATACATGCCGTTGCCAAGAAGATGAAGGAGCACGGCATGCCGGCCTCCGACATTGCTGCCATGACTGGTCTTACGGAAGTCGAGATCGGCGAGCTGTAGGCTATAAAAAAAAGACTCCCCTCGCTCGTGGCTGAGCGAGGGGAGTCTTGTTGAAGGCGGTGGGGGCCCTATTTCTTGCGGTTGGCGCGCTGCTCGCGATACTTGGCTTTCTGTCGGGCCGAGCCGCTGCCGTGTGCGCCGGTGATGTATTGTTTCTTCTTGGCCTTGGTCTTCACCTTGCCTTCGCTGGGGTCACGGCGCTCGCCGCCCCGGCCGAAGTTGATGCCGTTCTCCAGGATCTGCTGAAAGTCGTCGTCTCTGCCCATCTCTTTTAAGTTAATTATTTAGCGGTAGCAAATTCTTCACTTTTCACTCTTCCCTTTTCCTTTATCAGGCGGAAGCAAATTTTTCACTTTTCACTCTTCCCTTTTCCTTTATCAGGCGGAAGCAAATTTTTCACTTTTCACTCTTCCCTTTTCCCTTAATGGTGGAACAGCCGGACGCCGGTGAAGGCCATGGCGATGCCATACTTGTCGCAGGTCATGATGACGTGGTCGTCGCGGACGCTGCCGCCGGCCTGTGCGATGAACTCGACGCCGCTCTTGTGGGCCCGCTCGATGTTGTCGCCGAAGGGGAAGAAGGCGTCGGAGCCGAGGCTGACGCCGCGCATCTGCTGCTTCCACAGCTGCTTCTCCTCGCGGCTGAGGGGCTCGGGCCGCTCGGTGAAGAAGAGCTGCCACTGTCCGTCGCGCAGGACGTCGTCGTGCTCGTCGTCAGAGAGGAAGACGTCGATGGTGTTGTCGCGGTCGGCGCGGCGTATGCCGGGCTTGAAGGGCAGGCTGAGCACGCGGGGGTGCTGGCGGAGCCACCACTGGTCGGCCTTCTGTCCGGCCAGTCGCGTGCAGTGGATGCGGCTCTGCTGTCCGGCACCGATGCCGATGGCCTGTCCGTCGGCGGCGTAGCAGACGCTGTTCGACTGGGTGTACTTCAGGGTGATGAGTGCGATGACGAGGTCGCGGCGTGCCTCAGGCGTGAACGTCTTGTTCACGGTGGGGATGTTGTCGAAGAGCTGCGGGTCGTCGAGTCGGATCTCGTTGCGTCCCTGCTCGAAGGTGATGCCGAAGACCTGCTTGTGCTCCAGCGGTGCGGGGCGATAGTCGGGGTCGATGCGGATGACGTTGTAGGTGCCCTTGCGCTTCTCGCGGAGCACCTCGAGGGCCTCGTCGGTGTAGGCTGGTGCGATGACGCCGTCGCTGACCTCACGCTTGATGATGAGCGCCGTGGTCAGATCGCAGGTGTCGCTCAGTGCGATGAAGTCGCCGTAGCTCGACATGCGGTCGGCGCCGCGGGCCCTGGCGTAGGCGCAGGCAATGGGCGACGCGTCGAGTCCGGGGATGTCGTCGACGAAGTAGATGCGCTTGAGCGTGTCGCTCAGTGGCAGTCCGACGGCGGCGCCGGCGGGCGAGACGTGCTTGAACGAGGCTGCTGCGGGCAGACCTGTGGCTCGTTGTAGCTCGCTGACGAGCTGCCACGAGTTGAGGGCGTCGAGCAGGTTGATGTAGCCGGGTCGGCCATTAAGCACTTCGATGGGCAGTTCGGATCCGTCGTCCATATAGACACGCGACGGCTTCTGGTTCGGATTGCATCCGTACTTGAGGGCTAATTCTTTCATTGTGCGAATGAATGGTTGGTTTTGGTCGGCAAAGTTACGAAAAATATTTGGAAATCAAGAATAAAAAGGGCGGAAAACCTAAAATTTCCACTGGAGCTGCAGGTCGAGGTCGGTCATCGAGGAGTGGTCGATGAGCTGCAGGCCGGTGCCGATGGTGGGGTGGTCGAAGTAGTCGGTGTAGCCCAGTCGGAGGGCGAGTCGGAGGCGGCGGCCGATGTCGGCGCGGGCCATGAGGGCGAGGCGTAGGCCATGGCCGTAGTAGGTGGGGAAGGCGAAGTCGCCCTGCAGGTGGGGCTCGTAGAGGTAGAGCCGGCTCTGATAATCGTCGGTGTGGAAATAGGCGGCGGTCATCCGCAGCTGCAGCCACGTCCGCTGCCATCCCACCTGTTCGGAGATCATGATGCCGTCGGCCGTGGCCTTATAGACGGAGTGCACGGCGTCGGCCTGCGTCTTGAGGCTCCATCCGGAGGAGGGGTCGGCATAGGTGGCCGTGAGGCGCAGCCGGTGGTCGTCGCAGGGTATGAGCGCGTCGTGGTCGTCGTTGTCCTTCTCTCGGAGATGGGCGCGATAGCGGGCCATGAGGGTCCATCGCGAGAGGTCGCAGGTGGCCTGGAGGAGGAGGTCGAGCGCATCGGACGGCTTCGACACCTGATAGCGGGCCCATGGGAACGAGGCATAGTCGGCATAGGCCTGCAGGTGGAGCCGGCGCATTGGATGCCAGACGACGCCGAGGTAGACGCCGCTCTCGTTCTGCACGCGTCCGCCCTCGCTGAAGCTGTGGGCATGGAGGGCGGTGTAGCGATAGCTGTAGAATCGCTGCAGGGCGACGATGCTGAGCTCCTGGAGGGGGGTGATGCTGAGGGCATTGACGGTGGCCAGGTGGCCATGGGCGTCGGTGGCCGTCTCGCCGCTGAAGGCGAAGAGATAGTGGGTGAAGCCGTAGTCAAGGCTGGCGTTGAGGAAGTCGGAGCCGTGGGCGTAGTGGCGGCGGTAGAGTGTCGTGCGGTTGGGCTCGAGGGAGCGGTCGGTGTGGGTATAGACGGCGTTGAGGCCCAGACGGAGGGCGCCTGAGCGGAAGCTGACGGCGGTGCCGGCCGAGGTGAGGTGGGTGTTGTTCTTCTTGGCAATCTCGGTGGCGGTGCGGTGATAGCCCGAGGTGACGAGCGTGGCGGCCGTGCGGGCGCTGTCGTCGTTGAGCGTCGCGTCGACGGGTCGCCAGCTGGCGAAGAGGGTCAGGCGGAGGGGCCGCGAGAGCCGCAGGGTCGTGGCGGCGCCCTGGAAATAGTCGGCGGTGGAGCGCGAGGCGTGGGGCCGGATCGACTGCACATGGCGGCCGAGGCTCTGCAGGGTGGCCAGCTTGCCGAGGGCAAAGCTCGTATTGGCCACGAGGCCCATGCCGACGGCCAGCTTATACTTGCCGACGATGAGGTTGTCGACGACGGGGCTGAGACTTCGCAGCTGCAGGTAGTAGTTGTAGGTGTCGTAGCCCCAGCGGTTGCAGTTGGCCAGGAAGGGCTCGCCGGCGTCCTGGGAGGCGGTGATGCCCAGGCGGAGGCGGTCGGCGAAGCGGAGCTCATAGCGCAGCCAGTGGCGATATTTATAGCCCAGGTAGCCGTTGCGGTCGCCGCGGCGGTCGTAGAAGGGCAGGCGGGCGGTGGCCGTCAGGGCGTGGCGGGCATGGCGGGCGATGGTGTCGAGAGGGGGGAGGCCGTAGGCGGTGCCGGCAACTGAATTGCCGGCCACAGTGGGCGGCCTTCCCGTTTGGTTTTCGGCAACAGTGTTGCCGAACACGGGGACGGAGGAGGAGGCGGAGCCGGGGGCGGAGGAGGAGCCGGCGGGGCCGATGCGGACGAAACAGGGCAGGAGGCGGAGCTGGGCGTAGTCCATGGAGCGGACCATGCGCAGCTCGCCCATGGAGCGGAAGCCGTGGTAGCGGTCGCGATATTCGATGAGGTCCATGACCTGGCGGGCGGAGAGGAAGGGCAGCTGCTCGAGCTCGCTGCGCGTGGCGCTGTTGAGGTCGAGGGGCTGCTCTGCCAGCTGGCGCAGCAGCTCGTAGTTCTCCTCCCATGCGGCGGCGCCGTCGTCCTCGTCCTCTGTGTTAAGGACGACCTGCTCGTAGATCTCCTCCCACGAGGGGCCGCCGTCGTCCACGGGGCTCTGCCCCCTGGCCGTCATGGCGGGGCAGAGCATGGCCGCCAGGAGGAGGCAGGCGGCGAGCGTCGGCGGGCTGTGGCGTTCAGAGCTTCTCACCGTAGCAGAGGTCGCCGCAGTCGCCGAATCCCGGCACGATGTATTTATGCTCGTTCATGCCCGGGTCGATGGCGGCGCACCAAAGCGTGACGTCCTCATCGTCGCCGACCGACTGGCGCAGCATCTCGATGCCCTCGGGCGCGGCGATGACGACGGCGATGTGGACCCGGTGCGGACGGCCCGTGGCCACCATGGCGCCATAGGCCGCAGCCATCGAGCCGCCCGTGGCCAGCATGGGGTCGACGATGACGAGCGTCTTGCCCTTGGCCGAGGGCGAGGCCATGTATTCGGTGTGGATGCCCACCTCGGTGTGCTCGCGGTTGGTGTACATGCGATAAGCCGAGATGAAGCCGTTCTCGGCGTGGTCGAAGACGTCGAGGAAGCCCTCGTGGAAGGGCAGTCCGGCGCGCAGCACGGTGGCCAGCAGGAGGTCGTCCTTGGGCAGCGGGATGTCGATGGTGCCGAGGGGCGTGGTGACCGTCTTGGCCCTGTAGTCGAGCGTCTTCGACAGCTCGTAGGCCATCATCTGGCCGATGCGGCGGATGTTGCTGCGGAAGAGCAGCCGGTTCTGCTGGTAGCGCTTGTCGCGCACTTCGGCCATATACTGATTGATGACCGTGTTCTGTTCGCTGAAGTTGATGACTTTCATCTTCTTATAGATTGTTTTAAGGAATGACAGGACGGCGCGCCGCCCGTGAGCGGCGACGCCCGGAAATCGACTACAAAGTTATGCAAAAACCTCCGAACCTGCAAAGTCGGAGTGACAAAAAATGCGGTCCCGACCCTCTTTTTTGATTTTTTAGCGAAAAAATAATCGTCGTGCGGCTAATTATTCTTAATAAGCAACGGCCGTTTCCCTTTTTTTTCGTACCTTTGCAGCGCAAAACGAGTTAAGTCACAAACAAATATAATTTTTTAAGGTAAAAGAAATGGCAAAGTTAGATTTGACAAAGTATGGCATCACCGGCTCGACCGTGATTGCTCACAACCCGTCGTATGAGTACCTCTTCGAAGAGGAGACCAAGGCAGGGCTCGAAGGTTTCGACAAAGGCGTCAACACCGAGCTCAACGCCGTCAACGTCATGACCGGCATCTACACCGGCCGCTCGCCTAAGGACAAGTACATCGTCGACGATGCACAGAGCCACGACAAGGTGTGGTGGACCAGCGAGGAGTACAAGAACGACAACCACCCCATGTCGGAGGAGGTCTGGGCCAAGGTGAAGGAGATCGCCATCAAGGAGCTGTGCAACAAGGAGCTCTACGTCGTCGACGCCTTCTGCGGTGCCAACGAGGCCACCCGTCTGGCCGTCCGCTTCATCGTCGAGGTGGCCTGGCAGGCTCACTTCGTGAAGAACATGTTCATCCAGCCCACCGCTGAGGAACTGGAGAACTTCGAGCCCAACTTCGTCATCTACAACGCCTCGAAGGCCAAGGTGGAGAACTACAAGGAGCTGGGCCTCAACTCAGAGACCTGCGTGGCCTTCAACACCACGAGCCGCGAGCAGTGCATCATCAACACATGGTACGGCGGCGAGATGAAGAAGGGCATGTTCTCCATGCAGAACTACTACCTGCCCCTGCAGGGCATCGCCTCGATGCACTGCTCGGCCAACACCGACATGGAGGGCAAGAACACCGCCATCTTCTTCGGACTCTCCGGCACCGGCAAGACCACCCTTTCGACCGACCCGAAGCGCCTGCTCATCGGCGACGACGAGCACGGATGGGACGACGAGGGCGTCTTCAACCTCGAAGGCGGCTGCTACGCCAAGGTCATCAACCTCGATAAGGAGAGCGAGCCCGACATCTACAACGCCATCCGCCGCGACGCCCTCCTGGAGAACGTCACCGTCGACGAGAACGGCAAGATCGACTTCGCCGACAAGAGCGTCACCGAGAACACCCGCGTCAGCTATCCCATCGAGCACATCGAGAAGATCGCCAAGAAGGTGAACGGCAAGAGCGCCGGACCCGACGCCCAGAACGTCATCTTCCTCTCAGCCGACGCCTTCGGCGTGCTGCCTCCCGTCAGCATCCTGACTCCCGAGCAGACCAAGTACTACTTCCTCTCCGGATTCACCGCCAAGCTGGCCGGCACCGAGCGCGGCATCACCGAGCCCACCCCGACCTTCTCAGCCTGCTTCGGCCAGGCCTTCCTTGAGCTCCACCCGACCAAGTACGCCGAAGAGCTCGTCAAGAAGATGGAGAAGAGCGGCGCCAAGGCCTACCTCGTCAACACCGGTTGGAACGGCACCGGCAAGCGCATCTCGATTAAGGACACCCGCGGCATCATCGACGCCATCCTGGGCGGCGCCATCCTCAAGGCTCCCACGAAGAATATCCCCTACTTCGACTTCGAAGTGCCCACCGAGCTCGACGGCGTAGCATGGGGCATCCTCGATCCCCGCGACACCTATCAGAACCGCAACGAGTGGGACGAGAAGGCCCGCGACCTCGCCGCACGCTTCATCAAGAACTTCAAGAAGTACGAAGGCAACGAAGCCGGCAAGGCTCTCGTCGCCGCAGGTCCGAAGCTCTAAGAGAGAATTGATATGTTAAAAAGGCTGCGCAGTCATTGATTGCGCAGCCTTTTTTTGTACCATGTTTTTGCCGATCCCTAAAAAGATGGAACAAAGATTCGCTTATTTCGGAAAATCTTTGTATTTTTGCCAACGGATTGCAAAAATAACGACTATGCCTAAGATTTTCGAATATTTCGGATTCATCTTTTACTTCTATTCAAACGAGCATGAGCCGATACATGTCCACGTGATGCACGGAGCTAGGGAAAGCATCTTCGACCTCATTATGATGGATGGCGAGTTGGCCGAACTGAACGTGAGGGAAAAGAAAGGTGCTGAGCCGCTGCCCGAAAGAGACAAACGCACGGCAGAGGCGTTCATCCGCAAGTATCATAAGAACATCATCGACAAGTGGGTGAAATTCTTCGTTTTGAAGCAGAGCATTCGCAGCACGAACATCAAGAAGAAGCTATAAGGAGGAGGCTCATTATGGATAGACTTTACATCATCAAGGCCGAGAACAAAGGCAACCTGACCGTCAGCCTGACGTTTAGCGACGACACCGTACAGACAGTAGATATCGGCGAGTTCATCCGCCGACATCCCCATCCGCAGTACAATAAATACCTCGATCCCAGCAAGTTCAGTCGCTTCGCCATTGAGAACGGCAACATCGTCTGGGGTAAAAACTGGGACTTGATGTTCCCCGTAGAGCAGTTGCACGCAGGCGTGATCGTGTAAGCAGGCATCGCCCGGGGAAGGACCGTGCGCTTCCGGGCTCCGCTCCTCAGTCTAACGGGATCTCGGGGTGCTGCACGGCCAGGGGCAGATCCTTCTGCGAGAGATAGAACATGTAGAGGACGACGGGCACGTTGCCGCGGTTCTCGCCGTGGTGGATCGTGTTCACCATCTCAACGACGGCCTCGCCCTCGCGGACCACCTTCTCCTTGCCGTCCTGGCCGATGATGGTCAGCTCGCCCTGCACCAGGATGCCGTAGTTCATCACCGGGTGGTGGTGCCAGCCCAGCTTCTGGCCGGCCGGGAAGACATACTTCACCGCGACCAGCTCAGGCCGCCCCTCGAGGTAGTCGGGCAGCTCCACGCCGTCCCAGCTCTGGCTGGTGCGGATGAGCTCCTTGCTCTCCACCTGTGTCGGGACTGCAATCTCCGTGTTGGCTTTCCTGCACGAGATGAGCACTGTCGAAACGCCGCTGATGCAAAGGATGGCGGCGAGCATCCATGACTTCATTTTTCGCATGTTCTTGTGTATGTTTTGATTAAAATCAGGCACAAAGTTACGAAAAAATCGGGAGAAAAGCAAAAGTAATCCTTGCTTTTCTTTTCGTTTCCGGGTGAATATTACAAAACATTACAGACCCCTCCCCTTCAATGGGAGGGGGTGGGGGAGGGGTCTGTAATTTAATTCAACTTTCGCATGTAAAAGGAGTTTAGGAGTTTAGGAGTTTTCGCGGCTTTCAGCCGCTGGAGTTTAGACGTTAGTCCTGGTTCATGGCTATCACTAACAAAAACTATCGTCTAAACTCCCAAACTCCTAAACTCCAAAAAGAAAGTGAGCTTGCGAAACTTGAATATTTTATTCAATCCCCTAAATCTTGCCTGACAGACCATCGTCGCCGTTGACGGCCGGCCCGCCGGCGGAAGCCGTTCCGACGTGCCGTTTTGTCAATATATTTCCGAATTGTTCGCTTAAAAAAGCCAACCGGCTGGTTCTCAGGAGGATAGCTGTAGGAGGAAATAGAAGCGGTGCTTTTCGATGCAAGAAGCGGTGCTTTTCGATGAGAGAAGCGGTGCTTTTTGAGCCGAAAAGCACCGCTTTGCTGTCGCCAGTCGGTCGTTTGTAAAATAAAGTGACAGTTTGAGAGTCCTTCGTAATGTTAATATTTTTTAAAACGCGGGGGAATCGGGAATAATTTGCTATCTTTGCCCTGCCTAAGGCAACATATACTGACAGAAAACTGACTCGCCACGTACGAATGAAACATACATTACTACTCTATATCCTATTGATCAGCGCCCTGCCGGCCTCAGCCATCAGCCCCGATGCCGACTATTGGCTCGACATGCTCGACAAGAGCCTCGACCAGCGCGAGACCTTCGACCGCCAGCGCACCGACCGCATCGACCTGCTGCACCGCGAGCTCGGCGAGGCCCGCAAGCGGCAGGGAAGCGACCTCTTCGACCTGAACTACGCCCTCTACAACGAATATCGCAGCTATTGCTACGACTCGGCCCGATACTACGGCGAGCAGTGCCTCCGCATCGCCCAGCAGCAGCAGCGCGACGACCGTCTCGTCGAGGCGCGCCACGCACTGGCCTTCTCGCTCATCTCGGCCGGACTGCTCAGCGAGGCCGACGAGCTGCTGGCCTCGATCGACCGCTCGAAGCTGAGCGGACGGCTGCTGCAGGAGCACTATGCCCACCTGGCCCAGCTATGGCGCACGAAGGCCGACTACATCGGCCAGGAGCCTTATTACAAGAAGTATATCACGCGCAGCAACGCATGGCTCGACTCGCTGCTCGCCATCACGCCCGAGGGGTCGATGGCGTGGTGGTCGGCCCGCGGCTCGAAGCAGATGCGCGACAATGCGTATCAGCAGGCCCTCGAGTCGTTCGCCCACGTCATGGGCAGCGACTCCATCGAGGCCGACCAGCACCTGATGGCCATCACGGCGGCCGAGATGGCGTGGGCCTACGTCTTCCTGGACAATGAGCCGAAGGCCATCGAATACTTCGCACGCTCGGCCGTGGCCGACAACGAGAGTGCCACGCGCGAGATCACCGCCCTCTACCACCTCTCGCGACTCGTCGACAAGCAGGGTCAGCACGACCGCGCCTCACGCTATGTCCATCAGGCCCTCGAGGACATCAACTTCTATAACACGCGCCTGCGCAAGGTGGAGATCAACGACATCCTGCCCATCATCGAGCAGGACCGCTACGACGCCCTCCGCTCGCAGCGCAACCTGCTCATCGCCGCCACCCTGCTGGCCATCGCCCTGCTCATCGGCATCCTGGGCAGCTACTGGTTCATACGCCGCAAGAACCGCCAGCTGACGGAGGCCCACCAGACCATCGCCGGACAGCTCGAGGAGCTGCGCCAGGCCAACCTGCAGCTGAAGGAGGCCGACAAGATCAAGAATGCCTACATCGGCCGCTCGTTCTACACCAACGCCGAGTTCGTCGGCAAGCTCGAGAAGCTCTTCCTCGCCCTCGACCGCAAGATCGCCACGCGACAGTATGACGACCTGCGCTCGACGCTCAAGCAGTCGACGCTCAACACCGAGCGCGAGTCGATGTACGAGGCCTTCGACCAGACCTTCCTCAAGCTCTTCCCCGACTTCGTCGAGCGCTACAACGCCCTCTTCGACGAGAAGGACCGCCGGCAGCCGCCCACCGAGCAGTCGCTGACCTCCGAGATGCGCATCTTCGCCCTCATCCGACTGGGCATCACTGACTCGGAGCGCATCGCCAAGTTCCTGGACTACTCAGTCCACACGGTCAACACCTACAAGACGCGCATCAAGAACCGCTCAACGGTCGACAACGACCAGTTTGAGCGCCTCATCATGGAGATCTGACCGGAATATTCCGATAATACAAAACGGCGCGCGGCGAGATGTCAACGCGCTGTCAGTCAGAACGTTAAGGATTGTATAACCGCCACAGTGGTTATACAATCCTTATTATATATACGCAGCCGCAGGAAAATGCCGAACTTTGCCAGCAACTAAGAACCATTTTTTGCACAGATCGGACTGAATTATGAAACGACTATTCACTCTCATCGCACTCGCTGCTGCCTTCATCGCCACCAAGGCACAGCAGGAACAGCTTAACCCCATGGCCGACGCGAAGGCCGTCGTCAGTTGCGGCCAGGCACGCTTCACGGTGCTCACCCCCGAGATGATCCGCATCCAGTGGAGCGAGAGCCAAAAGTTTGAGGACCGCGCCACCTTCGCCATCGTCAACCGCCGCCTGCCCGTGCCGCACTTCACCCAGGAGCAGCACGACGGCTATCTCACCATCACCACCGACGCCCTCCGCCTCAGATATAAGATAGGTGGGCGCATCGACGACCGCCGGCCGTCGGACGAGGTGCTCTCGATCACGTTCACGCTCAACGGACGCCCGGTCGTCTGGTATCCCGGCAAGGACGACCTGCTCAACCTGAAGGGCACCACGCGCACCCTGGACGGCCAGATCGGCGACAACAAGCGCCGCGAGATGGAGAACGGACTGCTCTCGCGCGCCGGATGGGCCGTCATCGACGAGTCGCCCGCCACGCGCCGCGGCGACGGCTCGCGCACCTTCGCCTTCGAGGGCGAGCAGGACGGCATCGAATGGGTGGCCGAGCCTGTGGACAAGGCCGCCAAGGACTGGTATTTCCTCGGCTACGGCCATGACTACAAGAAGTGTCTGAAGGACTTCACCCGCGTGGCCGGACGCCAGCCCATGCCGCCGCTCTACGTGCTGGGCTACTGGTACTCGAAGTATCAGCGCTACACGGCCGAGGAGTTCATGCAGATTGCTGACGACGTGAAGCGCAACCAGATTCCCATGGACGTCATGATCTTCGACATGGACTGGCACACCGAGGGCTGGACGGGCTGGACCTGGGACAAGAGCATCATCCCCGACCCGGAGGGCCTCATCGACTATATGCACCGCCAGGGCCTGAAGGTGGCGCTCAACCTGCACCCGGCTGACGGCGTCGACGCCGACGAGGACTACTTCCAGGAGGTGCGCCGCGACATGGGCCTCGGCGAGGACGCCAAGGTGGTGCCCTGGAACCTGTCTGACAAGCGCTTCTATCACTCGATGTTCAACCGCATCCTGCGCGCCCGCGAAAAACAAGGTGTCGACTTCTGGTGGCTCGACTGGCAGCAGAACCTCACGTCGAAGTATGTCGACGGGCTGGGCGAGACGTTCTGGTGTAACCACGTCTTCTACAACGACATGCGCCTCCACCGCCCTGACCACCGGCCCCTCATCTTCCACCGCTGGGGCGGACTGGGCTCCCATCGCTATCCCATCGGCTTCTCGGGCGACTCGTTCACGACCTACGGCACGCTGGCCTGGCAGCCCTACTTCACCGCCACGGCCTCCAACGTCTGCTTCGGCTATTGGGGCCACGACCTCGGCGGCCACCAGCAGACGGGCCCCAACGACCCGGAGATCTATCTGCGCTGGATGCAGTACGGCGTCTTCACCCCCATCTTCCGCACCCATGCCACCAACTGGCCCGGCATCGAGCGCCGCATCTGGAAGTACGAGAACTTCCCCCTGCTGCTCGAGACCGTCCGCCTGCGCTATCGCCTGATGCCCTACATCTATAATGCCTGCCGCCAGGCCTACGACACGGGTGTGTCGATCTGCCGGCCCCTCTATTACGAATGGCCGGAGGAGAACAATGCCTATCTCTTTGAAGATGAATATATGTTCGGCGACGACATCCTCGTGGCGCCCGTCGTGACGCCCACCGGCGCCGACGGACGCGCCTCGCGCCGCACATGGCTGCCCGAGGGCCGCTGGTACGACGTGTGCCGCGCCAAGGTCGTCGACGGCGGCCAGACGCTCACCGACAGCTACTCGCTGCAGGAGACGCCCTACTTCCTCAGGGCCGGCGCCGTCATCGTCAACAACCCGCCGATGCTCAACCTCAACGAGCGCCCCGACCGCCTGATCCTGCAGGTCGTGCCCGGCGCCGACGGCCGTGGCTCGCTCTATGAGGACGAGAACGACACCGAGGGCTACAAGCGCGGCCTCTTCACCACCACCGCCTTCACGCATCAGGGCAGCTCGCTGACCATCGAGCCCCGCCAGGGCAGCTTCCCCGGCATGCCCGCGGAGCGCGCCTGGACCGTCGAGTTCCTCGGCACCGACCGCCCGCAGGCCGTCAGCATCGACGGCCGCCGCCTGCAGAACGGCCAGTGGACCTACGACGCCGAGCGCCGCCTGACGACCGTCTACGTCGGCACGACGCCCTGCAGCCAGAGAATTAACATCACCCTCGAACCATAAAGCTTTGCCCATCATGAAGAAGATATCATCCCTCCTCCTGCTCCTCCTCGCCGTCCTGCCCAGCTGCGGCACTGCCGCAGCTCACCCAACGGGACAGAACCCCGCCGCCCCTGCCGCCGCCGCCCCTTCCGCCGCCCCTTCCGTCGCCTCCCGTCCGGTTAGCTGCGGCATTGCCGCAGCTCACACAACGGGAGCAGAAGCCCCCGCCACGGGCCAGAACCCCGCCGCGACGGCCGACATCCCGGCCCTCTGGATCAGCGGCACGGCCGTCCCCGGCGGCGTGCAGCAGCTCGAGGCCATGCCCGACGGCAAGACCTATAAATTCGCAGGCCAGCTCCTGCCCGGCGAGCTGATCATCCAGACCACGAAGAAGGCCGGCAAGACGACCCGATACATCATCCCGACCCTGCCCGACGCCCTCATCGTCAGCCGGGGCATACGCTTCCGGGAGACCGCCGACGCCCCGTCCGCCGCTGCGGCCTGGCAGGTGCCCTTCCAGAACGACCTCTACCGCTTCACCGTCAGCATCGCCCGCCAAAAGGTCAGCGGCGAGATCTTCCAGCCCTGGGGCGAGCTCTTCATCGCCGGCGGCGCCACCGAGGTGGGCTGGGCGTGCGAGGGCAAGATGCTGCTCATGAAGCAGGACCTCGAGAACCCCTGCCTCTGGACCTGGGAGGGCGAGCTGCGCCAGCATCCCGACGTCGAGGAGCCCCGCAGCTTCAAGTTCCAGGGTCAGGACCGATGGAACCCCAAGTCGCTCCACCCCTACCGCCAGGGCACCGACATCCTCAGCGAGCCCCGTCTGCGCACGGGCGGCGACGACACGAAGTGGGAGGTTTCGCGCGACGGCCGCTACCGCATCCAGGTCGACCTGTTCCACGAGACCGTCAAGGCCGAGCTTCTGAAGCCCTGAAAAGCGTGAAACGGCCCTTTTCGATAGTAATATAGGGGTATATTACCTTCGGAAAGCACCGTTTCGCACCCGAGACAACAAAACAACAAACCATAAAAAATCAAGCAACAATGAAGAAACAACTACTCACCACCGTGATGCTGTCAGTCATGGCATGTCTGGCAGGCACACAGCAGGCTTCGGCCTTAGACCAGGTGGACGGCGTCTATCAGATCGGCACCGCCCAGGACCTCGTCGACTTCTCAAACCACGTGGCCAGCGGCAACGGCTCGGCCAACGCCGTGCTCACCGCCGACATCGACATGCAGGGCGCCACCTTCTCGCCCATCGGCACCACGTCGAGCCCCTATCGCGGCACCTTCGACGGCCAGCAGCACTACATCATGAGCCTCACGATCGACCTGCCTGAGCAGGAGTACGTCGGACTCTTCGGCGTGCTCAACGGCGGCGCCGTGATCAAGAACGTCATCATGGACTGGTCGTGCTACATCAACGGCTCGGCCTTCGTCGGCGGCATTGCCGGCGGCACCAACGGCGGCGGCACCGTCACCTTCGAGAACTGCGGCAACGAGGCCACCGTCGGCGCCCAGAACCAGAACGCCGCCGGCATCTGCGGCGTCAGCATGAACAGCGCCTGCGGCATCGTCATGCGCAACTGCTTCAACACGGGCGGCATCTCCGGCGCCCGCGAGTCGGCAGCCCTCTGCGGATGGGTCGGCGACACGGGCTCCGTCATCCAGAACTGCTACAACGCCGGCTTCGTCATCGGCATGGACGGCACCAACTCGCTCTGGCGCAACGGCCGGGGCAAGGGCACTAACAACTACGACTCCTACGGCTATCAGGGCACGCTCATCAGCGAGGACGAGTATGACCTGTCGACGGGCGCCGTCACGTATCAGATCAACGGCAGCCAGTCGGACGACGTCATCTGGTATCAGACGCTCGGACAGGACATGCACCCCGTGCCCTTCTCCTCGCACGGCATCGTCTACGCCGTGGGCGACCTCTACTGCGACGGCACGTCGAAGGGCGGCGAGCTGACCTTCTCGAACTCGAACGAGTCGAACCGCGACGCCCACGAGTTCGTCGACGGCATCTGCAAGAACTGCGGCACGCCCGACGCTGACTACAAGCCCCTGACGGCCGACGGCTACTATGAGCTGGGCACGGCCGGCGACCTCAACTGGTTTGCATCCCTCGTCAACCACGGCAAGAAGAAGGTCAACGCCCGCCTGACGGCCGACATCGACTTCAGCCAGTTCACCACGGCCGACGTCATGATCGGCGGCGACGCCTTCTCGGCCAACGAGGGCGACGAGGAGCACGCCTTCGAGGGCATCTTCGACGGCCAGGGCCACAAGATCACGGTCAACTACAACGTCTCCTACGACGGCGTGGCCCTCTTCAAGGTGGTCAACAACTCGACCATCCGCAACCTCGTCATCGACGGCTCCATCGAGAGCACACAGCGCTACATCGGCGGCGTGGGCTACGTCAGCCGCGGCACCTGCCTCTATGAGAACATCGTCGTCGCCGTCAACATCACCGGCACGTATCCCGGCGACGCCACCCACGGCGGACTCTTCGCCGTCTGCCACGAGAGCCCCACATTCCGCAACTGCGCCTTCGTCGGCACCATGAACGCCCCCGACTGCGAGGGCTCGGCCGCCATCATCGGCTATGCCCACGGCAGCGTCGAGACGCTCATCGAGAACTGCTACGTCGCCTCCAGCCTGCTCGAGATGACCGGCAACTCGACCGTCATCGCCCGCAACGTCAACACGGTGCTCAACTGCTTCTATACGGACAACATCATCTTCCTCAGCGACAACCGCTGCACTCTCGTCAGCGAGGAGGCCGTGCGCTCCGGCGAGCTGGCCTACACCATCAACCTGGCCATCGACGGCAACCCCTGGCGCCAGAACATCGGCACCGATGCCTACCCCGTGCCCTTCGAGAGCCACGCCGTGGTCTATGCCAACGGCGCACTCAGCTGCGACGGCACGCCTAAGGGCTCCATCACCTACTCGAACACCGAGAGCGAGACCCTGCGCGACGCCCACCAGTATGGCGCCGACGGCGTCTGCACCGTCTGCGGCGCACGCCTCATCAGCAACGGACAGCAGCTCGTCGCCGTGGCCAACGGCATCAACGACGGCTCCATCAGCCCCACCATCAGCATCGACCTCGACGCCGACATCGACCTCGACGGACTGACCTTCGAGGGCATCGGCATCCGCTTCAACGAGGCCACCGGCGAGACCGACGAGGAGGGCAACCCGACCTACCGCGACGTGCTGCGTCCCTTCGAGGGCACCTTCGACGGCCACGGCCACCGCATCTCGAACATGCTCATCGACGTCCAGGACGGCAACAAGGGTCTCTTCGGACTCGTCCGCGGCGCCACCATCCGCAACGTCGTCGTCGACAACACCTGCCAGATCTACTCCACGGGCTATTCCGCCGGCATCGTCGGCACGACCACCGGCGGCGGCGTCGTCACCATCGAGAACTGCGGCAACGAGGCCCTCGTCAACGTCGGACAGAACGGCGTCAACGGCGCCGGCATCCTCGGCGTCAACGACCTCAGCGCTGCCTACATCCGCATCATCAACTGCTACAACACGGGCGACATCATCGGACAGCGCGAGTGCGCAGCCATCAGCGGATGGCTCGGCGACCGCTTCGAGGTGGTCAACTGCTACAACTCGGGCATCGTCTCGCCGGAGGCCGTCGACGGCATCCGCACCTTCGCCCGCCACAACGCCTCGGCCAACTTCACCAACTGCTTCGAGGTGACGAGCCAGCAGGTCACGAGCGTAGAGTTCGACGACGTCATCAGCGGCAGCCTCTGCTATCAGCTCAACGAGGGCGCCGGCAAGACCGTCTACTATCAGACCCTCGGCCAGGACGAGCATCCCGTGCTCGACGCCACCCACGGCGTGGTCAGCAAGAGCGCCGACGGCACCTATGCCAACGGCATCAAGGCCGTCGTCAGCTCAGCCTTCAGCGGCCGCAGCGCCGTCTACGACCTGCAGGGTCGCAGCCACCAGTCGATGCAGCGCGGCCTCAACATCGTCCGCTCGGCCGACGGCAGCGTCCGGAAGGTCCTCGTCAAGTAATAACTACGGAGATTGATAAAACAACGAATTAAGACGAATTACACGAATTGTCACGAATTAAAACGTATGACACGAATTAAAACGTATGACACGAATTAAGACGAATTATACGAATTAAGACGTATTACACGAATTATGTTCGTGACAATTCGTGAAATGAAAAGTAATTAGTGAAATATAAAATAATCAGTGAAATGAATTATAATTCGTGACAATTCGTGCAATTCGTCTTAATTCGTTGTTTAAAAAATCTTCGTTGTTTTTAAAACAATCGCTGTCAAAAGAAAAAATAATTAGTTAAGTGATGATGATTATAAAAAGAGTCAGTTTGTTAGTGTGCTGTCTGGTCGTTGTCCTTGGGGCAATGGGCCAGGCAGCCTTGATGACTGCTGACCGAAAGGTCGCGGCCTTCTATCCTGAGGGCTACGACGCCACGCAGCACCAGCCGTCGCCCATCTTCGAGCACGAGCCGACGGCCATCATGCCCCTGAGCGCCGACTGGCAGCTGCGCCCGCGCTTCGAGCAGCGCGGCGGCCACAGCGTGGCCACCATCGCGGTGGGCACGGGCGTCGACCTCTACGGCACGGGCGAGGTCACCGGCCCACTGCGCCGCAACGGCCGCAGCGTCCAGCTGTGGAACATCGACACGCCGGCCTATGGCGTCGACGGCGGCTCGCATCTCTATCAGAGCCATCCCTGGGTGATGGGCCTCCGACCCGACGGCACCGCCTTCGGCATCATTGCTGACAACACGTGGCGCTCGGCCATCGACTGCCGCGACGAGGAGGTCGTCTTCACCAGCGACGGACCCGCCTTCCGCGTCGTCATCATCGAGAGCGACGGTCCGCAGCAGCTCATGGCCGAACTGACCCGACTGACCGGCCACATGGAGCTGCCCCCGCTCTGGGCCCTGGGCTATCAGCAGTGCCGCTTCTCCTATCAGCCCGACGCACGTGTCCGCGAGATTGCCGACACGCTGCGCCTGCTGCGCATCCCCTCCGACGTCATCTGGATGGACATCGACTACATGGACAGCTACAAAATATTTACCTTCTCGCCAAAAGAATTCCCTCAACCAGCACAACTCAACGACTATCTGCACCGGCAGAACTTCAAGGCTGTCTACATGATCGACCCGGGCGTCAAGGCCGAGCAGGGCTACTTCGTCGACGACCAGGGCACGGCCGGCGACTACTGGGTGAAGGACCGCGACGGACGGCCCTACGTGGGCAACGTATGGCCCGGCCCCTGCCACTTCCCCGACTTCACCCGTCCCGAGGTGCGCCACTGGTGGGCCACCTTATATAAAGACTTCATGGCCACGGGCATCGACGGCGTATGGAACGACATGAACGAGCCCTCCGTCTTCGGCGGGCCCGGCGGCACCATGCCGGTGGACAACCGGCACGGAAGTGAGAAGTGGGAAGTGAGAAGTGAGAAGTATAATTACATGAATACCTCTGACAACTCTGCCGGCAAAACTAATAATACTTCTCACCTCTCACCTCTCACCTCTCACTTGAGATTCCACAACGTCTACGGCCTCAACATGGTGCGGGCCAGCCGCGACGGACTGCTGCTGGCCAACCCGCAGAAGCGGCCGTTCATCCTCTCGCGCAGCAACTTCCTCGGCGGCCACCGCTATGCCGCCACGTGGACCGGCGACAACCTCTCGTCGTGGGACCAGATGTGGCTCAGCATCCCCATGACGCTGACCCTCGGACTCTCCGGACAGCCCTTCAACGGACCCGACATTGGCGGCTTCTGCGAGAGCGCCAATGCCGACCTGCTGGCCCACTGGACGGCCATGGGCGTCTTCTTCCCCTTCGTCCGCAACCACACGATCAAGGGCTCGGCCAACCAGGAGCCCTGGGCCTTCGGCGACGAGGTGTTGCAGGTCTGCCGCACGGCTATCGAGCGCCGCTATCGCCTTCTGCCCTACATCTACACGCTCTTCCGCGAGGCCTCGCTTGACGGCATGCCCGTCATGCGCCCCCTCTTCATGGCCGACCCGAAGGACCTCTCCCTCCGCCGCGAGGACCGCGCCTTCCTGCTAGGAGGAGACCTTATGGTAGCCCCAAAAGCCCAAACCCCAGGAGCCCCCCTTTCGCCCCCCGAGGGGGGCACGATAGCTTCAGGCGTTAATACGCTTCAGAAGAAATGGACCCCAATCACCTCCGCCCTCAAGACTATAGAAGCCCCCTCGGGGGCCGTAGGGGGGGCTTTGGGGGCTTCGCCTTTGGGGGCTTCGTCCTCGGCTCATCCTTTGCTCCTCCAGCGTCCGGGCTCCATTATCCCCATGGCCCAGCTGGCCCAGTCGACGGCTGAGCTGCGCACCGACTCGCTGACGCTGCTCGTCGTGCTCGACGCCGACGGACAGGCCACGGGCCAGCTCTACGAGGACGAGGGCGACGGCTTCGGCTATCGTGCGGGCAACTACCGCCAGAGCCGCCTCGAGGCCTCGCTCGCCGGGCGCCAGCTGACGGTCAGCCTCCGCCACGCCGACGGCCACATGCCGGCCCCCGCCCAGCGCTGGCTGCGCATCGCCTGCATCCGCGGCGGCCGCGCCCAGTTCTCCGCCTGGCAGCAGGGCGACGTGGCCACGATGAAACTCAGGAAATAAAATTTTATCATAACCCTAACCATTAACTAAATTATCAAAAGCGTATGAAAAGAATGTTAGCAATGATGGCCCTCTCAGCCCTTGCCCTCACGGCAAGCGCCGAGGACCACTATCTCGTTGGCGGATGCACCCCCAGCGGATGGACAAGCGGCGAGTGGGAACGCTCGGCCGTGGCTATGGTCAACGTCGCTCCGGACACATGGATCTGGACAGGTAAGCTCACCGTGGGCGAAGGCGACAACGGCCGCTTCAAGATTCCCGACAGCGCCGGCGGCTGGGACGGCTACTGGGCTCCCGAGCAGGACTGCCTGCTCACTGACGAGTGGACCGACCTGTCGGAGAGCGGCGACGGCGACTTCAAGTATCGCGTGGCCGAGGAGGGCATCTACAAGGTGACGCTCAACACCTCGACACTCAAGATCAAGGCCGAGAAGCTCACCGAGCCCCAGAAGGACGGCGACTATTACCTGCTCTCGACCGTGGCCGACTACTACTGGTGGGCCGGCTTCACCACGTCGGACAACCAGACGTCGAAGGCCCGCCTGACGGCCAACCTCGACTTCGCGGCCGACGGCTTCTTCCCCCTCTCGTGCGACCACTATAAGTTCAAGGGCGAGCTCGACGGACAGGGCCACACCCTCGACGGCATGACCATCCTGGGCACTAACAACAACGTGGCCCTCGTGCGCTATGCCAGCGACGGCGCCTACATCCACGACCTCGTCGTCGGCCCCAACAGCTCGTTCACCGGCAGCGCCAAGATCGGCGGCATCGTCGGCTTCGCTCGCGACGGCGGCGAGGTGCGCCTCTCGAGGGTCGTCAACATGGCCACCGTCCGCTCCGTCGGCACCAGCGACGCCAATGCAGCCGGATTCGTAGGCTGCGCCGTCGACGGCACCAAGATCACGGCCACCGACTGCGCCAACATGGGTGCCGTCAGCGGACAGGACGGTCAGTGCGGCGCCTTCGCCGGATGGACCCAGAACGGCACGACGTTCACCAACTGCTACAACAGCGGCGCCATCAGCAACATCGACGGCACCTCGCAGCTCTATCGCAACAGCGGCGCCGTCACCGCCACCAACACCTACGACGTGACCGCCGTGGGCAACCAGGGCATCAAGCTCGACGCCGCCACGCTCTCCTCCGGCGAGCTCTGCTACAAGCTCAACGGCGACCAGAGCACCATCGCATGGTATCAGAAGATCGGCACCGACGACTATCCCCTGCCCTTCGGCACTGACCAGGTCTATGCCAACGGCGAGCTGCTCTGCGACGGCTCCAGCGCCGGCGGCGACCTGACCTACAGCAACTCGGCCACCTCCGTCCTGCCTCCTCACAGCTTCGCCGAGGGCTTCTGCACGGTCTGCGGCACGCTCGACACCAACTTCCTCACGGCCGACGCCGAGGGATTCTATGACATCGCCACGGCCAACGAGCTGAAGTGGTTCGCAGCCATCGTCGCACAGGTCAACCAGAGCGCCAGCGCCCGGCTGACGGCTGACATCGACTACACCGCCCACAAGCAGGGATTCATCGGCATCAGCCAGTCGACGCCCTTCCGCGGCACCTTCGACGGACAGGGTCACACGCTGACCATCGACATCGTCAACACCGACCTCAGCCGCACCGGACTCTTTGCCTACATCAACGCAGCCACCATCCGCAACCTCATCGTCGAGGGCAGCGCCACGTCGGCCGGCAACAACTGCGTCGGCGGACTCGGCGGACGCTCCGACGGCAACGGCACGCTCATCGAGAACGTCGTCGTCAGGACAGACGTCAGCTACACCGGCTCCAACGGCGACGCCACCTGCGGCGGATTCTTTGCCAACATGGAGGCCAGCATCACCATGCGCAACTGCGCCTTCTACGGCTCCATCAACTCGGGCACGGCCGAGGGCAACGGCGGACTCATCGGATGGGCCGGCGGCGGAGCCAGCATCAAGATCGAGAACTGTCTGGTCGCTGCCACGGCCTACACCCAGAACGGCAACAGCGCCGACCTGGCACGCAACAACCCCGCCGTGACCAACAGCTACAAGGTCTCTGCCGACGACCCGCGGCTGGCCAGCGGCGAGATGGCCTACATCCTCAACGGACAGGTCAGCCCCGGCACATCATGGTATCAGCTCCTCGGCACCGACGAGGCTCCCCTGCCCTTCGCCAAGGAAGGCGCCGCCGTCTACGCCCAGGGCACCGTCGAGTGCGACGGCATCACGCCCGTCGAAGGCTCCACGCTGACCTTCTCGAACAGCGAGGGCGCACCCACACAGCGTCCCCACACCTACGTCGACGGCATCTGCTCGAAGTGCGGCACGCCCTACTTCAACTATGTCGTGGCCAAGGACGGATGGTATGAGTTCTCCAACGCCAAGCAGCTCGTTTGGTTCGCTGCCATGGTCAACAAGCTGGGCCAGACCAAGCGCAACGTCCGACTGACCTCCGACATCGACTTCGACGGCCGCGAGTTCCACGGCATCGGCACGCCCGAGAACCCCTTCGTCACCACCTTCGACGGACAGGGCCACATCATCCGCAACCTCATCCTCGACAACCAGGACAACGACCGTCCCGCAGGATTCATCAATGAGGCTCGCGAGGGCGCCGTCGTCAAGAACATGACCATGGACGCCTCCTGCTACTTCGTCGGCCACCACTACGTGGGCGCCTTCATCGGCCACGTCGAGGGCAACGGCGAGATCCTGCTCGAGCAGCTCGGCAACGAGGCCGACGTCGAGGCATGGAACCAGAACGCAGGCGGCATCGTAGGCTGCAACACGTCGGGCGAGCTGAAGCTCCGACTGACCAACTGCTACAACACCGCCATCATCACCGGCAACAACGAGTGCGGCGGCATCAGCGGATGGCTCGGCAACAAGGCTGAGACAACCAACTGCTACAACATGGGCGAGGTCATCGGCGAAGGCAGCGAGTCGTTCGCACGCGGCAACGACATCCAGGTCGTGAACTGCTTTGACCCCGTCACCAACTGGCCCGCACTGCCCGCATCGCCCATCGAGGACTTCACCAACGGCACCATCTATCAGCTCCTGGCCGAGGCCGCTCCCGGCATCTGGTATCTCAGCGCCGAGGAAGGCGGTCACCCCGTCCTCTACGAGACCGAGTGGACCCCCACCGGCATCCAGAGCCTCAACGTCCAGCCCGCCGAGACAGCCGCCCGCATCTACAACCTCAACGGTCAGCAGGTGCAGGCTCCGCGCCGCGGTCTCTACATCCAGAACGGCCGCAAGTTCGTAGTCAAGTAAAAATCTTAACAAACTTTATTATCTTCTATTCCCAGGCGGTGCTTCTCGGTGAGAGAAGTGCCGCTTTTTGCATCGAGAAGCGGTCCTTTTCGACCCGAAAAGCACCGCTTCTTTTGCTATTGTCATTTGCGGACTGAAT
This sequence comes from Prevotella sp., assembly GCA_017470345.1. Classification (GTDB taxonomy): domain Bacteria; phylum Bacteroidota; class Bacteroidia; order Bacteroidales; family Bacteroidaceae; genus Prevotella. Next base: position 23,333 of record JAFUEP010000005.1, read on the forward strand.
CTTTTTAATCGAATAGCTTGGAAAAATGTTGACAAGACGAACCCTCGCCAACGGCTTTCGGAAAAGGTTCTGGCAAAAAAATGAGTGGCATTTCATTTTTTTTTCGTAACTTTGCGCTCTGCGAGCGCGAACTTACTCCGTCTCGGAAAAAACAAACCAGTTTGTTTTTGTTTTTCGCTCGACTTTTCGTAACTTTGCCGTCAGAAACCAATAACACCGCAAGCAGCATGAGCAACCAACGCCGCACCTCACTGAAGGATCTCGCCCGAGAGCTGGGTGTCAGCATCGCCACCGTCAGCCGCGCACTCCACGGCAGCCCCGAGATCGGGGCCGAGATGCGACGCAAGGCGAAAGCGCTGGCCGAGAAGATGAACTACAGGCCCAACCCCTTCGCACAGAGCCTGCGCAAGGAGGGGCCGAGGGTCATCGGGGTGGTCGTCCCCAACCTCGTCACCCACTACTACGCGGCCGTGCTCGACGGCATCGAGATCGAGGCGGCCCGCGCCGGCTACAGCATCATCAGCGCCAACAGCCACGAGTCGACCCTCCTCGAGGCCCGCGCGCTCGACAACTTCAACAGCCTCCACGTCGAGGGCATCATCGCATGTCTGGCCCAGGACACCACTGACTATACGCACTTCGAGCAGATCCGGGGCATGGGCATACCCATGGTCCTCTTCGGCCGGACATGTCTCAAAGAGCTCATCTCCAGCGTCACCGCCAACGGCGACGAGGCGGCGCAGCAAGCCACGCAGCATCTCATCGACACCGGCTCGCGCCGCATCGCCTTCATCGGCGGACCTAACCATCTCGACATGGTGCGCCGGCGCAAGCACGGCTATCTCGAGGCCCTCCGCAACAACGGCATCGCCATCGACCGCAACATGGTCGTCTGCGACCGCATCGACTACGACGTCGCTCGCCACAATGTTGCCGAGCTCCTCGCCCGGCCCGACCGGCCCGACGCGCTGCTGACCTTCAACGACATCATCACCTTCGCCGCCTTCACAGCCGTCAAGCAGTCAGACCTGAGCATTCCCGACGACGTCGCCATCATCGGGTTCACCGACGACGAGCATGCCTGCTACGTCACGCCGCAGCTCTCTGCCATCGAAGACCAGTCGAGCCTCATGGGCGAGCGCGCATGCCATCTGCTGCTGCGTCAGATCAACGGCGACGCCCGCGTCAGCCACGAGATTGTCCCCCAGCGCATCGTCATCCGCCAGACGTCGGCCAAGCACAGCCCGTCGCCCGAATAAAGAAACCAGTGTGTCGCGCGATTCCGTCGCGCGATGATCGAAAAAAAGTGTCATGGAGATTCATCCTATTGCTTACTTCCGCTCGCCACTGACGTCGAAGTTCGGCTTGCCCCGGCAGAGTGGCGTCGCGAACGACCTCACGGGCCGGGTCGTCCTCGAGCCTGACTATCGGCGGGCCGAGGCCGTCAGGGGGCTCGACCGCTTCGACTACGTCTGGCTCATCTGGGAGTTCTCGGCCAACAAGGCGACGACGGCAGCCGAGCACCTCACCGTCCGCCCGCCACGACTGGGAGGCAACGAGCGCATCGGCGTCTTCGCTTCCCGCTCACCCTTCAGGCCCAACCGTCTGGGACTCTCGTGCGTGCGTCTGCGCCATATTGATATGGAGGGGCCGGAAGCACCCGCCCTGATCGTCGAGGGTGCCGACCTGATGGACCTGACGCCCATCTACGACATCAAGCCCTACGTGGCCTATGCCGACAGCCGGCCCCAGGCACGCAGCGGCTTCGTCGACGATCACGCGTGGCAGCGCCTGGAGGTCAGCATTCCTGAGCAAATGGCAGAAATGTTCACGGCCGAGGAGCTGCGCGCACTGAGGGAGGTGCTGGCCGAAGATCCGCGCCCCCCCTTCCATCACGACGACAGCCGCGTCTACGGCATGCCCTTCGCCCGTCGCGACGTCCGCTTCCGCGTAGGCCCTGACGGGGTGCTGCGCGTCGTCGAAGTCAATACCCTCTGAAATTATTCATTGTACATTATTCATCGTACATTATTCTGACGTTCCGGAACCCCATGGCGTGCAGCAGCTTGCGCATCTCCGACTCGGCATTGCTGCGCGCCGTGGCCATGTTCTCTGGCGTCAGGGCGTGAGCCTTCATCTGGCGGCGAGCCTTCTGGTAGAGGGCCTCGCGGTCGGCCGCCGACCATCGGCCTGACTCGTGGAAGGCACGCGTCAGACCGTCGTCAATGAAATCCTCGTCGAGCAGACCGACGGGCGGCAGGGTGATGACAAGCGTGTCGGCCTGTCGGCGGACGGCGCTGTCCGCGAGCTGGCTCATGTCGATGCCCAGGCGAAGCGTGCCGTAGTAGATGCGCACGAGGTGGTCGTCGGTGAAGAAGCCCTCGCGGGTGGTGTCGACGAGCTCCTCGTCGCTCACGGCGAGAAACTCCCACTGCCCGATGTCGCGGATGCTCTCAATCTGGGCGGGGGTCATGTCGAGCCGCGCCTCACGCTCCATGCGCAGGCGGGGCAGTGCGCGCCAGGTCCACCACAGTGCGGCGGCGACGATCAGCAGGCTGACGAGGCAGCCTGTCTGCAGACAACTCTTATTGCTCATGACGTTCGATGGTTTGAGGGTCTAACAGCTGCTTGAGGTTCTCAGGATTGAAGTCGTCGCGGAAGACGATGCGCACGTGACTCTCGTCGAAGCCCGTCTGCGCAATGAGGGGGATCAGCAGCCGAGCCGCACCCTCGCGGGCGCTCTCGACGATGCCCAGCTGCGGGATGCTGGCGATGATGGCCTCGCGGCCCTCCGCCTCGTAGGCCGCCAGCTCCTTGTCGCTGAAGTGGGCGCGCGTCAGCGAGACATACTCGCGGATGTGCGCCTGGTCCACCTTCGAGCTGGTCAGCATCACCTTCGGGTCGGGCAGCACGATGGTGATGCGGTCGCCATGGCGGAGCACGTTCTTCGACGAGAAGTCGCCGAAGTCGATGTAGCCCTTCAGCGTCGCGTCCATCGGGATGACCACCTTGCGGTCGCCGAGAGGCAGGGGAAGGTCGAAGTCGTGGTCGAAGATGCTGCCCTTGAGCCGCAGCTCGTCGTCGTAGGTGACGATCTTGTGGATGCGGTATTCCGTCGTGTAGAGCCGTGCACACTGCTGCACCTGCATGATGAGCATCGGGAGCGAGTCGACGGCCGTATAGTGTGCTGTCGGCGCGCCCTCCTGTCGGCAACTGCCCGCGGTGAGCGCCAGCCAGAGCAGTGCCGCCGCCGCATATAGGAATCGTTTCATATCACGCATTTGGATTCATTTTCTCGTGCAAATATAGGTAAAAAAAGTGCAAGCACCAAAAAAGTTCAATTTTTTTTTGTCAGTCTTAAACTTTTTATGTAACTTTGCGTCGAAATATTAGTTGCAACTCCGATACACATCGGAAACATTAAGTTTAACAAACTAAAAAAGTGACTAATATGAAGAAAATGATGATCGCCCTCGTGGCAATGGCAATGTGCGGCCAGATGATGGCCCAGGAAACTAAACAAGACGGAATTCAGCGTAAAAAGATCGATAAGACGGAGATGCTCAAGCATCGCACCGAAGAGACCGCCAAGAAGCTGGGACTCAATGAGGAACAGGCTGCCAAGCTCCTTGAGCTCAACACGCAATATGCCGACAAGATGAGGCCTCAGATGGGAGGCATGCGGCCGCAGGGCCGACGCCTCGACGGAGCCAGGGATTCGATGGCTCGCGTGCGTCCCGAGAGGGGTCAGCGGCCCACCCGCGAGGGAATGGAGAAGATGCGCGAGCAGATGAAGGCCAACCAGGAGGCCTACGATGCTGAGCTGCAGAAGATCCTGACCGAGGAGCAATACAAGGCCTATAAGGCCGACGAGCAGAAGCGCATGCACCGCGTCCAGCGTTCAGGCATGCGGCCCGAGCGCAGCGGTGCGGCTCTGCACCAGAAGGCCGAACAGCAGTGACAACTTTTTAAATTTGAGATTTTTCATAGTGATTTAGGTTAACATAGTGTTTTTGAAAAGAAAGGCAAGCGTGCTGAAAACCATTCTTAATAGGGAATAGTTTTTTTGAATAATTGTATGAACGATAACATAAGCGCCTACGGTTTTGTGAAAAACTGCAGGCGTTTTTCGTAAGGTCCTTAGCCCAGTGCCTTTTCGTAACTTTGGCTCCGCCGAAGTTGCATACACTCGGAAAAGCTCAAATAAATTTGGCATTTCACTCATTTTTTCGTAACTTTGCAGCCATGAAACAGCGGATTGGGATATTCGTGGGGTCGTTCGACCCCTTCACGCTCGGCCACGACTCCATCGTGCGGCGGGCGCTGCCACTCTTCGACCGGCTCGTCATCGGCGTCGTCGGCGACCACGTCGCGAAACCCCACCTGACGCCCGCCGATGAGCGCGTCGAGGCCGTCAGGCGGCTCTATGCCGGCGAGCCGCGCGTCGAGGTGCGGTCCTACTATGGGCTGGCCGTGGAACTGGCCCGCGAGGTGGGTGCGCAGTTCATCGTCAAGGGTGTGCGCTCGGTGAAGGACTTCGAGTATGAGCGCGACCAGGCCGACATCAACCGCCGGCTCAGCGGCATCGAGACGCTCCTGCTCTACGCCGAGCCGCAGCTCTCGGCCCTGTCGTCGTCGATGGTGCGCGAGCTCAGTCACTTCGGCGTCGACGTCAGCCCGTATCTGCCGAGAAATGAAAGATGAGAAATGAAAGATGAAAAATATGATTAGTTCTGACCATATCTTTCATCTTTAATCTTTCATCTTTAATCTTTCATCTTTAACCTTTGATATAAATGATAAGCTACAACACAGAGAACGTCGCATTCCCGAAAATCCGTCGCCGCGAGACGACGCAGTGGATACGCCGCGTGGCCCAGACCTACGGCAAGCGGGTGGGCGAGGTGGGCTACCTCTTCTGCGACGACGAGAAGATCCTCGAGGTGAACCGCGAGTACCTGCAGCACGACTACTACACCGACATCATCACCTTTGACTACTGCGAGGGCGACACCCTCAACGGCGACCTCGTCATATCCCTCGACACCGTCCGCTCCAACGCCGAGCTCTTCCACAAGGACTACGCCGAGGAGCTCCACCGCGTCATCATCCACGGCATCCTACACCTCTGCGGGCTTAACGACAAGGGGCCCGGCGAGCGCGAGCTGATGGAGGCTGCCGAGAACCGCGCCCTCAGCCTGCTCAAGGCTGACTGACTTCTTGGAGTTAGGTATATACCGCTCTGCGGTCTTACAAAAACAAAAAATCACAGAAAAAAATAAATTGGTACGATTTAGGAGGTCACGTGTCCTCACGTGACACCTGCGGCACGTGCGACGTGGGGACACGTCGCCTCCTACAGGGGCAGCCAAATCATACCAAGTTATTGTTTAATGGTTACTAAATGACTGCGAATTTTATTTACATCCGCGGCGCTTTCCGCCGCAAAGCGGCAATTTTCGGGTCAAGAAGCAGTGCTTTTCTCATCGAAAAGCGGCACTTCTCTCATCGAAAAGCACCGCTTCTTTTTGCATAATCTCTAATATATCTGAAAATCAGGTGGTTGTAAAAATCCGACAAAACACTTGGAAATTACTTTACAAAATCTGTCAATAATCCCGTGCTGAATCAGCACGATAAGGCCCTATTGGCCCTCGAATTATTTATGAGTCATTACATGGACCATTCATGCATATTACATGTAGCGCCGCAGGCAGATACTTATTCTCTTGTCTGCGACGCTACATGTAATGAACACGAATTGAACATGTAATCATTCATATAATAATCTGGAAGCACACATAAAAAAAACAGGGACCTGCCTGATTGGAGGTCCCTGTGATGCTCTGTCTATCCGAAGAACTCGCCGTCGTGGCGGTTGTCGTAGCTCGAGCCGTCGAAGCAGTGGGTGCAGACCTTGTCCTTCGGCAGTCCGATGGAGGCGACGAGGTCCTCCAGGCGGGCGAACTTGACGGAGGTGAGGCCCAGCCGGTGGCCTATCTCCTCGACGAGCCGCTGATACTCGGGCGTGCCGGTCTGGGCATAGCGCTCCAGGTGGGTCGGGTCGTCGCCCTCGAAGTCGCGTATGATCTGTCGGGCGATGAGCTCCATGTCGGTCTTCGAGTTGGTGAAGCCGATGAAGGGGCAGCCGTAGACCAGCGGCGGACAGGAGATGCGCACGTGGACCTCGCGGGCGCCGTTCTGGAAGAACTCGCGCACGTTGTCGCGCAGCTGCGTGCCCCGCACGATGGAGTCGTCGCAGAAGACGATGCGCTGTCCGCGCAGCAGGGCCTCGTTGGGGATGAGCTTCATCTTGGCCACGAGGCGTCGGCGCGACTGGTCCTGGGGTGTGAACGATCGTGGCCACGTCGGCGTATACTTCAGCACGGCGCGCTTGTAGGGGATGCCCGAGCCGTTGCTGTAGCCCAGGGCCATGCCGACGCCCGAGTCGGGGATGCCGCAGACGAGGTCGGCCTCGACCTTCTCCTCGGCGTCGCGGCGGCCCATCATCTCGCCGTTGCGCTCGCGCACCTCCTCGGCGTTGATGCCCTCATAGCATGAGGCCGGGAATCCGTAGTAGACCCATAGGAAGGAGCAGATCTGGCAGCGCTTGAAGGCTGGCTGCAGCACCTCCAGTCCGTCGGCGCGCAGGCGGACGATCTCGCCCGGCCCGACGTCGCGCAGCGCGTGGTAGTCGAGGTTGGGGAAGCTGGTCGTCTCGCTGCTGGCGGCATAGGCCTGTATGTGCTCGTCGGTGCCGATGGGCGAGAGGCGGTGGACCTCCTTGCGCCCGATGACGATGGGTGTGCGGCCGAGGAAGTCGCGTGCGGCGATGATGCCGTCCTCGGTGAGGATGAGCATGGAGCAGGAGCCCTTGATCTTCTGGTAGACGCGGTTGATGCCGTCGACGAACGAGTTGCCCATGTTGATCAGGAGCGCGACGACCTCCGTCTGGTTCAGGTTGTTGGCGCTCTGCTCGCTGAGGTGCATGCGCTGGGCCAGCAGCTCGTCGGCAATCTCGCGGAGGTTGTTGATCTTGGCCACCGTCACGACGGCGTAGCGCCCCAGGTGGGAGTTGATGATGATGGGCTGCGGGTCGGTGTCGCTGATGACGCCGAGGCCCTGATGGCCCTTGAACTCGTGGAGCTCGTCCTCGAATTTCGACCTAAAATAATCGCGCTCCAAGGAGTGTATGGAGCGCGTGAAACCGCGTTCGCGGTCGAACGTGACGAGGCCCGCACGGCGCGTGCCGAGATGTGAGTTGTAGTCGGTCCCGTAAAACAAGTCGTTTACGCAGTCCTGTGTGGAGATGGTTCCAAAGAAGCCGCCCATAGTGGTGTTATCGCTGTTGGTTTTGATGTTTCGCCTGCAAAGGTACAACTATTTTTCGACATTGCCATCATTTTCCCTGAAAAAATATGTTTATTCAGCGAATCGCGAATCGAACCGCCTTCGGCGGGAAATTTTTCAAAATTTGAAACAAAATTGAACAAAATGGCAAATATAAAAGCGCTATATGAAAAATTTTGAATTAATTTTGAAAAATTTCTTGCGTCCCTTCGGTAGCAAGCGAGCAGAGCTCGAGCGCCAGCCGAAGGCTGCCGTTTCTCAGATTCGCTGAATGTCCGAAACCCCAGTTGATAGTGGCTGCGCATGATTGATTACAGGCGGACTGAGGGCAGCGGCTTCTCGTAGCCCTCACGCTGCCAGATGATCTCGCCGTTGTGTTCGATGGCGTCGAGGCGGCCTCTGACGCATGGCGGGTCGTCGCCGTCGTCCAGGGTGACGGCCGGTGCGAATTCGCCAAAGCCCATGTTTCCGCCGGATTGTTCAGAGTCGTAGCCCTCGTAGGTCCTGTTGGTATAGAGCGTGAGATAGTAGCTCACGCCATAGACCCATGCAGAATTGGCTTCCGTCCGGAATCGTGGAGCAAAGTTCAGACGAATCCTTTGCTTACTGGTCTTGTCGGTCAGCAGTGAGAACGACCAGTGCATGATGTAGACGCCGTCCACCAGATTGGCTGTACTCTTTCTGTAAGTCTCAGTCTGGTCGGTGTTGAGCTCACGCACTTCCCATTTCTTGATGTTCGAGATGCCCAGGACGCTGGTCTTCGTGTCGACCTTGAACTCATACTCATGTTCATAGAACTGCTCGGAAACAAGGTCCAGGAAGGTGCCTGTGCTATGAACCATATCCGTGGGGTAGGCCTCGATGATGGTTATCGCCGGCGACGTGTTGCAGAACGAGAGTCCCTTGTCGAAGGCGTTCGGCTGGTTATACGTGACAGGCCTTTCGTAGAAGCAGGGGTAGGCCGTGTAGATGATGTCGCTCTGATTGCCGTCGTTCGGGATGTCGAAGGTGTAGGTGGTGCCTGTCTTGCACTTGGCATCCATGCCCCCCTCGTTGGGGAAGATGGTCGTCATGTATCTCGATCCCTTCTTGATCATCAGTGCGGGTGTGAACTGCTTGCCCACGGCGACCCAGAAGCCCATTCGCGACAGCTCGAACTGTGCGGTCTGGATAAGCTCTTTGTTACTCTTGTCCCATCCCTTGACGATCTTGAACGACTTGTCCTTGAGCTTCGGATACCATGGGAACGATTCCGGGTTGAAGATGTCCCACGGGCCGAAGGTGACGTAGGCGCCCATCGTCTTGTCGTCCTCCAGCTTGTCGGCCTCGCTGTCGATGAGGTTCTGGTAAACCTGGTTGTTGGTCACCTCTGAGGTCTTCAGCTTGTCGAGCATGTCCTTCGTGTCGCGCATCTTCTTCTGCATGTCGTCGCTTCCGAGCAGGGCCTTGAGCGACAGGTCGAGGAAGACGCCGAGCTTCAACTTGAATTTCAGCGTGAACGACAGTCCGGCGCCATTGGACAGGTCGAACATCGTCCAGCCGTCTGACGACTTCGACGCTATCGGGACGGTCAACCCCAACTCTGCGGTGAGTATCGGTATAATCCTGACCGACAGCACCTTGCCGTAGAGCCCGATGCCGACGGTTATCGACAGTTCCAGCGTCACCGTGCCGTTGATCTGTGCGTCGAGTTTCCAGTCCTCGTCCTTCAGTTTCTTGACCTCCTTAGTGACCTCCCCCTCATAGAAATCCAGGTGGTAGATGTTCTGATACTTCTTGTGCTTGGTGATGACCACCGAGCCGGTGATGTCGAACGTCAGGTTGAGGTCCAGATTGATGAAGAGCACCAGCACCACCGGGCCGATCGTCAGGGCCTTACCCTTGAGGATGGCTTTGCTCTTCATGAGTGGGATGACCTTTGTGAATCCTCCGCTGACGGTCACCCGCGTCTTCTCCTCGACGGTCTGGATGAAGTCGGCCTTCATGTTGTCGAGCGAGAAGTTGTCGAAGTTGAACTCATTCGACACCTTGTAGAAGTTGTTCTCCTTGTCCATGGAGGCCTCAAAGTGGATGATTTTATTTTTCTTTGCCAACTCACCGGTGTAGCTGAACGACATGGGCATAGTCATCGTGAAGTCGCTGCCCTCAAAGTTCATCTGGACGTCGATGGGGGCGAAGCCGCCCTCTTCGGCCCGGGTGCGGGCCATGGCCGGCTCATCCTCATCATGATACTCCACGGGGACGGAGAAGGAGTCGGTCTCGAACGTCAGCTTGCCGTCGATAAGCAGACTCTTGAAGGTGTCCTTGAGCGTGGCGAACGACATGAGGCACTTGTAGACACCGTCCTCGAAGAGGCGCTTCTCCACCAGGTGGTTGGCGCCCATGGGGAACCGCTCGGTGACGGTGCTCAGGAAGATCTCGCCCGGCTGGGGCAGCAGCTCCTTGGGCGTGTCGGCACGGAAGTGCACCTCGAGCATCACGTTGACGCCGTCGGTCTCCACGTGGGTGATATACTTCTCCTGAGTCGACTCCTCGACGACGAGCACGTTGTCGTTGTACTGGTATTCCACGTCGCAGCCGCCCTCGGTCGTCGCGACGGGCTTGTCGTAGCCCTCGCCGCTGTGATGGCGCACGTTCTTGAAGTCAGAGAGCTCGGAGGCCTCCTCCTCCAGCTCGTCCTCGATGAAGAGGTTGCACGACGTCGTCAGCGCAGCCGTGAGCACTGCGAGGCTGAACAGTGATAGTATTCTTTTCATATAGCTTGTCTCCCTTCTTGTCAAAATGATAACTCAGGTGATTACTCTTCAGGATTGGTCACGACGACATGCAGCGTGTCGCCATTGTCGAAATACGGGATGCCGTCGTCGCCCTCGATGTCGGGCCAGAGCTGCCGGGCCGAGTCGTCGAGCACCAGCGGATAGAGCTGGGAGAGGGTGCCGTGGGCCTCGCCGTCGAACTCGAAGGCGTCGGGGAAGAGCTCCACGAGGGCCCGGCCGCGATAGATGCAGCGCAGGCTGACGTCGCCTCCGAGGCGGACGGGGCTCCAGATGCGAATCTCCATGTAGTCGCGGCCCTGCCACTGCCGCATCTTGCCGATGCCGCGCAGCTCGTCGCCGATGTAGGCCCCGATGATGATCGAGTCCTCGTCGGCGGCCGTGTACTTGTGGCCGTGGATGTTGACGTCGGCATAGATGACCATGTCGTAGGGATAGCTCTTCGGGTTGAGGTAGATCGCCGGCAGCACGCTGACCCAGCACGAGTCCGTCTGGTGGTCGCTGACGCTCATGGCCCAGGCCAGCGTCAGTCCCTCGCTGAGGGCGATGACCGTGTCGCGCTCGACGATGGCGACGTCCTTGTCCTCCGTCATCCACCACACCGAGCGGTTCGACAGCGTGTCGGGCTCAAAGAGCACGGGGATGCGGTAGCGGTCGCCCACCATCATGTTGATCACCCGCCGGCCCAGCGTCATCCGCCGCGCATCCACGGGGTCGCCCCCCTCCCAGTAGTCACCGCAGGAGCAGAGAAGCCCGCCCCCGGCCCCTCCCCAAAGGAGTGCGGAGCATATCGTGCAGAGCCATAGAAGATGGCTGGCTGTTTTTTGACCGATGCGTTTCCTTTTCATAAAGATTCTAATATATTATTGATGGTAATCAAAAACTCCGTTTCCTCTCTGCCCTTCTCCCCTCCCTTGGGGAGGGGCCGGGGGTGGGCTCTTCCTATGGGCGGCGGCTGACCGTCACCGTGTTCGACAGGGCGCTCTGGCGGCCGTCGCGCCACTGTATCATGACGTAGTACTGGGCCGTCTCGCCCTTCCCGAGCAGGTTGTCGGCATACTCCGCCTTGTCGCTCGCCACGCTGATCATGAACTTAAACTTGTCCTCGCCCGGCCCCTTGCGATAGACGCAGTAGTAGTAGGGCGCGTCGATGGGCAGTCGGCCCGTCGTCCAGGCCAGCTTCGTCAGCTGGGAGCGCTCGTCGTAGTCGCCGGCCAGCTCGATGCCGGCCTTGACGACCTTCGGTCCGGCGTGCAGCCAGCTGACGGCCAGGCTCTTCGACGTGAAGGGCGACGAGTTGAACGACTCCACGTAGTAGTAATATCTATTCTCGCGGTCGTAGGGCGGGTTGTCGTCGATCGTGATGCGGTAGCCGCACGCCCGCAGCGAGTCGGCATCGTAGCGGCCGATGACCTCCCACGGCCCGTCCTGGCTCAGTCCGCGATAGGCCACGTGGTAGTCCATGTCGGCATCCGTGCCGACGATCCACTCCATGTGCATGCCCTCCGCGTCGCTGTGACCCGAGCGGTCCAGGTGGGGCTGCGTCGGCGGCGTGATGTGCGGTCGCTTCACCTGGATCCAGGGGCTCCATAGTCCCATATTCGACGAATAGTCAACGGCCCTCACCTTGTAGTAGATATACTTCTGGTTGACATTCAGCGCAAGAGAGTCGGTGTACCACGTGTCAGGGATACCTCCTTCGTTCAGCTGCAGGAAGGTATGCGTCGTGTCGTTGGCAAAGGCCAAGTCATAATAGGCGATGTCGTCGTCGGCACAAGGATTCCACTCAATGAGTATGTTTCCGTCGGCACTGACCGTGGCTCTGAGCGAATCAGGGATGTCGGGGGCCTTGTAGTCTGTCAGCCGTATCATCTGAATGAGCGAGCGCCCCTCGTTGCCCGAGTTGTCCACGGCCGTCATGCAGATGGCTCCCGTCGTCAGGTGGGTGACGTCGAGCGTGCATGTCGTGTCGTTAGGCGAGATGAGGTCGTCGTTGAGCGCTATCCACTGTTTGCCTGTGACCTGCTCGTTGAAATAATTGATGATGTAGCCATTCAGGTCCTCTTCTATGACATCTTTTTCCCACACGATCTTTGCCATCACCTTGGCCATCAGGTCGCCGTCCTCGGGGCGATAGACCTGGATGTACTTCAGGTTGGGCGCCGTTGGCGGCTCGTTGTCATAGATATTGGTCTCGTGGACTTTGCTGGGACTGGTCAGGTCGCCGAAGGGGTCATGAGCCATGACCCTGTATTCGTAGAGCCCGAAGGCAGGCACGGAGTCGTTGTAGACGTTATAGCCATAGACGTCGTCCTCGCCGAGCATCGTGATGAAGGGCTTGTCGGTGATGCGTTGCCATTCTGTCTGTCCCTTTTCGCGCCTTTCGATCTCAAAGCTTGAGTGCTTGTCGTCATACCAGTAGATATTGATTTTCCGCGGGCTGATGAGCGAGTCTTGCAACGCGATGTCATACTCTGGAGCTTCATAAGGATTGTTGACCATATACTCTATGAAGCCCGGCTCGAAAAGCAGGATGCCACCATTTTCCCACACTGTGGGCTGCACGATGTATTGGTAGCGGGCGCCGGGTTTCACGTTGTGGTCAACAATACCGACAGCCAGGTCCCGGGCCAAGTCTTTCCGCCATTCGGCCACGAGCATGGCAAAGGCATAGCTGATGTCTTGCTCGCTGTTGTACTCCATGCCTGCACTGAAGGTGCCGGGCTTGTCTTTGGTCTGGGCATAGTCTAAGCGACCCTCGCCGTAGAGCACTCCCTGAGCCAGCAGGGCGTTGGAGTCGTTCTCGGCATATTTGGCACGGAACTGTTCCTCGGTCAGCGGCTTGAGGGCATAAGCCACGGTGTCGACCTCGAATCCGGGCTCGTCAACATTGATCCGAAGGACGTTGACGCCATGGTAGGTCAGGTACTTCCATGAGACATAGTCCTCTGGCATCCATCGCAGCACAATACTGTCGCCATAGCTGCGGGCCAGCAACTTGATCTTTGTCGTGACGAGCGGTTCTTGCCATCTGAGCGCCTGGCTGCTGTCGGCAGGACTGATGGTTGCCGAGGGCGACTGGACGATGGTGTCGTTTGTCGCTGTTTGTGCTGTGACTCCTAAGCTTAGGAGAAGAAAGCAATATATTAACCCTTTGCTTATCATATCATTACATTTTTTCTGTGATGCGTTATTTCGTACCCCCATATACCAATTTCCCTCTGGGAGGAGTGGGACGGGCGCCGGTTGTGGAACCATCTTGATTTTGGTAATTGTAATTTAAGATGTCAAAGATTGAATAGTCAACCGGATAAGTGCCACCTGTCTGATAGATGTCATAGGTAATCGGGCCTGCCCCTTGGTCATCATCCGTCTTATTCTCAAATGTTGAGGAGTAAGTATACAGTCCGGTATTGACGTCAAAGGCATTGAGCCTGTATGATTTGCATCTGATGGACTTGATATGCTTGAGAGCCTCAGTGGCATTGAATTCATCGCCGTTGTAACCCCAACCTTCCTGATATTTTTGCGGATATGGGGTGACGTTATGTCCCGAAATCACAATCGATCGAGTCAGTCTGCTTCTCAGCACTGACCAGTAGGCCTGGTTCTTTCTCATTTCTGGGATATTACCCTTCTTGTCATTGTTGGCGAACACCTCTTTGGGCATCGACAGGAGCGGGAACTGGTAGTAGGGCACCCTCACACTACAGCTGCCACGACTCACCTCCAGATACAGACCTCTGTGTACATCACTCCATTCCTGCATTTGTTTCGCAACGTATTCTGCTCTGGGAACAGGAAGAGTTCCATTGTCGATAGAAATAAGCTTTCGGAAGATGGAGTCAATCTTCCCGCAGATTTCTTCTGCGACGTAATACGGCTCGGCAAGCTTCTGGAAGAGCTGTTTGAACCCTTTGAGGTGAGGCCTGTTGTTGGTCGTCCAAGAATCAAACCCGGCTGCATACTCTCTTTGATTAGCCAACGTGTACTCCCGTGCATATTCGTCAGAGATGGGCAACGGATAAGTGACGTCGTCCAGGGTGTTGATCCAACAGCTGTACATGGCATCCCGAAGTTGATAGAGGTCCATGCCTTCCTCCCAGTCAGAATTCAGCAGTGAACCGGTCACGTCGGTATTGTTAAGGGTGAAGACGAGCGACTCCGTGGCATACGGCGTCGACACATTGTCCCAACTGTAAGCCTTCACACTGATGTCGCCGAGGAAAACCCACCGCTGCAAGTATGCGAAGTAGAGGAATGGGTCTAAGAGTCGCGTAGGCAATGCACTGGTTGTCGGTGGTGTGGTTACATCGTTCCACTCGTTGCCTCGGTTAATCGTGTAGTCGAATTGTACGCCATTCTTTTCAACCGTGGCACCGATGTAAGGCTGCTCGTATTCAATCTTTAAGCGATGGTCCAGGTAAGTACCGCGGTCCTCCCCAGGACGTCTCCAGTGGCCTCCGCCATAGTCATAAGGCTTGACATACAGGTCAGCCAAGTCAATCATCTCATAGACAGGCACCGTGAAGTCGCTGTCTTTCCTGACCTCGACGTACTGATCCCGGATCGGGGTGACCCAATCGGAGAACTGATCGTACCAGCCTTTCGACTCAATGAACCTTGAGAATTGTTCTGCTCGCGACAAGGCGGCAAACGACGGGTCTTCCTTCATGGCTGCCATTTCCTGATCGAATTTGTACAAGTTCGATGCTCCGTACTTCTTGACAATGAATTCAGACAGCTCGCCCTCAACCAAGGCATTGGGGAAGTCGAACTTATCCATACTGACGTTATAGTTGCCAGGATATTGTTTGCCACTCCTCGGGCTGTAGACATACGCCAGTGCATCCTTGAAGTAGCGTGTTTCATAACCTTTGAAATAGCTCATCTGAAGCTTAATGTTGAAAGTCCACCTTTGTTCAAACTCGAAGGGCACCTCGGGGGCGATGCCATATTGGTATCTCCCTCCCGATTTGTCACTCTTGATAACGGCTTTTCTGACAACGACGTTGTCCACCTTGCTGCCGTCGTCGTTAAGCTTCTGGATCTTCCAGTTAAGCTGACAGTTCGGATATTTCTTCTTGAACTTGTCGAGAATCATCACCTGGCCTAAGCCGACGTCGACACCGCTTTGATTGAAGGCAATGTACGGGTTGTTGACATCCGACATGTAGCACTCAATCTCCTCACCCAGCTTGTTGAACAGGCCGTTGTCTTCAGCCGAGGGACGCGCCAGGGCGACATAGGGCTGGAGGTCGGTAATCATGTCGTCGAAAGTCGTCGTGCTCTTCGTGCAGAAGAAGTAGTACTTGGTCTGCATCCAGTGCGTCGGCTCGTAGTCGTTGGTGTGCACCACCTCAGGCCACACCCGTCGGCCGTCCTTGATCTCATAGCCGGTGCCGCTCAGCTGCAGCAGATAGTAGCGGTCAGGCTTCAGGGAAATGTTCTTCAGGTGGTATCTGTGGCCTTGCTTCTCGACGGTGCCATATTGCACAGAATTATACTTGTAACTCGAATAGATGTTAGACACGACTGTGGCATCACTCGAGTTGACCGTGCGCTTGACTGATGACGTGCGCTCATAGCCGTTCATGATAGCTGAAGTCTCCTTGACGCTGGTCTCCTGAGTGGAGATACTGTTGATATACGACAGGCTGCTGACATTCGTAAATTCGTAGAGCCGCACTGCGCCGCCATAGGTGAAGTCCTGATCTAGGTCGAAGACATAGGTACGCGATGCCTGGAGGTCGTAGCGGGTGTCGCCAGCCTCGGCTCCGTCGGCCTCGGCTATTTGCTTTCGCTTGCTCGGGTCGACCAGCCTGTAGCGCTGTCCCAGCGAAGCATTGGTGGTGAAGGATATCTTGTTAGCCTCGTTCACGCTGATGGCATTCTTCATGTCCCAGCCCTGCTTCTTGTCATCGGAAGCAAGCGTGCAGCCGTTGAACAGCTCAAAGCCGTCAAGCGCGTTGCCCAGGAAGGGCTCGCAATGCTTACCGCAGGTGAACGTGAACTTCTTGTCGATCCTGACCAGGCCGGCCAGGAGGCTGACCTTGACACGTGCCTGACCGTCGATCCAGACAGGATGCGGCAGACCCATCTTCATGACGCCGCCGATACCGGCATTCAGGATGTCGATGTGCTTGTCGATGAGCTTGCCCAGCTTGATGTGCAGACCGAACTTGGCTGCCAGGTAGGCATAGAACTGACCCTCGGCATACCAGCTGCCGTAGTAGCCGTCTTCGCCGGGCTTCTTGTCGCGGTAGCCCATGGATCCATAGTCGACGCAGACGGGGGCATGCTTGAAGTGAACCAGCGAGATGTCGAAGCCGGCAATGGCTCTCAGATAGCCATAGAACAGACCCAGGTCGACGTCGATATATCCCCAGGCCTTGGCACCGGCCATGACGCCGCCATTGACGTTGCCTTCGTAGGGATTGAGGGCCTTGGCGGCAGCATTGCGCGACTTCTGTGCCTTCTCCATCTCCGGCGTGGTGTAGACGCCGTCACCCGAGTCGCCATTGAGGAAGCTTCTGATTTCCAACGGGATTTCGGGCAGTCTGCCGTCGCCGGGCAGCTCGTTACCCATGCACAGATAGCCGTCGGCTCCGATGTTGACGCTGACAATCTTGCTCTTGAAGTCGACCAGGATGAACTGGCATCGCTTGCTCTCCTCCGGCTCGCCGAGATAGAGGTGCCAGCGGACGGGAGAATACTCTTCGTAATTCTCAGCCCACGTGATCTTCAGCTCCAGATTCATCTTAGACTTGCCCATTCGTGCGGCTTCCGATTGCTTTTGAGCCTGTTCGCCCTTAATGGTCTGGTCGTCACCTTCGAGCTTTGTCTTCTTTGAACCGGCTTTTTCGCTATAGTCGCTATCGATCTCGTCGAGATTGCCTGTCGGGTTGAGCGAGGGCTTCTCCAGCACCTTGCCGACGTTGCCTTGGAATTTGTTGAGTTTAGTCTGCATGTTCTCCAGGGAACTGTTCATACCCATCAGCTTGTCGACAAGACTTGACGTGTCGATGCCCGTCTCAACCGTAATGTTGAGCGACAGGTATCTTTCCTTGGTGCGCCGGACCTTCATCTTTTCCTCTTGAGACCATTCCATCTTGGTCTGGTTGAGATAGACCAGCGACATCTGCGCATCAACGATGCCACTGACGGCCTTGACACGTCCGTTGAACTTAAACGTCGACATGCAGTGCTGCACACGGTCGTAGACCACCATCAGGTCGACGTCGCCGCTCAGGGCTTCTTCGCCGGCCGTCGTCGACAGCCCGATGCCGAACATGACGCCTATCAGTCCGTATTGGGGCTCCGGGGCGCCGGCGAACATCGGATGGCCGTCAACGGTGCCGCTCTGCGTGGGTCGGCAGTTGACGTAGAATCCGCCGCTGATGCGGTTGATGACAATCGGGTCGATGTGGATGCCGGCCTTGCTTGAGACACTGGCAGTGAAGTAGCCCCAGTCGTAGTCCGGGTCGGCATCGTAGAAGTCCTCCCATGTCGACGTGGACTTAGAATTGGCTTTGTGGTCCTCATCGCACAGCTGTTGGGCCTGAGCCTTCTTCTCTTTCTCCTCGTCGGCGCTCAGTCCGTTGTCGCACTTGAAGTAGCCGCCTTCGCAGTCAACGCTGAACAGTCCGATGATTTCCACCTTCAGACTGCCGGCATAGCCCTTCCGCTCCTTTTTGTCAGAGACTTCGAGCTTGCCGTTCAGGTGTAAGGCATTGGCCACGTCAACATCCAGTTCCAGCATCCTGAAGTCGACTTTGCCGTCTGAGATATACCAATCGCCGACGGAGCCTTCGGTGTGTGTCGTGGCCGAGATGTCGACGCCGGCTTTGACCGTGAACAGGTTGTTGGCCAGGCCTATCATAGCGTCAACACCCAGGATGAGCTTGTCGCTGGAATATTTGAGGCTGAAGTCCTCAAGACCGATCTTGAACGGTCCGATCTTCTTCTGGGCCGAGGCCAGCGACCACTCGCCGTAGTTAAAGTAACATTCCTTGCTGAGCGCCAGTTCCCTGCCTTCGGTGAACTCGTAGAGCTTCTTGTGCTCGGCCTCCCATGCCTCCTGTGACTCGATGCCCGTCTGGTGGGTGCGATACTCGTCGATTTCGAGGTCTTTCCAGTCATCCAGCCTGACGTTCGACAGACGCATCTTGGCAAAGTGTATGCCGGGCATCTTCAGCTCGAGGGGGATTTGCTCCTTGATCTTGGCAATGCGCTTGGCGAAAGCATTGGCGTTCTCGTCGTGCTTGCCGTCGAGTCCGGCGATGGTGATGTCGCCGGCCATGCATAGCTCCACCTGGGTGTACTGCTCGCCGCCTTCCTTCTCGGGGTCGACCGATTCGACGAGGAAGTAGGTCTGGTCGGGCAGCAGGGTCATGTCGGCCACGAAGAAGTTCATGGCCAGCGGAGCCTTGTCGGCGTTCTTCGTGGTGAAGACGTACGAGAGGCGTTTGTCGTCGTACTCCTTGCGCTTCTTGGTCACCTTCTCCGTGCCGGCCTTGTTCCACACCTGGTATTCCTTGTAGCCGGGCTTGGTCATGTGGCGTATCTGGCAGTAGTATTCGATGTCGGTCTCCTGGCTGTCGTCCTTCTTGCCGGCTGACGAGCCGGAGCTGCCCGACTTGCCGCCGTCTTTCTTCGCGGCCTCGTCGGCAGCCTTGTCCTGGGCCACCTTGCCGAGCAGTGGCACGCCGAAGCCGCCGGTGATGGTGCAGTTGTCGAAGTTGTTCTGGATGATGTCGACGTAGGCCTTGTCGAGGGTGAACTTCCATCCGCCGCACTTGCCGGTCTGGGCGTCGAGGACGTTCTCGGAGAAGACGCGGCAGGTGATGCCTGAGGCGTCGATGAGCATGTTGCTGGCACCGATCTTGGTGCCCTGCTTGCCGTTGCCGAAGACGGCGAACTTGGGGAACTCCACCTCGAGGTTGCGGATGTAGACGCCCTGCCAGGCGCCCCAGTTGCCGTCGTTGACGTAGGCGCCGCAGAGCGTGGCGTCGAAGGTGGTGTCGTCGCCCTTGGTCACGAACTTCTTCTTCTCCTCGTCGTAGCTCATCTGGGCGTAGCTCTTCTTGAACTCGTCGATGGTGGGCATGAGGCGGTCGTTGCGGCTCATGTTGTAGTCGAAGATGATGTCCTCGGCGATGTGGAAGGTCCAGCCGGGCAGGTCGACGGCCTCAAACGGGGTCAGCGAGCCCGTGGCGATGAAGTCCATGGCGTCGTCGCCCCCCTCGATGTTGGCCTTCAGGTCGAGCAGGGCGGGGATGTCCTTGGCCTGGCCGTCGACGACGCGCTTCGTGTTGGGCATCGTCATGGCGATGTGCATGCCCAGTCCGGCGAATCCGTCGGCGTCCCAGCGCAGGAAGCAGCCGTCGCCGGGCCTCGGATCGAGGGGCTCCGAGGGGGCCTTGAACGTCATCTTGAAGTCGGTGTTGGGATCCTTCAGGGGCAGGTTGCTCAGCAGGGCCAGCACGCCCTCCTCGGGCCAGAACTTGTCGGGCGTGATGCAGAGGCGGGGTGCACCGAAGATGAGCACGTTCTGTCCGTCGAAGACGTCGCTGTTGGGCAGGGCGATCTCGCCGATGACGTTCATCTGGGCCGACTGTGGCGTGAACTGCATGGAGCCGATCTGCACGCTGAAGCTCTTGGGCAGGAACTTCGAGATCTCCTCGGGCACCTCCATGGGGAAGTAGAGGTCGAAGGCGTCGCCGTGCTGCATGTCCTCCCACTTGGCGCCGAGCAGCTTGTAGGTGCTGTAGTATTTGCCGAGGTTATAGCTCTTGGCCAGGCTCTTGGTGGCTTCCTCGACGTCGTCGCCCCACTCGTTGACACCCTTCGAGACGAGGCTGCGCACCTCGTCGGGCAGGTCGAGCGAGCCGTAGATCTCGTCGAGGCTGGCCAGCGAGAAGAGCGAGTCGACGGCCTGGGCGTCGGTGTATTCGGTCTTGCCGTCGCTGTAGGGATAGGTGACGCAGCGGCCCTCGTAGACCTCATAGTCGGTGTTGATCTTCAGACCCTCGAACTTCACGGCCACGCGCGAGTTCATGTTGAAGTAGTTGTCGGCCTTGGGGCTCCATCGGATCCATCCCTTGCCCTTGTAGGTCTCGTTCTCCTTGTCGTAGGTGACGGGCTCGGGGCCGTCGAGGGTCAGGTAGAAGCGTCCGATCTTGATCGACTGGTTCTTGTCGGGCACCTCGCCGAGCGTCGTCTTGTTGGCCACCTGGATGTTCTCGTGGCCGCACTGGTATTCCTCGTCGAAGTGGCGGGTCAGCGCGAAGTCGGTGATGTTGACCGAGTCGCTCTTCATCTCGACGATCGAGTCGGGGGTGCAGGTGGGCTTGGCCGTGACGCGCAGCAGCAGGTAGTCGCCCTGGTGCACCTTGTCGGCAATCTCGTCCCAGCGGATGGTGTCCGTCAGCTCCTCGGTGGTCTTCTCGTAGAGGGGCTTCGAGGTCTTCAGGATGACGTCGCGCGAGTCGGCCGAGTTGCCCGTGTAGAGGGCCACGTTGTACTTGAAGTCGATGGTGTCCTGGCGCTCGCCCTTGCCGCCGGCGTGCCATGCCTTGCGCCACTCCACCTTGATGGAGTCGCCCATATAGATGAGTCGCGTGGCGTCCTCGGGGAACTGCGGCGAGGTCAGCGTGGGCTGCTCGAAGATGTAGACGGGGCCGGCCTGGTCGTCAGTGCCGAGGCCCTTGCCTGAGATGGCGCTCTCCGGCTTCTTCGTCGGGTCGTAGAGCTGGAAGAGGAAGATGTCGCTCTTGCCCTCGTTCTTGATCAGGGCCACGTTGAGCGAGTTCTCGTTCTGATAGGGCGTATAGGCCGTCACCTGCATGGCGTAGACCTTGCCCAGGAAGGCCGTGTCGGCTATCATCTGCGACAGGTAGGCCTGGGGGATGGTGAAGCTGTTGGTCAGCAGCTCGCGCTTCTCGAGGAAGGTGATGGTGTTCTCCTCCATCGCCTCGTCGGGCATCATCGAGCCGAGCTCGACGAAGCGTATGTTGTAGCGGAACTGCACCATCGTGGCGTTGCAGTTGAGCGTCGGCGCCAGCCACTCGAAGCGGATCGAGGCCTGGTTCTTGTCGATCTTGGTGACGGAGAGGTCGCTCAGGCCGTCGGTCGTGGCCTCGCGGATGGGGAGGGTGAAGCGGGGCGGCTCGGCCTCGTAGCAGATGTTGAAGCGGGCGATGCCGTCGGTCTGATTGTTCTTCACGACGGGCGTGGTCAGGTCGGTGGCCCACTCGTAGGCCGTCAGGTAGAGCTCATACTGGCCCTCGTCGAGCAGTCCGAACTCCGAGTCGAGGATGTTGCGGTAGCGACCGTCGCGCACGTAGATATCCTTCGAGTCGAAATGGTCGAAGAGGTGCTTCAGCTCGATGGTGTTGAGCGTCTTGTGCTGGTTGGGGGCGAGCACGATGGGACGCTGGGGGATATGCATCGTCTCGACGTCGGTCGACATCCACAGCACGTCATCGGGGAACAGCTGCTTGATCTGCACGCCGAAGTAGAGGTTCTGCTGCACGTCGGTGTTGTTGATGACGGTCACGCTGAAGTAGCGGCCCAGGTTGTCGATGTAGCGGCCGGCCTGCGGGGGCAGCACCGACTGCACGGGTGTCACCTGGAGCGTCACGTCGCCCTGTTCGTTCTGTGCATGAACTACCGCCGGCTGGAGCAGGAGCGCCAGCAGCACTGTTGCGATGTATCTTACCTGTCGTCTCATATCGTCACTCGTTTTATAGGTCGATTTTGTAAAGTTCTTTCTGAATGTTGCGAACTGAATTCGCAACCACACTGATTATCAGCTTTTTGCGCCTCTGCTTTTGGCGAAGCGGTCCTTTTTCCTCCGAGAAGCGGTCCTTTTCGATGCGAGAAGCGGTCCTTTTTGCCCCGAAAAGCGGCACTTCTTCAACCGCCATCCGTCATTTGTCCGCTTTTTTCTAACCTTTCCCCTCCCCTCGGGAGGGGTCGGGGGGCGGCAGCAAATTTTTCACTTTTCATTTTTCACTTTTCCTTTTTAACTGCAGCAGCGAGAACGTATAGTTGTATCCCAGCGACAGCTGTATCTCGGTGGTGCCCATCGAGGCCATGTCGGCAGAGATGTTGGTGTCGGAGTATTTGTTGAAGCCGGCCGAGAAGGAGAACTGGTGCACCTTGGCCAGGCTGTATCCGGCGGAGAGGTCGGCGCCGACGGAGAGGTTGCGCTGCTGGTCTTGTATGTCGTTGTAGCACAACGAGACGGTCGCCGAGGCGTGCAGGTTCTTCTCCTTGAGGAAGGAGCGGCCGGTGGAGAACGAGAGGATGTCTGAGGTGTAGCGCGTCTGGTAGCCCTTCGACTGCTGGTGTGACAGCGAGGTGGAGAACGACATCTCCCAAGGCTTGACGGTCAGCGAGTGGCTCAGTCCGGCCGAGAGCGTCGTCACGTCCGAGACGCCCGTGGCGAAGGGGTTGAGGTCCTCGTTCTTGGTGAAGCTGAGCGAGAGCGAGAAGGCGTTCTCGGTCCGCTCGCCGTCGATGGTGTAGTTGGGTGTCAGGTAGAGGGAGTGCATGATGCGGTTGACGCGCGTGGTGTCGTTGACGTGCGCCTTGCAGTCGCTTTGCAGCTGGCGGTAGCCGCTGTAGCCGGCCGACAGCGTGAGGTTCTCGGCCAGCGAGGCCGAGGCCGTGGCGTTGTAGACGAAGCCGCGGGTGGTGTAGAGCTGTCGGCGCGTGATGTTGTCCTCCTGGCCGCTGAAGGAGGCCGAGAGGCTGACTTTCTTGAAGAGCGTCGTCGAGGCGTTGATGCCCAGCGACTGGTAGTTGTTGGAGGTATAGTAGAGGCCCAGCGTGGTATAGTCGGGCTGCACCATGCGGTAGAACACGGTGGCATTGAGGATTTTCAGGTTGAAGGTGCCGGAGATGTCGCCGGCGATGCGCATCAGCGACGTGTAGCGCGCCTCGAACACCTTGTCCCAGCGGTCGAGCTGGTCGGTGTGGACGCGCTGGGCGCGCTTGTCTGAGGAGAAGGCGCTCCAGGCCAGGTTGCCACGGAGCGTCAGCCACTTGGTCACGCCCAGGCCGCCCTTGACGGCCACGGCGACGTTGTCCTGCGGCTGCACCTGGTCCTGCCAGCGGGCGTCGATGGACGACACCTTGTCGTAGGCCCGCAGGAAGAACAGGTCGAGATAGTTGCGGCCCGAGCCGTAGCCGGCCTTCAGGCCCCAGCCCAGCCGCGAATACTGCGGCCGCCGTGCGGCGGGGTCCTCGGGGTCGTCGTTGATGGCGTTGCGGAGCTCGCCGTAGAAGGCGCCGAAGCGCAGCTTGGAGGAGTTATACTCCAGTCCGACGCCGTTGAACGACATGTTCATCAGGTAGGTGTGCATGCCCATGTTGGAGCGGCCGAAGTGGCCCCGCCAGTTCTTGTACGTCGGGTCGATGTGGAACGAGAAGTGGGGGAAGCTCCACGACGTGTTGTTGTTGGAATAATAGAAGGCGAAGGGCATCGAGATGCCGTAGACCGACACGTTCAGGTTGGCATACAGCGAGTTGCCCCACGGCGAGCGGTAGCCGTTGCCGATGGAGGAGTGGTAGTACGTGTTCTGGGTGCCCACGGCGCCCGTGATGATGAGCGGGTCGCTCTTCGCGATGGTCGAGATCGTGTTCTGGGTGAGGGTCTGGGAGAAGCCCTCGCCCTGCCCCACGATCAGGAGCAGAGCAAGAGCCATGATGCGTTGGATCCGGGATGTCTTTTCTATCACGAATTTGAGAATTTGAGAATCGATCCGGGATTTATTTTCTGTCCCGAATTTGAGAATTTGAGAATCGATCCGGGATTTATTTTCTGTCCCGAATTTGAGAATTTGAGAATTGGCTGCGCACAGATTTGTGCGCAGATGATTACTCGGACTTATACTATTTCTTTTCATACGTCTATACCTTTTATTATATATAGCCAAAATTCTCAAATTCTCTAATTCGTGATGAATAATGGCGGCGTGAGCCAATTCCCAAATTCTCTAATTCGTGATCAGAACAAGAACTACTTGACGACCTTGACGACCTTTCCGTCGGCGTTGCGCCGGATGGTCAGGCCCTTTGTCGTAGCCTTGACGGCGCGGCCGCCGAGGTCATAGCTCTCCTGTACATTGTTCATTGTACATTGTACATTGTTGACCCCCGTGACGACGGCCTGGCTGGTCAGCTGGACGGGAGCCTTGAGCGAGCCGAGGCGCTGGGCGCCGGAGCGGACGGTCTGGTCGATGTCGAACATCTCGCCGGTCAGCTCGTTGCGCAGGCGGAACGACACCTGCTCGCCGCCGTCGGTGTGGACGGTGATGAAGGCGCGGCCGTTCTCGATGATGCCCTCGCCGCGGCACTCATCGCCGACAAAGGCGCCAATGCTCCATTGTTCATTGTTCATTGTACATTGTTCATTAATCTCTCCCACGATGGTCATGTTCGAGGCGAACTGCGTGTGGTCGTAGCTCCAGAAGCTGCGCTTCGAGGCGCGGGCGCCGGCGGGCGTCTCGTCGCCCTGTTCCATGCCGCCGAAGACCTCCGTCATCAGCGGGAGATAGCCTTCCTGGGGGGTGTAGACCAGATAGCCCTGGCCCTTGCGGATGACCTTCAGGTCGCCTTCCCATGCCTGGCCGTTCCACTCGGCTGAGCCGTCGGCCTTCGAGACGATGACCATGCCTTCGTCGCCGCCCGAGAGGGCGTTGCTCAGCAGACGGTCGTAGAGGTAGGGCGAGCCGATCCAGTTCCAGCCGGGCATCAGGGTCTGCGACACATCCTCACCGGGCTCGCCGCCATAGAGGTAGGCCTCCTGGGCAGCGTTCATCTTGACCTTGTACATCTGGGCCTGAGCGATGGCCCAAGGAATGTCGGCACTGACTTCATCCTTCAGCGAGCCCCAGTAGCCCCACTCGCTGTCGTTATAGAGCAGCTTGTCGTAGGTGCGGGCCTCGACGAGGTTGTCGCCGAAGAAGGTCTCAAGGCTCTCGCCTGCTTCCACGTCGCCGTAGGGGTTGCTTCTCCACTGCCATCCGCTCGCGAGGCTGACCTTGGCGGGGATTGTAATGGTTTCTTCACCATGGTAAACAGGCTCATTTTTCTCGTCGAGGACCCTGACGTAGAATTCGCCGGGCAGGGTGCCGCTGTAGGTGAACAGCAAGGGATTGTCGGCCGAAGGCGTGGTGGTGAGCACATTCCAGTCGCTGTAGATGCCTTGGTCGTAGAAGTGGAGTTGATAGTTGCCCATATCGAAGTCAGCATCCTCGGGCACAGGCACGAGGGTGATGGTGCCCTGAGTGGGATCGGAGGTGCTGGGCGTGACGACCACGTCGAAGGAGCTAAGGCTCTTGCGGATGGTGACCGTGAAGCTCTGGCCGTCGTTCCATGCCGTGGTGACGGAGGCCTCGGTGCCGTCGTAGTTGCTGTAGTCGTTCCAACCGAGGGTGACGGTGACCGTCGAGTTGCCCTTGGGGATGGTCGTGTTGGTGAGATTCAGCATGGGGCCGTTAGGGGTCATCTCGCCTTCGCCCTGCAGCTGGCCCGTGACGGCGATGGTGCCCTCCTGCAGCCGCTGGCCGCCTTCGGTCTGCCAGAGGATGTTGCGGCTGATGTAGTCGCGCACTTCTTCGGTCTGCATGCCCTCCCAATAGGCGATGATGAGGGGATCGTCGGTGAACGTGACCTCCTTGAGAGGATCGAAGATCTCGACGGTGAACTCGACGAAGAAGTCCTCGCCGCCACGGCCGTTGGGCTGGATGAGCACGCGGGTGGTGCCGGCCTGCTGGGCAATGGCCGTCTTAGCTGTGTTGTCGATGGTGAGGTAGTCAGCACCGTCGTCGCTGCCGTTCACGATCTGGAAGGTACGGTCGGTGGCGTCCGCGGGCAGGACGGTCACGCGGCTGGCGATGCGCTCATAGATGTCGTCGCCCACGTTGGCCTTGAAGGTGACGTATTGCTGGGTCTGGTCCTCAATGGGCCAGTTGAACTCGACACCGTTGACGGGCACGATGATCGTGACGGTGATCCACTTGTCGCCCTCGGGGTAGAGGTTGCCGCCCGTGCGCTCGATGTAGGGACGGATGCGGGTGGTGCCGCCCTTGATGGCGCGGTAGATGTCTGCCCCCTCCTGTTCAGAGTAAGCATACTCGATGTACTCAGGGGCGAACTCCCACTTCACCTCCTCGGTGAAGTCCGCAGGCGTCACCTCGTAGGCCTTCGTCAGGATCTGTCCAGGACCCCAGTAGCTGTTGTTCATGAAGGCATTCAGTTCCCACTCATAGCCCAGCTCGGTCTCGAACGTCTCGGTGACGATGCGCAGCGACTGGGCCGGCTGGGTGATGTAGAACTGGCTCTTTTCGGCCAGATCCATATAATTGCCGCCCTCGACGACCACACCGTAGCTGATGGGCTGGTTCTCGCCATCGACGATGTAGGGCTTGATGGGGGTCATCACGCTGCCCTCAACCGTGGCATACTCGTCGTAGATGGGGTCGCCCCAATAGCTGTCGCGGACGAACCACGTGACGTTCTCGGGCAGCTGGGCTCCGGCGGGAACGACGGTCACGTGATCCATCAGGTCGACGGGGGTGCCGGCCTCGCAGGTGAACTCCTCGAGGGTGATGCTGGTGGGCAGGGTGAGCGCGAGCTGTACGCGGGGACCGGAGGGCTGCGTGCCGTAGGTCTTCTCGGAGTCGTAGGTGAGGGTCTCACTGGGCGTCAGGGTGTAGATGGCAGCCATGCCGTCCATAACCTTGATGGTGATGGCCTTGCCCTGGTCGTTCTCGGTGTCGTAGTCGCCGGGCACCACCAGCTGGAGGAACGGCTGGTTGTTGTAGCTCTGCAGCACGTCGGCGTCGTTGTCGCGGACAGACAGGCGGCACTCGTCGTCAACGAAGACGCCGATGGTCCAGTTGCCCTGGTAGGCTGCATTCCATTCCTCGCCGCCGGTCACGGTGAAGTCGGCATAGATGACCGTGCTGCTACCATGTTGGTCAGAATGGGGGTTGGCCCAGTCTTCTTGTGCCGAGGCTCCTATCGTCGTGATGAGGAGCGCAAGCAGTGATAATAATTTCTTCATAATCGTTACTGGTTTTTATGATTGTTAATACTATATATATTATATGGAGTTTAGGAGTTTGGGAGTTTGGGAGTTTAGACGATAGACTGGGGGGCTTATCGTGTGACGACCTTGCGGACGCGGCCGTCGGCCGTGCGCTGGATGGTGACGGCGCCCCTGTGGCTTTCGGGAACAGGCCGTCCGAGCAGGTCGTAACTATGAACTATGAACTCTGAACTCTGAACTGTCCCCACGCCCTGCGTGGCGGCGGCGGAGTGGAGCTCGACGGGGCGGCGCAGCGAGCCGAGGCGCGGCTGGGCGACGGTGACGCGCTCGTCGACGGCATACTGGGCGCCGGTACGGATGTCGGTGAGGCGGAAGCTGACGCGCTCGCCGCCGTCGGCATGGACGGTGACGAAGTAGCGGCCGCCGCGGCAGGTGCCCTGTCCGCGCAGCTCGCCGCCGACGTAGGCCTCGATCTGATAGGCGTCGGGCTCGCTGAGCTGCGGCATCGTCACGACCATCGTCATGTTGTCGCGGAAGCGGCGGGCCGTGGTGTGGATTTCGGCCGGGGCGGTGGCGGCTGCGGCATCGAGGCGCCGGGCCGGGGCGGCGGCCGTCTCGTGGCCCTGCGCCATCTGGCGCTCGTTCCTGAAGGTCAGGCTGGCGGGGCCGCCCTCAGGCATGTAGAGGAGGAAGCTCTGCTCGGTGGGCAGCACCTCGAGGTCGCCCTGCCACTGGCTGCCGTCCCACTCGGCCGACCCCTGCTCCTTGGAGATGATGGTCATGCCCTCGGTGAGCTGGGCGGGGTCGAAGATATTTTCTAAGCGGCGGTCGTAGAGGTAGGGCGAGGGCATCCACGTCCAGCCCTCAGTGACGGGCAGCCGGAAGTCGGACGTGCCCGTGACGGTCAGCCCGAAGGTGCGCGAGCGGTAGTCGGCGGCCATGCGCACCTTGTAGGCCACGTTGTCGTCGATGCCGCCAGCCTCCATCATCGTGCCGAAGTAGCCCCACTCGGGGTCGTTGTAGAGCAGCGTCTCCTGCGTGCGGGCCTCGATGAGGTCGGGGCCGAAGCCCTCCACGAGGTCGTCGTCCCAGAGGTAGCCGCAGGGGTTCGTGCGCCACTGCCACCCCTCCCTGAGGTCGAGGCGGAAGCGGGGCATGATGCCGGGGTCCCATCCGGCCTCGGCCGACGGCCACAGCTGGATGTCGCTCTCGGGCGCGTCGGCCCAGTAGGGGCGCACGTCGACGCCTATCGGCACCTGGAACGTCACGTTATATATTATAGGATCGCGCGAGACGAGCTCGAAGCTGACGATGTCCCATTGCTGCTCCCAGCCGTAGTCGGCCGTATAGCGGAAGCGCAGGTCGCGGATGTCGAACGTGGCGTTGGCCGGCACGGGCGTGAGCGTCATGCGCACCGTCTCGCGGTTGTAGGGATGGCTGTCGAAGGTATACTCGAAGTGCTGGAGCGCCACGTTCTCATAGACGATGACGCGGATGCGGCCCTCGGGGCGCAGCCGTACCGACCCGTCGTCGGCCAGGATGACGGGCGTCACGTAGGTCTCGCCGACAGCCTTCGGGATCAGGTTCCCCTCGGCGTCGGGGCAGACGATGGTCTCGTCGTCGATGAGCCACGCGGCGACCTCGGTCGTGTTCTCGGGCAGCAGCTCATAGGAGGTGTCGAGCTTCGGCTGCAGCGTCTTGGGCCTGGCGATGTCGACGCGCACCTCGTCGTTGAGCAGCCGGACGGCCGTGGCGCGGCGCACGACGGTGATGGTGCCCTGGAGCGTCGTGCCGGGGAAGTGGACGTCAAAGATGACCGTGCCGGGCACGAGACCCGTGGCCACGGTGCCCTCGAGGCTGACGATGCCGCCGGCTGACAGCTCGATGCTCTCGTACTTAGGCAGCGTCTCGCCCTCATAGAGGCTGAGGATGTCGACCGTCTCGCCGACGTCGATCGTCACCGAGCGGAAGCGGAAGGCCGCGTCGCCGTCGTAGCCCTTGCCGCGCAGCACGACGGGCTGCGAGGGCTGGCCCCAGCTCTCGCCGTCGAACGTGACGGCCACGGAGGGCTCGACGTCGTAGACGAGCAGCAGCTGGCCGGGCTTGTAGCGGATCTCGAAGCGGACGGGACGGCCGTGGTCGGCGTCGCGGTCGCCGTAGACGCGCAGGACGAAGACCGTCTGACCCTGCTCGCCGCGGACTGCCTCCCACGTCACGGCGCGGCACTCGTCGCCGATGAAAGCGGCCACGTCGTAGTCGCCGTTGTCGGCGCCGACGGCGTGATTATTGAGCTGCAAGGTCGCAAAAACGACGGTTTCATCGTTAAATTGGTGCGCATCGGGCGCTCCCCACCACGACTGGGCGCGGGCGCCGATGAGGCTGACGAGCAGCAGGCAGAGGGTCAGTAGTCTCTTCATATTGATAACGCGTTATTTTTGTCGATGAATAGGCAATATTTCTGCGGCGAAATGCCAAAAGAACGACGGAAGACGTGGGCAAAGTGGCACCCATCGGCAAAGCCGCACAGCTGTGCCACCTCGAACATCCGCGGACGCGGGTCGAGGTTGAACAGCTGCATGGCACGCTTCAGCCGGTAGTAGCAGATGATATCGGGGGGTGTCAGGCCGGTAGTATTGACGATGCGGCGGCGCAGTCGCGAAGGATGGAGGTTCATCAGTCGTGCACAGTCGTCGAGCGTGAGGGGGCCGTCAGCGAGGTTGTCGGACACACACATGACGAAGCGGTCGAGAAAATCCTTCTCGGCAGACTTCAGCTGGAGCTGACTGAGTCGTTCTTCGCAGTGCTTGAATGAGTGCATAAGCCAGAATGGGTTGTTCTGTTAAAAAACGTTCATTCTTCTGGCTGCAAAGTTAAAGAAAAGCAAGGAAAGTCTGTTGTCTATTCTCGTCAACTTTTTGTCTATTTTCGACAAACAGTTAAAAAAACGCGGAAAAAACGCCCTTTCTTCGATTAAAAAGGGTAAAAACAGCGGTAAACTGAAAAAAATGCAAAGTGAGGTCAGCCCAGGGTGATGGTAGTGACGTCGACGGGCTGACGGAGGAAAATCTGGGCCTGCTCGCGGAAGCGGTCGGGATTTTCGGTGGTGAGGTAGTGGGTCTGACCGCCCGTGCTGCAGCGGTCGCGGAGGTCGGCATGGCGGCTGAGATAGTCGTGCAGCGAGGTGGCGACATACTGCCCCTGAGGAATGATGCGGACCGACAGGGGCATGTAGCGGCGGATCTTGGGCAGCAGCAGCGGATAGTGTGTGCAGCCAAGGATGACGGCGTCGATCAGGGGGTCGGCCGAGAGGAGCTGGTCGCAGCGCTTCTTCACGAAATAGTCAGCCCCGGGTGAGTCGGCCTCGTTATACTCGACCAGCGGCACCCAGAAGGGGCATGCCACGCCGGTGACACGGATGTCGGGCCAGAGCTTCTGGATCTCCAGACGGTAGCTGTCGCTGCGGATGGTGCCCTCGGTGGCGAAGATGCCGACGTGGCGTGTCTCGGTCAGGCTTCCGATGACCTCGGCCGTGGGGCGGATGACGCCGAGGACGCGACGCGAGGGGTCCCACTGAGGTAGGTCGCGCTGCTGGATGGTGCGCAGGGCCTTGGCCGAGGCGGTGTTGCAGCCGAGTATGACCAGCTGGCATCCGCGCTGGAAGAGCTCGTGGACGGCCTGGCGGGTGAACTCGTAGACGACGTCGAACGACCGCGGTCCGTAGGGTGCACGGGCATTGTCGCCCAAGTAGAGATAGTCGTACTGGGGCAGTTCGCGACGTATGGCGTCGAGGATGGTCAGCCCGCCATAGCCGCTGTCGAAGATGCCGATGGGTGCCTTCATGGGTTGGTGGTGAGCCGCTGGCGGACCATCGGCTCGATGTTGATGCTGACGGCCGGCTCGATGAAGGGACAGGCGTCGGCGTCGGTGTTGACGACGAGGACGAGGCCCTCCTCGCGGGCGACGGCCGCGATGGCCTCCGCCAGCCGGATGCGCAACGGCGCCATGGCCTCCTGCTCGGTGCGCTGCAGCTCGCGGCGGCTCTCGTTCTTGAAGTTGACGTTCTGCTGCATCATGTCCTGCAGCTCCTGCTGGCGCTTGAGCAGGATGGTGCGGGGATAGTGGGCGCGCTCCTCGAGGAAGAGCTCATACTTCTGGTTGAACTCGTCCTCGACGCGCTTCATCTCCTTGTCGTAGGCCCGCCGCAGCTCGCCCATCTGCACCTGCAGCGTGTCATACTGCGCCATGCTGCGCAGCACGGCGTCGTAGCTGAGGTAGCCGATGAAAGGCTGAAGACTGGAGATTGAAGACAGAGAACTCGTGGAGTCATTGTCATTTGGCAGTGCAGGCACTTGGGCGACAGACCAAAGTCCCACCATCAATATGCTAATTAAAACGGCTATCCTTTTCATTCTTCATTAGTCAATCTTCAATCTTCAATCTTCAATTTTCAATCTTACTTCAGTCCCAGCTTGGCCTTCACCTGAGCGGTGACGTCAGAGGAGAGGGTCGTCGAGATGTAGGGGATGCCGGCGCCCATCTCCATGATGTAGACGTAGCCGCCCTCCTGGCCGATGGCCTTGATGGCGTCGAGCACCTTGGTCTGGATGGCCGACATCTTCTCCTGCTGCGCCTGGGCCAGGGCCTGCTGGTTGTCCTGATAGGTCTGCTGGATGCGGGTGTAGAGGTCTTGGAGCTCCTGCTGGCGGCGCTGCTTGATGTTCTCGGGCAGCGTGGCCGACTCCTTGTCGAAGGCCTCGCCCTTCTTCTGAAGCTCCTCCTGCATCTGCTTGAGGTCGGCCTCATACTGCTGTGTGAGCTGCTCGATCTCGGTGCGAGCGGTGTTGAACTCGGGCATGGCCTGGATGATCTCCTGTGTGTTGACGTGTCCGAACTTGGTCTGTGCCTGAGCGGCGGTGAGACCGAAGAATGCGCACAGGGCGCAAATGATAAGCTTTTTCATTGTCTTTTTCTCGTTGTTTATTTTAATTCTTTTTACTCAAGCGGTAGCAAATTTTTCACTCTTCGAGCGGTAGCAAATTTTTCACTTTTCACTCTTCACTCTTACTTCAATTGGCATAGCCCAGCTTCTGGAGTACCTCGTCGCTGATGTCGATCTTGGGCGAGCCGTAGATGATGCCGGAGTCGCTGGCGCGGTCGAGGACGAGCTGATAGCCGCGCAGGTCGGCCACGTCCTTGATGGCGTTGTAGACCTCCTCCTGGATGGGGTTCATCAGTGCGGTGCGCTTCTTGAAGAGCTCGCCGTCGGGTCCGAAGTACTTGCGCTTGAGGTCGCTGGCCTCCTTCTCCTTCTGCATGATGGCGTCCTGGCGTGCCTGCTTCTGCTCCTTGGATAGGAAGACGACCTCGTTCTGATAGTTCTTGTACATGGTCTGCGCCTCGGTGGTGATGGCGTCGACCTCAGCCTGCCATTTCTTAGAGACCTGCGAGAGCTGCTCGTTGGCGCGCTCGTAGGCTGGGATGTTCTTAAAGATGTAGTCGAAATCGACCAAGGCAAACTTCTGTGCTTGCATCGTCACTGCCGATGCGAAGGCAATCATTAAAAACAATAATTTCTTCATCGTCGTTATTCGTTTTATGTTATTTACTTTTCATTCTTCATTTATCACTTTCTAAGCGGTAGAAAATTCTTCACTTATCACTTTCTAAGCGGTAGCAAATTTTTCACTTTTCACTCTTCACTTTTCCCTTAGAACTCCTGTCCGAGGACGAAGTGGAAGTTGGAGCCGCCCTTCTGCATCGAGCTGGCGTTGACGTAGACCTTGTCGAAGCCGTAGGCCCAGTCGATACCCATGAGTCCGACCATGGGCAGATAGATGCGCACACCGAGACCGGCGGAGCGCTTCATGTCGAAGGGATTGAACTTCTTGACGTCGGCCCAGGCATTACCGCCCTCGAGGAATCCGAGTCCGTAGATGGTGGTGTTGCCGAGCATGAAGGGATAGCGCAGCTCGAGGGTGAAGCGGTCGTAGGCATAGGCGTCGTAGGCGGAGTAGCGTGAGCCGGTCCACACCTGATCGGTGACGTGTGCGGAATAGCTGAGCGAACCGTTCTCATAGCCGCGCAGTCCGATGGTCTCCTCGGCCATGGAGGTCGACATGCCGCTCATGCCGTCGCCGCCGACGTAGAAGGTCTCGAAGGGCGACTTCTTATACTTGTTATAGGATCCGAGGATGCCGAACTCGGCGCGGGTCATGAGCACGAAGCACTTCTGTCCGCTGGTCAGTGCGGTGTAGGTGCGGCTCTTGAACTTCCACTTGTGATACTCGACCCACTTGTACTTCTCTGCCTGCTCGCGGTCCCATCGGTCATAGTCGGTGGAGTAGGTGAGCTGTGTGGCCAGGTTCTTGTAGTCCTTGCCGTCGAAGAGCGACCAGGGCGGCGTCAGTGTGACGGCGAGCGAGAACTCCGATCCGTGGCGGGGGAAGAGCGGGTTGTCGGTCGACGTGCGGCTGAGTGCCAGCGAGAGGTTGATGTTGTTCGAGTTGCCGTTGGAGATGAGGAAGTACTGCCAGTCCTTCAGCATGTAGCGCTGATAGGAGAGTGTGGCCGAGAGCTGGAAGTAGTCGTCGGGCCAGCGCAGGCGCTTGCCCCATCCGACGCTGACGCCGAAGAGGTTGAGGTATTTGTCGTCGTCGAGGTATGACTCGTAGTTGTTGTAATAGTAGTTGTTCATGTAGCCATAGCCCGAGTAGAGGTAGTTGTAGGAGTTGAGGGCCGCCTGGTTGTAGTAGTTGCTCGAGACGTCGCTCTGGTGGGCGAAGTAGGCACCGACGTTGAAAGCATTGGGTCGCTTGCCGCCGAACCATCCTGTGGAGTAGCTCGTGTTGAACGACGAGTAGTAGCGTCCGTTGGTCTGGGCGTTGATGCCGATCTGCTCGCCGTCGCCGGCGGGCAGGAATCCGCGGTGGAGCTTGTTCTTGCCGAGGAGGTTGCGCAGCGAGAAGTTGTTGAACTTGATGCCGGCGCGGAGGATGATGCCGGTCTGTCCCCAACCCATGGAGAGCTCCAGCTGGTCGTTCGACTTCTGCTCCAGCTCCCAGTCGATGTCGACGGTGCCGTCCTCGTAGTTGGGCTTCACGTTGGGGTTGATGGCCTCCTGGTTGAAGTAGCCCATGGAGGCGATCTCGCGGTAGGAGCGCATCAGTGCGTCCTTGTTGAAGAGGTCGCCGGGCTTGGTGCGCAGCTCGCGTCGGACGACCTCCTCGTAGAGTCGGTCGTTGCCGAAGATGCGCACATGGTTGAGGTGGGCCTGTGGTCCCTCGGTGACGCGCATCTCGAGGTCGACGCTGTCGCCGACGATGTTGACCTCGACGGGGTCGATGCTCGAGAAGACGTAACCGTTATTATAATAGTAGTTGCCCACGGCGTCCTCGTCGTCCTTGAGTCGCTTGGTCATGAGCTTCTGGTTGTAGACGTCGCCTTCCTTCATGCCGAGCACGCGGTTGAGGTAGTCGGTGGTGACGACGGTGTTGCCCACCCAGTTGATGTTGCGCAGGAAGTACTGCTCGCCCTCGTCGATCTTGAGATAGACGTTGACGTGCTTCTCGTCGGCATTCCATACGGAGTCCTCCTCGATGGAGGCGTCGCGATAGCCCAGCTCGTTGTATTTCTCGATGAGCTTCTGCTTAGCCTCGGCGTAGCGCTCGGGGGTGAACTTCTTCGACTTCATGAACGAGTAGAGCTTGCCGGCCTCATGGATCTTGCCGAAGGCGCCCTTGCTGAAGAGATGGCCCTTGATGCGGGCGTCGGTGAGCTTCTGGTTGCCGTCGAAGATGATGCTGCGCACCTTCATCTTCTCCTTCTTGTCGATGTCGACGTCGAGGATGACCTTGTTCTTGCCGGTGACGTCGTCACGCTGGGTGATGTTGATCTCAGCGTTCTTGAATCCCTTGTCGTCGAAGTATTTCTTGGCCAGGATCTGGGCGCGGTCGATGAGATTCTTCGTCAGGCTCATGCCCTTGGCCATGCCGAGCTTCTGCTCGAGGTCCTCGCGCTCCGACTTCTTCACGCCGGTGTAGACGATGTCGCTGATGCGGGGCCTGAGGGCGAGGTTGATGCAGAGGTAGACCTTCTGTCCGACGATGCTGTCGGCCGTGATGCTGACGCGCGAGAAGAGTCCGTGCTTCCAGTAGCGCTTGACGGCCTCGGTGATCTCGCTGCCGGGCACCTCGATGCGCTGTCCGACGGTCAGTCCTGAGATGTTGGTGAGCACATAGTCCTCATAGCCCTCGACGCCCTTGACGGCGAGTCCTCCGATCTCGCACTGCCTGGGCGTGCCGGCATACGAGATGGTGGGGTTGGCGATGAAGTCCTGTGCCGCAGCCGGAGTAATGAACAATGTACAATGAACGATGAGCAGTGTTGCCACCGCCGCCATCGTCATTGTCATTTTCATCAATATTCTATGCATATATCAATTGTTTTTTCTTTCTACCGAACACATTGTACATTGTTCATTGTACATTATTCATTGTACATTGTACATTATTCATTGTACATTATTCATTATTCATTATTCATTATTCTCCACCTGCGCCTCCGTCTTGCCGAAGCGGCGCTGCCGGCGCTGGAAGTCGGCGATGGCCTTGTGGAGGCACGCCTCGTCGAAGTCAGGCCAGTAGGTGTCCGAGAAGTACAGCTCCGAGTAGGCGATCTGCCATAGCAGATAGTTGGAGATGCGCAGCTCGCCGCCGGTGCGTATGAGCAGGTCGGGGTCGGGCATGAAGCTGGTAGTGAGGTGGCTCGTGATGGTCTCCTCGGTGATCTCCCGGGGCTGCTCGGCCACGATCTGCCTGACGGCCTCGGTGATCTCCCATCGGCTGGAGTAGCTCAGGGCGATGACGGCCGTCATGGCGTCGTTGGCGGCGGTGTGCTCCTCGAGCTCGCGGATCTTCGCCTGCACCTCCTTAGGCAGCCGCTGCATGTCGCCGATCATGCGGAAGCGTACGTTGTTCTTCATGAAGA
Source organism: Prevotella sp. (assembly GCA_017470345.1). GTDB lineage: Bacteria > Bacteroidota > Bacteroidia > Bacteroidales > Bacteroidaceae > Prevotella. The sequence continues at coordinate 59,507 of JAFUEP010000005.1, forward strand.
TCTCCTCCTCGAGCGAGGTCAGGATGAGGCCCATGAGCGCCGCCACCTCGTCGGCCGGGCGGTTCCAGTTCTCGGTGGAGAAGGTGTAGAGCGTGAGGTACTTCACGCCCAGTCGTGTGCACTCCGACGTGATCTTATGTACGGCGTCGACTCCGGCCTGATGGCCGTAGCTGCGCTCGCGTCCGCGCTCGTTGGCCCAGCGTCCGTTGCCGTCCATGATGATGGCAATGTGCTGCGGGATGCGTGTTCTGTCTAATTCAGCGGTCATATCTTAATATTTCTCAATTCTCAGTTCTCAATTCTCAATCCCGATCGTTGTGGCATGTCTTGCACTTGGCCCAGATGTCGTAGGTGACGGCGATCTGCAGCGTCGAGTAGCAGTCGGTGTTCTTGAACAGGCCGCTGCTCTTGATGCCGTAGGGGTCCTTCACCCCGTCGAGCTTGTCCGTGCCCGTCAGGTGCATCAGCCATGTGGCGGTCAGGTTGAGCCTGTCGGCCAGCTTATACTTCACGCCCAGCCCGAGCGGCATCTCGAAGGCGCAGACCGAGGCGTCGCACTTGGCGAAGCAGAGGCCCATGCCGGCCGTGATGAAGGGCGTCAGGGGCCTGGCGCCGCGATATTCGCGGCCGGTGCCGAAGGCCCAGAAGTTGTATTCGAACGCCACGTCGAACGTGGTCATCGACGTGGAGAACTCCATGGGGGCGCCGGCATAGTCGGGATACCATGTCTTCGTGTCCTCCGACCGGCCCTTCAGCTTGCCGTAGCTCAGCGTGGCGGCCCAGGCCATGCGCGGGTTGGGCTTATACTTGGCCACCGCGCCCCCCATGGGCTGCATGTGCTTCAGCAGTCCGCCGCCGAAGTCGCCCTGATAGGTCTGCAGTCCGGCTCCGGCCCCGATCTCCATGCGATATTCGGGGTCGTCCTGCGCCAGGGCTGTGCGTGGAGCCAGCAGGAGCAGCAGGAGCAGCGGTCTGAGGCGGCGGGCGAGGGTCATCTGAGGGTTCCTTTCCATGTCTGGCCCGTGGGCGAGACGATCCAGAGGGCGTCGCCGCTCGTCGTCATGCTCAGCGGTCCGCTGGCGAAGCCGTCGGGCAGTGAGTAGTCGTTCTGGGTCTTCCAGGTGATGCCCTGGTCGGCCGACTCATAGATGGCGACCGCCTGGCCCTGCTTGCCGCAGAGGGCCACGAGCGTGCCGTCGTATTGTTCCAGGCCGTAGACCTCGGTCGCGGGCAGCACATAGCGGTTGGCGTCGTCGAGGGTCATGCTCACCCACTGTCCGCTGCGCCCTTCCTGGGCATAGCAGCTGATCTTGCGCCACGGGGTGATGACGCCGGCCTCGAGTGCGGCCAGGTCGCAGCCCAGGAGCAGCACGTAGTCGGTAGAGTCGGTGGGCATATAGTCGAACGCCACGCAGCCGAACCGGGTCAGGGTGGGCGTCTGGCAGGGGTCGGTGTCATAGTCGGCGGCCTCGGCAGCCCACGTCCGCCCGCCGTCAGTCGACGAGACGAGGCACCAGGGCGTCATCGGCTCGCTGGCGGGGTCGGTGGGCTCCTGTCGCAGGGCGAAGAGCTCGCGCGTGCCGCCTCCGATGAGCATCTTCAGCGCACCGGCCTGGTTGGGGTCGGCGGTGGCGACGATCTGCTGCCATGTCTCGCCGTCGGCCGAGCAGTAGAGACCCTCGGTGGTGAGCACGTAGAGGCGCTCGCCCATGACGACGACGCGGCCGCGATAGTGCTTCATCGGGATGTTGGGCTCCAGGCGCTCCCAGGCGGTGCCGTCAGTGGAGCGGTAGATGGCGTCGGGCTCGTCGTAGTAGCCCGTCGGACTGCCGAAGAGCAGCAGCTGGCCGCCGAAGCTGACCACCTGGTGATCGGACAGCGGCGACGTCAGCGTGGCCGTTGCCTCCTGGCGCCACTCGAAGTCGAGGCCCTGGTCGCTCGAGGCCGTCAGCGCGACGACATAGTCGCGGTGCGTCGTGCCGTCGATGCTGTAGACGCGGAACGTGCGGGGCACGCTGAAGTCGATCGAGTCGCTGGCATTGAACCACGACAGCGAGTCGCTCGTCATCGACTGCAGCGCCACGACGCCGCTGTTGCGCGTCGAGACGGTGCAGACGACGTGGCGCACGTCGCTGCCCACGGGCAGCGCCTTGCGGTTGTAGATCTGGTGGCCCAGCTGGTCGATGGTCATCTTGTAGCCCGACCCGGCGAACGTGGTCTTCACCAGCGTGTCGCGACCCGTCGTGGCCGAGGTCGTCGTCGTATAGCGGTTGATCGTGCCCAGCGTGAACTGCGTGATGGCCACGTCGCTGTAGGTCGTCGTCTGGTTGTCATCGTCGTCGCCCAGACACGACGTCAGGGCCACAGATGCCAACAGCAGTCCGCAGAGCGTTCTGAATATTCTCTTCATCTTTCCTAATTGTTTAAACAATTCAGTCTGCAAAGGTAAGCACATTTCTGCAAAAATCCGTCATTTTCGGCGGATAATTAAATAAAATATATGTTTAAGTGCACGATTTTAAGTTGTTTTTAAGATTTTTGCTTCCCGCCGCCGACAGCCTGCAGCGACGCCGGCCGACGCCCGCGGGCACAAAAAAGCGCGGTATGAATCACTCACCCCGCGCTTTTTCTCAACGTCCATTTGCCTAATTGCTTAGTCAAGCAGAAGCGTTGACTGAAAATCTAATAACATAATCTTTACCTTAAATCTATTAACTACTAACCTAATGAATAACGTGTAGTCATCTCGACTACCGGGTGCAAAATTACAACTTTTTCGCAATTCCTACAACAATTTCGTAACATTGTTGGCGCAAACAGATTCTTTTTTGATTTAAATCAAGCATAAAAGTTACAGGTCGTCATTCCCCCCGAGCTGCGCGGCAGCCACTCCCCTCCTTCGGAGGGGTCGGGGGAGGCCCCCTAAATGTTAAAATCGGGCGCGGCCTTGGCCGTCTGGAAAAATAGTTGTACATTTGCAGCCGGTTTTGTTTAAAACACCGACTTCACACAATTCACATAAGAGTCAAAGTTAAAGAAAAGATCATGCTGCGAACACGATTGACAACGGTCTGCATCGTAGGCCGCCGAGCGCATCGGCGTCCCCTCACGGGCCGTGTGGCCATCGCCGTTGTCCAGCGCGGATGATCGTTCTTTGACTTATTGCTACAACTCTGCCGTCTTCTCTCTATTCCCCCGGCGTCACCTATCTCTTATGTGGTAGGGCTGAAGGGCTGTCGGGCTCACGCTGTCAGCTGAGCCTGCGCCTGTCCATCCCTGCGATGCTCCTTACTCTCTCCCCCTTACTACCTTTTATTATATATACAACACACACGCACACCTAACGTTACAGATCTTTTCTTTCCACCTATGATCAAAGATTTCATCAGACAGACCAACGCCTCCATCGTCAACTTCATGCTCAACATGAACAAGCGCAAGCGCACCTATGCAGCCCACGTCACGGGGCTGGAACCCTTCGACGAGAAGACCCACCTCTACCTCTATGCCACGAAACACGAACTCGTCGTCGTCTGCCTCGACGACGGCGGCCGGCAGCTGGACGAGCTGGCCGACGAGGAGACCTTCTGCGACGAGCAGCCGCTCTACTTCAACGCCGACGGCAACCGCGTCAGCCCCGTCTACCACCTGAAGGCCGTCATGCGTCAGCTCTACAGCCGTCTCACGGCCGACTTTGGCCGCCAGCGGCCCCAGATATGGGGCATCATGCTGACCAGTTCGCGACTGATCAACCGCCCCGACATGATCCACACGTGGTACGGCATGCGCATCAGCGTCTTCGACCAGCAGACCGGCCTGCCCCACCTGCGCAACCTGCCGCTCAACGACAGCGACCAGCTGGCCGGCGCACCCTACCTGGCCCACCTGAAGCCTTACTTCGCCAAGGACGACGACGCACCGTCAGACGAGTTCGAGCGCATGCTCAGCGAGTTCATCGAATCGGAATTCAACAAGCTCGACGACGACGCAGCCGAGCCCGACCCTCAGGCCGACGACGCAGACAGCACGCCCGACGACGCAGACAGCACGCCCGACAGCGACGTCGACGAGAGCGACGACGTCGACGAGCTGACCTCCGACTTCGGCGAGCTGGAGCTCAACCCCAACAATATCGTCAAGGTGGAGGTGCTCCAGCCCATGCGCCACCCCGAGCGCGAGATGCAGCGCATCGTCGGATGCCAGGCCGTCAAGCGCCACATCGACGAGCTCATCATGCTCAACCAATACAACGTGCGCATGCACCTGCTCAACCCCGAGGCCAAGCCCCACGAGCTCTCCCTCCACAGCATCTTCCTCGGACGGCCCGGCACGGGCAAGACGACCGTCTGCAAGATCATGGGCTCGCTGCTCCATCAGGCCGGCATGCTCAGCCGCGGACACGTCGTCGTGGCCAACCGCGGCACCTTCGTAGGCAGCAACTGGGGCGACGAGGAGCGCGCCGTCAGGCGCGTCGTCGAGATGGCGCGCGGCGGCGTCCTCATGATCGACGAGGCCTACCTGCTCAACGGCGACAACCGCAACGACCCGGGACGGATGGTCTTGCCCATGCTCATGGACATCCTCTCCGACGAGCGGCAGCGCGACCTCGCCATCGTCCTCTGCGGCTACAAGCAGCAGATGCTCCGGCTGCTCGAGCTCAACCCGGGACTGGAGTCGCGATTCCCCAACCGCTTCGAGTTTGAGGACTTCACCGTCGACGAGCTGCTCGACATCACCCAACGACGCATCGCCGACCATGGCTACACCTTCACGCCGCAGGCATGGGACGACTACACACAGCTCATCGCCGAGGCCCACCGCAGCCGCGACCCCCAGACGTGGGGCAACGCCCGCTTCGTGGCCAACCAGCTGGAGCGCATCTACCTCTGCCACGCACAGCGGTGCATCAGCGCCGACATCAACGACCGCGAGCAGCTCTTCCAGCTCACCCCGGCCGACATTCAGCCTATCCAGGTGGCCCGGCCCAAGCCGAGGATGGGATTCTGATGCGTTAGGAGGTCACGTGTCCTCACGTGACACCTGTTAGGAGGTCACGTGTCCTCACGTGACACCTGCGGCAAGTGCGACGTGGGGACACGTCGCCTCCTACAGGGACAGGCAAATCGTACCAATTTATTTTTTGCATATTACTGAATTAATTCAAGTTTCGCAAGCTCACTTTCTTTTTGGAGTTTAGGAGTTTAGGAGTTTGGGAGTTTGGACGATAGTTTTGTTAGTGATAGCCATGAAACAGGACTAACGTCTAAACTCCAGCGGCTGAAAGCCGCGAAAACTCCTAAACTCCTTTTACATGCGAAAGTTGAAAGAATTAATAATTTACTTAATGTGGTGAATAATTAGTGATGATTTGTGTTTGTTTTGTAAAGAAAAATCGCAACGATTTGTCCGATTTTCACAAACGTCTGATAATCAGCACGATTACGAAATGAGAAAAAAGAAGCGGTGCTTTTCGATGAGAGAAGCGGTGCTTTTTGATGAGAAAAGCGGCACTTCTCTTGACGGGAAGTGCCGCTTTGGCTTATCTGACGAGGGCGAATGTCGGGTTTTTTCGCAACCAAAGACCGTCAGTTGATCTTCGAGGTCATGGGGTTGCGCACGCCCTGGTAGTTGCGCAGGAAGACCTTGGCGGAGCCGAAGGAGAGGTCGAGGTCGAGGCGGACGGGGATGTGGTTCTCGTCGTCGGTGACATAGAATCGGACGAGCTCGTGGTTCTTGCCCTTCTCATGCTCGATGAACGAGAAGACGAGGCAGCGGAACTTCTCTTTCGTGTCGCTGACCTTGAACGTCTCGGTGCCGCGGAACTTCAGCCACGAGTTCGACAGCCGGCGGGCGTCGCTGATGGGCATGGGGATGACGTCGCCCTTCTGCATCGTCGAGGCGTCGAAGTTGCGGGCGCGCAGGAAGATGCTCATCATGTCGTAGATGCACTCCTGATACTCCTTCTCCTGCCAGTGCACCTCGCCGTCGGCGTCGATGCGGTGCATCTTCAGGTGGCAGCGGCTCTGGGGGTAGGTGTACCACAGCTCGTCGACGTAGTAGCGCTTGCCCTCGAGGGCGCCCTTGCGGTGGTAGAGGGGCGTGAGGTCGGCCGCGGCGCAATAGCTGAGCAGCGTGTCGCGCATGACGAAGACGCCGTCGAGGCTCTTGTTGCCGCGGGTGATGAGGCTGGTGCGGAAGGCGTCCTGTCCGCCGAACTTCGACATGGTGGTGGTCATCGATGCCGACCCCACCTTGACCCATACGAACTTCCAGTTGAAGTAGAGGTTGTAGTTGAGCACCTCGCCCCCCTGGAACGCCTTGTTCTCGATGCCGCACTGCGACTGTGCCGCAGCGCCGGCCACTGCCATCCATCCGAGGATGATATATGCACAAATCCTTCTGATCATAGCTCTCGTTTTCAATTTTCTTACTTTATTTTTTTCCAGGAATTACATTATTGACCAGGAATTCTTTTTTGACCACGAATTCTTTTTTGACCACGAATTGCACTAATTACACGAATTTGCTGCGCTTGTGGTTTTAGTGGAATAATAACTTCTTCATACCGATATATATAGTTTTCACTTTAACTTATTTAGTCAAATTCGTTTAATCCGTCACGTATATTCCTCCAAATTCGTTTAATTCGTTAAATTCGTGGTTTAAAAAAAATCCAGTCCGCTTACAATCCCTTACTCTTCATGTATTCGATGCCGAGCTGGCGGGCGCGCTCGAGGTTGCGGTTTTTGAGCTGCTTCTCCTTGTCGGGCTTCTGCTTGGTGATCTTCGCGGGCTTCTGGCGGAAGCGGGGCGTGGCGTTGAGGTTCCACTTGCGGTTGACGTCCCACTTGGCCTTGCACTCCACCTCCTCGGGGAAGTAGTAGACGGCCTCGGGCAGCCGCCCCAGCGCGTAGTCGCCCGTGTCCCACTGGCCGTTGCCGTCGAGGTCGACGATGGCCCGCAGGTAGTAGGTCGAGGGCTTCAGGTAGGGGAATCGTGCGATGCCCCGCGCGTCGGCCACGGTGCGGCGCACGGGCTTGTCGCCCGTGTCCATGAGCTCGACGATGATCTGTGCCGTGGAGTCGGCCGGGCTGAGGGGGCTGGGGGCTATCTCGACGATGAGCTTGCTGAACTCCTCCTCACCCCGCACCTTGATGCCCTGCTTGATGGCGTTGCTGACCTGGCCGTAGAGGCCTCGGAAGGCGGCCGAGTCGATCTCCAGGCTATACTCCGTCGCGGCCTGCCACTGGGCGTCGAGCAGATATTGCAGGGTGGACGTCTGGCGCAGCTCGTGAGGGGCGCGATACCAGACGGAGTCAATCATGACATAGAGGTGCACGGCCGACGTGTCGCAGCCGACGAGCGGCTCGGGCATCGTGATCGTCAGCTGCTGCAGGGGGTCCATCTGCGAGCTGACGCTCAGCTTGGGCTGCAGCGCCTTGAGGGGCATCACCGTGTCATAGGCCTCGCCGCGCTTGCGGTGCTTCTCCTGCTCCTTCTCCCATTTCTCGCGCTCCTTCTGCAGCTCCTTCTGGCGCTTCTCGTAGCTCGTCTTGGCCAGCGACTCCATCGTGTCGCGCTGCAGGACGAGCTGGCCCAGCGTGTCGGTCATCCAGTAGGTCAGGACGTATTGCAGGGTGTCCTGATTGACGAGCGTCGTGTCGCGCAGCCAGTAGCTGACGGTGTCGCGCCGCTCGGAGGCCTCGACGATGAAGGCCGAGTCGCTCCGGAAGTTGAGGCCCTCGATGTGGGGCAGCGAGTCGTGGCCGTAGGTGAAGTAGAAGGTCATCTTCTGCGGCTCGGTGCGCTCCTGCTTGAGCAGCGAACGGTCGGTCTGGGGGTGCTGATAGCAGAGCAGGGTCAGGTCGTCGGGCAGGAAGTGTGTGAAGCCGACGCGCTTGATGTCGGCGATGTGGAGCGAGTCGAGCCAGACGGTGTCTTGGCGCACGTCGGGCTTCCACGTCGGGCGGATGGTGTCGGAGGTCAGATAGCCGATCGTCTCGCTCTTCTGCGAGAAGAGGAAGTCGCCGTCGCTGTCCTGCAGGGCATAGACGACGTATTCGCCGGGGGCCACGCCCTTGATGGTGAAGTGGCCGCTGCCGTTGGTGCGCGAGACGCGCAGGAAGGGTTTTTTGTAGAAGAGGCTGTCGGTCGTGTCCGAGGCCTCGTAGAGCCCGACGAGCATGCCCTTCAGGGGCTCCAGGTCCTGGGCGTTGAGGCAGTAGCCGCTGACTTCGAGCGTGTCGATCTGCGAGCCGGTGGAGAAGCTGTAGGTGTAGTTGCCCATCGGGTTGCCCTCGTTGTTGTCGGTGATGGCGTCGCTGAAGTCGACGGTGTAGGTGGTGTTCTCCTTGAGCGAGTCCTTCAGCTCGATGATGATGCGTCGGCCCGCCGCCTTGATGTCGGCCATCTCGAGCTGCGGGGGCGAGACGATGACCTTGTTCTGGGCGTCCTCGATCTTGATGTATTCATCGAAGTTGATGACGACCTTCTGCGCCCTGACGCCGGTGGAGCCGTCGCTGGGCGAGGCGCTCAGCACGCTGGGCGGCGTGTCGTCGTACCATCCGCCGTCGGGGTTGCCCATTCGGGCGCAGCTTGAGGTGAAAAGTGAAAGATGAAAAATGAAAAATATGATTACCCACGTCGTGTGTGTCGTCATCCTACGCATGGCGGCAGGCAACATGCGCAGCATTTTACAGTCGCATGTGTGTAGCTTGTCTGACGGAAAGAGTCTAATCATATTTTTCACCTTTCATTTTTCATTTAGGAGCAGCAGCTGCTCCAGCAGCGTGCGCTCGTTGCTTAGTCGCGGAACCTTGTGCTGGCCGCCGAGCTTGCCGTGGGCCTTCAGCCAGTCGTTGAAGAGGCCGGGGCGGGCCGGGATGAGCTCCAGGGGCTGGAGGGTGATGTTCTTGAAGCGCTTCGCCTCGTAGTCGCTGTTGAGCTCCTGCAGCTTGCGGTCGAGGACGTCGGCAAACTGCGCCAGGTCCTTCGGCGGGCGGGCGAACTCGACGAGCCACTGGTGGCGGCACTTGCCCTCGGCGTCCATGAAGACGGGTGCGGCCGTGTAGTCGAGCACCTCGGCGCCCGTCATCTGGCAGGCATAGGCCAGTCCGTGGTCGGCATTGTCGACGACGAGCTCCTCGCCGAAGGCGTTGATGAAGCACTTGGTGCGGCCTGAGATGATGAACTTATAGGGGTTGACGGAGGTGAAGCGCACGGTGTCGCCGATCATGTAGCGCCACAGTCCGCACGACGTCGAGATGATCATCGCGTAGTTGCGGCCCGTCTTGACGCCCCAGAGCGGCACGACGTCGCCCGTCTGCATGTCCTGGAACTCGTAGAACACGTCGTAGTCGACCATGAGCGACATCGACGCGTCGGCCGGGTCGTCCTGTATGCCGAAGAATCCCTCGGAGGCGTTGTAGGTCTCCATGTAGTGCATGTCGGGCTTGGTGATCAGCCGCTCGTATTGCTCGCGGTAGGGGGTGAAGGCGACGCCGCCGTGGAAGAACACCTCGAGATTGGGCCACACCTCCTCAAGGTGCTCACGGCCAGATAGTTCCATCACGCGGTGGAGCACGGAGAGCATCCATGAGGGCACGCCCGAGAGGTTGGTCACGTTCTTCGTCATCGTCTCGCGGGCGATGCGGTCGCGCTTCACCTCGAAGTCGCTCAGCAGGGCGGTCTCCTTGCGTGGCACGCGGATGAGGTTGACCACCGGGTTGATGTTCTCAATCAGGATGGCGCTCAGGTCGCCCACGAGCGAGCCCGGCAGGTTGTAGTTCGAGGCATGGCTGCCGCCGAGGATCAGTCCGCGGCCGTCGAAGAGCCGGCTCTCGGGGTGGTTGCGCAGATAGATGGCCACCGTGTCGGTGCCGCCGCGATAGTGGATGCGGCGCAGGCCTTGCGGCGAGACGGGGATGAACTTCGACTTGTCGTTGGTCGTGCCGCTCGACTTGGCGTACCACTTCACGTGGCCCGGCCACAGCAGTCCGGCCTCGCCCTGGCGCATGCGGTCGATGCGCTCCTTGACGTCGTCGTAGCCCATGAGGGGTGTGTTGCGGGCGAAGGCCTCGTAGTCGGCTGTCTGTCCGAAGAGATGCTGGCGGCCCACCTCGGTGTCGGCAGCCTCGCTGAGCAGCCGGCGGAGCACCTCGCGCTGCAGTTCGGCGGCGCCGTGCTCATAGCGCTCCAGCTGACGCCAGCGTGGGGCGAAGAGGTTTCTTGCTATGCTTGTAAGACTCATTTTCTACTTTAATAATCATGCAAATAGAGTGCAAAGGTACACAGAAAACTTGTAATATGCGCAAGTTTTACTTTTTTTAGCACCACGGCGCCCGCCGTTCAGACGAGGTAGAAGATGGCTTCGGGCCCCATGTTGAACAGCAGGTCGAGGATCGACAGGTTGGGCAGGAAGCCATGCCGCTGCTCGAACACCTGCCAGTAGCGGCGCGGCTGGAAGTCAGCATCGGGCAGCGGGTGCTTGGGGTTGATCGTATCGCGGAAATCGATGAAATCGCCGTTTTTTGAATATTCCGTCGTCGGTTTAATGTCCGGATGAATGTCGAGCAGGCGGCACATTGTGCGGCAGATGTCGGCGTTGAAGTCGGTGAGCCGCTCCCATCGCCGCTCGGTGAAGAAGGGCCGCAGGTCGTCCTCGTAGTATTCGAAGAAGGGCGAGTCGCCGTAGGCCGTCTGCAGGGCCTGCCAGTGGAGGTGGCGCCAGTTGCCGTGGTCGCTGATGAGTGTAGAGTGTATAGTGTAGAGTGAAGAGTTTGCTACCGCAGCAGACGTGGCCTGTAGGGCGGTAGCAAACTCTCCATTCTCCATTCTCCATTCTCCACTCCTGACTGGCACGGTCAGCGCCTGCACGCCTTGCGTCGAGGCGATGAGGCAGCGGTTGCGGTAGGTCTGTTTCTGGAACGACTCGCAGTGCTCGATCAGCACGCGGTCGTAGCGGCAGAGCTTCTGGTACCACTGTATGGGACCGAAGTAGGTGGTGGAGAGCAGGCAGGTGGTCATAGGGGCTGGAAGAAACGCTGCGGGCGCCAGCCTCCGAGCGGCCGGTGGCCTGGCTCACGGCTGTAGACGACGAGGAAGACGCGCCCGATGATCATCTCCTCGGCGATGGGGCCCAGCTGACGCGAGTCGAGCGTGGTGCTGTCGGGCGAGAGCGACTCGAGCCAGTAGTAGTCGCCGTCGGCGCAGTCGGCCTCGCTGGGCACGACGAGGGACTGTCCGTCGCTGCTGACGGTGTCGCCTGGTCCGGCCACGCATCGGCAGATGAGCACGCCGCCGGTGCCGCCGTCGGCCGTTGGTCGCGGGTCGTCGAAGGCGACGATGTCGCCCCGGCTGACGCGCTGTCGGCACAGTCGTCCGTAGCTGAAGAGCGAGCCGTGTCCGCCCGTGCGCAGTCCATAGCTCCATCGGTTGACCATGACGCGGTCGCCCTCGAGCAGCGTTGGCTCGAGTGCCTGTCCGTCGACGGCAAAGATGGTGAATCCCGTGGCCCTGACGAACAGCATCAGGAGCAATGCTAATGTACAATGTACAATGAACAATGTACAATTGCGCACAAAAGGTTTTCTTCTGCTGCTACTCACATCATCATACATTGTTCATTATTCATTGTACATTGTACATTATTTAATATTGTCGACCATCCTGAACAGGCGGCCCCAGCGGATGCCGGAGAAGAAGCGGCGGTCAGGATCGCTCGACCACCAGATGAAGATGGGCTTGCCGACGATGTGGTCCTCGGGCACGAAGCCCCAGTAGCGCGAGTCGGCCGAGTTGTGGCGGTTGTCGCCCTGCATCCAGTAGTAGTCCATCTTGAAGGTGTAGCTCGTGGCTGCCTGGCCGTTGATGAGGATGGTGCCGTCGGGGCGCACCTCGAGCTTGTTGCCCTCATAGACGGCGATGGGGCGCTCGTAGATGGCGATGTTGTCGAGGGTCAGGTCGATCGACGCGCCCTTCTTGGGAATCCAGATGGGTCCGTAGTTGTCGCGCGTCCAGTGCAGGTTGCCGTTGCGGGGGTAGAGGTCCTCCGAGCGGTCGTTGACGGGCTCGATGCTCTCCACGAGGTCGTCGCGCTGGCTGAGCACGTCGTAGGTCTTCTTCGTCAGGGGCATGACGGCCTGCGTCTGCGAGGGCAGCAGGCGTATCTGGCCCTCGCTCTTGAGGATGCCGCGGTCGGGCGGCGTCAGTCCGAGGTCTTCGCAGGTGATGCCGTTCTCCTTGAGGAAGTCGTCGGTCAGCACGACCTGCGGCTTGAACTTGACGAAGTATTGATACTGCACCTGGTCGGGCTCCTTGTTAGACTGGCCGTCCAGGTAGACGATGCGGTCCTTGATCTGGAGCGTCTGGCCGGGCAGTCCGACGCAGCGCTTCACGTAGTTCTCGCGGCGGTCCGTCGGGCGCGTGTCGACCTGTCCGAACTGCAGCCAGTTGGCGCGCACGTACTGTCGGCCCAGCTCGTAGGCCTCGGCGAAGACGCGCCGCTGCTCCGTGCGGCTCATCGAGTCGAGGGGCTGCATGTCGGGGTGCTGCTGGGCGTAGATCTGCTCGCCGAAGTCATAGCAGAGGCGGTAGTACTCCGTCTCGTAGTTGGCCACGATGGTGTCGCCGGCGGGATAGTTGAAGACGACGATGTCGTTCAGCTCGACGTTGCCCAGTCCCTTCACGCGGCGATAGTCCCAGTGGGGCCACTCGATGTAGGACTTCACGCCGCCCAGCGGCAGCGTGTGCTGCGTCAGGGGGACGGTCAGCGGCGTCTGCGGGATGCGGGGTCCGTAGCTGACCTTCGAGACGAAGAGGTAGTCGCCCGTGAGCAGCGACTTCTCGAGCGACGAGGAGGGGATGACGTAGTTCTGGAAGAAGAACTGGTTGATGAAGTAGACGGCGACGAGGGCGAAGACGATGGCGTCGACCCACGACATGACGGTGCGCACGGGCCCTTCGGCGTCCTTCCACCACTGCCAGTTGATTTTCTTTGAGATATAGGCGTCGTAGATGAAGGGCACGACGATGAGTCCGAGCCACGACTTCACCCAGTAGAGGAACAGCAGATAGAGGGCGAGCACGACGATGAACTTCGCCCATTGGAGTTTCTTATTGACTTCTTTCTTCTTTTTCATAATTTACTTTCGCAAGCTTTGCTTGCAGGAAGTGAAAGGGGATTAAAAGGGAGTGTGGGGGGAGTGAAGGTGACGTCAGTTCTGTCACAGACATCAAGGCTGAGGGTAACGTCCCCTTCACTACCCTTTCACTTCTCTTTTACTCCATTTCACTCCAAACATGTGAAACTTGTATTTTTGATTAAAAATTAAACATGTCGCTGATGGTCAGCAGACCGCTGTGCTCATGCGTATATTCGGCGGCCAGGACGGCCCCCAGGGCGAAGCCGCGGCGCGAGTGGGCGTCGTGGGTGATGGTGATCTTGTCCTCGGGCGAGTCGTAGATGACCGAGTGGATGCCCGGCACCTCGCCCTCGCGTCGGCAGTCAATGCGCACCATGTCGCGCGAGCCGCCCATGACGAAGCCCTTCGTCTGGTTGTCGGGGCCGATGAGCTGTCCCACCTCCCAGTCGGTCTTGCGGTCCAGCTTGGCGATGATGTCCTCGGCCAGGGTGATGGCCGTGCCCGAGGGGTGGTCGAGCTTATGCACGTGGTGGGTCTCCTCCATCTTGACGTCGTATTGCGGGAAGCGGTTCATCATCTGCGCCAGCTGGCGGTTGACGGCCGCGAAGATGGCCATGCCCACGGAGAAGTTGGAGGCCCAGAAGAGCGTGCGGCCCTCCTCTTCGCAGGCCTTGACGACGTCCTGTTCGTGGTCCTGTCGCCATCCTGTCGATCCGCTGACCACCTTGACGCCCCGTGCCCATGCCTTCAGGTAGTTGGCGTAGGCTGCCTTTGGCGAGGTGAACTCGATGGCCACGTCGGCCGTGCCGAAGGCGTCGCTCTCGAAGTCCTCCTGGTTATCCACATCGATAATGCTGACAATCTCATGGCCCCGGCTGCGGGCGATCTCCTCGATCATGTGGCCCATCTTGCCGTAGCCTATCAAAGCTATTTTCATAAGTCGGTTTTAATTAAAACTGGGTGCAAAGTTACACATTTTACTCCATATTACGTTGGGTTTCAACAGAAAATAACACTCATTGACCATCTTTTTCCCTTTCCCGCCGTCACTTAGCCCGCTTTTTTCAGCGATAAGTCGGAATAATTTCGTAACTTTGCACGCAGTAAGGGATGATCCCCTTTGGGATGAGGAAGTTAGAGACCCCTGCCCCTCGGAGGGGAGTAAGGTTAGTCCTTTCCACATGGAGGGGAGTGAGGTCAGTCATAGCACTTCGTGCTTGACACTCATCCTTTTTATAGAATAGGTAATCAATATGGTGATAAATGCCCGAGATTTCAACGCCCCCCTGCCCCCCTCTAATCTTAGAGGGGGAATTGGATAGCGTGCATGCCGCCCGCCTACGCTGGTGTCGCTGCGCTCATCTGCCCCTGCGGTGGTATCCAGCTCCCCCTCTAAGATTAGAGGGGGGCAGGGGGGCGTTGAAATCTCGGGCATATATATTATAAAATAGGAATTAATAACAAATAAAAAAAGACTGAGAAGATGAAGAAGAACAGAATTACGGAATTGTTTGGGATTGAGTATCCCATTATCTCGGGTGGCATGGTGTGGATCTCGTCGTGGCGACTGGCTGCGGCCGTGAGCAACGCCGGCGGACTGGGTCTGCTGGGGGCCGGGTCGCTGCCGCCGGAGCTGCTGCGCGAGCACATCCGCAAGATGAAGGCTGCGACCGAGAAGCCCTGGGGCGTCAACCTGCCGATGATGAACCCGAAGGCCGACGAACTGGCCGACGTCATCATCGAGGAGGGCGTCAGGATCGTGTTCACCTCGGCCGGCTCGCCCAAGAAGTACACGCCGCGCTTCCATGAGGCCGGCATCAAGGTGGCCCACGTCGTGGCCAGCAGCAAGTTTGCCCGCAAGTGCGAGGAGGCCGGCGTCGACGCCGTCGTCGCTGAGGGCTTTGAGGCCGGCGGCCACAACGGCAAGGAGGAGACGTCGACGATGGTGCTCATCCCCGAGGCGCGCCGCGCCACCAGCCTGCCCCTCATCGCGGCCGGCGGCATCGGCTCGGGCCAGGCCATCGCGGCCGCCATGGCCCTCGGCGCCGAGGGCGTGCAGATCGGCACCCTCTTCGCCCTGAGCCAGGAGAGCTCGGCCAGCGACGCCTTCAAGCAGCGCTGCATCGAGCTGCAGGAGGGCGACACGATGCTGGCCCTGAAGCGCCTGTCGCCCACGCGCCTGATCAAGAACGCCTTCTACGACCGCATGACGGCGGCCGAGGAGCAGGGTGCGACGGCCGACGAGCTGCGCGAGCTCATCGGCTTCGGCGCCACCCGCCGCGGCATCTTCGAGGGCGACATCGACAACGGCGAGCTCGAGATCGGCCAGGTGGCCGCCTCCGTCCGCGAGATCCGCCCCGTGGCCGACATCATGGCCCAGCTCGTCAGCGACTTCGACGCCACCCGCCAGCGGCTGCTCGACAGCTGACCTGACTCAACGCCCCCCTGCCCCCCTCTAATCTTAGAGGGGGAGTTGGTTACCACCGCAGGAGCAGATGAGCGCAGTGACACCAGCGGATGGGGGCGGCGTGCACGCTATCCAACTCCCCCTCTAAGATTAGAGGGGGGCAGGGGGGCGTTGAAATAGGGGGGCGTTGAAATCTCGGGAACTTATCGCCGGCCGGAAAACTTCACGAGGAAAATTGTCAAAACGGGGCTTTTTGATGGTAATATACCCCTATATTACTTTCAAAAAGCGCCGTTTCTTGTTTTTCGGGCCACCGTCGGGCGAGGGGCGGAAGGACGATTTTGCATCTCTGCGGCAAGCTTTTTCCTGTTTTCTTTTGTTCATTCAAAAATAAAGTTGTAACTTTGCAGCCGCTTTTGGAAACCTGCCCCGTTGACATGGAGGGGCTGGTGCAAGGGAACCGGGTGAGAATCCCGGACAGTACCTGCTGCTGTGATCCTCGTTTAAGAGGTCTGCTTGTATGAAACCACTGGGAGCGCTGCTCCCGGGAAGGCTGAAGCAGACTGAGGAAAGTCAGAAGACCTGCCAAACGGCATATATATAATAAATGTACGCGACGCTCAGGAATAAGCGCCGACGGAAATGCAAGTTTTATGGCACGTCGATTAGGACTGGCTTTTGGCTTCATGCTATTAGCCGCAGATTTGATGGCACAAACGACGCTCCTCAGCGACAGTCTGCAGGAGGTCGTCGTCACGGGCACCGGCACGCAGCACCTGCTGAGCCAGGCGCCCGTGCAGACCGAGGTCATCTCCGGCCGCACGCTGCGCCACTATGGCGGGCGCTCGCTCGAGGACATCCTCGGCGGGCTGTCGGCATCGTTCGCCTTCAACGAGGGCGACATGGGCTCGCAGATGCAGATGAACGGCCTGGGCAACCAGTACATCCTCGTGCTCGTCGACGGCAAGCGCCTGCACGGCGACGTGGGCGGCGAGAACGACCTGAGCCTCGTCGACCCGCACAACATCGAGCGCATCGAGATCGTCAAGGGCGCCGCCTCGGCCCTCTATGGCTCGGACGCCATCGCCGGCGTCATCAACATCATCACGAAGAAGCACGACGAGGCCCTGCTCGTGGAGAACTCGACGCGTCTGGGCAGCTATGCCGACGTGCGCCAGCACAACGCCCTGGGGCTGGCCTCGGGGCGGCTGAAGAGCTACACCAACCTGCAGCTTCAGCACTCCGACGGCTGGCAGAACACGGCCACGGAGTGGACCCCCTCGTCGACCGACCCCATCACCGACTCGCGCAGCAAGACCGTCAACCGCCACACCAACTGGCAGCTCGCCGAGCAGCTCTCCTTCGAGCTCTCGCCGCGGCTGGAGCTGACGGCCGGCGGCTCCCTGTATGAGAAGGACATCAACAGGCCGAGGGGCAAGTATCCGAAGTATGACGTCAAGACTTTCGACATGCATTACGCCAACGCCTCGGCCGCCCTCGGGGCCCGATGGAAGATGGGCGGGGCCGACGACGTCATGACCCTCGACGTCGACTGGAACCGCCATGCCTATTATCACCAGTTCACCGCCACCACCCTGGCCGAGGGCTTCGACGACCAGGGACGCCTCATCCTCGACTATCCCTACTTCGAGGGCCAGCGCGCACTGCAGAGCGACCAGCGCCGCCTGATGGCCCACCTGAAGGCCGTCGTCGCCCTGTCCGCCGGCCATCGCCTCAGCGCCGGCCTCGAGGCCCGCTACGACTACCTGAAAGCCCCCACCAGCCTCGCCGAGGCCACCGCCTCCGACAACACCGAGGCCCTCTACGTCCAGGACGAATGGTCCTGTCCCGTTAAGCGTGGCAGTGCCACGCTTCACCTGACGCCCGGCCTCCGCCTCAACCGCAACGAGGGCTTCGGCCTCCGCCTGACGCCCAAGCTCTCGGCCATGCTCACTGCCGGCGCCCTCCGCCTGCGGGCCTCGTGGAGCCAGGGCTTCAAGACGCCGACGCTGAAGGAGATGAACTATCGCTACGTGCGCGAGATGACCACCGTCATCATGTACCTGGGCAACCGCAACCTGCGGGCCCAGACGTCTGACTACTTCTCGCTCAACGCCGAATATACCCTCGGGCCGCTCAACCTGACCGCCACGGGCTACGTGAACCGCCTGGACAACATGATCACCCTCGTCACCGTCCCCCGCAACGAGGCGCCCGCCGATTATCACATACAGTACGGCGAGATGCTGGGCAAGGTGCGCCGCTATGAGAACATGGAGGACGCCCGCACGCGCGGCGTCGACGTCAGCCTGCGCTATGCCGCCAAGGACTT
This sequence comes from Prevotella sp., assembly GCA_017470345.1. GTDB lineage: Bacteria > Bacteroidota > Bacteroidia > Bacteroidales > Bacteroidaceae > Prevotella. The sequence continues at coordinate 77,388 of JAFUEP010000005.1, forward strand.
CACGGCCGGCCTGGGCTACAGCTATCTCGACACCGATGCCCACGTCTACGACAGCGACCACGAACGCCTCGTCAGCGTCACCATCGACGGCATGGCCCACCACAAGGCCAACCTCTTCGCCACCTGGACCCACACCTTCTCGCCCGCCTATCGCCTCGGCGTCGGCCTCTACGGCCGCCTGTCGTCGAAGCGCTACTATCAGGTTGACGGCGACGGCAAGGGTTATCAGACATGGCGACTGACGACGACCCACGACCTGGGCCGCTCGCGGCTGTTCGACTTTCGCCTGGAGGCCGGCATCGACAACATCCTCAACTATTGCGACCGCACCCCCCACGGCCTCCACCTCGGCACGACGACGCCCGGCCGCACCGTCTATGCGACGCTGACCGTGCGACTGAAGAAAGGAAAACGCGTAAGATTCAATAACACTAAGTTTAATTCTAACAAACAACAACAAAATGAAGAAGATTAAGTTTATCCTGTTGGCCATGTTGGCCATGATGACAACCGCCACGTTCGTGGCATGTAGCGATGACGACGACGACAACAACGTGTCGAACATGCAGCGCTATCAGAACGAAGTAGACCAGGTCGTGAAGGCCCAGAAGAAGAACTCGAAGGCCATCCTCCTCGTCGCCTTCGGATCAACCTGGCAGCAGGCCTACGACGCCTTCGACCAGACCCGCGCCGAGTATGAGCGCGCCTTCTCGGGCTACGACGTCTATCTCTCCTTCTCCAGCGCCATCTGCATCAACCGCGCCCGCGCTGCCGAGAACACCACCGCCCGCTCGTTCTATGAGCCCAAGTACTGGCTCGAGGCCTTCGGCCGCGTGCAGTATGAGGAGATCATCGTCCAGTCGATGCAGGTCATCCCGGGCGAGGAGTTCAGCCGCGTGGTCAACGCCATGAAGGACTTCGGCAACAACTCCAACGGCGACCTCGACGACAAGTACATGGCCAATGTCACGCTGAAGCTCGGCATGCCCTTGATGTACACCGAGGCCGACGCTGCCACACTGGCCGACGCCCTCGACGAGAACTTCTCGAAGTATGCCCAGCAGGGCGCCATGACCTTCATGGGCCACGGCAACCCCGACGAGTACGACACCTACAAGGCTAACGTCCGCTACACCCAGCTGGAGACGGCCCTGCAGAAGATCAACAAGAACTACTTCGTCGGCACCGTCGACATGGCCGACAACTTCAAGGTGCAGGTGCGCGAGCGCATGGAGCAGGCCGGACTGACCAAGGGCTACGTCTACTGCGCTCCCCTGATGTCGATTGCCGGCGACCACGCCCACAACGACATGGCCGGCGACGACGACGCATGGAACAACGGCTTCGAGCTCAACGACGACGGCGAGGTGGAGGACACCTCCTGGAAGATGTACTTCCAGCACATGGGCTACAGCATCGACCAGAACACGTTCAAGGACAACGGCACCGACGCCCTCGTCAAGGGTCTGCTGGAGTATCAGAACGTGCGCAACATCTATAAGCAGCACACCCGCCAGGCCGAGGTGGTCGACTTCTACCACTCGATGTATCCCGAGGAGTAATCATGCAGGTAAAGAGAGTCCTAACGGCGCTCTTGGCTGTCATCATGCTGCTGTCGTGCGGTCCGCAAAGCCGCCACGACAGCAGCGTTGCGTCTGCCAATGAGCTCTTCGCCGCCGCCGACGAGGCCATCGAGGGGGCCGGTGCCTACAGCGACACCGTCGTCGTACGCTATGCCCGCGGCCTCAAGATCGACTATCAGCCCGACGGCATCCACGTCGCCGTCAGCAACCCCGACCCGTCGGCCTCTCACGGCCGCGCCGAGACGTTCGTCGTCGCCAAGCCCGCCAGCCGCTTCATCTGCACCACGGCCCTCCAGCTGGGCAACTTCGAGGTGCTGGGCCTCGAGGACCGCATCGTCGGCATGAACTCGCTGCGCAACCTCTTCTCGCCCCGCATGAAGGAGCAGATGGCCAGCGGACAGACCGTGCGCATCGGCAAGGAGGGCAACTTCGACCTCGAGACGGTCATCGCCCTCCGCCCCGACTTCATCTTCGTCTCGGCCTCCAAGCACGGCGGATTCGAGGCCTTGCGCGACTGCGGCATACCCCTCATCCCGCACCACGGATACAAGGAGACCGACCCGCTGGGCCAGGCCGAGTGGATCAAGCTCGTCGGCGTGCTCACGGGGCAGGAGCGCCGCGCCAACGCCGTCTTCGCCGACATCGAGCGGAAGTATCTGGCCCTGCGCGACGAGGTGGCACGCCTCGACTCCATCCACCGCCCCACCGTCGTCAGCGGCCGACAGCTGCGCGACGGATGGTACGTCGTCGGCGGGCGCAGCTATATGGCACGCATCTTCCACGACGCCGGCGCCCGCTACGTCATGGCCGACAACGACGACTCGGGCGGCACGACGCTCGACTTCGAGGCCGTCTATGCCCGCGGACTCAGCGCCGACTTCTGGCAGACCGACGGCAGCTACGACGGCGACTACACGCTCAGCACCCTGGCCGACGAGGATGCCCGCTACACCGCCATGCGGGCATATAAGCAGCAGCACGTCGTCTTCTGCAACCTCGCCCGCGTGCCTTACCGCGAGCTGGCCGGCGTGCAGCCCCACCTGCTGCTGGCCGACTTCGTCAAGGCGTTCCACCCCGAGCTGCTGCCCGACTACGAGCCTCACTATTATCATCTGCTCAACCCATGAAGATCTACACCAAGACCGGCGACCACGGCCAGACATCGCTCGTCGGAGGCCAGCGCGTCAGCAAGTGCTGCCTGCGACTCGAGAGCTACGGCACCGTCGACGAGCTCAACGCCCTCGTGGGCGTCGTCATCAGTTATTGTCAGGACGAGGCCGACGTCCGTTTCCTCTGCGACCAGCAGGCCGCCCTCTTCGTCGTCGGAGGCTATCTGGCCACCGACACCCGCTCAATGGACGTCCGGCCGGGCAACGTCGTCACGGCCGAGATGGTCGGCGACGTTGAGGCCGAGATCGACCGCCTCAACCTGCTGCTGCCCCCGCTGCGCCTCTTTGTCATGCCCCGCGGTGCGCGCGGCGCCGCCTTTGCCCACTGCTGCCGCACGGTCTGCCGACGCGCCGAGCGCTGCATCCTGCGCCTGGCCGACGAGGAGCAGGTGGAGGTCGACCCGCAGGTGCTGGCCTACATCAACCGCCTGAGCGACTATTTCTTCGTCCTCAGCCGCAAACTCAACCATGAACAAAACATTCCCGACGCCGTCTGGCGAAGAAAACACACCTAAATAACTATTGAAATGACAAAACGATTAGCAGTATTTGCCCTCCTGTTCATTGTACATTGTACATCGTTCATTGCCCAAGCGGCCGACTCACTGCGGGCCGTCGCCCTCAACCCCGTCGTCATCACCGGCACGGGCACCTATCACCGGGCCGACAACTCGCCCGTGGCCGTGCGCGTCATCACGGCCGAGGAGCTGCAGAACGCCCACGTGACCAGCCTGCAGGAGGCCCTCAGCCGGCTGACCACCCACGTCACCACCCACACCAACGGCATGGGCACCTTCATCAACTTCAACGGCATCAGCGACGACTATATCGTCATCCTCGAGAACGGCCGGCGCGTCAGCGGCGACGACCGCTGGGACCGCTTCAACATGGCCAACGTGAAGCGCATCGAGGTCTTCAGCGGTGCCGCCTCGGCCCTCTATGGATCGGACGCCATCGCCGGCGTCATCAACATCATCACCGACGACACGAAATCGACCGTCGCCGCCCTCTCCGACACTAAGGTCATGAGCCACGGCCGGCTGAGCCAGGACGTCAGCGTCGACGTCAACCACGGCCCGTTCTCGTCGCACACCGCCTATGCCCACCGTCAGGCCGACGGCTGGCAGGTCAACCACTATCAGGCCTTCCAGGAGGGCGACGCCGAGGTGCTGAAGCTGACCGGGCGCCCCATGTCGGCCGCCTACGCCAGCGACAACGTCTCGCAGAAGCTGGAGTGGCGCTTCGACGACCGCTGGTCGGTCTATCTGCGTGGCTCCTACTATGACTACCTGACCGACCGCCCGCAGTCGGCCACCTACTTCACCCAGAAGAAGAGCGGCGACGACTATAAGTACACCGAGCGACGGGCCTACACCTACGACCTCCACCACCAGTCCTACCTCTACGGCGGCGGCGCCCGATGGACGCCCAATAACCGCACCCACGTCTATCTCGACGTCTACAGCGACAACTTCGCGTCGAAGTACGACTACTGGCAGACGGCCGACAAGGAGGCCTACGACGAGACCCGCAAGCGCACCCACTACGTCAGCGAGACGCTGCGCGGCATCTTCCGCCTGGCCCCCTGGAACAAGCTCTCGGCCGGCGCCGAGCTGGTGCAGCAGAGCCTGAGCAGCCACAGCGACCAGATCGACTTCGAGACCACCGCCACGTATAACGTCTTCGCCCAGGACGAGCTTCAGATCGTCGGCGGGCTGGAGGCCGTCGCAGGCCTGCGCTACACCTATAACGACCACTTCGGATCGGCCCTGACGCCCAACGTGGGGCTGTTCTATCACACGGGCCATTTCCGCTTCCGCGCCAGCTATGCCGGGGGCTATCGCACGCCGACGCTCTCGCAGCTCTTCGCCACCGACCAGGCCAAGACGACGGCCCGCTACACCATCAACAACACGCAGCTCGACCCCGAGAAGAACCACTTCTTCAACCTCAACGCCGAGTATTCCAACAGCTGGATGAGCCTCTCCGTCAGCGGTTTTCTCAATAAGATCCGCGACATGATCAACTATCGCACCATGACGACCGCCGAGATCGACGCCGACCAGCACCTCAGCCAGCTGCGCGAAGAGGGATGGACCACCATCCGCCAGCGCGACAACATCGACCGCGCCACGCTCCGCGGCCTCAGCGCCCAGCTGAAGCTCCTGCTGCCCTACGGCCTGACCCTCTCCGGCGGCTACACCTTCACCGACTCCGAGGCCACCACCGCCGCTTCTCCGTCGGCCCCCTCGCCCGAAACAAAGACCCCCGTCGACAAGAGCGTCCGCCACGTGGGCAGCGTCGCCCTCACCTGGGACCGCCAGTGGAAGAACTACCACCTCAACGTCAACCTCAACGGACACATGCAGGGCCGCCGCTACAGCAGCACCTACGGCTATGCCGACGCCTACAGCCAGTGGGACCTCACGACCACCCACGCCATTGCCCTGCGCCACTTCACCCTCGAGCCCGGACTGGGCGTGGAGAACCTCTTCAACAAGCGCGACACCGCCCCCTGGAACTCCAACTTCTCCACCATCAACCCCGGCCGCTCCCTAGTCGTCAGCCTGAGGATGAAATACTAATCAAAAGACAACGAAATTTATTTACATTCGACAAGTTATGCGCCAAAAAGCGCCGCTTCTCGCGCCAAAAAGCACCGCTTCTCGACTCGAAAAGCGGCACTTCTCTCCCCGAAAAGCACCGCTTCTCAAAACGGGATTTGCAGGTGCCTGATTATCAATAGGTTGTAAAAACTTAACACGGAATGTCATAAAAATTAACAAAACGCATGAAGATCTACATCGTTGGCATCGGCCCCGGCTCGCCCGAGGACATCACGCCCGCCGCCGTCAGTGCGCTGGGCGCGAGCGACGTCGTCGTGGGCTATAAGTACTACTTCCAGTTCATACGGCCCTACCTGAAGCCCGCGGCCGAGTGCATCGACACGGGCATGAAGCGCGAGCGCGAGCGGGCCGCACTGGCCTTCGCCCAGGCCGCCGCGGGCCGCACGGTCAGCATCATCTCGAGCGGCGATGCGGGCATCTACGGAATGGCCCCGCTCATGTTCGAGATGCGGCGCGACGAAGGCCTCGACGTCGACCTTGAGGTCGTCCCCGGCATCAGCGCCTTCCAGAAGGCCGCCGCCCTGCTCGGCGCGCCCATGGGCCACGACTTCTGCGTCGTCTCGCTCAGCGACCTCATGACGCCCTGGGCCGTCATAGAGCGCCGCATCCGGGCGGCCGCCCAGGCCGACTTCGTCACGGCAGTCTATAACCCCCGCTCCAACGAGCGCTACTGGCAGCTCGACCGCCTGCGCGAGCTCTTCCTCGAGGAGCGCAGCGCGCTGACGCCCGTGGGCTATGTGCGCCAGGCGGGCCGCCCCGAGCAGCAGGTGGTCACGACGACGCTGGCCGACCTGAACCCTGAGGCCATCGACATGTTCACCGTCGTCATCATCGGCAACTCGCAGACCTATGTATCTGACAATCGGATGATTACGCCGCGCGGCTATTATCGCGACGCAGCCAGTGCCGACGTCAAGCCCGGCCAGCAGATCATGATGGAGTCGTTCCGCACCATCGCCGCCGAGCTCCGCCGCCATGACTACCCGACGGACCACCTGTGGGCGCTGCTCCACGCCATCCACACGACGGCCGACTTCGACATGGAGCGCATCCTCTACACCGACCCCCTGGCCGTCGAGCATCTTTATGATAAGGTGCGCGAGGGCTCGCTCCGCACCATCGTCACCGACGTCACGATGGTCACGAGCGGCATCCGGAAGGGTGCCCTGCAGCGGCTGGGCGTCGAGGCAAAGTGCTATCTGGCCGACCCCCGCGTGGCGGAGATGGCTGCCTGCGAGGGCATCACGCGCACCCAGGCTGGCATCCGCCTGGCCGTCGAGGAGCATCCCGACGCCCTCTTCGCCTTCGGCAATGCGCCGACGGCGCTGATGGAGCTCTGCACCCTCATCCGCCGCGGCAAGGCCCGCCCCGCCGGCATCATCGCCGCCCCCGTCGGCTTTGTCCACGTCTGCGAGTCGAAGCACATGGTGAAGCCTTTCCGCGACATCCCCAAGATCATCGTCGAGGGCCGGAAGGGCGGCTCCAACCTCGCCGCCACCCTCTGCAACGCCATCCTCTGCTATGACGACGCGGCGCAGCTCCGCCCCGGCCGAGATCTCTGACGGCCGGGGGGGCGGCCGCCGGCTTCCCCCCGCCGCGCCCCCGCCGCGAGGTCGATATTCCGTTATTTCGTTATTTCGTTATCCCGTTATCCCGAAGAAAAAAATGAAATTCAACATTATTGGCATTCCTGACCGGCCGGAGCCGTTCTTTCCCCCGGAGGTCGCCGAGGAGATCAGCCGCGGGCGGATCTTCTCGGGCGGACGGCGCCATCATGAGCTGGTCGGACGGCTGCTGCCGGCGGGCGCACGATGGATCGACATCACCGTGCCGCTCGACGAAGTCTTCGCGCAGTATCGGCAGCTGGGCGACGAGGCGCAGGTGACCGTCTTCGCCTCGGGCGACCCGCTGTTCTTCGGCTTTGCCAACACGATCCGCGAGCGCATGCCCGAGGCCGCGGTGCAGCTCTTCCCGGCCTTCAACTCGCTGCAGATGCTGGCCCACCGCCTTGTGATGCCCTATCACGACATGCGCATCGTCTCGCTGACGGGCCGCCCCTGGCCCGACTTCGACCGCGCCCTCATCGAGCGCACGGCGAAGATCGGCGTCCTGACCGACCGTGAGCACACGCCCGCCGCCATCGCCCGCCGCATGGCGGACTATGGCTTCACCGACTATCGCATGCACGTCGGCGAACATCTGGGCCACCCCGACCGCGAGCGGCTAACGACCCTCACCCTCAGCGAGGCGGCCGCGCATGAGTTCAGCCAACCCAACTGCCTGATCCTCGAGGCCACCGCCGCCCCGAGCCCGCGGCCGTTCGGCATCCCCGACAGCGACTTCGCCCTGCTCGACGGTCGAGAGCGGATGATCACCAAGATGCCCATCCGCCTGCTCTCCCTGCAGGCCCTCGACCTCAGTCGGCGCCATGTGCTCTGGGACATCGGCTTCTGCACGGGCAGCATCAGCATCGAGGCCCGCCTGCTGTTCCCTCACCTGCGCATCGAGGCGTTCGAGATCCGCCCCGAGTGCGAGGCCATCATCCGCGACAACATGCGCCGCCACCACGCCCCCGGCATCGCCGTCCACATGGGCGACTTCTTGAGTGTAGAGTGTAGAGTGGAGAATGGAGATAGTGTAGAGTGGAGAGTGGAGAATGGAGATAGTGTAGAGTGTAGAGTGGAGAATGTAGAGTTTGCTACCGCTCTACAGGCCACTTCTACAGCGGTAGCAAACTCTACACTCTACACTCTACATTCTACACTACACTCCCCCGACGCCGTCTTCATCGGCGGCCACGGCGGCCACCTCAAGCAGATCATGGCCAAGGTGGCCTCATGCCTCGCCCCCGGCGGCGTCATCGTGATGAACAGCGTCACGCCCGCCAGCCGCCAGCTCTTCGCCGAGGCCTGCGCGGAGCTGGGCTTCCGCCAGCTGCCCACCATGCATATTGCCCTCAACGACTATAACCCCATCGACATACTGAAATGCGAACAGCCATCATAACCATCAGCGATGGCGGCCGACATGTGGCCGACATCGTCAGTCAGGAGACGCAGGGTCAGGCCCTCGACCGCGCCGACGTCGCCGCCCGCTGGCACGACTTCGACGCCCTGGTCTTCATCGGAGCCATGGGCATCTGCGTCCGCACCATCGCCCCCTGCATCGAGGATAAGCACACCGACCCCGCCGTGGTCTGCATCGACTCGACCGGCCGCCACGTCGTCGCCGTCGTCAGCGGTCATGTGGGCGGCGCCAACGCGCTGGCCGCCCGGCTGGCCGCCGCGCTGGGCGTAGAGCCCGTCGTCACCACGCAGAGCGACAACCAGCAGCTCTGGGCCCTCGACACGCTGGCGCAGCGCTTCCATTGGGCCGTCGCCACGGACGCCGCGATGAACAAGGTCATCTTCGACTTCGTCAACCGCCGGCCGACGGCCATGCTCATCGACGCCCACGACGCCGGCACCGACTATCTCCGTCGGACCATGCCCGACCACGTCCGCCTCGTCCGCGACGTCAGCGAGGCTGCCGACTGCCGCCTGCTGATCATCGTCTCGCCCTACGTGCACGCCATTCCCGGGCATCTGACCACGATCCAGTTCATCCCCCGCGTGCTCACAGCCGGCTTCGGCCTGGCCCATCGGCCTGACGACTATCGCGACATCGTCAGCCAGATGCACGACGAGCTGTGCCGCCATGGCATCCGGCCCGAGGCCGTCCGCCAGTGGTGCACCATCGACGTGAAGGCCGACGAACCCTTCATCGGCGAGCTGCACGAGCCGGTGCGCTTCTTCACGGCCGACGAGCTGGCGCGCATCGACGTGCCCACGCCCAGCGCCACCGTCGAGCGCCACGTCGGCACGCCCAGCGTCAGCGAGGCCGCCGCCATCCTCGGCAGCAACGGCGGCCGCCTGGTCTTAAACAAAATAAAGGGCCGGAACTGGACCCTCGCCGTGGCGGAAGAGGCTGCCGACGGGCCCTTCATCGACATCGTCGGCGCCGGTCCGGGCGACCCCGACCTCATCAGCGTGCGCGGCCGCCGGCTGCTGGAGCAGGCCGACCTCATCCTCTATGCCGGCAGCCTCGTGCCCCGCGAGCTGACCGACTGTCACAAGCCGGGCGCCATCGTCCGCTCGTCGGCCGCGATGGCCCTCGAGGAGCAGTGCCAGCTGATGAAGACGTTCTACGACCAGGGCAAGCGCATCGTCCGGCTCCACACCGGCGACCCCTGCATCTTCGGCGCCATACAGGAGCAGATGGCCTTCTTCGACCGCGAGGGCATGCGCTATCGCATCACCCCCGGCATATCGTCGTTCCTGGCCGCCGCGGCCGAGCTGCGATCGCAGTTCACCATCCCCGAGCGCACGCAGACCATCATCCTCACCCGCGGCGAGGGCCGCACGCCGATGCCCGAGCGCGAGAAGCTGCACCTGCTGGCCCGCTCGCAGTCGACGATGTGCATCTTCCTCTCGGCCGCCATCGTCGACGACGTGCAGCGCGAGTTGCTCGAGGAGTATCCTGAGTCGACCCCCGTGGCCGCCTGCTATCACCTGACCTGGCCCGACCAGCGCATCTATCGCGGTCAGCTGAAGGACCTCAGCCGCATCGTCCGCGACAACCACCTGACGCTCACCACGATGCTCGTCGTCGGCGAGGCCATCGACAACCGCCAGGGTCTCTCCGAGCTCTACAACCGCCACTTCACCCACCTCTTCCGCCAGGGAGTGGAGTAATGTCAGGCCATACGTCGCGGATGCTGTTTTGCCAGCCTTTTATTTGGCAATATGCGCAGGATTTCGTATTTTTGCATGCTATAATATAATAAGGTATATGAAGATGAAACATTGTCATAACTATAGTCACCCCGTCGTCGAATGATACTCGTTTTCGGCGGCACCACTGAGGGACGCCAGGCCGCGGCCACACTCGATGCGGCGGGCCGTCCGTTCTACTATTCCACCCGCTCGGAGCTGCAGCAGGTGGAGCTCGTCAACGGCCACCGCCTCGCGGGGGCCATGGACGTGGCGGAGGCTTCAGGCTTCTGCCGCGAGCATGGCGTCCGCCTCATTGTCGATGCAGCCCATCCCTTTGCCGAGGAGCTCCATCGCAACGTGATCAGCGTGGCCAGCCGCGTCGGGGTGCCCGTCGTCCGCTTCGACCGCATCTATCCGCCCCATACGCTCGACATCGTCTGGTGTCGCGACTACGACGACGCCATGGCCCGGCTCGAGGCCCGTGGCATAGATCGCCTGCTGGCCCTGACGGGCGTGCAGACCATCGGCCGCCTGCGCCCCTACTGGCAGCGGCATGAGTGCTGGTGGCGCATCCTCGACCGCAACGTCTCGAAGTCGCTGGCCCGGAAGAACGGATTCCCGGAGGAGCGCCTGGTCTACTATGAACATGACGACACGGCGACGCTCATCCGCCAGCTCCGTCCGCAGGCCATCCTGACGAAGGAGAGCGGGCTGAGCGGCGGATTCTCCGCGAAGGTCAGCGCCGCCCGCGAGGCCGGCGTCGGGGTGTTTGTCGTGGAGCGACCGGCCTATCCGCCCGTGACGGCGGAGGGACAAGGCGTGACCATAGCATGCGTGAACGGCAGGCACGGACTGCGCCGCATGGTGGAGCGCTTCGTGCCCGACTTCTTCCCCCTGCGCACGGGGCTCACCACCGGGGCCGTCGCCACGGCGGCCGTGAAGGCGGCCACGCTGCGGCTGCTGGGCGAGGCGGCCGACGAGGTGGAGCTGTCGCTGCCCGACGGCGAGACGCTGACGGTCGGCATCGACCATTCGGAGGTCTTTCCTGAATATGCCACGGCGACGGCGACGAAGGACTTCAGCGACGACCCCGACGTGACGCGCGGCTGCCACATCACCGCCCGCGTCGCATGGGCCGGGCCCCTGGGCCGCGGCATCCGCTTCCTGCAGGGCGAGGGCGTCGGCCGCGTGACGCTGCCCGGGCTGGGCATCGCCGTCGGCGAGCCGGCCGTCAACCCCGTGCCGCGCCAGATGATGACGGCCGAGGTGCGGGCCCTGACCGACGCCGACCTTGACATCACGATCAGCGTCGAGGGTGGCCGCGAGCTGGCCGGGCGCACGTTCAACAGTAGGGTGGGGGTGGTCGGCGGCATCAGCATCATCGGCACCAGCGGCATCGTCGCGCCGCTCTCCAACGAGGCCTTCGTCCGTAGCATCGGCCGCGAGCTGGAGGTGGCCCGCGCCATGGGCTGCACGGCCGTCGGACTGGCCTCAGGCAAGCGGGGCGAGACGGCCCTGACAGAGCGGGAGCCGTCGCTGCGCGTCATCCACTACGGCAACTTCGTCGGCGACAGTCTCGGGATGGCCCATCGGCTGGGCTTCCGGCGCGTGGTCGTGGGCATCATGATCGGCAAGGCCGTCAAGCTGGCCGAAGGACATCTCGATACCCATTCGCATAAGGTGCTGATGAACAAGGACTTCCTCGCCCGCGTAGCCCGCTCCGTGGGCGTCAGCGATGCGGCGTCGCTGCTGCAGCCCGTCACGATGGCCCGCGAGCTGTGGGCCCTCATGCCGCCCGCCTTCTTCGAGGCCCTCCGCGACCTGTGTATGCAACATTGTAGAACCGTGTTCCCCACCGGGACACTCGAAATCCATATCCTCGAACAATGAAAATGACGCTGCTCGCACTGAGCATTCCCCTGCTGGCCCTGCTCAACCTGATGCTCGGCTCAGTGCCCATCCCGATGGGCGAGGTCGTCGGCATCCTGGTCGGCAACGACTTCGACAACGATGTCTTCACGAATATCGTGCTGCGCACCCGACTGCCGCAGACCCTGACCGCCATCGCCTGCGGGGCGGGACTGGCCGTGGCCGGACTGGAGATGCAGACCGTCTTCCACAACCCCCTGGCCGGGCCGTCGGTGCTCGGCATCAGCAGTGCCGCCTCGCTGGGCGTCGCCTTCGTCGTGCTGCTCAACGGCACCATCGGCGGCGGCCTCATGTCGCGCTTCGGACTGATGGGCAACACGGCACTGACCGTCGCCGCCGTCAGCGGGGCCATGGCCGCCATGGCGCTCATCGTCTGGCTCTCGCAGCGGGTGCACGGACGGGCCACGCTGCTCATCGTCGGCGTCCTCATCGGCTATATTGCCAGCGCCATCATCGGCGTGCTGAAGTATTTCTCCAGCGAGGAGGACATCCGCAGCTACGTCATCTGGGGACTGGGCTCCTTCGCCCGCGTCACCGGCGGTCAGGTCTGGGTCTTCGTCGCCCTGATGGCCGTGCTGTGCCCCCTGTCGATGCTGCTGGCCAAGCCGCTCAACACGCTCCTGCTGGGCGAGCGCTACGCCGCCAACCTGGGGCTGAACATCCGCCGGGCACGCATGCTCATCATCGCCTCGGCAGGCATCCTGACGGCCATCACGACGGCCTACTGCGGCCCCATCATGTTCCTCGGACTGGCCGTGCCGCACATCTGCCGCGGACTCTTCAACACCGACGACCACCGCACGCTGCTGCCCGCCACGCTGCTGGCCGGCGCGTCGCTGGCGCTCGTCTGCAACCTCATCGCCCGACTGCCGGGCATGGAGGGCGCACTGCCCATCAACTCGGTGACGGCGCTCATCGGCGCCCCCATCGCCCTCACCATCCTGCTCCGAAGAAATGAAAGAAGATAACGCCCTGCTCATCGGTGCCGCCTCCTCAGGGTGCGGCAAGACCACCTTCACCATGGGCCTGCTCAGGGCTCTCAGCCGACGCAGCCTCGGCGTGCAGCCCTTCAAGTGCGGCCCCGACTACATCGACCCGCTCTACCACCGTCAGGCGGCCGCTCGCGAGTCGGTCAACCTCGACACGTTCATGGCCTCGGCCGACCATGTCAGACAGCTTTATGCCCACTATGGCAGCGATGCCGACGTGCGGGTCATCGAGGGCGCCATGGGCCTCTACGACGGCTACGACGCCCGTCGCGGCAGTGCGGCCGAGGTGGCCATGTTGCTCGATGTGCCCGTGGTGCTGCTGGTCAGCGCCCGCGCCGTGGCCTACAGCGTGGCGCCGCTCATCTACGGCTTCCGCTGTTTCAATCCGCAGCTTCGGCTGGCTGGCGTCGTGTTCAACTTCGTCGCCTCCGAGCGCCAGTATGCCACCCTGCGGCAGGCCTGCCGTGACGCCGGCGCGGAGTGTCTGGGCTATCTCGGCCGCAACGCCGACCTGACCATCCCCAGCCGCCACCTGGGGCTGACCATCGAGGAGCAGCGCCAGACCGAGCGGCTCATCGACAGGGCTGCCGACGAGGTGGAGGCCCACGTCGACCTCGACCGCCTGCTCGCTGCTGCCACCGTCGCCACAGTCCCTGCTGCCTCTTCTCGTCCGGTGCGTTGCGGCAGTGCCGCAACGCCCAGTGCCCCCTCCGCCTCCGCGACGACCATCGCCGTGGCCCGCGACGAGGCCTTCAACTTCACCTACCGCGCCAATATCGATGCGCTGGCCCGCCGCGGCCGCTTCGTCTTCTTCTCCCCGCTGCGCGACAGGTCGCTGCCCGACTGTGACCTGCTCTATCTGCCCGGCGGCTATCCCGAGCTGTTTGCCCAGCAGCTTTCTGATAACACTACCATGCGGAAATCCATCCGCGACTATGCCGAGGCGGGCGGACGCGTGCTGGCCGAGTGCGGCGGATTCATGTATCTCTGTTGCGACATCGACGGGCGGCCCATGTGCGGCGTCCTGCCGCTGAGCGCGACGATGGACGGCGCCCGCCTGCACCTGGGCTACAGGCAGCTGACCGTCGGCGGTCAGACCCTTCGCGGCCATGAGTTCCACTACTCATCGGTGCGCCCCTCGGCCTGTCCCCCCGACGTCCGCCGGCTCGTGCTGCAGCAGTCAGCCACGGGTGCGCCCGTCGACACTCCGATTTATAAATATAAGAACGTCCTGGCCGGCTATACCCACTGGTACTGGGGCGAACAACCCTTCGAATCATTATGGAACATCTGAGACCCCTCATGCTGGCCGGCACGGGCAGCGACGTCGGCAAGAGCATCCTCGCCACCGCCCTCTGCCGCATCTTCCTGCAGGACGGCTATCGCCCCGCACCATTCAAGGCGCAGAACATGGCGCTCAACTCCTTCGCCACGCCCGACGGGCTGGAGATAGGCCGCGCGCAGGCCGTGCAGGCCGAGGCTTGCCGACTGGCGCCCCACACCGACATGAACCCCCTGCTGCTGAAGCCCAGCAGCGACCACACCAGTCAGGTGGTGCTCCACGGACGGCCCATCGGCAACCGCGATGCGTATGACTTCTGGGGAGTGAAAGGGAGAGAATGGGGAGTGAAGGGGAGTGACGTGGACATCAGGCCTGAGCTCGACTTCAGGGCTGAGGTGTGCCATTCGTTCGACCGGCTGAACAGCCGCTATAACCCCGTCGTCATGGAGGGCGCCGGCAGCGTCTCGGAGCTGAACCTGCGCGACCACGACCTCGTCAACCTGCCCATGGCGCGCCATGCCGGGGCGGCCGTCGTCCTCGTGGCCGACATCGACCGCGGCGGCGTCTTTGCCTCATGCTATGGCAGCATCAAGCTGCAGACGGCGGCCGACCAGCAGCTGATGCGCGGCATCATCGTCAACAAGTTCCGGGGCGACCTGCGCCTCTTCGACCGTGGGCGACAGATGCTCGAGGAGGTCTGCGGCGTGCCCGTGCTGGGCGTCGTGCCCTACGTGCCCGACCTGCACATCGACGCCGAGGACAGCGTGGTGCTCGAGAAGAAGAAAATCGCGAAAACAGATGCAAAAAAGGCCCATTCCATCGCAGTAGTCATGCTGCGCCACCTCTCGAACTTCACCGACTTCGACGTGCTGGAGCGCGACCCGCGCGTACACTTGTTTTACACAAAGGACGCGGCCGACCTCGACGCGGCCGACACCGTCATCCTGCCCGGCACGAAGGCCACGCTCGACGACCTCTACCACCTGCGCCGCTCGGGCATGGCCGCCGCCATCCTCAAGGCCCACGCCGAGGGCAAGACCATCGTCGGCATCTGCGGCGGATTCCAGATGCTGGGCAGTCGCATCGACGACCCTGACGGCATCGAGGGAGGCGACGTCACCTCCCTGCCCGGCCTGGGCCTGTTGCCCATGCAGACCGTCATGACGTCCGAGAAGACCACCCGCCAGGTGGAGTTCCGCTTCCAGGGCCAGCCCTGCCGCGGCTACGAGATCCATCAGGGCCGCTCGACGGCCGACGAGCCCATCGTCGTCAGTGGCCACGTCATCGGCACCTACATCCACGGCTGCCTGGACAATCCGGCCGTCATCGACTTCGTCCTCGGCGAGCGTGCGGACCACCAGCCCGAGTCCGTCGACGACTATCGCGACCGCCAGTACGACCTGCTGGCCGACCATGTGCGCCGCCATGTCGACATGGAGCGCCTCTATCAGATTCTCAAATCTTAGCTGACCATGTATATTTTCTACGGATTGTGAAACGGCAGCCTTCGGCTGGAAATTTTTCAAAATTGAAAACAAAATTGAACATAATTGAGCATAATCAAGTATGACTGCGCAAGATGAATAATTTTGAATTAATTTTGAAAAATTTCCAGCCGTAGGCTGCCGTTCCTCCGATTAGTTGAACAATTTAAAAACAAACACCGATATGCTCTACGGACACGGCGACGACCTCTACCGCTATCCTGACATCCGCGTCAACTTCAGTTCGAATGTCTATAATCACTTCGACCACCAGGGGCTCTATGCCCACCTGGCAGGCCGGCTGACCTCGATAGAGAGCTATCCGGAGCCGACGGCGGCGCAGCTGGAGGGGCGGATCGCTGAGGCCTTGAACCTGCAAGAACAGCAGGTGATGGCGACGAGCGGGGCCACCGAGGCCATCTATCTCTTGGCTGAGGCCTACGCCGGCAGTCGCAGCGCCATCCTCGCGCCCACGTTTGCCGAATATGCCGACGCCTGCCGCCTCAGCGGCCACCATATTATATATATTACAGACCTGACGCAGCTGCCCGCCGACTGCCGGCTCGTGTGGATCTGCAATCCCAACAACCCGACGGGAACGGTCGTCGACCACTACTTTTTCGCCGATTTCATCGACAGTCACCCGCAGACGCTCTTCGTCGTCGACGCCAGCTACGCGCCGTTCACGCTCCGCCCGCTGCTCACCCCGCGGGAGGGCGTCAGCCGGAGGAACGTCGTGATGCTCCACTCCTTGACCAAGCGCTTCGCCGTGCCCGGTCTGCGCCTGGGGTTCGTCACGGCCGGCGACGGACTCATGCCGACGCTCCGTCGCCGCCAGAAGCCCTGGAGCATCGGCTCGCTGGCACACGAGGCCGCCCTCTATCTGACGGCCCACGCCCACGACTATGCCCTCCCGACGGCCGCGCTCGTCAACGAGGCGCAGCGCATGGCCCGCGCGCTGCAGGCCACTGGCCTTGTCGACGTCCATCCCACCGACTCCCACATCCTGCTCTGTCGCCTGCGCCACGGCACGGCCGCCGATCTGAAGGAGCGACTGGCCCGCCGCCACGGTCTGCTCATCCGCGACGCCGCCAATTTCCATGGCCTCACCCCCGCCCATTTCCGCATCGCCGTGCAGACGCGCGAGGAGGACGACGCCCTCCTCCGGGCGCTTAAAGCCCTCTTTTGCTGACATATATGCAACATAATCCCGTAAAAGCTTGGCTCTTTGCGGGATTTTTCGTACTTTTGCCGATACAAAAGCTCACAAGGATGATCAGAATGCGTGCACGATGGATTATTCTATGCGTTCTTGCCCTGTCTGCCGCTGGAGTAAAGGCTGATGAACAGTGTCCGACGCAGAAGGTGGCGGCCGAGCGGCTGCCCGACCTGAACGTGCCCCGCGGCGGACATGCCGTGGTCTATGCCGACGACGGACTGATGGTCATCGGCGGCCACACCACCGGCTTCGTGCCCACGCAGACCGCCGAGCGCTATGTCGACGGCCGCTGGCAGCTGGTCAGCACCGTCTACAGCCACGACGACGCCATGGCGCTGCCCCTCAGCTCCGGCCGGGTGCTCATTGCCGGCGGCCACGAGAAGAACCTGGGCATCGGCCAGAGCTATGAGGTTGAGATGTACGACCCGGCGACCCATTCGTTTACCGGCTTCGGCACCCTCGACCAGAAGCGCACCCTGCTGTCGGGCGCCGAGATCGACAGCGGCCGCGTCGTCGTCAGCGGCAACTGGTACGCCGACGACGCCATCGAGTTGTTCGACGGCCGCCGCCACTTCCGTCGCGTCAAGGCCCCGGCCGTCCAGCGCTCCTCGCCATTCATCTTCCGCGTCGCGCGCGACGACGTGTTCATCCTGAGCGACTATGACGTCCGGGGCGGCCGCTACGACAGCATTGTCGTCGACCGTCTGCGGGGCGAGCCCTTCTCTCCGCCCTTGCTGCAAGAGTGGCGCCCGCGCACCGCCCAGGCCGCCTATAACAGCAGCGACGCCTTCGTCGGCGACGAGCGGCGGGGATTCTACGCCTCGCTCTTCACCGTCGAGCGCAACACCCACGCCCAGCCTCTCGTGCCGGGCTATCCGACGGGCGACGTCGCCTTCGTCCTGCTGCGCGACACGTCCTTCACGCTTGTGCCCACCGACTACCCCGTGCCCCTGCTGTCGCCCGTCACCGGCGACACCATCCTCTACAACTTCCTCGTCCATGCCGACCGCAGCCGTCAGCGCGCCTACCTGACCGGCTGCGACCGCCACTGCCGTTTCTATGCCCTCTGTCTCGACTATGCACCGCTCCTCACTGAGGCCAGCCTGCGCGCAAAGCCCGGCGAGGGTGCCAAAGGCCGTCTGACGCTCTACTACACCGACCCGCTGCCCGACTGCGCCTTCCATGCCCTGCCGACGCTCACCCCCGAGGGCAACCTGGCCGTCGTGGGCGGCGTCGTTCAGCCTGACTTTCAGTCCAATAACTTCTTTCCTTCCCCCTCGGCATGGCTCATCCAATTAGGTCAGGGCGAGGCTCCGAGCGCAGGAGCCGACAGCCGCCTGTGGCTGCTGCTGACCATCGTCGGCGCAGCCCTCGTCCTTGCTGCCGTCTGGCTGATGCGTCGGCGGCGGTCAGAAGAAGCTCCCGCCGCTGAGGCCGACCCGACGTCACCCCGCCGCCCAGACACCGCCCTGATGGACCGCATCTGCGAGCTGATGGAGCAGCAGCGGATGTTTCGCAATGCCGACCTGAAAGTGTCAGACCTGGCCTCGGCCCTCGGCACCAACACCCGCTACGTCACCGACTGCATCAAGCAGACGCGCAACCAGACGTTCTCGCAGTTTGTCAACACCTACCGCATCAACCACGCGCAGCAGTTGTTGCTCAGCCATCCCGACATGAAGCTGACCGAGGTGAGCTTTGAGTCGGGCTTCGCCAACGAGCGTTCGTTCTTCCGCACGTTCAAGGCCATCACCGGCATGACGGCCCGCGAGTGGGTGCAGCAGGGATGATGGCCTTACGCACCCTGTATTTTCAGAATTTATTTTACAATCAGACTACATCTTATCAAAAAAGCACCGCTTCTCGGCCAGAGAAGCGGTGCTTTTCTGCTCGAAAAGCGGCACTTCTCTCCTCGAAAAGCACCGCTTCTTTTTTGTCGTTCCGTAAATGTGTTGATTATCAGACATTTGTGGGAAACGGGCGAAATATTGTGAATTTTATTGACAAAACACAGACTGGTGTCATAACCCCACAGAGGCTGTGGATCAGCAGCTGCCCCATCTATTTACTGCCATATTCCGAAAATGTCAGCCAATTTTCAGATTATGTCAGTTATAGTCAAGTGAAAACGACTATTTTTGCAAGGTCGTTTATCGAAATTACTAATCAAAGAAGCAATAATATGAAGAAACGAATGCTATCCCCCCTACTGCTGGCGGCCGCCTTCGCCACCAGCATCCATGCCCAGACGGGACTAAGCGTCAGCGTGCACGTGGACGAGCCAGGCACGCTCTTCGTGAAAATCCAGGAGCAGATTGAGGAGGTCGGCGAGCTGGCCGACGTCACCTCGCTCACCGTCAGCGGCACGCTGAACCGCGACGACTACAATGTCATTCGCAACCAGATGACCAACCTCGCGTCGCTCGACCTTGCCGGCACCGACAACGAGGCGATGAAAGCCATGTCGCTGTCGGGTAAAAAGCGGCTGAAGACCATCGTCTTCTCGTCGGTGGCCACCGATATTGCGTCGCAGGCCCTGAACGGCTGCGACAGCCTTCAGAATTTCTCCCTTCCGCCGACGGTGACGACTATCGGCTCCAATGCCTTCCAGAATTGCAAGTCGCTGACAAGCATCACGCTGCCCAGTGGGATGACTGCGATAGGAAACAGTATCTTTGCAGACTGTACCAACCTGAGCCAGGTGCAGCTGCCGCCGGCCATCACCTCCATTGGCAGCTCGGCCTTCAGCGGCACCGCCCTGACGGCCGTCACCATCCCCGCCACGGTGACCAAGATCGAGAACTCGGCCTACCGCAACTGCCAGAGTCTGACCACTGTCACTTTTCTGGGCACGGGCGTCACCCTCAGCGGCAATGTCTTCCGCAACACCGGCCTGACGTCCTACACCCTGCCGCCAGGCGTCGTCATCGACGGAGACGGCACGTTCTGCGACTGTGCCAACCTGAAGAGCTTCACCTTTCCCGACGGGCTGACCGACGAGAAGATGGTGGGCACGTCCACCTTCTGGCACTGCTACGCCCTGGAGCAGGTGCGGCTGCCGGCCGACCTCACCGTCATCCCCAACTATTTCTTTTCGGGCACCGCCATCACCTCGCTCGACCTGCCCGCCGCCGTCACCACCATCCGCCGCGAGGCCTACGCCAACACCAAGGCGCTCCGGGAGGCCGTCCTGCCCGAGACGCTGCGCGACATCGAGGAGTATGCCTTCTGGGGCAGCGGCATCGAGAAGATGGTGTGGCCTCGGAGCATGACGACGATGAAGCGCGAGATATTCCGCGACTGCCAGCAGCTGACCGACGTCACCATCCCCGAGACGGTCGACAGCATTGCCAACGCCCCCTTCGGCTATTGCTCGGCGCTCAGGAGCGTCCGCCTGCCCGAGGGCATCCGCACCCTCGACGGCACCTTCAACCAGTGCACCAGCCTCACGGAGGTCAACATCCCGCGGTCGGTCACCTGTCTCAGCGGCTCGACCTTCGCGAAGTGCACGTCGCTCACCCGCATCGACATCCCCGACGGCGTCACCTACATCGGACCCTTCTGCTTTGAAAAAGTGCCCCTGACGGAAGTGCGCCTGCCGTCGCGTCTGCACCAGATAGGCCGCTATGCCTTCAACGGCGGACGCTACGAGCGCATGATCGTGCCCGAGGGCGTCATCAGCATTGGCGAGCGGGCCTTCTACAGCGACAGCCTGCGCGTGCTCGACCTGCCCTCGACGCTCCTCTCCGTGGGCGGCTGCATGCTCGGCGACAACAGCCAGCACCATCCTGACAGCGTCATTCTGCGCGCCATGGTGCCTCCCTACAGCTACAATGAGTTCCTCATCAGCCGCGACCGCCCCACCACGCTCTACGTGCCCCGGGCGTCGATAGACCTCTATCAGGCCAATGCCGACTATAACCAAATAGAGAGCATCAAGCCGCTCGACGACGCCGGACAGTCGCACCTGAACATCATCGGCCGGGTCACGATCACGCCCACGAGCGCCTTGCAGCAGGCGAAGTATGACGTCAGCATGATCACCCTGCACGACATCGCGGGCATCGAGCAGTCGAGCGACCATCACCCCAGCCTGACCGTCAGCGAGGGCGCCACGATGCGCATCGGCCACTTGGGCATGACCTTCGATGCCAACACCGACTGGTCCTATCGCCAGTCGAAGTACGACTGCTTCGTCAACCACGGCACGGCGACCATCGACGACATCGACCTGCGCTGCATCTTCACTGGCAAATACTTCTTCACGCCGCCCTTCGACGTCCGAGTCAGCGACATCATCGGCGACAACCCCAACACCCCCGTCACCTTCTACCGCTACGACGGGGCCGCACGCGCCACCACTGACTTCGGGCACACGTGGGTGCGCATACAGCCCGACGAGACGCTGCACTCCGGCACCGGCTATGCCGTCATGCCCGAGCAGCAGCTCTATCAGGACCACACCGGCAAGTGGGGCTACCACTGGGGCTACTACCACCTGAAGCCCGCCGCCGGGGGCACCAACTACTTCGCCACCAGCGACGACATCAGCGTGCCGCTGCAGCACCACGCCTCGGAGTTCCTCCATAACCGCAACTGGAACCTCGTGGGCATGCCCTTCCCCTCGTTCCTCGACATCCGCGGCCTCGACTACGACGGACCCTTCTTCATCCTCAACACCGCCCGCTATCAGAGCAACCAGTGGAAGGCCGTCAGCGCCCTCGACGACGAGATCGTGCTCTATCCCCACGAGGCCATCTTCGTGCAGTGCCCCGACGACGTGGCTGAGATCACCTTCAGCGCCGACCGCCGGCAGGTCGACGACACCTTCGTCAAGGGTGCCTCTGTCAACAGCGCACGAGCCCTGCGCCGCGCCGACCAGAACCGCCACCGCGTCGTGTATAACGCGATGTTATCGCGTTCCGCCGAACAGGCCGACACCCTCCACTCCACCACCCGCTTCGTCATCAACCCCGCCACCACCACGGGCTACGACCTGGGCCACGACGCCCCGCTCCTGAGCGACGACGACGCCACCCTCCTCTACACCACCGACGCCACCGGACTGGCCTACGCCATCAACGAGCGGCCGCTGGCCGACGGCATCGTCCCCCTGGGCATGCGGCTCGCCGAGGCCGGCACCTACACCCTCACCCTCAGCGTCAAGGGCCCCTCGGACGGCATTCTCGTCTGGCTCATCGACCGTGAGACCGGCATCCGCACTCAGCTCGACCGTGACGATTACACCTTCACCGCCCCCGCCGGCAGCCATCCGCAGCGCTTCGTCATTGCCCTGGGCGATGCCGAGCCTACGGCAGTCGAAGCCGTCGAAGCCCCCGCGATGACCACCATGGGCCTCTTCAACCTGCTGGGCCAGCCCGTCAGCACGCCCGCCAAGGGCGTCTACATCCGTGACGGAAAGAAAATCATCAAGTAAAGCATCACACATATAACTATATATAGCTATGAAACGACTATTCCATATATGCCTGCTCTGCCTGATGGCCCTGGCGGCCACGGCACAGACCGCGTCGGAGCACCGGCTGAAGATAACCCTCGAGCCCGAGCACGTGATGAACGCCTACGTCTCCTATCGCATCGGCGATAACGATTATAAACTGCAGAGCGACACCACCGAACTCGACATGACGCTGCCCGCCGGAACACTCGTCTACATCAAGAGCCAGTGGCAGGGCGCCAACGGCAGCTACCTCTTCTGGCAGCTGCTCGAGAACGGCCAGGAGGTGCCCTTCCGCGACTGGGGCGGAAAGGTGATGGAGCGGCGCGACGGCCGCGACTACACCTACTACGTCATGGCCGACTGCGACGTCGACCTGCAGGTCGTCTGCCGCTACACGCCCACCACGCCCAACGACCAGCCCGGCACCAACGGATGGTATCCCGAGACGGGCACCCTCGTCGAGGACTACCGCTACAACGGCAGCGGCTATCCCGACAACTTCAACTATAGTGAAGACCGCTACAAAGTGCTGCGCTACATCTGTGCACGCGACATCGGCAGCAACTTCAACATCATCAACGGTTGCTACGACTTCCCCAACATGTACTACGCTGACTACAGCCGCACGACAGCCACGGAACTGACCGCCCACTGGAATCAGGAGACTTATGCGGAGCAAACGAAGAACCTCACCGAGCTGGTGCTCCCTGCTACCATCACGACCATCGAAAGCACCGCCTTCTGGGGCTCGAGCGTGAAGACGCTGACCTGCCTCGCACTGATGCCGCCCAAGTTCAGAATCGAAAAGGTGCTCTATAGCGGGGCAGAGCAGGCCGAGGAGTTCATGCCCTTCCAGGACACGAAGGACATCGTGGTCTGCGTGCCGCTCGAGGCCGTCGCGCTCTATCAGTCGGCCGACTACTGGAAGGAGATGACCATCGTGCCGATGGATGCCACGGGCGTCACGCTGACAGTCTGCCTCATGGCTGAGGCCGACGCCGCGACGCTGGCCCTCTATAAGGGCATGCACCTGGAGCTGACCGACCGCCGCTCAGGCATCAAGCGCACTCAGCTCGTCGGCCCGCACAACGACTACGAGTTCCGCTATCTGACGGCGAACACCGTCTACGACCTGGTGCTGCGCACGACGACGGGCGACGTGGCGGCGCGCCTGGAGAACATCTTCGTGGGCGAGGCCGACCAGAGCATCAGCTTCGGCAGTCTGCGCACGCCCCGCACGCTGACCGTCGCCCTCGAGGGCAGCGACGGACAGACCCTCGACGAGGACGACTACACCGTGACGTGGCGTAGGGCCGACGGCACCTACCTGAAGCGGGGCAACACCGTCAGCGACGTGCTCGACGGCGATGCCCTCAGCGTCTTCATGCTCCTGGGCAACCGGCTGGCTGCCCGCTACGAGCAGCCCGACACGCTCAGATACGTCGTCGGGCAGGACGGCGCCGACACCGCCATCCGCCTGCAGCTCCGACAGCTCGCGACGACCACCGCCAGCTTCACCGTCGTCGACTCCGTCAGCCGCCAGGGCATCGGCGGCGCCACCGTCGACGTGGCGCAGGTGCTGCCCGACGGCACCACCGGTGCGCGCACCCTGCTGACCACCGACGCCGGCGGACATACCGTCGGCGAGGTGGCCGCCACGATGAGCACCATCACCGTGACTTCGCCCCTGCACGGCGCACAGTCGTTCAACGCCAACCTGCGGGACACCACCGTGTTCCGCACCGTCTTCCAGCCGGCACGCGGCACCACCATCCTGCTCAGTCACACCTATCAGGCCGCCGTGGCCGAGGGTGAGACGCCCGTCGTGGAGCAAGGCTACAGCGACGGCCGCAGTCTGGAGTACACGTTCACCGCCACGCTGCCCGACGGGCGCGACACGCTCATCAGCGACTATCTGGTGCGCTATCCCTCCTACGTCCTCTACAGCGCGCTGCCCGTGGGCTCACGGCTCCACGTCAGCGCCACCGACACCCGCGGCAGGGTGGAGCCCGCCGAGGCCGAGGGCACCGTCGGCGAGGACGGCATGGTCAGCATCGTGCTGCCCATCGTCGAGCGGGGCTATATCCATGCCCGCTACTCGATGTCGGTCAGCAGCCATCCCGCCGTGCTCCTCTTCAATGCCCGGACGGGCGAGCTGATCACCAAGCATGAGTTCGGCGACCGCACCTTTGCCACGTTCACCGACCTGCCCGACGGCGACTACCTCGTGGCGGCCATGTCGAAGGGCCCGCAGTATCAAGGCATCAACAGCCGCCGACAGCTGGAGCTCTACACGGCCGACGAGGACTACGTGGCCCAGACGGTCAGCGTCGGTCAGGGCCGCATGGCCGAGGTCGCATTCAGTCGAGTGCCCTACACCCAGACGCAGCTGGAGACGAACCTCAGCGAGCGACGCGTGGGCAGCCCCACCGAGGCAAAGGTGGGCTACGACTGCTCGTTCGGCGTCAAGGTGGCCTTCGAGGGGCTGCAGGAGCGCATGCTGGGCACCAGCTACGACGCGAGCCTCTATCCGACTGACTGCCGCCTGGAGTTCTACCTGCCCGAGGGCTTCTCCGTCCCCACGGCCTACAGGAGCTATCGCCAGTATCAGCCCTACATGGGCGGCAAGCCCTGGATGTTGCCTGTATCTATCGACGACATCACCACTGCTGGCGACTATCGCTCCGGCGGCATCGCCATGACGGCAGCCACGGCCACGTGGGACCGCTACAGCCGCAGGCTCACCGTCGAGTGGCCCCACATCGACGAGGGCGGACGCATGAGCATCATGACGGTGCCCCTCGAGGCCGGCATGTCCATGCCCGAGGCCTACCTCAGCTACACGCTCGGCGGAAAGCAGTACCGCGAAGTGCTCGAGACGACCGACGTCAGCGTCAGCAAGTCGGGCATCTACGTGCAGGAGCTGCTCGTCAATCCATCGTTCATCGTCAGCGGCACCACTCAGTATTATGAGGCTGAGGAGGAGCCCGCCGCGGCCCGCGGGCAGCGCAAGGCCAGCAGCGCCGCCGCTGTCTGGACGCAGCCCGCTCCTCCCTACTACGAGGTGACAGTGATGGACGACGGCACGCCCATCGGTCAGGCGCAGATCCAGAAGAACGGCACGTGGCAGGCCCAGTGCCAGCTCAGCAGTCCCACGGCGCTGAGCAAGCACAACATCTACGCCGTCATCAAGCCCTACAAATGGAAGGACACCAGCTATCAGACGGAGTCGAAGACCGTCGTCTACGACCCCAACGGCGTGGCGCCGCTGTGGACGAAGATGCAGTTCTTCAACCACCACCCCGTGCACCTGGAGAGTCAGGAGGTGACCTTCGACTATCAGACGGGCAAGGCCTCGCCCGCCTCCTACGGCTACAGCAATGAGGACGGCTACAACACCGACTTCACCTTCGAGGTGAACCTGTCGAACAACGACACGACGAAGGTCTACGCCGTGGCACTCCACATCTGGGGCGACGGCCCCGACGGCGCCGAGACCATCGCCTGGGCACACTACAACCAACGCAAAAATCATTGGATAGCCTACGCGAAGTTCAACACACGCAACATCCCCAACAGCGTGCTTGTGGAGCCCTTCTACCACCGTGAGGCCATCGGCTCGCGACAGGCGGCCGACGACGTCGTCGGCTGGTTCGACGAGCAGTTCCGGGCCGACGAGGGCGAGGGTGCCGACCTGCTCGGCGACCTCGGCACGCTCGTCGCCCAGGGCGAGACGGCCGCTTCTGCCGGCAACGAGGGGGCCATCCCCACCGAACAGATCGGCCAGAAGCTGGCCGAGTACATGCAGTGGCGCGGACTGGACGTCAACGCCGCCCCCGACGTCAGCACGAAGACCGTCGAGCAGCTCATCGCCGAGGTGGATGCGTTGTGGCAGGAGGGTGGCGCCATCGCCGACTTCTTCGCCGGCATCAGCGGCCATGCCCAGAAGCTCAACGAGCTGGCTGCCGACCTGGCCGAGGGCATCACGACGAGCAGCGCCGCCGGCACCAGCGAGGCGCTGCT
This sequence comes from Prevotella sp., assembly GCA_017470345.1. Taxonomy (GTDB): domain Bacteria; phylum Bacteroidota; class Bacteroidia; order Bacteroidales; family Bacteroidaceae; genus Prevotella. Next base: position 103,908 of record JAFUEP010000005.1, read on the forward strand.
CAAGGCCGAGGGCTACGAGCAGGGCCGGCTGGACGACGGCACCAGCGTCTACACCCTGGCCCGCGCTGACGGCGGATGGGAGTTCGTCGACCTGAAGAACGACCTGCGCATCACGGTCAGCGGCGCCGCTGCCGCCCGCATGAACATCCGCTCGAATGCTGACGGCGACTGGGTGAAGAGTCTGGAGAAGATGGGCGAATATCTCGACAAGTTCCAGGACTATCTGGGCAAGATTGCCGAGGTGGCCGAAGCCTCGATCACGAAGTTCAACTACTGGATCTACATGGCCGAGAACACCTCGGTCGAGATTGGCAAGAAACTGGCCGACCCCAACCTGAGCCGCATGCAGCGCTGGTGGCTGGAGTCGAAGCTGGAGCTCAACCTGCTGCGCACCAGCGGACTGGAGAAGGTGCGCTCGTTCTGCACAAAGTTCAAGGTGGGCAAGTTTGCCGGCTCGCTGGCCAGCCTCTGGTCGCTCTACTCCACCTACTCGAAGTTCCGCGACAACGGCATGGCGCTGAACAAGATCCGCCAGGCCATACCCAACCCGTGCCCCGACGACCAGGCGGCCGCCGACAAGCTGCGGGGCGACATCGACTCGTTCGGACGCTGGTGTGTGCCCTACATGATCACGGCCATCTCGTCAGACATCGTGGCCCTGGTGGCCTCGCTGGGATGCTTCGCCGCACTCATCCCCACCAGCGGCGCCTCGTTCTCGGGCCTGGCTCTGGCTATAGCCAAGATCGGTCTGACGATGCTCTCGAACAGCATGTACGAGGAGCGCATGGAGGCCGCCCTTGAGGTGTTCTCCATCGAGCGGTCGGAGCTGAAGTGCCATCAGGGCTGCGGCGGCAACTGTCCGAAGTGCGTGGAGGAGGGCTCCTGCCCGGAATATCCGAAGAAGAAAGGCCCCGGCCCCTTCAAGCCTACGTCCGACGGCACGCTCGACCCCTCGGGCTTCGTCTACGAGGGCGTCATGTCGAACCGCGTGGAGGGCGCCACCGCCACCGTGTTCTATAAGGAGACGGTGAAGGACATCTATGGCGACGAAGTGGAGAAGGTGACGATGTGGGACGCCGAGCACTACGGTCAGGTGAACCCGCAGCTGACCAATGAGAATGGCGAATACGGCTGGATGGTGCCCACGGGCCTCTGGCAGGTGAAGTATGAGAAGCAGGGCTACCGCACGGAGTACTCAGAATGGCTGCCCGTGCCGCCGCCGCAACTCGACGTCAACCAGGCCATGATGCAGCTGGGCGAGCCCCAGGTGCAGAGCGTGAAGGCCACGCCGCAGCAGGTGCTGGTGGGCTTCGACAAGTGGATGGTCGGCACGTCGCTCACGGCCGACGGCCGCGTCAGCATCAGCCGCAGTGGTGAGCCCGTGGCAGGCCGGCTTGAACTGGTCGGGGCCGAAGGGCAGACCGAGCAGAGCATGCTGGCGCAGAGGGTGCGCTTCGTGCCCGATGCGACCATGCCCGCCGGACAAAAGCTGACGCTCACCGTCAGCGGCGACGTCGAGAGCTATGCCGGCGTCGCGATGGGACAGCCCTTTACGCAGGACTTCGACATCGAACAGGTCGTCGAGCAGCTCGTGGCCGACAGCGCCCTCCACGTCGTCTACGACCAGTCGGCGACGCTCGCCATCCAGGCCCTGCCCACTGAGGCAGCTGCCGGACGGAAGGTGACGGTGAAGATGCTGGGCGACATGGTGGCCAGCACCGACGACGAGGTGCTCACGCTGGACGCCGAGGGCCGCGCCGTGCTGACCGTCACGGGTGAGGCCTACGGCACGACGGCCGTCGTGCTGCACATGGAGGACGATCCTTCGGTGCAGACCGTCGTCGTCGTCGAGGTGAAGGACGAGGCGGGCTTCGTCTGCCCCATGCCCGTGGCCGACTATCAGCCCGGTCAGGGCTATGAGGCCGGGACGATGATTGCCCTCTCGTGCAGTCTGCCCGGAGCCACCATCTACTACACGCTTGACGAGAGCTGCCCGTGCGACAGTCCGACGCGCCAGCGCTACACCGCGCCCATCGCCCTGACCGACGACATGGTCATCAAGGCCATTGCCACCGCCCCGGGCTATGCCGACAGCGAGGTGGCCGAGCTGCGCTATCAGCTCACCGCCATCACCACGCTCACGCTGCCGTCGCGACCCGCCAAGGGCACCTACAACATGGCCGGACAGAAACTGAGGGCCGGCAGCGCTCTCGGCAAGGGCGTCTACATCGTCGACGGCAAAAAAGTGGTGGTGAAATAGTTCCGTTCTGCAAAATTATTCGTAACTTTGCAGCGCACAAGTAGGAGGCGACGTGTCTCACGTCGCATTGAGGGATTGCGACGTGAGAC